>JABXJT010000009.1 GCA_013375455.1 Candidatus Helarchaeota archaeon | reverse complement strand
TGAATTTAGGAGGAGAATTGGGGTGGCAAAAATGAATTTAGCGATTTGAGCATGCTTTCGCGTTATTCCTGCTTCAATCTTCGATTGCCGCCCCTCAGGTAGAAGGAACAAGTCTCCATAATCTCCCAATCCAAGAGCTTGAGCCATATCATATAATTGATGTTTTAACTTCCGGTCTTGTACGAGAAAGAGAACTTTATCGTTCTTTTCTAAAGTTCCATTTTCAATTAAGGCTTCGATCGATAACGTAATGATGAAGGTTTTTCCCATTCCGGTCGGAAGTAACACTAAAATGACCTTTTTTCCATCATCGATTACTTGTACAACTTGATCACGTGCATTAACTTGATAATTACGGGGTTCAGGGCGTTCTGATTTACTCATATATTATGCCACATAACGATAAATTTTGCTGTTATGAGTAATTAGAGAATTTTTCCATAAAGAATTTATGGTAGTTTCGTCGAAACTCATAAACTTAATTAGTCGGGATGCCTAAAATTAATACGGATATAATGGATTGATCCATGAAGAAATGAGTCGCATGAAAGAATCTGCGTGTATTTCGGGAGAACGCGTTTTAGAGGATTTAGAGCAGGAGATCATCGAGGAAAAGGCGAGAGCTTATCGGATTGCGCTAGAACAAATCTATCCTTTACCATTTATTATTAATAGTTATGTCGTTGATTATAAAAGAAAGCTTCAACGCCAATTCGATGTCCTATTCAATACTGCAAAAGAAATCTATCTGAATCCTGATAGGAAGAAGCGCCTCATAAAACTTAATTTCCCAAAATACTATAAAAAAACCCCTCTTTACTCAACTCTTTTACTTCAAATCCCGCCTATTTTTGTCCCGAATTTTATCAGACGTGTGCTTAGGCAATTGAAAAAACTTAATAAGCGCTATTTCAAACGGCGAATTAATTTCTTACACATCCTTTTTAACCATCTGAATTCAATAAAAATCGAAACAATCCATAGTGAGGCTGAATTACTTCGCCGAATATTCGAGAATAAAACTTTTCTTTTAGAGTATATTTATTCCTATATCGAAGTTGAGCAAAAAAAATACCGGATCATAAAGAAAGGGGGCGACTGGACTAAAATCCCCATCCCTGATTTTTTTCATAGCTTTACCTTGGGTAGTATTTCATTCTATCAGTATGTATCGAGTATCTGGAAAACTTTGACTCAATATCTTACTGAGTTTTTGGAACTAAAAGTAGCTGACATGTACCACTTAAAAACTCTCGATGATGACCAATTGGAAATTGTGAAAACAGGGAAGTATCGTTATAAACTTGTGAAAGAATTCCCATGCTCTCCTCAGAGATTGATGGAAATCTTCCACGATCCCGAGATTCTTATGAAATGTTACCCCAATAAGAATATAAAGATTGAAAAACTGACCCCGACCCGGCTACGTTACACTCTATCAGAAAAGATCCCGCTGATGAAAGTTACCCTTCAATATGACCTTGTTTGTGAGTTTAAGGGCAATATTGAAGAATGGTGGGTCGAGAATAGTAACTACATCAAAATAATGACTGGATTTGCCGTCTACGAAGAAACTACAGAAGGAAATTGTCGATATGTAGATGTTCTTGTTGATTTTGCTCCAGACGATATACTAAAACCATTTGAAGGTATTATAATCCCCGCGCTCGAAAGAATGGGACGTAAGAATCTCGAAAAACTCATGGAAAATATTTATCAATTCCTTATTGCTGAAGATGATACGCTAATTCATACACGACGAGATGAATGTAAAGAAATAAGCTAAGCGAGTTATATCAGAAAAATTTGTACAAACCCGTTTTTTCAAATAATTTTTGTTCAAAGGCCTCCTCAATTACCTCATCAATTAATTTGCGTTTGGAATCATCTTTAGAATCTAATATTTCTCGTGTTATTTTTATAATTTCATTAATTATCTTACCATTAAAAGAGGGAATTTTAATATTTGATAATATTCTTTGAGTAAAAGCAATTCTATGCCCTCTTCTAGCACCGTGAGATAGATAATATTTCCTAAAAAAATCACTATTTAAATATCCGAGTAAAAATAGAGGATCTATTTTGAGTGGAATTATGCACAAAACATCGCCAGAGGGATAAACGCTTTCATTAGTTAAGCTAAAACGATTTACTTTGCTTCTGTCCAGTGTGGGAACGAATATTTTTGGATATTGCATATATTTTTCTATTGTTGTTTTATTTCTCAATGCTTGCCAATGAAACCACTTTTTATTATGGGGTAAATACCTATTGGACATTTCTTCTTTGTGCGGTAGAATTCTTTGATAAATATTTGGCAATTTTTTGGAGATTTCATTTTCATTTTTGATTCTATCATCCGTAAGAACGTATTTTACAGACCCATCTACCCAAAATCCCTTACAGTTAGCTGCTTTTACAAATTGGAAAACAAGGTTTCTTTCATCGAAATTAAAGAGTTTATCTTCATTATCTTCAATCCGAAAGGCTAAATCAAAACCAGTAACTAATCCAACGCCTATATAAGCTATATCCTTTAATTTAATGTATTCTGGAATCTCTATATGAGGATGGGTTGACCAAATGTCTCTATAGTCATTGAATTGCGGTTTCTCGTGGTAGATAAAAAGCTCGTTTTCTATTTTTTTATTTAGGGAAACAATGGCCTTTTGAAATATTTCGGATGGTCGTGCATTTCTATTTTTAATGCGTAAAATCTCAATATTCTCTGGATTTTTAGGCTTCACCTTTGTAAATTTAAAAATAATGGTTTCTGGATGTTCATCATAAAATAATCGTGTTTCATCGAGATCTATAATGGCTTGAATAGATCCATTTTCTAATAACTTTTTTCTCACTGTTTTTGCATGGGTGTTATAAAGGAATCCGTAGGGAACGATATAAATTAACTCGCCATTCTCCTTTAGCAGTTCAACAGATTTAATGATGAATGCATAATAAATATCCGATTCTCTAGTTTTTGTGATTTTTAAAACTTCTTCTTGTATTTTGATTGGTAAAGAATTGTAATGTGCATAAGGAGGGTTACCTATTATCAAATCATACCTTTTAGAGGGTTTCCAAATCAAAAAATCTCTATTTAAAAGCGTTATCCCATTCAAAGTCGATTCACAATATTCGAATAATTCCTTGCTTATTTCAATTCCTTCAATATTAATGAACCCATTTTCCAGTAGCTGTTTTAAAAAGATACCTTTCCCAAAACCAGTATCTAAGATATTACAGTCTTTCTGCTTATTAACAAGCTTTATCATTAAATTTACAATTTCTGGAGGTGTTTCGACAAAGGAAATGAGATTTTCATTTTTAATAGTTGGTTTAAACTTCGACATCTTCCTCTTAATGAGATTTGTTTTCAAATAGTCAAATAAATTCTTCAGGAAAAAACATCGTATTATTTCCTATCTCAATGAAATAAAATTCTTATATCTTTCTAAGATCGTTTGATTACAAATTGTATCTTTTATAAAATTATTAATGATAAAAAAGGTGATTATTGAATGGCTAAAGCAGAAAGTGATGTTGTAATCGTCGATGGGGTAAGGACCCCAATGGGTAAAAGGCGGGGCACCCTAAGTCAGGTTCATACTGCTGACATGCCTTATCAAATAGTAAAGAACGGATTATTTAAACGAGTAGCAGGGCTTGAGGAGCACGGTAGTGAGCTAGAAGATGTCATAGTTGGCTGCAACTCCCAAATCGGTGGAGGTGCGTTAGATATCGGACGTGTCGTGGCACTTGCGTTGGGATTAACCACCGTTCCGGGCCTTGCCATCAACCGCCAATGTGCAAGCGGGCAAACAAGTATGTGGATCGCCTCTACAGGTTTATGGGCTGGATATGGTAATATGTATCTGGCGGGAGGCGTGGAACAGCAAAGCAAATACGCGATCATGTCGGATGCTGCGGAATATACCAAGAAAGAAATTCCCAAATATAAAAAGGATAAGGAGCATCCTGATTTATACAGGAAGGCGAAAGGCACATTAGAATTATATAAAATGATACCTGGTATGCCTCATCCTCAAGTTCTCAAGAATTACCCGGGTTTCGCCACACAAATCATTGCTGCAGATAGAATCGCTAAGAAATGGGAAATACCTCGTGAAACATTGGATCTCTTTGGTTATATCAGCCAGATGAAGGCCAGCAAGGCAGAAAAAACGGGAAAATTCAAAAATGAAATAGTTCCTGTCCATATTAATAAATGGAAGGATCCAAAAACTGGGGAAGTAAAGAAGAATTTCGATTATGACCACGATGAAGTTATTCGCCATGGTACTACATTAGAAAAGATGGCGTCACTGCGGACAGTACCGGGATGTGAGTTCGTAACTGCAGGGAATAGTTGCCCTATTAATGACGGTGCGAGTATGACGCTGCTTGCTACGAGGAGTTATGCAGAATCCATGGGGTGGAAACCAAGGGCTAAAATTTTGGGATATGGCGTAGTCGGTTCCGATCCAGAATATATGCTCACAGGACCAGCCCCTTCGATCGCAAAAGCTTTAAAACACGTCAATATGACGCTTAAAGATATGGAGATTATAGAAGTTAATGAAGCATTCGCCTCGGTTGTCATTGCTGCTGGGAAGATCTTGACAGACGATTATGGAATGAAAGTCGATTTCGGGACAGAAGGTGAGGCCGCTGAAGGAGGGCGATTGAACCGTATGGGTGGGGCCATCGCGCTTGGGCATCCTACGGCTTGTTCTGGATCGCGGCTAGTTATCACGATGTTAAACGAGATGGAACGTGAAAAATATACATATGGGATTGCATCCCTTTGTGTTGGCTTAGGCATGGGCATCGCTTGCGTCATTGAACGTGAAGAGTAATTCTTCCCCCTTTTTTACTTTTTTTGGTTTTTTTCCTAATTCTTGCTATTAATAATTATTAAATAGTTGTTTAATAGATGAAAATACTATAAATAATGGGGTGTCAGATTGCAGATTAATGAAATTTCCATGGCTCTATGGATTATTTTTTTCGTGTTTAGCGGAATTTTTGGAATTCTTTTAACCAGAAAAGCATTTAAGCCAGAATTTGAGCGACCACAACGCGAATATTATTTAGGAATTGCAATTTTTATTTTCATCCATATAGTAGCGCGAATTTCCTATTATTATTATGATTTTATTGATGCTCAAGAGCTATATTGGGAGTTGGGTGCACTTATCGGTATTGGAAGCGTTATATTTCTCATATACGCGATTGAACGACATATCTATACTCGGTCGAAATTCATTATCACGATCATCGCAACAATCAATTTGACGGTTCTGCTTATTATTACGATCGTTAATTTTATGAATCCTGGTTTTATAAGCCCTGACATCAAGTTAATCATTCAGATAATTAATACCGCGGTAATTGGTTTATTCATCCCCCTCATCTACCTCTATGTGGCAATTAAAAGTTCTAGTACTTATCGAAGAAACTCTCTCCTAATAGCTATTGGTATTATTATTTTTCTTGGGGGGCAAACGGCTCACAATAGGGGCTTTTTCATCCCCGACAATATTTTATATTTCATTCTTTCCCCAACTCTGATGCTTATCGGAGGAGTTATTTTTCTCTATGGGCTTCTGAAACCCGCCTAATTCCAAAATTACTTAATGTGAATAAGATTAAATATTAGTTGAAATATAAAATATGCATAAAAGTTGTACAAGTAGGTAGGAGAAATTGCAAAATGTAGCGGATATTGCTCTAACTTTGTGGTTTATCAATGTAATCGAGATGTTAATTGTTGCCTTTATCTTTTTTAGGTACTACAAACGAGACAAAATGAGTTTTTACCTTGGGGTTGCAATTTTTTATATGCTTTTTGTGCTCGGACGCCTGTGCGAAATAATCCGAATCCATTTCCACCCTTTAAACGATCCACAACCCCCTCCTTATAGTCTGGGATTCGATTTTTGGTTAAAAACGGGCTACACCATTTTCTCATACATCGGTTTGACGATAATTTATTTCGTTTTGGAGCGTTATGTCTTTACTAGAACGAAGTACATTTTTACAATTCTTGTTCCAATTACAACTGCAATATCAATCTGGTTTACCCTTGCTCCAGACCTTGCAACTTACGAGTTATTATTCAATATAACAATCCCCTTTTATCTATTAATCCTCTTTGGGATTGTTGGAATGTATATCTATTTGGCAGCGAGTACAGCGGGTGAAGTGCGCAAGAATTCTATTATGATCATCTTTGGTATCCTATTATTCGAATTAGGAATAGTTTTTGCATTGCCTGAAGCCCAAGCGAGCTTATGGGCAGCTATTCCCACCGATGTGTTGTGGATAGTATCTCCCGTTCTATCGATAGTTGGTGTTATCTTACAAATCCGCGGCTTTAGAACCTCTGTTGGTTAGATCATTCAATAAATTGTTCCCCCCTTTTTTAGATGGTAAAACTTTAGAAGACTAATTCAATTGTTACCAGTTTATCATAGTGCAGCGGAGATGGTAACGGTGTTGAAGGGATTATACCATTATCACCAATTGAAACAGTCGATCACTAGCAAAGAATAGATTTAAATTACCAACATATAAAAAGAAAAACATAAAAAACATATGTTTTCCATGCATAAACCGTAATTATAGTAATTACATAAATTCAAAAAAACGCAAATAAAATCTAGTTTTAAATAGGTAAAAATAAAGGAGATGGAAGTAAATATGGGGAAAGTGACGGAGACGCGGAAGCTTGTCAAGTGGGGGAGTTCCAAGACACTAATAATGAGTCTTCCTCGTGTTTGGACGAAGAAGTATGGTTTAACGGAGAAGGATGAAGTTCAAGTTTTTGAGAACCCTGATGGATCGTTATTAATCCTTCCATTGCAATTTAGCGTTAAGAAAGAGCCGTTGGAGGCAGAAATAAAATCTGAACACTATCCTGAAATTCAGACGCTTGAACATATCATTCAAACGAAATTTTTAGATGGAAATGACATCATTCGGATAACCTCTAAAACACCCTTCGTTGAGTCACGCTATCAGGAAATTACTAATTTAGTTTCCCTTTTGATCGGATTCGAGATTCTGACTAAGACTACAAATGAAATCGTTATAAAGGATATAATGGCGTTAAAGGAAACAAGCATTGAAGAACTAGTGAGGATGGTTAGCAATACGGTTTTAGAATTAATGAGCAAGTTCTTAGAGGCCATTTCGCCCGTGAATCTTTCAACTCTTGAAGCAATTTTTAACTCTGGGGATAATATTCATAAATACTATCTCCGAGTCCACCGACAATTGAGAAAAGCGCTAATGGAACCTGCATTATTGACCAAAATGAATTTAACAGCGCAAGATGCAGTGGATTATGCCTTTTTTATCGTCGATTTGAATGAGATCGTAACCAATTTAGTATCAATGTCGAGCGCGGCTATCAAATACAAAACGCAGCAATACATTGATCGAACGTTGGAAGTGCTTGAGCCAGCATATGAGAACCTCAAAGATGCAATTTCATCGTTCTTATTTAGAAATACTAAGGAAGCCCTCAAGACGCTTACTAAAGCAGATGACATGAAAGATTTAAAACGTGAACTTGAAAATGAAATTGATAGGATTACTGCCGAGCAACCAACAACCGCATCTCAAATCATTTTGGATAATTCTGAGAGAATCATTGAAAATACGCATTCTATTGCCCTCACTGCCCTCCGACGTGCTATTTAATTCCATTTTTTGTCACGCAAGAGTTTAAAATCCTATTGACATAATGTAGTTCAACATTTGTTACATGAATTAGAGGTATTCATTTAGAACTTGCAACGAAGTTGGGAGAAAGCTAGATGATTTTTGGTCATTTAGGAGTTGCATTCCTACTCAAATCTAAATTTTACAAAAGATCCTTAATAATTCTCATACTATGTTGCTTTATCCCCGATATCATATATTTTCTTTTTTATGGAATACAATACGTTATCGTATCGAATTATCCATCAATATATAATGGATTACTAGGATGGATTCTCAACTTATCTGGCGCGGAAATTACTATTACTAATATAAAAAGTTCTAGTATGGCTTTTAGTCATTCAATTATTTTATACGTAATTTTCCTTTCATTTTTTTTAATATATTCTTTCATCCATAGTCGGAGTTCTTCCAGATTGTTCTATGCCGGTGCAATTCTTGGCCATCTAGGTTTAGATATTTTATTACTTGACCATTTATATGGAGTCTTTCCATTGTTTCCGTTCGAACCCACCTTAGAAGTTTTTCCTCCCCAGTTTTTCCTCCCCTTATTTAATTTTGAGTCGGCATGGTTCTGGATCATCGATCTCTCCATTTTCGCTGCAGGTTTCTTCGTGTTGCTCTGGGCTTTCTCGAAATATGAAGGAAGTGAATTAGAAATTGATGATTAGTTAAGTATTGTACCATCAGATTTTATTGAATGAAAAAAAAGGAGAGAATTTATATTCGGATTCCTTGTTGATGTTACGATTTGCCTAACTTAACGATTTGATATTGAGGATTGTTCAATCTTTTAAATATATAAACGAAAATTACTCCAGCGATAAAGCCGCCGACGTGAGCTGAATGAGCAACATTATCTAATGGACCTGTAAAAATGGCTACAGTTTCCATTATTGCATAAATAATAAGATAAAATTTCGCTGGGACTTTCCCCCATCCAGGAATTACTAATAACCTTTTGGGGAAAAATATCGCGTATGCCGCAAGTACACCAAAGATTGCACCTGATGCCCCAACAGCAGGTTCCGCAAGAAGTGCAAAATTTCCAGTGATATTTGCAGTTACTAAGGTTACTAATCCAAAGAAAGCACTAGCAAAAACCGCACAAAAGAGGTAGAAGACCACAAATGTTATTCGACCCATCGTATCTTCTGCATCATCACCAAAAACATAGAGAAAGTACATATTGCCAATGATGTGAAGCCAATCACCATGTAAAAACGCTGCTGTAAGTAATGTATAACTTTTCCCAAAATTATCTACGGAAAACCCATATTCATATGCTATTTTCATATCTACAGTAACTCCATCACTACCTAGTGTAATTAGAAAAATAACAAGGCAAGTAATGATTATAATCCAAGTGATGATGGTCTTTCTCTTTTTTGGACGCGGCTCTTCGATAACCATTTCAATCGCCTGTTGGTAAAAAAGCTATAGATTTTCTTTAAAGATTTCCCAATTTATTTCTTTCTATATTTTTTGAAAAGTAAAAAAAGCGTTTTAAGGGCTTCATAATAAGCAACCCATTAGGCTATTCATCAATTAAAGGCATTCACAACAGATCTAGTTGTTCAGCAATCAATTCATTCAAATCTTTAACATCTAGCTTCGTATCACAGGATTCGAGACTAGTAAAGTAATTTTCAAAGCAGGAGGGACATGCTGTTATTAATAGATCCACTTTATATGAATGATATTGTTTGATTTTGTTTTTACCTTGATTAAGAGCGAGGGATGGGTGAAGAGCTTTGACAAGGCCTCCTCCTCCACAACATTCAGAATTTTCTCTATTATTTTCAAGTTCTATTAAATTGATATTGGGGATAGCTTCGAGAACAGTCCTTGGAGAGTTATACTCACCACAATGTCTTCCGAGTTCGCAGGGATCTTGGTATCCGACTTTTAAATTTTGAGAATTTGTGATTTTTAATTTTTTTTCCTTGATAAGTTGAGCAAGGAATTGACTAGAATGTTGCACTTTAAAGGGTAGTTTTCCGTAAACACGTGGATACATAAAGCTCCAAACTCGATAACAGCCTGGGCAAGAGGTTATGAGGTTTTTTATTCCTAATTCTGTCATTTTTTCAACGTTATGAGTGGCTATTTCTTTTATTTTTGATTCTGATGCACCTGCAATGATATATGGATTTCCACAACACCATTCCTCTTCTCCAAGTACGGTAAAATTAATATTTAATTTATCCATTATTAGAGTTAGGGCTTCAGGGATGATGGATAGTGTTCCCTTGAATGCTGCGAGGCATCCAACGAAAAACCCAACATCAGCTTTTTTACAGACTCGGTCTTCGAGAATTTCCTCCACATTTATGGCCCATAGTAGGCGGTCTTCTTGATCAAGATTGAAAATGTTGTGGCTTTCATCGAGGTTAGTGAGTAGAAATTGGACGGGATTCGGGGTTAATCCTCTTTCAGAGATGGTCGCCCGGGTCACTTCGATAATCTTTGAAACATCTACTTCACTTGGACATAATTCAGAACAATATTTACAAAAAAAACAGCCATAAATATCTGAAATTAATTGTTTCGTGGCTGGAATTTTATTTTGAGCTAATCCTAAAGAGAGTAGCACGCGTCCTCGAGCACTTGTAGTTTCCCATTTACTTTCTCCGGTCTTAAATGAGGGACAAAGGGAGCGGCATTTACCACATCGAGCACATTTCAGCATATCAATAATTAAAGGGTCGCTCATTCAACATAACCCCCATCTAAATCCATCTTCCCTGGATTCAGTAAATTCTTGGGATCAATAGAACTTTTAATTTTCCGCATCAAATTTAGAACCACTGGCCGCTCTATTTTTAAGTATTTCGCACGGGTTAAGCCAATACCATGTTCGCCTGTTACACTCCCTCCGATTTTTAATGCCCAATTATGAATTGTATCAGATAATTGCTCTAATTTTTTCCAATGTTCTGGATTTTCTTTTTGAATGAGAATTGCAGAATGCAGGTTGCCATCACCAATATGTCCATACACTACAATGGGCAAATCGTATTTCTTTGAAAATTCGCGTATTTTAAGCAAAGTTTTGGGTATTTCAGAAAGAGGAACAGTGATATCTTCGGCTTCATATACCCGTGCATATCCTTCCCGTACACGCCTAGCGGCAGCACTTACAAGCTTGCGGGCATTCCAGATTTGGAGGCGTTCTTCATCATCAGTAGTCATTTTTATTTGATTGGCGCCATTTTCCTTACAAATTTTGTAAACTTTGTCAGTAATTTCTCGAATGCTCTCTTTTGTCCCATCTAATTCCACGAGTAACATTGCTTCTGCATCAGGGAGATTTAATTCAGGTTTATAGGAATTCACGGCCACTATTGCCGATTTATCTAATAATTCAAGGGCCGATGGCATAATCTTTGCAGTAAAAAGGGCGATGACAGTTTTTCCAGCTTGTTCCACATCGAAAAAAAATGCAGAGACTAATCCTCGAGCTTCTGGGAGGGGGATGATTTTAAGCGTGATTTGCGTGATAATTCCAAGAGTCCCTTCTGATCCTACAAATAAACTTAAGAGATCATAGCCACTGGCCGATTTTTGAACTTTCGAGCCTATATGAGCGATTTCGCCACCTGGTAAAATTACCTCTAAATCAAGGACATAATTTTTCGTGGTGCCATATTTAACGGCACGTAATCCGGAAGCACTATTTCCTACCATTCCCCCAATCGTGCACATATCAGAGCTACCGGGTATTACTGGAAAGAAAAAGCCGTAAGATTCGAGAAATTTATTTAAGTCCGCATGGATTACGCCTGGTTCCACGATGACTTGGAGATTTTCAATGTCAACTTTTAAAATTTTATTCATTTTCGTTAAATCAATGATGACGCCGCCATTCACTGCAACGGCGCCACCAGATGCGCCAGTACCGGCACCACGAGGAATGAGGGGAATATTGTATTGGTATGCTAACTTAACTAGTTGGACGATTTGATCCCTAGTATTAGGCATTACTACAGCATCTGGAAGGTGTTCTTGGATGGAGACATCCATGGAGTAGGCGTAAAGGAGTGCCTTGTCCATAGAATAGGATTGCTCATCGAAAATTGAGCCTAAAAGGCTATTAAGTTGATTTGGATTCATATCTCACACACATTACGAAATTAACGTACTGGTTTAAATATGGATTTCCATCATTATAAGCTATTCATGAAGCAAAGTAAAATGGGAAGAACTTAAATTTGGAAGAACCTCCGATCGATCGCCTTCTTCGAGAAAAGGATGACGATGCGATCGAGAAAGATGATGACGTGCTCGTTTTTTTATCCCCCGATCGAAATAGCTCTAGTAAATTAATAGTAGATCGGGAGCAAGGGGAGCTTCGTGTAGAAACCACCCTTCATCATAACACGCGATTAATTGATCAGAACATTTATCTTTCATCAAGCATCCTTACGGATAAATTTTCTGAAGAAAAAATACGGGAAATTATTGATGATGTTTCGGCCCGATTACGATTAATTGAGCTTCCGAAAGTATTCCAAAAAATGCCGTATGACTTTGAGATCGTTGAAAAAGAAGATGAGTATACAAAATTCTCGTATTCTTTATCCTATGAGGAAAAAGATCTATCCTACGACGCGCTTCGGACGGAATTTGAAACGATTCTAATGAATTCATTTGAGTTAATTTATGAAACGATTTTAAAAATGGGCTTTTTTATTCAAGCTGGATTAAACCAGTTTTTAGTCCAACCAGAAGTCGAATTAAAATTATTAGAAATAAGAAATCTCCTTTTTAGGGCGAAATTTTATGCCATGATGACAGGTAGATTTGCGAGTGACCAACAACGCATTGCTCAGTCAATGAGGAAGGAAGCGTTGGAGCTGATCAATAAATTTCAAGAAGAACATCCAGAGGAGGCATCAGAAAGATTACAAGAAGTGCGGGATTTCTTCGAGATTTAATTTTATTTACGTGGTAATACTAGATTGTACAGTTTGTTCAACTACACTTAATAACAAGATGAAGATCTCTTTTTGTGGAAAGTAATCGGAGAGCAGCGAAAAATAAAGGTAGGATGGTGAGGGGAAGGCCCTTCATCGAATGGAGCCAATAGTGAATTTACCATATCAATAAAACTAGTAGGATTTCAGTTTAACTGAGTTTTAAGGGTTTCAATTATCAAGATGGCAAACCATAAGGTAAGCATCTTCACCATTAGAATAATAACGTTGTTTAATTTCTTTAATCTGAAAATTAAATTTTTTATATAGCTTTTGAGCGATTACATTGGAAATTCGCACTTCTAATTCTAATAATAGAGCCCCATTCCCTTTTAAAGCAGAAATTAACTGCGATACTAACTGACTTCCAAAAGTTAAATTTCGATATTCAGGGTCAATTGCAATAGAAATGATGTGCCCTCTCGTGCTAGAACGCATAATTCCAATTCCAAATCCCACGATTTTGTGGCTCACTTCAGCGATGAGACAAATTGCGGTCTTATCTTGAAGGAGTTGCCAGAGTAAACTTTTTGGATAAGCATCCGTGAAGCTCATGGCCTCGATCGTGTAAATTCGCTCTAAATCATCTAATGTAGTAGCCCGAATTAATAAATTGTGTTCGTCTATTTGTTTAGATGGGGTGTTTTCTTCAGGCATTTAGATACACGAGTTTCAAAGTAGTGATGGGAAATCCAAACCATTCCCGAAATCTTCATTGTAATCGATCTTGTAATTCCCACTACGCGTTTTTTTGAGAACTAGTACTTGAAAAAACCGCCATTCACGCGATTTCTTATTGAACTTTACAGCAACATAAGGAATACAACCAAAACTTTCTGAGAAGGATACCAATTCTTGAATTTCATCTTCACGCAAGTAAATTTTATCTAAATTAGTTGTCTTTACTTCAAAAGCATAATACTTTTGCCCATTTCCAGCAATTATATCAGGTTTTGGGAAGTTCTTACTTCCGGCTCCTGACGCAGGGATGCGAATAGCTGCAAAATCATGCTCCCAGAAAAGATTGACTAATTTCCTCTCTGCAGCAATTCCGGATTTCTTTGTCATAATATTCACTAGTTACAAAAGGAGAAATAAGTTAAATAATTATTTCAACGCAATGATTTTTCGGTTCGCTAATGAGATTCCATTAAAATTTGAATATAAAAGGGGCATTATCTGTTTCAAACTCAAGGAATGGACAATAAGGTGGTTTATGGTTTTCCTTAGTGAGTAAAGCGCATTGTCTACTACAACGATCACAAATGAACAGCGAAAAATCATCTTTAAATCTTCGAGGTTTCACATATTCGTGTGAGAGATATTCCGCTGTTTTTGCCATTTTAATCCCGTAGAAAATTTATGACTTGCCTTTTTTAAGTAGAAGGTGAGTGAGTGAAAAGTGAATAAAGGAGAAAAGAATTTCACTTTTTAGATATCTTCTTATTTGATGCTTCTTCATACTCCATATATCTTATTAAAAAGATGGAGGAAATTTGAACGCGAATCGTTGAAGACAATCGAAAAGCCGGCGAAATTGAAATACAAGTGGAGAATCTAGACGATCTCTGGCAATTATACAATATAATAGAGCCAGAAGATCTCGTATTTGCTCATACTTTTCGCCGAATACGACCAAAAAAGGAAACTTTAAGGCCAGATTCAGGAGAAAAAGTGAAGGTCTATTTGGGGATCCGTGTGGAAGGTGTGCAGTTTCACGCGTTCACAAATCGTTTGCGTGTTAAAGGGGTGATTAAGAAAGGCCCTGAAGAGCTCATCACTTTGGATTCTCATCACACAATAAACGTTGAAATCAATTCAAAGCTCCTAATTAAAAAACTAGAATGGTTGAAATTTCATTTAATACGGCTAAAGGATGCTGTCTCGGAAACTAGGTCGCAACAAATAATAGTTACAGTAATAGATGAGCGAGAAGCAACAATAGGATTAGTAACCAACATTGGAATTAAAATTATTACACGTATACGGGAGAACATCCCTGGAAAACGCTTTAAAATATCCTATCATGATCAAACAGTACAAAAATTTTACCAAGGAATCAGTAGCGTGCTCATTGAAAATTGTAAAATTTATGATATTCAGGCAATTATCGTCGCAGGCCCTGGATTTAGCAAAGAGCATTTTGTAAGGTATTTAAATCAAAGTGAAATCTCAGATATGAAAATCCCTGTTGTAATTGAAACCGCCTCAAGTGCGAATAAAAGCGGAATTTTTGAGGTTGTGAAACGGGGAGCGACTTCTAAAATTCTTGGAAATTTGAGAATCAGTAAGGAAAGTGAACTAATGGAAGAGGTGCTACGAAGATTAGGGAAAAACCAAAATGACGTGACATACGGCTTCAATGAGGTGAAAAATTTGGTCTTGACTAACGCGATAGATAAACTTTTAATTACGGACATTTTTCTAAGAGATCAAACTCCCGATATGCGAAAAGAAATCGATGAACTTATTCGCAATATCGAATATAAACAGGGGAAAGTATATATTATAAGTACTCTTCATCCTGCAGGGGAACAATTGAGTGGTCTCAGCGGGATTGCAGCTCTTCTCAGGTATCCTATCTCACAAAGCTAATGATATATTTCACTTGCATAGTTAATATTATCTTTGTTATTTGTTATTTTGACAAGAACTCGATCTCCGATCTGAGATTTTGAGTTCATGATTTGGATTAACCTATTATTAGCTCGTCCTATCATTTCTTGCCTATTTTCATATTTTGAACTGATCCGTCCCGGAATTATAATTTCAGCTTCAATTTTTCCGCCTTTTTTTAAAGCTTTTGGATAAGTTTTAGCAGGATGTGTTCCGAAATCTTTTGGTGATAGCAATAATGGATGAATATCGAAGGACTCTTCCCATTCTCGTAACTTATCATGGAATTTTTTCTTATTAGCCATCTTCACAGCATGCATTTTCCGGCCAAATTTATATTTCAAGTAGTTCTGAATGCCCAAAATGGGAAAATTACTTTTAATATTCAAATCTAAAACAAATTGAATTATTTCTTGAACATCCTCATCGTTTATTCCTGGAATCCAGAGAGGAGAAACCAAGAGTTTAATTGATGAATTCGCAATATGATTCGCGATCTGTTTGATATGCTCGATATCATAAGTAGCTGACCCTGCAAGATATTGAGCCAGTTTCGGATTTAAAGAATTAATAGACAAATTAATTCGAGTTAAACCAGATTGTTCCAATTTTTGAAGGTAGTTGCTATTTAAAGGCACACCATTCGTCTGCATGGAGATTACGTCAATTCTTGGGTCTTTTGCAAATTCTGTTATTAATTCGGGCAAGAATGGGTATAGAGTTGGTTCGGATTGTCCATCTATATGGATTTCAACATCTGAAATTCCTTTATAATCTATTATATTTTTCGTTTCTTCTATTAAATAAGAAGCCGATATAATATAGTCGGTGAATCGAGTTTTTGAGCGCTTTCCTTCATCCACGCTACAAAAGGGGCAATTAAGTAAGCACCCCGTTATCGGTCGAACTTGTATGAGGTTTGTACCACGATCAATAATTCCAAAGTAGATGGATCCCATTAAAGGAATTCCTGACTTCTCAGTAATATAAATTAAATTACGCTCAGTAATCGAGTTTTTCAGGTATAATGGAAGGATTTGAGAAAGAACGGCTGAAATAATATCAATAATTTCGTGTTGATCAGGTAATTTAGGGCTATCCATAATTTTAATTATTAAATCTTTGTCTTTTGATGAGATATGAATATTATTTTCTGGAATATTCAATAATTTTTTAATTAATTTTAAAACTTCATCTTTCGGAATGATTCCCTTCATTATTTCATATAGAGTTAAATGTAATTTGTCATTAATTGCTTCAACTTTGATTTTCGTGTGGTTTGAAAGGTTTATCTGCATAGGTTCTCATTTTAATTATGAAGATTAAAGATATATTATTTTCTATAATTGGAATTTAATTATGAAGGTGTATAAGTCATTTGAATTCTATTTTTCCCATTTAACGGCAATTCCTCAATGATTCCGGAAGAGAAACTTCTCTGTTTCAGAAATTTGGTTATTTTTTCCAAATTTTTTATGGAAATCTCAAGCCGCCTTTTTTCATTATTCATAATTAGTGATGAACTATCCAACCCAAATTTCTGAATTAATTGAATTTTTAAATTTTCAAGATCGGCCAATGATGCTTTCTCTCGAAAAATAATGCCTTTAATTAAAAGACCTTCATCAGAAATGGATTCATAAGGTTTTGCAATATTTCTAGCTCTCCTAACATATCTTTTTCTCAACTGAACTCCGTCTTTATATCCAATGGAACAATAATGCACGTTTAATTTTAAAGGTCTGGCAAATTCAAGAACTTTCAATCCTAACTTTTCGCTATTTTTAACTGCGGCGATAGTATTTTCTTTAAGAGAGTAACCAAACTCCTTTAAATATCTGGAATTGGATTCGGTAATTTCAAATTCATTCAGATTGAGGAATTTTGCACCAACTTCTTCAAGATAGCGTATCAAGACCTTAATTTTTCGAAATTGATGGGGGATAGCGGGAATCTCCACGCCAGTATCGATGCCGCTTGCCACACACTCATCTATTTTATTCCAGTTTTTAAAGGAGGGATGTAATCGGATTTCATCTAATCCAGCATCTTTAAGCTTTATCAAATGAGATTTGGTCAAACTAACGCTATTACTATACAAATGGATGTGAAAGTTTTTACCAAACTCTTTTTTTAATGATTTAACATAATCTATTGTTCGGTCAAAGCGAATTAAAGGCTCCCCCCCAGTAATGGCTGCCCCTTCTGCATCGATTAATTTAGCTTCATTGATTATATCCTGCTTGGAACTGATTCGCAATTCATTTACAAAACCAATATCTTTCCCACGCCTTTCTAATGAAATGGGACAATACCATTTGCAATAAGGGGGGCGCTCACAAAGTCCTGTAATAAATAAAACGATTTTACTTCCTGATTGGCAATATTGGCAACCTTTTGGTAATGTACCCAAAAATAAAGATGTATCAAACTTTTCCTGAATTTTCCTCAATGGTCTTCGACCCAGATTCGCTGATTTTTAGTTAAATCCAAAGTTTTGCATCAATTATTATATATGTATAAAACTAAATTGTGATAAATTTTTATATGTGTTTATCAATAATTACACATAAATATGTTTAAATAGTGGGTAGTAATTTTAACTTTAGTTCAGAAGAATCTATGATGAATTTTTGAGAGTTACTAAGGAGAAGGTCTGTTCTGACACGCCAAACACACCTGGACGAGATTTACAATCGGATTCGAGCAATTGACATGCTTAAAATTCTTAAGAAGCGATATACATACGATCATTTAGCAACCTTGACCAAATTACCAATAACCGTCTTAAACCGGTATGTTAAAGGGCACGTCCTTCCGAGTGCAGATCGTGCAAATGAGTTATTGAAAATTTTCAAGAAGAAATTCGACGTAAAGAAAGAGATCAATGATAGAATCAAATTCGATAAGAATGGCTACTTTAATAACACCGATTTAGTATGCGACACGTTGCTCCTGAAACTCATTGCCAACATGATAGCTATGAAATACCAGGATGAGAAAATTACGAAAATATTAACTGTTGCCACGGATGGAATTCCGTTATCCGCTTACGTGGCTGGAGAAATAGGAGTGAATTTAGCCATCGCAAAGAAGAACCGAGAGGCCGGCGTGTCCAAGTTTTTTGAGGAGGATTACTCACATCGAACCTCGGGAGTAATCCAAACTTTATATATTCCAAAAAGTGAATTAACATCCAAAGATCACGTATTGATAGTCGATGATATCATTCGTTCAGGAGTAACACAGGGTGCGCTCGTGAAATTAGTTAAGAAAGCAAATGCAACATTAGTGGGAATTTTTTCAATTGTTTCAATTGGAAAAAATTGGCAAAAAGAGATTAGATCAGTAACCGATCGCATCCCTGACATTCTTGTAAATGTTAAGGAACCAGAAATTTCTTAAACTGGCGATAATGTTTTAATATTCATTTTAATTTTAGATCAAAATAAGACATCATTAAAAGTTTTTGAAAAATATGAAGACTATTTCTTTTTCAGATGGAATCGTAAAGATTCTAGACCAGACGGTTCTTCCGCAAAAAGTACAATATGTCGAATGCCAGACATATGAAGAAGTAGCTCGTTGTATTGAGGTAATGAATATTCGGGGGGCGCCTGCCATAGGAGTGGCCGCCGGATTTGGCTTAGCGGTCGCTGCTTACCATTCAACTAAAGAGAACATCAAGGATTTTAGGAAAGAAATGAAGGAGGCAGCTGAGAGGTTGCGAATAACCCGGCCGACAGCAGTTAATTTATTTTGGGCCATTGATCGTGTAATTAATCTACTAGAGAAATTTAATAACCTGCAAGAGCTTAAGGAGCAAATTATAAACGAAGCCTATGCCATCGCAAAAGAAGACTATGAAATAAATCGTGCCATGGGGGAACACGGTGCCACGCTCATTAAAGACGGCGCGAATATAAGCACTCACTGTAATGCTGGTGAATTAGCTACATCAGGAGGATATGGAACTGCAATAGGGGTAATAAAGGTTGCTGCTGAACAAGGAAAGAAACTCCATGTTTATGCAGATGAAACTCGACCGAGATTACAGGGTGCTCGCCTAACAGCATTTGAACTTCAACAAAATAACATTCCTGTCACTGTAATTTCTGATAATATGGCAGGATGGCTGTTCTCCCATAAAAAAATTGATTGCGTCATTGTGGGAGCAGATCGAATTTTAAAGACTGGGCACGTGGTCAACAAGATTGGAACCAAAATGTTAGCCATTGTGGCAAAATATTATGGCGTGCCTTTCTATGTAGCAGCCCCTAAATCCACGTTTGATTTGAAGACCGATTATAAAGATGTGGTTATAGAAGAAAGAGATAGACGCGAAGTTACACATATTGGTTCACATCAAATCACGCCTACGGGAGTTCCGGTGATAAATCCAGCATTTGATATTACTCCTCCGGAATTCGTGACCGCGATTATAACAGAAAAAGGAATTATATATTCCCCCTATGAAGAAAATATTAAACATCTTTTCAAAGATTAGATTAAATTGGTGAAATAGATATTGGATGAAGAAGAAGAGAAAATGGAAGAAGAGAGCGAAGAGAAAGAAGAAGAAGTTATTGCAGAGCTAGATGGGAATAATGTATTTATTAAAGAAGATCAGGCTAATTTGATCCATGAAAGGGGATATTATGGGCAGCTGCAGGAGGATGGGAGTTTAAAGCTCGATCCAGTTGAAGCACTATTACTATCAGAAAGGAAAAGAATTAAAATATTTGATAAAATGGGACAGGAATACGATTTTGCAAAAATAGTTAAGAAATTTGTTGATAACTTTCCAGAATTATGGGTAAAGTACCTATGTTATAAGGATCTTCGTTCTAGGGGCTATATTGTCAAAGCAGGATATGGGACGAACATAGATTATCGAGTATATGATAGAGGAGCCCAGATCGGAACTGATGCGGCTCAGTATCTAGTTCACACGGTAGTGGAAGGTTCGCCCTTGAAACTTATATCACTTGATAAAATAACCAAAGTTGCAAAAAGCAACAGAAAGAAGTTGGTCTTAGCAGTCGTTGATAGAGTGGGCGAAGTAACATTTTACAAAGCCCAAGAAGTCGATCTCTAACCGAATTTAATAAATCACATAAATGAAAGTAAGTTTATAGAGTGGAAGTTAATGGAATTTCAGACCGTTAAAGGCATGAGAGATTTGCTTCCGGACACATACAGGATGTTTAAACAAGTAATAAAAATTGTTCGGGAATTATTCGATGCCTATAATTATCAAGAAGTTTCCATGCCTGTTCTAGAGCCATTTGAACTGTTAGCCGCGAAATCAGGAGAAGAAATTAAGGAAACAATGTATGTATTTGAGGATAAAGCAGGTCGGAAGCTTGCTCTCCGACCAGAGATGACTGCCTCGATTGCACGGCTCTATATCACCCATTTTATGAAGGCGGCTAAAAAACCGCTTCGACTCGGATATATTGGTGCGTGTTATAGATATGACAACCCCCAATATGGACGGTACCGTGAATTTCGACAAGCTGGCTTTGAATTAATCGGATCCAGCCAAGCCGAAGCAGATGCAGAAATTTTAAGTATTTGTGACGATTTGATGACTCGTATTGGATTTAATGATTTCGATTTTAAAGTGGGACATGTCGGAATTTTACGAGAGATTTTAGAACAAGAAGGGATTGGCGAAACGATTCAGAATAAAATTTTTAGTCTCATCGATAGAGATAAAATCGATGAAGCATATCAAATTTTTAAGAAGCACGATTTATCTAATGAAGTCATTGAGTTAATAAAGTCTTTGATGCAATTGAAGGGGAAAAATGTTAAGGATTTGATAAATCAGGCTAGAGGTCTCCTAGGGTCCTATCCCAAAGCACGAGAGTGCGTGGAGAATTTAAAAGCCATTTTAACCATGTATTTAAGTTCTGGAAAAAGAGAACGATTACTTTGTGATTTAGGTTTTGCAAGAGGTTTAGAATATTACACGGGGATGATTTTTGAAATATACATACCAGATCTCGCGATAGCCGTTGGTGGTGGGGGTCGTTATGATAAATTAATCGAAAATTTCCATGGTCAATCAACCTCTGCAGTCGGTTGTGCACCAGGCATTGATAGAATTGTCTTGGCGATGGAAAAAAAAGAGATATTCGAGATCGATGAAGATGCGTATGAAAATAAGATAATAATCACGTGCCTCGATGAAGATATCTTGCCCCAGGTCCTCCTAATCGCGCATGATCTTCGTAAAAAAAATTTTGCTATTGAGTTTGATGTCACGAGAAAGAGCTTGAAAAAATTACTTTCATTTGCAGCTGAAAAGAAAATACGGTATGCATTAATAATTGGGCCTGAAGAGATTGTTAAGCAAGAAGTGGCTGTCAAGGATCTCAAGACGGAGAAGCAGACTCTCGTTGCGATTGATGATCTGATTACCTATTTTAAAGAAAAAATGAAAAATTAGATGTTATAAATCCAACGCTTTGTATATTTCTCTCTGGCACAAAAATTTCAATATTTCAACCGTACCTGCAGATATTTGAGATATTTTTGAATCTCTGAGTAATTGTTCAAGAGGCATCTCTTTCGTGTATCCAATTCCACCCAAAATTTGCATTCCCTCAAGGACGATTTCCATCTGATTATTTGCACAAGTGAATTTCGCCGCCGCGACCTCCTTTGTCGCGTTGAGCCCATCATCCAACATCCGCGCAGCCCTTAGCATTAATAATCTACCTGCTTCGAGTTTCGCATACATTTCGGAAATCTTGAAACTTATTCCTTCAAAGTCTCGCAACCTTTTCTGAAATTGAACCCGTAAATTTGCATATTTGGTGGCAATTTCAAAGGCAGTCCTGGCAATACCGACATATTGACTACAAGTAAAACACCGTTCACCGTCTAAACCATTCATCATAATTTTTAAGCCCTTGTTTTCCATTTCTGGATAGCCCACTAGATTTTCCGCTGGGATTTCACAATTCTTGAATCTCAAATATGAATTAATTGAGCCTCGTCTCCCGGCAAGATCAAAGTCCTTTACCCGTTCAAAACCTGGGGTATTAGTCGGAAAGATAAAGGCGCTAATCCCTTGATGTTTTTTGGGGGCGTCTGGATTGGTCAATGCGTACAATAATATAAAATCAGCTCGACTCCCGTTTGTGATGTAGCGTTTTTCTCCATTTATAACGTAATTTTCCCCTTTTTTAATAGCCGTGCTCTTCATTCCACCTACGGCATCGCTCCCTGCACTAGGTTCAGTTATTCCTATTGCGCCCAGTTTTTCTCCAGACATGATTGGTTTCAGGTATTTTTCTTTCTGTTTTTCGGTTCCAAAATGTATAATTGGAGCAGCAAATAGATTGGCGCTTGCACCGTAAGTGACAACGACAGCTGAATTTACCGCTGCAAGTTCCTCACCAAATATTGTCCTATAAACATAACCATAACCTTGCCCACCTATGGATTTAGGAAATGAAAAGGTAAAATAACCTGCCTTACCAAGCCTCCGATACGCTTCTAAACAAAGATCAAAACTGGCTTCTCTTTCAATTTGAGGGACGAGGGGGGCTATTTCATCCTGAATAAATTTTCTTAACTTAAAGCGAAATTCATTTTCCTCATCCGTATATGAATATAAACTGCCTGGAAACATGGATTCGCCTATTTCGTGATGGAGATTTTCATAAGTTATAAAATCAGGGTTAGAGTTTTCTGGTGCCATTTTTAAACCTCGTTCTGAATATTTGTTGCTTGATTATTAAATTGTTCTATTTGAAATTAGGTTATAAATAATCATCCGCTTCTTTAATGCCTAATGCTTTAGCGATGAGAACGATCAAATCTATCACATTATAATCGCAATTGAGTAAAGCCGCACTTTGTCGTAAGCTAATCAAGCATTGGGGGCAGATAGTGGTCACATGATCAGCTTTTGTATCGGCTGCTTCTTGTGCGCGTAATTTGCCTATTTTTTCAGCGAGGTCGAGGTAAGCAGTTCGCATAGGCCCGCCACAACAGTTGGCATCTTTAAGGTTGTAATCCATTTCTACAAATTTTATGCCAGGTAAAGCGCGGATGATTCGGCGGGGGGCATCAAATATCCCATAAAATCGACCAAGGTGACAAGGATCATGGTAGGTTATTGTTGCATCTATGGAGATTGTAAAATTCAATTTCCCTTCATCTAATAATCGAGCAAATAATTCAGAAATGTGTAATACTTCGACATTTAAATTAACATTCATTTTTGGATAAACGTGTTTAAGCGTTGAATAACAGCCAGGGCAAGCTGTAAAAATAGTCTTTACACCTTTATCCTGAATAATGCGAGCAAAATTTTCAGCTAATTCACGTGCCTTATCAATCTCACCCGACCAAGTTTCAATAAACCCACAACAGGGTTCCTCATCTAATATGTTGAAATCAAATTGAATTTTATTTAAAATACGGCATATTAATTCTGCAGAGTCCATCGTCCAGTAAGAGGCCATACATCCCACATAAAATAGATTTTCCGAATTCTCATTCAGAACGAGATCATCTGGACGCCAATCACTCCGATCTTCCCTATCGCGGCCTAGAGGATTCCCCGTGGAAAGAATATTTTCAGTTACTTTTAAAAAAGGTTCAGGAATATTTTTCATATTTTTTGCAAATTCAATCCTATATGTTCGAATTAGCTCAGGAAAGTCTATTTCTAGAGGGCAAATATCAGCACATTTCCCACAAGTGCAACAAAGATACCAATTATTAATTAATTCTGATGGAATTTCCTTTTTTTGTTCTAAAAAATGTTTTAAGAGGAGAATTTTCCCCCGAGGTGAGACGGTTTCAAATCCGATTACCTTCCAAATGGTGCATTCATCACGACAATAGCCGCACTTAGCACAAATATAAAGTTCCTTTTCATAATTCTTTAATTTAATTGCCAAGATATCTCACCTATCAAAATTTACGCTCAATTGTAAATGTTATTAAATCATTTAAAACAGCTTTAGAATCAGAATCGTTTAGTAAAGAAAGATGATCGCGCGCTTTTTGGACTATCAGTTGAATTTTATCCCTAGTGTAGTTTATGGCACCACAATCGTCTATGATTTTCCGTATTTTTTGGAAAGCATCACCTTGCTCGATTTTCTGCATTAATTTCAAGAATTCTCTTAGATTCTCATCATCTAAATTTCTTAATGCAAAAATTGTATATAAATTTAATTTGAATTTGCCTTGACGGAGATCAGAGCCAATGGGCTTCCCTAAAGTTTTTTCATCGGAAATAAGGCCGATTAGATCATCTCTCACTTGAAAGGCAAGCCCTAAATAAAATCCATAATTAGTCAAAGCCTCGATTTCTCCTTGAGTCCCCCCACCAAGAATTGCACCAATGCGGGTGGCTAATTTTATCAAGGCAGATGTTTTATAAGAGATCATCTCAAAATAATCTCGTTCCTCCTCGAAATCGGTAAAATCGGCTAATAAAAGAAGATCCTTACTTTCTTCCCATTCCATGCCTTCAATAGCTCGCTCCCGAAATCGTTTTCGTAAAATTTCGAATATCTCCTTCTCACTTTTTGACTTGAATAACTGAGTTGTAGCATTCAGACTACTAGAAACATCGAGAACTTGCCCCTCAATCATTTTCCCTATGGATTTTAAGTATAAATCGAGGATATCTGGTTTATTTGAAATGAGTTCTAAGGCTTTGGATGCCAATGTTCCTCCAGCGAGGATGGCGGTGTTTTTATTCCATTTTTTATGAACTGTTATTCGCCCTCGTCTCAAGTCATCCTCATCCAAAACATCATCCCAGAGGAGAGAGGCATTATGTATCAATTCTATTGAAATTGCTGGTTTCATTACTGAATTAACATCTCCACCTACGGCTTCGCAAGATAGTAATGTCAGCATGGGGCGCATTCTCTTCCCTCCTGATTTTAAAATATGGTGAATTGCTTTAATTAGTGGGTCAACCAAGTCCCACGATCCGACAAGCTGCTGAATTTCTTGATTAATAATTTCGATTTTTGGAGCAAGCCTTTCCTGTAGATTCAAAATTTTAACTTCCTGGACTTTAATCGATTGGTTTCATCGAAAATGGGTTTTATTTGCTTCAATAATTTTAAGTTTGAATAAGATTTTTCGACAAATTTTTTGATATTATTTCCTAAGGTTGGAGGGCGTGCTTGAATCTCATCAGTTTTTTTTAAAAATTCAATCACGATTTCGCTTTTCCGGGAATCAGATAGATTTTTCGAAAGAAAAGCATAAAGAAGAATAGTACCTGCATTTATAAAAATCCCAAAACTATGGGGAGAATCAATTCCGTCTAAAAATCTGAAATAATTAGAAATTTGGTTAATTGGAATTAGGGCTTCAAGGATTAAACTAGCGGCAGGAATTTGAGATTGATCAATGATGCGAGATTCCCATAATTTATTGGCTTCACTGGTATGAGAGAGATTTACTCCTTCAATATTTTCAATTAATGAATTCTCCTTTTCCATAACCTTTTGAGATCCTTCAAGTCGTATTAAAAGCTCAATAGAATCTGAATGATTATTTAAAATTGCTTTGTAAAGTGAAATGTTGTAGATGGTGGAAAGTTTTGTTAGTTCGATTAATCTTTGGAATAATTTGCCGTCATTTTTAATTGATAAAAGGATATTGAGGCTATTTTCAGGTGTCGGAATTATCTCAAAAGTAGCCTCAGTTATGATTCCAAAATAGCCTTCTGAACCGCAAACTAAGCTATTTAGGTTATAACCAGAGCAGTAGGCAGGTACCGTTAACGTTCCAGTTTGGATCGTTTGACCGTTAGAAAGCAGTAAATTGGTACTACGTAAACTGTTAATTATGGTTCCATAACGATAGCTTCCATAACCATATCCTCCGGATGCAATGAATCCCCCGAGAGTACCATTGAGAATCGGTTCCATAGGTAGGCGAAATCCTTTTTCTTCCAGAAAATTTTGTAGATTCTTATATGTCATTCCCGCTTGTGCAGTGACCAAGGATTTTTGTTCATTTATTTTAATTTTTTTGTTTAAAAGTGTTAAATCAATGACTAAATCTTCTGAAAAAGCCCCTAAATTTACATCTAGACCCTTTCCCCTGGGGGTGATCGAGTCAACTTTATATCTTCGCAAAATGAAATTAAGGCGTTTAAAATGAACAGAAGCTGAGGGTTTAACTACCATTAAAGGAGTATGTTTGTTCCCAAACAGATCTAACCCGTACTCGTGCAATTTTTTATCATCAAGAATGACATTCTCCATTCCCACAAGATCGATAAGATCATCCGATAGCTGCTTCTCATCAAGGGGCATCTTATAATCTCCTTAAGGTTTAGGGGGTCGCATTTGTTCGGGCGTGCGATCTTCTACAATTTTACCGGGATTAGAAAGATTATTTTCATCAATTCGAGATTTAATATCCGAAAAAATTTTCAATTTTTCTTTGTCATGGATGTAAGGGAGGTAACCTCCGTTCCAAAGTCCAATCCCATAGGGAACTCCTTCCAGTTTAATTGCCCTACTAATTAATTTACGACTGAAGGATAGGACTTTGAGGTATTCCATCCCCTTTCGCTCATCAGTTAAGATAAAAGGCATGCAAAGCATCGTTCCAGCGTGTCCTAAAATTCCACAAAAACCTATTTCCACCTTTTCAATGGCGCCAATCTCCTGTAAATTTTCATAAACTTGTTTGACGTTCCCCAATGGAACTCCGATTTCTAGTAGAATGAGGCTGGGCCCTGCTCTTTTAATAAAAAGTTCGGTTTTAAAGCGACGGTCCCATTCTTCGTGAGCAATCTCTTTAGCAATTTCATTTTTCTCTGAAAAGATTGTTTGAATTTTTTCGGTGTCATTTTGAACGTTTAGCTCTGATCCTTCTAGGGTTATGAAGAGCACGAACTCATTTTTTGGACCCTCAAGGCCAAGAGATTTAGATATATCAAAAAAGTAACGATCAAAAAGCATTACGTGATATGGCTTCAACCCACTCTTTAGGAGCTTTTCGAGGGGAGAGATTGCAGAATCGATATCAGCGAATCCAAAAGCTAAAGGAAGTATCTTTCGTGATTGGTGATAAATTTCCAGTGTAATTTCGGTAATGGCTCCTAATGTTCCTTCAGCTCCAACAAATAGTGAGCTAAGTGGAGGATAAATGTCTGAAATTTCTCCTGAGGGGAGTATAACCTTTAGTTTTTGAATTTGTTTTCCAACGGAACCATATTTTGGAGCACCAATACCTGCGTAGCCACCCGTTGATACAAATCCTCCTACAGTTGCGGAAGGAGAACTAGAAGGGTGAATTCCCACCATAAAACCAACTTTATTTAAATCTCTATTTAATTTAGCCCAAGTAATTCCGGGTTGGACGGTAACTTGATGGGAACTAGCATTAAGTTCTAGAATTTCTTGCATTTGAGTCAGATCTAGAACAATTCCACCATCAACAGGGATTACTGCCCCAGTTCCGGAAGAGGCCCCAGCGCGGGAAGTGAACGGAATTTTATGTTGCACTGCAAGTTTAATGATTTTCGCTACTTGTTCAGTTGTTAAAGGACGGATTATATAGTCTGGAGGCTTTAATTGGTAAATCTTTTTTAATAATGGTGGGAGGGAAGCTAAATCACTATCATATGCAATTAAATCGAGTTCATTATCGGAAACATTCTGTTCTCCGCATATGGTTGCAAATTTTTTTAATAGTTTGGGTTTAGACATACTTTCGCGCCTTGAAAAGAGATTAATTAGGTGTTAAAATTTGTTAAACCTTTGAATTAATAAAAAAAAGAGGAAATTCACATATCATAATCGAGTAATTCATAGTCAGAAACTTCTGCATCGAGACCTGTTTCGTCGTCTTCCAGTGTCGCTCTCACTCTTTTTTGAGAGTCAACTTGCCACTTATTAATCTTGGTGGGAGTGATTGATTTTTCTTCAAGAACCCCGGCTAATTCCTTGGGATCAGCACCGATAAAATCTTCAACCGTTACGATCCCTAGTTTAATTAATAAATCCGCGGTTTTTTTTCCGACACCGGTGGCTTTCTTAACGGGATCCGCCAAATAAAGTGCTTTGTACCCTTTTTGAGTCTTGCGGGATTTCAGTGATCTCTTTTTAACCCCTTTTTTTAGTTTTTTAGGTTTTTCTTCTTCCTCTTCTTCATCGACTCCGCGGATTTTTCGTTTTTTACGTCTTTTTCGTGTTTCTTTTCTTTCCTCTTCAGTTTCTTTCTTGGGGCGTTTGGCTTTGCGAGGATCTTGCATCAATTCCAAGGCTTTCCTTGATGGTTTTAAGACTAACGCGCCTTGAGAAAGAGCCTCTACAGTGCTTTTAATTTTATTTGCGATATCTTCATGAAACTGGATAGTTCCTGCAAAGAGAGTTAATACATTCACGAAATCTTTCGTATCAGCCAATTCATCATCATAAATCTCGATTTCGATTTTCCCACCGCGTTTTGAATCAATGAAGGCTACTTTCTCGTCCCCACTTTTTCTTTCAACTGTAAAATCGGCACCCATTGCTAAAGCTTTTTTAGAAATCTGAAAAATATCAAAAAACCCCTTAGATTTATTAACTAATAACGGGAAAACTAGTTTATTTGACTCTTTTTCGATGTCGATAACATACGGAGATCCTTTTAAGATTGCCGTGAAAACCGGTAACGTGCCGCTCACTATAGATTGCGTGAGTTCTTTTACCAAACGCTCTTCAATGACTCCAACAGATTTCCCCTTCGCGTCATATAAAATTAATGCGATTCGATCAAGGTATTCAAGGTCCGATGGCGTTGATTCGTCCGACCAAAACTCTTTTTCCAGTCCTAACAAGCCATAAATACGGTCATCAACAAAAACTTCTCCCAAAAATAATGAGTCCTTAGAAACTTTCTTGATATCTATATCTAAACTTTCAACATAATCCTTGGCGTCCATGCCTTTAACTGCTGCTTTAAGCATTTTCATTTTAATTTTTTTCTGAACCGTTTCACCCATTTAGATTACTCCTTCATTTCATATTCCTCCCCAAAGGAGAGGATGTTGCTTTAGAATCTTAATTAATAAAAGATAAACAACTACTCCTTTAAAAAACCATTGATTTAGTAACAAGATTTTAATTAATTTAAAGGGGAATTAATTCAAAAAAAGGGGGTATTTCTATGCGTGAAATTAAATATTGGGCTTGATAATTACTAAAATTTCTAAGAATCCTGCGGTTTTTTATTCAGTTTTTCTTTTCGGGTATTTTTTTAATTGATTCATAATGGAGGTTTTTACAGCTTTGTGAATTTGGAAAATATTCTCCAATAATTCCTTGAAGGCAGGATAGATATTCTGGTTTTTGGTCGCAATGGTTTCATAGATGTGTGTACCTGGGTGAAGTTGGAGAGATTGGTTGAGGAAATTGACTGAAATCAGATCCGTGAGATCTCTCTTATTTAAACAAACTATTACAGGGATTATGTGTTCCAGTCTATTTCCAAAAAAGGATTTTAACTCATTCCAGCTTTTGATATTTTCAGCCATTAGTGGTTCTTGAGAATCACAGACAAATAATATGCCATCTGATCCCTGTAATACAGTGGAGCGAGTTGCGCAGTAGAAATCTTGTCCAGTTGCAGTCCAAAAATTCAATTTTAATTTCCAAATGCCAAATTTTAACTCAAGCGAGCCAAAATCATAAAAGAGCGTTCGACTGTCTTTCGAATGACTCGTTTCAATTGAAACTAAGGGAGCGCTACCATTCAGATGAGCATAAAGACCTTTAAGCGCTGTCGTCTTACCCGACATGGCACATCCGTAAAAAACAATCTTACTTTGAACTGTTCGCATTCCGAAATCAATTAACACAATAATCCACTTCAAACGATTTTCAGAAAGAAGTTGAAATAAAATTTTATAAACTCCACATTTTAATTTAATTTGGAGGCGCATTGAAGCATGGTTAAAATAGAAGCCCGTTTTCGGAATTTTGTTGCAAAATTCGGAGGTATTTCAAAAAAATTGTTGGATAACTTAGGAGAAAAAGCTCCAGATTTTGTGAGGATGAGTTTGAAAGCAAATTTACAGTTAGATGATAAAAAATACACCTTAATTTTAAGTCCAGAGGAATCAAATTTTATGGATGGGCATGATCCCTTTACTGAATTTAAAGTTATATCCGATGAGCAGTTCTGGCATGACGTGTTTGACGGGAAATACACTTTTTTTGGTGGATACACTAGAAATTTAGTCGAAATTCCGAATTTTCGACCAAACCGTTACAAGGTTTTTTTTATATCTGGTATGCTTGCAATGCTTCAGAGCATGAAAGTGACATTCTAGAGAGGTTAGTGAATGAAAACAAAAGCAGAAAATATGGCGGAATGGGTTCTTTCCGTTTCGTATGAAAAAATACCAGAGGAAGTAATAAAGATTGCAAAACAGCAGGTACTCAGAAACCAATTTTGAGAAAATTCTTGATAGTGACCTTGGCTCCGCATGGATGATTGAATCAATCAGCTTTAAAATCTATCCATCTGTTTATCATTGTCAGCAAAGTGTTTATTACATGTTTTACAATAAAAATAACTACCCGCGAAATTTTTCTTCATAATAGCAATGAATTTAGTCCTGTTGTTACATATATTACATCGCGGATTTTTAAAAATATTAAAAATCAAAATAATGCTTATGACACCTAATACAATTAATATGATAATATCCATTGTTGCCAACGATCTTAACCCCGTTAAATATGAGAGGATTAAAACTAATATAAGGGGGATGACGAAAATACAGAACCACATTCCAAATCGTATATATCTAATCTTTTTTTGCTTGAAAGATTTGTAATCAACTTTTTCGTCAGTAGAATCTCCCATAGCTCAAATCCTTACCTTTAAGCCCCATTTTAATTACAGTTTTGTTTATATTAAATTACTATTATGAAAATTTAAGGTGAATAATTATAGTACAAAAGGAATTTCTGATGAATATAATTTTTGATTTTATTTTAATCTGGCACTGATTATTTATAGATTGAGTCAAGTTTTCCAAATAGAAAGTACAAACATAATTCCTAATATTATAGAATAATAAAGGGGGACTATACCCCCCATAATGTTTTAGGCACGGTTCAGGACGTTTATATTAATAAAATATAGCCAGAATTAAATAAAACTATCTAATAATTGAGCTATTTTTACTAAATGGCACGTCCCCAATCTCTCTACCGTCCACCTGAACAGCTTTCGGTAATGCTTGTGTCGGGGAGATCAAGTTAGCAAGCTGCTTCAATTGCGTGAAATCTTGATCCTCTTTCGAGTATTTCACGACTTTTATTTGATGCGAGTCTATTTTATCCTTTTTAGTAAATTTTAATATTCCAATGGGAAAAACTGCATTGTTGATATATTCATAAAGTACTTCTGCCCTTGAAGGTTGTTTAATCGGTACATACTTTTCCGACATACTTCATCACGCATTATTCATTTTTATTCATAGATTTTAAAGGTTGATAGTTAAAAATTCATAAATTAATTTTTAACTCTATAAAAAAAATTGAACCGACTAAATTAAAACTTTTATTTTTCGTATATGAGCTATTTGTTTATAATTAGGAATTTCATATCTTTTATTTCTTATTTTAGGTACAATCTAATGATGCTTGTAATCAAAGTCCCAAAAAACGGAAATAATAAATCCTCTAAACCCCCTCTCTTTTTTTTTCGTTTAAATAAACGTGCAATTCTCCTTTTAGAAAAAAGGTTTTTTATGCTAAAAGATTCATATTTCGTTTGAGAGTGTGATCCATTATGGGAACAAAAGCGGAAAACATAGCCGAATGGGTTTGTTCAATGTCTTATGATAAAATCCCTAAGAATGTAATTGAAATGGGTAAACAACAGTTATTAGGAATGTTAGGAGCTTGCTTTGCGGGGTCTACAACAATTGGTGGACAAATTATCTTAGAAACGATTATGAATTACAATTCAAGACCCGAAGCGACTATATTTCCATCTGGTTCTAAGACATCTGTGTTAAATGCGTTGTATACTAATTGTGCGTTCTCGATGGGGTTAGATTATGATGATTACTTACTCACGACACATACGGGTACAAGTGCTTACTCAATTCCGTTAGCTTTAGGAGAAAAATTAGATATTTCGGGAAAGGAGTATTTAACATGTATGATTATTGGTAATGAAGTCATGGGGAGAGTGGGATTATCTATATATCCTCCAGGCGAAGGTCAACAACAAAGTTTTATACATTTAGCAGGAGGAGCTGTTATAGCGAGTCGGTTGTTGGGATTGTCTGAGAAGGAAATAACCCATGCTTTAGGAATTGCGTTTTATCAAGCTCCTATCACTATTCCTGTGGGATTCTTTGGTCCCCATTCAAAATTTTTGACTGCTTCAATTCCCGCTAAAATTGGTGTAGAGTCAGCTTATCTAGCGAAGAATGGCTTTATAGGCGCTAGAGCCATTTTTGAAGATCCTCAAGGGTTTAATAAGTTTTTTTCGGAGGCTAATTATGAGAATGTCGTGGATAGCGATTTAGGGAAGGCGTGGGCAACTCTCACTTTATCGTTCAAATGCTATCCTGGTTGTGCATACGTTGATTCAATAGCCGATACTATTTTTAAAATTCTGGATAAGGTCAAGAAAACCGGGAAAACGTTAAATTATCAAGAAATAGAAAGCATCAAAATTTCAAATTCTCTATTAAGTGCAATGATGGATGATATGTCGCGCCCTTTCACGAATCTCGAAGAACTCAAGCGGGTACAAAGTCCAGTGGCGTTAAATTTCTACCAACCTTACAACGTCGCGGTCATCCTCATCGATCAGAAACTTACCCCTGAACAATTCACTGTCGAACGGTTTCTTGACCCTACTGTTCATGAACTGGCGCAAAAAGTAAAAATAGCCCCGGATCTTGGATTCTCGGGGAAAAGCGCACAAATAGTGCCTTATGGAGATATCTCAGCTCCTGATTTTCATTTAGGCCAATGGGATTTCAGTCAATGGAAAATGTATTGTGGTTGTAAGGTTTTAATTAGAATGAAAACTGGGGAAAAGTGGAGTGCAAAAGTGGAAATTCCAACGGGAGCTGCAGGTGGCAAGCTCTATCCAATGGAGAAAAAGTTTACCCAAGAAGCTAAATCGGTCGGAATTTCTGATTCCCAAATAGAGAAAGCCATCCAAACGATCAATGAGCTGGAAAAACACAAAATTCGTGATTTGGTTGAGTTTCTAATAGTAAATTAAGAGAAATTAAACCATAAAAATAAAAAATATTGAAAAGATAAGGTATTTAGAAAGTCATTAGAACTTTCCCTGTCTTTGGATCTATGAATACTGTTTTTTGACTTTCTTCCGGAATTCCGAGAGTTTGCTTCATTGCTTGTACCATTATGACTTCTTGAGGTTTAGTATCTTTGAATTTATCTGGATGTTCGCTCATTATTCTTTCTAGTTCCTTTGCGTCAATAGTTCGCGTATAAACACGAGCATCTTTATTTTTATCAATGAAATCCTTAAATTGTGGGTCATCCATTGCTTTGAGCTCAGCATCTTTCTGATCCTTGATTGACATCTAATTTCACCCTCATAATTTAATTTCTATTTTGTACACTATTTGGAAATATTATATTAAAAAGTTTGATGTTTTTATAATCATTATTGTGAAAAATTTTTGAAGGCTACTGGTTTAAACTAATTGATGAAAAGAATTCTTCTTCACGTTTGCTGCGGACCATGTGCCACGCATGCAATTAATGAATTACAGCAAGAATCATTTGATGTGACCCTTTTTTTCTCGAATTCTAATATTCATCCTAATGAAGAGCATCTAAAGCGCTTACAATCGCTGAAAATTTATGTAGAGAAAGCGAAAACCCCTCTCATTATAGATGAATACGAGCCTGATGAATGGTTTGAATTAGTTAAAGGGTTAGGGGAGGAGCCTGAGGGCGGGGAGCGGTGCCGAATTTGCATTGAATCACGTCTTAAGAGGACTGCTCATCATGCAAAAAGCAATGGATTTGAGTGGTTTACCACCACGCTCACCATTAGTCCTCATAAAAATGCGAAGGTTATAAATCAATTAGGGGCGCAGGTTGCTAAGGAATATAAGCTCGAATTTTTATCTAAAAATTTTAAGAAGAAAAATGGATTTAAAAAAAGTATTAAAATTAGCAAAGAACATGATCTCTATCGGCAGAATTATTGTGGGTGCGTTTTTTCAATGAAAAAATAATGTTTTATTCCCTATCTATGAGCATGGCATCCCCAAAACTATAGAACCTATAGTTATTTGAGAGGGCTTCTTGATATGCATTGAAAATCCGTTCTTTTCCAGCATAAGCACATACCATTAGAAGCGGAGAAGATTTAGGCATATGAAAATTTGTGACCATCCGGGATATATCTGACTTAAAAGAATAATTTGGAGTAATAAATAAGTCGCTCCATCCATTTACTTTCGTAATCTTTCCTTTATTATTCACTGCGCTTTCCAAGGCCTTTAAAGTCGTTGTTCCAATAACAATCAATCTATAATTTTGATGCTGGCATTCTTCAATTGTGGCAATAGTATCGGGAGGGATGATAAAATATTCGGGTTCCATTTTATGATTCAATAAGATTTCGTTATTTAAGGGCATAAATGTCGAGTAGCCGACGTGAAGCGTGAGTTCAACAAATTTTGCACCTCTTTTTTCGATATTTTGAATTAACTCGGGCGTAAAATGGAAACCAGCCGTGGGTGCTGCAATAGACCCTTCCTGAGAGGCGTATATCGTTTGATAGCGAGATAAATCATCTTGAGGTGCCTTAATATAAGGTGGAAGCGCGATAACACCTCTCTCCTTCAAGAATTCCTCGACAGGCTTGACTGAGGAAAATCTTACGACAAATTGCCCAAATTTTTTCCATTCTATGATGGTGCCCATTAATTGATCATTTGAAAATAGAATTTTGCCCCCGATTCTCAACTTACGCCCTTTCAAAAGGCATTCCCACTCATTACTTTGAGGATCAATCTCCCTTAAAAAAACTGCTTCAATTTTTCCCCCAGTTTCCTTTTGCCCTTTCAAGATAGATGAAATCACTTTTGTGTTATTGACTACAATAACATCCCCTTTTTCGATTTCATCGCCGATCTGGTAAAAGTGTTTGTGTTTGATTTGATTATGAATTATGACCAGTAATTTGGATCGGTCACGTTTTTGCGCTGGATGCTGCGCAATTTTCTCTTTGGGTAAAATGTAATCGTAATCTTCTAACTTTATCATTATCTTCTATCCTTAATTGTAATTATTTTTTCGAATTCCTCATAATGTTTTTGTGCCCTGATTTCGGTTAATAAATAGAGAGAAATCAAATAATTAATCTGTGTTATCAAACTTACAAGAGAAACCTTATCTATAAAATTAGACTTTAGAGCGTGCTCATGGTGGATAAATATGAAATTTTGGGTTTGAGCGCATTAATAACGTTTGGTTTCACTATTTTTTATTACTCCTTTGTTGGAGTTCCAGCTGATGCATTTAACTTGTGTAATATAATACTTATATTTCTTGGATTGGGATTGGTAACACATTACAGATTACTTTATAGTATTGGAACATTTTTAGTGCTTTTTCCATTATTAACAGTTATTTTTCTGATTAAGGGAATTTTGATTAAGGACCCTAACACTTTGATATTCGGCCCTTCTTGGATTGTAGTTGGTATTACCACGCATATTTTTGCAATTATTATTGCATTTATTGGATACAAAAAAAAGTTTCGATATTTTCATCGTAGTACTTGGTGGATTACCACTTGCATCATGGTTTCTATTTGGTTTATCACTTTCTTTTTAAACACGTCGAAATATAACATCAATTGGACTTTAAGTCCGCCTCCTTCGCTAGAGTTTTTGGGATTATGGGGATTTGCTATTTTAACCTTGATATCAACGACTAGTATATGGTTCATACTAAATTACCGCTTTTCAAAACCAAGTCAAAATCAGTAAATAGAATGAAAAAAGTTTAAAGAACGATAAAAATTTTTTGAACAGGTGATGAATTCTAATGTAAAACAGAATCAAAGCCTGTTCGTAAAACTCTTTCAATTTCTCGGTTGAATTCTACTTTATTTCTCGCGCTAACAAATCTTTCTTTTTCTAAATAAGGATCATCTATCTTGATTATTATCCGAGCACAAAAATACTCTTCATCCCGCCATTTCTGAATTTCAATGTTACCATAGTTCATTATCCTATCACCACGTGTAATTACAACTTTATAGAGAGATTATAAAGTTACAAGACTTCTAGAAAATAAAACCACTTTTGGATTAATAGAAGCGAGTGACATTGTAAAAATACCGAGATATTTTTGACTGGGATGATAGGAGAAGTCATCTCCAAATATATATGATTGAAATATGTCGATATTTCACTATACTATCTATTATATTTAGTGCAAGCATAAAAAAAGGTAATCCATTTTAATTTACTATTTGCTTAAAATTTCTTGAATCCACTGTTTTAATGCCGTTTGAGCTGCCTTTTTTGAATGTAATGATGAAAAACTACCGTATTTTTGTATTACAGCCTTTTCAAATTCTTTTAATTCTTCTAAATTCAATTTAATGATAATTCGTAATTTCATTTCATCCAAGTAATATTCCATTAATTTTTTACGTTCTCTAAAGAATTTCGACAAGTCTTTTTCTTGAATATCAACTTTTCCGAGCCAAAATGCCATGAACTAACCTCCCTCTATTTAATCTCCATTTTAATTATGTTTCTTCTAACCGGCCAATCGATTATGAACGCACGGGTTTTTTTATAATCACCAGACCAAATTTGACCACCAAAACCAATCCACGCATCTAGGATCATCTCACATAGTGTTTCTTTTGGAATTTCCTGTTCCTCTGCGATTTGTTTTAGAATTTCAATGGATTTTTCTTTCAATGTTAAAGATATTTTCATCACATCATCCCTCTCTTAGTATCATTCGTTTATATGGGCGGCCCCACTGTTCATCAAAGACAATTGCCTCTAAAGGAAATCGAGCTGGGCCAAGAGTTCTCTTTCTTTTAGGAATCCCCAGACAAAATACTGTTAAAGGTTTCCATGAGGAAGGAATTCCCAATAATTCCGTGAGTATTGGTGCGTATCGTTTATCACCAAACGGAATTGCCATGAATCCGCAACCGATCCCTAGAGCCGTTGCAGCTAACCACATGTTCTGAATTGACATGCTCAAGCTTACAAGTGACGATATCCCCGTCACATAAATGGAATCAGGGACAGGAATATCATGGAAACTATCAGAGTAACAACAGAAAATTAAAACGTCTGATTTTTCAGGATATCGAAATAAACTTCCATCAATTGCACTTTCTAAGGCTCGTAATCGAATGCGTTCAGGTAAATACCACATTCTTTCTTGAGTGGTCTCATAAGGTTGTCCACCAAAGATATCTTGAGCTCGCTCTTGACATATGTCCGCCACAATCTTTTTTAATTCACCATCGCGACTAATTATGAACCGCCATTGCTGAGAATTTTCGGGACTCGGAGCATATCTGGCTGCATCGAGTATTTTTTCAAGGAATTCATCTGGAATTTTCTCATCTTCTTTAAATTCTCGAATACTTCTTCTTGAGTAAATGGCTTCTAAAACATCCAAATCTTACGCCTCCGATTGTATTTTTGAAAATAAAATCAGTCCTCTTATTGAATTTTTAGCAATACATTCTTTAATCTTTACGAAAATAAATAGGAACATGCCATATTCATTTGAATTAAGTCCAAGACAGAGGGAATTACAGCGACAGGTTCAGGAATTCACACAGAAACATGTAGCCCCTGTTGCAGCCAAAGTTGATGAAACTGATGTTATCCCGAGGGAATTAATAAAAATCATGCGAAACCCACCTTATAAATACACGGCAGCTTGGATCCCGAAGAAATTTGATGGGTTAGAATTAGATAGATTAGATATTTGCATTTTGATGGAAGAAATAGCCTATGCTAGCCTTCCAATCGCAACACTCATTGAAGTTTCTGGGGTGACCACTCTAGTAATTGGATTTGGTGGGAGTGAAGAATTAAAACAAAAATATCTATCGCGTCATGCAAAAGGAGAAATTTTTGCAGCATTTTCCTTGACGGAGGAAGGGGCAGGTTCGGATGCTGGCTCCATTCAAACGCGTGCTGAGAAATCGGGTGACGATTATATCTTAAATGGGGAAAAACGTTTAGTGAGCATGGCAGAACTTGCAGACATCTTCATAATTTTTGCGAAAACGGATCCAACGAAAAGACGTCGCAGTATAAGCGCATTTGTCGTCGAAAAAGATTTTCCTGGAGTGAGTTTGGGAAAAAGAAGAACGTGTTTCGGTGTGAAAGGGCATCAAACATTTGACCTCGTGCTTAAAGACTGTCATGTACCCATCGAAAACCGAATCGGAGAGGAAGGACGTGGATTTAAGTATGCTCTCATGACTTTTGATGATACGCGCCCCACGCTTGCCTGTGGTTATGTTGGTCTCGCTAGGGCGGCACTTGATATTGCCCTCAAGTTCGCTAAAAAACGAGAGACTTTCGGAAAACCTCTGATTGAACATGAAGCAATCAAATTCCCAATAACGGAAATAGCCACTGAAATTGAATGTGCCAGGTTATTGGCTTATAAAGCGGCTTGGCTCGCAGATAACGGATTGTGGCACAAGAAAGAGGCATCGATGGCAAAGTATTACGGGGCAGAACTTGCTGTAAAAGCTGCAATGGCAGCCATGAAGACCCTTGGAGGGTTCGGATCTACCACGGAATATCCCATTGAACGCTTTTTAAGGGATGCAACTACTTTTACAGTTGCTCAAGGGAGTCCTGAAATCCAACGATTAGTGATAGCCCGGGAATTACTCAAATAAATCGGGTGTTGCAATGAAATTCGGAATAACGCCAATTAATGTGGATATAATTGATGACTCATTTGATTTTCAAAACTTTAAATTCCCTCTTTTAGTTGAAAAAGCAATTGATGCGGGATATGAACACGTAGAAATATCCATGGATTTAGAATACGTGCTGCCAGGGTCCATTTCAAGAAGGGTGATAAAAGAATTACTAAAAATTAAAGATGAACAGGGAATCACCTATTCCATTCATTTACCCATTTGGTCGATTGAGCTTGCAAGTCCTAATGCAATAATTAGAGATGCTTCTTGTAAATGTATGATTGAATCGATGAAACGAACTGCACCATTAGATCCTGTAGCGTATGTCCTACATCTGACAGGTTCACTAGCTGCAGAAGTTTCCAAAATTGATCTTGCGCCCAACTTAAAGGACGTGGTTGTTGGTTTAATAAATAGATTTGTTTCTAATAGCGTTGAAAAAATACTGAAAAACACGGATGTTCCCCCGGAGAAAATTGCCGTCGAAAATGTTGAGTTTCCCTTCGATGCCACGCGAAAAATCATCGATAAATATAATCTCTCAATATGTTTTGATACGGGTCATCAACTAGTTGGATTTTCAGGTAGCGATACGGTGCATGAATTTCTAGAGAAGCACGTGGATAAAATTATCGAATATCATTTAAACGATGGAAAAATAATGCAAAATGGGCGACCTAATGATCACATAGCGCTAGGAGATGGCAGCTTCCCGATGGATGTCTTGGGGGTAATAAAAAAGAGGGGGTTCGATGGCCCAATGGTATTCGAATTGACCTTTGCTGGTGCGCGAAAATCCCTTCAACGCATCAAACAACATTATCCTGATTTGGTTAAATAGAAATTTTAACCTAAAATCTTTCTTTTTTGATTCAAATGGTTTTATGTTTCATGAGAGCCCGAGATTATTTTTCCTTTAGCTCGTTTTCCCGCGACTCAGAAATAGTATTTCTAATCAGAATTTTTCCCATTTGATGAAATAGCAAACATATTAAGGGAATGCCTAAAAATAATGCATGAACTGTTTGGTTAAAGTCAAATAAAGAACCATAATCAATAATGAAAAGAAAAAATCCGAGAAAAATCACTGCAAAAAAAGAAAATACAATGATTTGAATCTTTTTTATCATATTCAATTTAATTTCCAAAAATGAATTAAATTTCCATAATAGAATGATCGAATATACTATTAGAATTAATGCTAACACTCCTTGACAAGCACCTAGCAACCGATAATCGTTGGATTGAACGCCCACTAACAAATTCCACACATCAAAATCATAACCACCAAATGCTGGTGTTGTATACCAATTAGTCCGCGTGCCGCACCATAGGAAATCATGATACAATGACCCAGCAAGTGCTAAAGCGCTAAACGCAAATAATAAGATAAAAAACTCTCCTAATTTTAGTTTGACTGAATTACGAATGTAAGTGATGGTCACGATTATCCCCATTGAAACTGGTAAAAGCAAGAAGGTAAATGTGGCAAATATATGAAAATAACTTGACATATTTTCAAATTCTATAGGAAATAAACGCTGATTATGAAGAGAAATTAAAATAAAAGCAATGATAATGATAGAGACGCTCAATATAATTAAAAGTATTTCAAACCTTTTCTTACTCATAATCTCTTTTTTATCTAAATATTTAACTAATGATTTCCATTGGGGCACGATGAGAGGGGGAAGCCATAAAATTAGGCCAATGATTAAATAAACAATCAAAACGTGAATAAAATCCGCGATGGGGAAGGGTGACATATTCTTTTCACTTTTTTATTGGTTTCTTAAAAATTAATAGACATAAGGGATGAGCTTTTTTGTAGATCTTCGGTATTCTTCGTATTCTTCCCCGAATTCCTCGAGTAACATTTTTTCTTCAATTTGAATGCGGAATAGAAGAAAAATAACAGCACCAACACCGAGTAAAGCACCATATAGACTCCAAAACAGGCTAGGGAGGATGAAAGCTCTCATTATTTCTCCAAGATATAGTGGATGGTGTATGCGTTTATAGAGGCCGGTTTTAATCAATGTATGATTTTCAACGATTTGTAACCGAGCCGTACTCATTAGGCTTGGGAAACCGTGTTTAAGTAAGGCCCATCTCGGGTATAACCGAAAAATGATAGCGCCTATTGCTATAATAACTGCGATAATAATTCCAATCAATTGGAAAAGATATTGTTGAATGAGAATGAAATCTAAGATGGATGCGATTAATGCTAGTAAAATACATGTAATATACGGAATCACGGGCCAATCTTCTCTGAAGCTTAACTTCTTTTTAATCTTTTCTTGATTATCAGACATCTTACTTTCACCATCCTTCGTTAAAACATTAGATAACTTATTTTATCATTATTTTAGTTTTATTCCTATAAAAATTATTGAGATCTTTTTTTGATGATCTCAAAGTGGCGGCTCACTTGGTCATAGTCGCTTTTATAGATATGCAAGCTATTGCTAAAATCGACATATTGAACGAATTTAAGGTTCAGGCGGTCAGCGAGCCACTTCGCAAATTCAGTAAAGCCTAAAACGTTGCTAGGCCATGCCTTATATAGGTCCCTGCTTCGCCACATTGTTTCAAAAATCAAATATTTTTCTTCAATGATGCGAATCCAAATTCGCTGAAGGCAGGGAGCCCCAGATATTAGTAAGTCTTTATGAGGTTCCCAGGTAGTAACCTGTAACTTACGACTAATAGGTTCGTCTTTCGCTTTTTGAATGAGCATCTCGATTTGATTGATTCCTTCATCAACATTAAATTCTCTTTGAGTCGCACTATCGATTATTTTTATGCGGGGCATTTTTTTCTCATTCAGCAGTTCGAGGTGTTTAGGTTGAACGAGGCCCCATAAAAACAAGCGTTCGTGGTACGTGTAGCTCTCGATGCCTTCTAAAACGCGATGATCCATCGTGCCATCAATTAAATCTCGCACATATTCCTTTTCACGGTACGGCTTCTTCTTATCTTCACCCGTCATAAACATCGTGACACTGATGAGATCTTTTCTAGAGAACCGTGGCTCTTTCAATGGATTGGTGACATTGACTAAGACAGAGGCTTCTCTGCTGAATTCATCTGAATAATGTTGTTTGATTTCAAGACCTTTATACCAGACGGCCTCTACTGCTTTTTCCCAGGCTTCACCGCAAGTTTCAGCCTCAACAAACAAGATGGGCAATTGGGTTACCATTTATAAACAACCTCTTCCAATCATTTACGTTTCTAAGTGATTTGATGATCTATAAAAATATATCTTTCACGTTGGTTCAAGCCGCGCATAAAAATAGTAATTTTATCGGTAGCGTTTCCTTTTTAATTCGTTTTCCTCAAATAATTTTAAATTTTAGTAACTTTTATTACAAATCATTATCAACATTAGCAGAAAGATTTAATTTGACGAAGGAATTATTCTTCGTAATTGAATCAAAAGTGGGCCCATAGCGTAGATATGTCGTTACACATAGCGTAGCTGGATAACGCGCAGGCCTTCGGCATGTTGATTGGCAAAATTAGCCATGATCAATGTGAAGAGAGCCTGAGGTCCGGGGTTCAAGTCCCTGTGGGCCCGCTTTTTTACCCTGAAATTTCATTTTAAAAGAACGCCCAAGAATCTCCTAAAAATCAATAGATAAAATGGAAAAATCACCGATTCTTTATTTATTTAAAAATTCAACCTAATTTAATAAAAAAATTTTAAATAGAGTATCAAGTTCTCCTAATCAGGAAGTCATTCAAAAAAACCCCCGCGTAGTTTAGACTGGTAGAGCGCCTGGCTGTAGATCTTCACATGATAGAGATGGGATCAATTCCCTACTATGATATTATGACAGCAGGGACCAGGATGTCGCTGGTTCAAATCCGGCCGCGGGGACCTTCTTCTGTTTTACATTTCGAGTCAAAAGCACTGAATAGGCGCCATTAGAGTTTCAGCTAATTTCAAAGAAAAAGGCTCCGATATCATCACAAAAACATGAAAATAAATGTAATATTGCTTTAGAAGAATTCTACGGCATTTTTTAAGGTGGGAGCAATGAAGGTATCCCATTTCTCATCAATTTTTTCTGGCGTGATTAAAGTTTTAAAAAATGCTTTTCTGATATCTACTGCTACTTGTGCTTTTTCTTTTAAATCACGATAAATTGCTGTTTTACGAAGTCTTTTGGTAATTTGTTTCATTGTATCAGAAGAGAAATATTTATCAATTTCTCCAGACCCATGAATTTCAGAAACGATCTTGCCAATTTCATGTGCCATTTTCATCGAAGAAACGAGTCCTGCACCGCTAGTGGCTGGAACATGACCCGCATTATCACCTGCTAAAAATATTCTGGGCGTAGGAACCAAAACATCTAATGTGGGACCCCCAAAGGGTAAACGGGCAATATCGAAATGAAGTATGCTTGAATTTTTAAAGCGATCCGAAAAGATGGGCATTTCAGAACAGATTTTATCCCACCAAAATCTGAGATCTTTAGCATTCGAATCGGCAAATTGTACATAATTCGCTTCTGCAGAAGTTTCTGATCTGGGAAAGATTGACAAGACCCCTGGTGGCATGTTTTCACCTGTAGAAAAAAACAACTCAACTATATTTTCCTTAAAATTTACATTTTCTGCAATGACTTTCAAGATGAGATGGTTTTCTTTTGGGGTTTGATAGCCATACTTGTTAATTATAGAATTCTCACTTCCATCAGCAAGGATTAATAGGTTAGATTTAACCTCAAATCCCTTGAAATCATCAACACCCTTTACTCCTTGATAAATCTCATCTTTAAAAATGAGTTCTTTTACTTCATGTTTCACTTGGAGTTCTATACCGTTTTTAATTGCTTTTTCTACCAAGGCATTTATGAATTCGTGCCAATTTATCATGTATCGCTTTTGTAAAGCTTCTATTTCTATATATTTTTTATTAGAAGGACTATAAAATCTATATTTACTTGTCTTATTCACGGTTATTTTATCAATAAAGCCGGGATCAAATATTTTATTCTCAAGAAATGGATCAAACTTTAAGGTTTCGCCCCTACTTCGATTCCCTGGTCTCATTTGTTTTTCGAGTATTAAAATATTCATATCCGAATTGCTTTTAGCAGAGATTCCAGCAGTTAAACCTGCTGGACCTGCACCAACAATGATTAAGTCATATTTATCTTTCATTATGCGATCATCGGCGAGTTATCCAAATGATATGCCACCAGATTTTGTTAACAAACTGAAGTCTTCCCAAATATAACTGCAATCAATCATTGTAGGTGAATTGCACGTATCACATTTTTCAGTTTCTTTAATAAATTCTTTAAATCTTGGCAAGTTCATTGCTTCTTTGACAGACATTTCACGCAAGTTTGCAATAGGTTTGTCTAATTGAAGGCAATCCTCAATATTTCCCAAGGAATCTACATACATGAACACTTTCTTTACATGACATCGATATTTTTTCTTTCCCCCAATGAAATGTTTCAAATACATTTCTGAATTTAATATCTTGGAACCATTTCTTTTAGCTTCTAAAATTCTTGAAAATGCGTCACTAATTTCTTCTGCCGTAACAGAAAGATCTCCTTTTTCATCAACTGTTCCTGTCGAATAATGGCGTAACGTGTTTATCACGTTAAACGCAACAGGTACATGCAGTTTATCAGCAAGTGCGATCATTTCATCGACACGATGGAGGTTGTACTTGCTAATAGAAAAGCTAAATTGTAATGAAATGAGGGGATATTCTTCTTTTATTATTCTCACGGACTCCATTATTCTATCATACAGCCCTTTTATTCCCCGTATTTTATCCTGTTCTTCTGCAACAGGGGAATCTAAGCTCAGAAGTACTAAGTCGATGTCATCTCCAAATTCATGAATGCGTTTCGGAAGTAGAAATCCATTGGAAACAAAACCAATAAATGCCAAATTAGCTTCATATTTTATAAATTTTATGATATCAGTGATATCTTTGCGGAGCGTAGGTTCTCCTCCCCAAAGGATAGTCATGACAAATCCTTCTTCTTTAGCTTCTAAATAAATACGCTTGATTTCTTCTAAAGTTAATTCACCCGTGATTTTATTATTTTTCCACAGGCACGTTTCACAATTAGCATTACATCTTAACGTGGTAGAAAAGTGAAAATTGAATGGTTTACCACCCATATCTTTTGATTTTTTCGCAGGCACCATTAATCTGGCAATTTGTTCGTCTCTATACTTTTTAATTTGTGAACGTGTTAAACGTTTTTGCGTAGAACTTTTCATAATTTACCTTTGACTTTTTGTATTTATAAATTCAAGTTTTAAGGAGATCAATCTATTAAGAAGAAAACAATAAAATTATTGCCATTCAGGATGAGATTTTTCCACAATTGCATTGGCATTTTCAAAAAGTAGGAGTTTAAATGCCCTTTTTTATCAAAATAATAGGCTTACAATTATGTTAGAAGAAGAAAAACCGTGTACGATGAAAACAGCATATATAGATTCAGAAGAAGATGTACGTTGTATTCTAATGAATACATTGTTTCGTAAAGGCGTGTCTGTATGGGACTGCCCTGCGGAAATAGGAAAATGTGATGACCCAATATTAAAGGACAATGTTCCATTTGGGATTCCAGCCGGGGATTTTCCGTTCTTTTTAGATGGGATTTACTACATTGTAGAGTTGAAATTTCTTAACGTTAGTTGTAGATTTAGGAGTGGAAGAGGGAGGTACGAATCGAAAATGGGAAGTGCTGAAATAGCTGAAACACAAAGTAATATGATTCTAGAAGGAGGGGGGATTCTTGTGATGATAAGAGAACAGCCTCCATCAAAATACGGGCTTAAACAGTTGTGGGGAAATTCGTTAAAGGAATGTTATCAAGTAATTGAAGAACGGTACAAACAACTAATAGCAACTGACCAAATCCTGTATGAAGCTTACATACTAGATTCAGAACGGTATCAGATATATTATGAGGAAGTCTATGAAGGAAAAGAACCGAGAACTCATAAAAAACAGAAAGTACGAGATATCTCAATAGCAGCTATCCAAAGTTTGCTACCAGAAGCTGTTTTTGAAGTTACCCTATCAGAGTTCAAGCAGGGGGCAGTTGCAAGGGCAATAATTGATTTAATTAGAGGAGGAAGATAAGTTTATGTGGATTTGGTGTAGTAATTGCGGGTGGCATGGAGATGTACCACCGCTTGATGTAAAAAGGATTTTAAGAGAGAGAGAGATTATGTGTTCGGATTGTGAAACAATCCATACATTAATGGAGAAAGAAAAGCCTTGTATAATGAAGTATCCATTTATCTTTGAAGAGGAGGAGATGAGATGCGTCGTACTAAATACTTTACTCCGACGAAAAGCGAAAGTGTGGGATTGTCGACCTGAATCGGGAAAATGTCCTGATCCAATAAGGGTTCCTAAAATATCGTTAAGACCGAAGTTTGGGGACGGCATAATGTTTTGGAAGGACCGGTTTTGGATGTTAGAGTTTAAATTTAAAAAAATGCGGTGTCAGTTCGATGAGGATACCCAGAATTGGCAGGTTAAACGAAATAACCCCGTAATAGAAAAAGGGCAGAGTGATGTGATACTTAATAATGGCGGGTTATTGGTTATAATGTTAGAAAGTCCTTTCGGAGATTTGAAACTTTATGTTGGGGGAAAGGCAAGTAAAAAGGAATGTGAAACAAGTGTGAATGAAGTCTATCGAAAGCAAATAACTACTAACAAAATCCCCTATGAAATTTATGTACTTGAATCTAAGAGTTATCAAAAAGTATTGGAAAAATGTTCAAAAGCAAGAGAGTGGGAAATAGTGAAAGAGGAAAAAAGAATAAGAGAACGAATGTTAATTGGTTATACTGAACTTGAGCAAACTGTTCCAGATAAGAAACAGTTAATTACATTGCAGGAGTTTATGAATGGGGCAGTTGCGGATTTAATACTACAAACATTATAAAAATTAATCAAATCAAAAACTTTTTTAAAACCGATGGGTTTATCTGGGTATAATTGAATGACTCATTCAATTAGAAATTGGAGCCTCGATGGTGTAGTCCGGAGATCATCTGGGACTGTCACTCCCAGGACGGCTTTGGTGAAACCCAAAGTCGGGGAAAACCCGGGTCCAAATCCCGGTCGGGGCGCCAACCTTTTCTTTTATAAGAAAGAGATGGGCTCGTAGCTCAGCTAGGCAGAGCGTCGGGCTTTTAAGTCATGGATTGACGAAGAGACCCGATGGTCGCGGGTTCAATTCCCGTCGAGCCCGTCATTTCGTAATTTTAAAGAAATTAGAGATTTATTCCTATTATTTCATCTCATATAAGCATGTAAATTTAGGAACTCAGCACTTGAAAATCCCCATCCCTTTACAACAAATTTATAAGGATTTTTAATTTTATTAATGAAGAAGTTTAGCGCGAGTCGTTTTTTCGGAATTTCTTGATAATGCTCGAAATTTATGAAGTTTAGAAGATTACAAGATAAATGGAGATAAGATACCCAAGAAACCACCATTTTAATTAATATATAACCTGTAAGAATTTATTGGTGCATCCCAATGGCGAGTAATGTTGAAGATTTTGAATTTGATAATTGGGTTTTGATGCGTGCTTTTTTTGAAGAGAAGGGTCTAGTGCGTCAACATCTAGATTCTTATAATGTATTTATAGAGCGGAACATGCAGGATGTAATTGATGAAGTAGCGCGAATTCAGCCGGATATTCCTCAATATCATGTTAAATTAGGAAGAATGGCTATTGGGGACCCCACAATTCGCGAGGCTGATGGATCTGTTAAGCCAATCTTCCCAATTGAAGCGCGCATTCGGAATTTAACCTATTCTTCCCCATTATATATAGAAATGGTTCCTATTCGAAAGGATGAACGGACCGGGATTGAAATCGAGGGGGAGGTAGTTAATGTCTATATTGGACGGCTTCCAATAATGCTACGTTCAAATGTGTGCTTATTAAAGGACATGAATGAAGAGGAGCTGATTAAACATGGCGAAGACCCGCTAGATCCTGGAGGCTACTTTATAATCAACGGATCTGAACGAGTACTTGTCACGCGAGAAGATCTCGCACCCAATCGGATGTTAACAGAAGAAGCAAGCAAGAGTCTTTCTGCAAATTATGTTGGGAAAGTTTTTTCAACTGCTCAAGGGTTTAGGGCACCTGTTACGATAGAGCAGCGTAATGACGGTTCACTTCGTGTTTCATTTCCATCAGTTCCTGGGAAGATCCCGTTCGCAATATTGGTCCGAGCTCTAGGACTGGTGACTGATAAAGAGATTAGTGATGCAATTTCCGAAGATCCTTTAGTCCGACGACAACTGATCCCTACATTGGAAGCTGCATCTCCCATATATGTTCCTAAAGATCCTCAAAATACTATAGATAATGCGCTTGATTATATTGGCAAGCGGGTTGCTGTAGGGCAAACGCGAGAATATCGGTTGAGGCGTGCCGGGCAAGTTCTCGACAGGTATCTTCTCCCCCATATTGGTAGGACTACTCTAGAGCGAATTAAGAAAGCATATTACATCGGCCAAATGGCACAACGGATAATAGAGTTACAGGTTAATAAAAGAATTCCAGATGATAAAGATCATTATGCTAATAAACGATTAAAGTTAGCAGGTGACCTTTTAACTAGTTTATTTAGAGTTGCCTTTCTTAACCTTTGCAGGGATATTAAATATCAACTAGAGAGGACTGCTGTAAGGGGCCGTTCACCAAATATCAAAACAGCAGTTCGTGCGGACGTCGTTACTGAACGATTACGTCATGCACTGGCAACGGGCAATTGGGTTGGAGGAAAGGCTGGCGTTAGTCAATTGCTGGATCGGACAAATTACATTTCAGCTCTAAGTCACCTTCGCAGAGTGGTCTCACCTCTAAGCCGAAGCCAACCGCATTTCGAAGCCCGTGACTTACACCCCACACACTGGGGAAAGATTTGCCCCAATGAAACACCTGAGGGGCCTAACTGCGGATTAGTAAAAAACCTGGCTCTCATGACATATATCTCAGTGGGCACCGATGATACCAAGGTAGAGAAAATTCTCCTTGAATTGGGTCTTCAGCCGATCGAAGAAATCCGCGAAAAAGGTATAAAGAAAGGGTTTCGAGTCTTTTTAAATGGGAGACTCATTGGACTGCACGAACAACCCTTTGAGTTTATTCAACAACTCCGTCAGAAACGGCGGAAAAATGAAATTGACCACGAAGTGAATTTAGCTCTCTATGATGATATCAAAGAGCTCCAAATTAACTGTGATCCGGGACGTGCTAGAAGACCCTGTATTATTGTTGAGAGGGGGCGTTTAAAGTTAAAATCAGAACACATTGAGAAATTGAGGAACAAGGAATGGCAATGGAGCGACTTAATCGAGCGGGGAATCGTTGAATATTTGGATGCTGAAGAAGAGGAAAATACCCTTATTGCAATGAATATATCAGATATCACAGAGCAGCACACCCATTGTGAAATCGAACCTTCCACCATTCTAGGCATCACGGGAAGTCTAATCCCCTATGCTGAACATAATCAAAGTCCAAGAAACACTTATGAAGCGGGAATGGCAAAACAAGCTCTCGGGCTATATGCGGCAAATTTTGGGCTCCGGGTTGATACCAGAGGACAACTTCTTCATTATCCTCAAACCCCTATTGTAAAGACTCAGGCGATGGATGCAATAGCTTTTGACACGAGACCTGCTGGGCAAAATTTTGTAGTCGCCATTTTGAGTTATCAGGGTTATAACATAGAAGATGCATTAATCATCAATAAAGCAAGCATTGAACGGGGATTGGGTCGGTCTTCCTTCTTCCGATCATATGATGCAGAAGAGCGGAAATATCCAGGCGGTCAAGAAGATAGATTTGAAGAACCGGAGCGGACTGTGCGAGGTTATCGCGCGGAGCATGTGTACCGCCACCTCGGAGAGGATGGCATCATTGAACCAGAACAAGGATCAGTGGATAAAACTGGAGATCCCAGTAGAAGATTGGAGGGGGGAGATGTACTCATTGGTCGTACCTCTCCACCTCGTTTTCTCGAGGAATATAGAGAATTTGAACTCCCAGCACCTACTCGACGAGAAACTTCTGTCCATTTACGCCATGGAGAGAATGGGGTTGTCGATAAAGTTATCATTACTGAGACGATTGACGGCAATAAACTAATCAAAGTCAAGGTTCGGGATCAACGCATCCCAGAATTGGGAGATAAATTTGCATCTCGTCATGGGCAAAAAGGTGTTCTCGGATTAATCGTGCCTCAAGAAGACATGCCCTTCACTGAAGATGGGATTGTACCTGACTTTATTATTAACCCACACGCCATTCCCTCTCGTATGACTCTTGGACAGGTCATTGAGTCAATTTCAGGAAAAACTGCGGCTTTACGAGGCGTTCGATCGGATGGTACTGCCTTCTCTACTAATCTCGAGGGTGTTTGTAGTGAGATCGAGAAATACGGTTTTAAATACACTGGAAGAGAGGCGATGTATAATGGCGTTACGGGAGAAAAATTCGTGGCTGACATATTCATTGGGATTGTCTACTATCAAAAATTGCATCATATGGTCGCCGATAAGATTCACGCGAGGGCGCGCGGTCCTGTCCAAATCTTAACCCGCCAACCCACGGAGGGGCGCGCCAGAGAAGGTGGGCTACGATTTGGAGAAATGGAACGGGATTGTTTAGTTGGACACGGGGCTGCATTACTCCTAAAAGAAAGATTACTCGAAGAATCCGATAAAACCACGATTCTAGTGTGCAGTAAGTGTGGAATCCTTGCAGTTTATGACCGAAATCGCGATCGCTATTATTGTCCCGTCTGCGGGGAAAAAGCAAATATTGCAAGGTTAACGGTTTCTTACGCCTTCAAATTATTGATTCAAGAACTTACTTCCTTACTTGTAGTTCCACGTCTTCTATTGAAGGAAATTGCATAGCGAGGTTTGTTATTGGCAATCGCTTTTGTTACCATCAAGGTTCAGGTCGGAAAAATAAAGGAAGTTTTAACCGAAATCCGAAAAATTGATAACGTGCTTGAGGCGTATTCTATAACTGGGCCCTATGACATAATCATAAAAATTCAAGGAGATAATCTGGAGAACGTCGCCAAGATGATCGTCACTAAGGTCCATGAGATCGCAGGGGTGCAAGATACGGTTACATATCTCGTTATTGATCTCGAAAAAAGCTGAGTTTATCCTAATTTATATCCTATTTTTTTCACCAGATCGCGTCGACCTTGCCGCTGTTCATCAGTCTCGATGGAATTAACTGCTGTTCCATCAACAACTCCGAGCACGGCACGTCCTAAAGCAGTCTCAGCAATGATTGCCTCAATGGGGTTGGCAGAAGCAACAAAGATGTTGCACACCCCTGGAATGCTCCGAATCGTGGGTAGGACATTAATTGGATAGGCTCCTTGAATCATAATCACGAAAATATGGCTAGCGCCAAGGTTTAAGGCGTTTTTTGACGCAAGTTTGCCTAGGCGTTCATCATTTTGATTGAATCGGACCAGTTTTGGTTCTGCCTCATTCATGGCGACTGCGCATTTAATTCCTGGAACCGTCGTGAGCAACTCGCGAAATATATTATCCGTGGTATAGATTGAAAAATTCCCCTGGCCGATTATCACTTGGTCATCCTTCTCTTTTTCTATTTTTACGGCTTTCAATTCAACTGCCATCAAATGTCCTCCTTATCGAAAAACAACTTTTCAGATAAACATTACAATAATCAAACAAATAAGCATGACTAGGGCTCCAAAGAGGAACCAAACGCATCTACGAATGTTTTTATACTTTCTTTCATTGACAATCGAAACTGAATATATCTGATATGAGTAACTCCGCAGGATCAGGGCAAAATCATCCAATTTATTTTTGACTGCATCCGCGTATTCATCCTGATCTTTGTGTTGGAGAATGTTTTTATAATAGAAGATGTCTTTTTCGGGCTGGATTCCTGTCACGGTTAGTGGAGAAATGGTCATAATGCTGAAAATAATGCTCCCTCCCGCAAACAAGAAATACAAGCCAAAAAATACAAGTCTTACAATTACCATGGGATTGCTGATTGTGAAAGATTCGGGGGTAAAGCTAACTAATGCGAAAACTACGGTCAATATGATACCATTAATTGTGAGGATGGTCGTTGCTTTACTATCTGCCAATTCAATTAATTGGTAATTTTTATCATGTATGAATTGAAGAGTCTTAATTTTATCTTCTGCTTCTAAATTTTCTTCATTTTTTTTATTTGACAAGTTAATTCAACGTTTACTGTTTAAAGATTCATTTTTTTAATAAGGCAATTGCTGATCCTTTGATCGAGTTTGAGACTTTATAAATTTCAAATTTAGCCTGCCCATTCTCAGGCGGCTCTGTTAATTTGACTTGAATCTTTTCACCTTTCCTATTCCATCCTCTAGTGAAGGCTTCCCAATATGAGAGTGAATTTGGGATGATTTCCAATCCCTCCACGTTTAATTCAAGTTTTTCTTTTTCCACCAAATTGACCTCGCCATTGGTTATTTTGGCTTTAATTTCCATTCCCAATTCTGCATTGGATAATAAATTTTGAAAGGTTTCTTCATCAATTGATTTATCCGAAGCTCGTGCAGTTCCTCTACAAAGTAGACTCCAAGCTTCTTGGATTAACTCCAAATCTACCAATTTTTCCCCGTTTTCCTTATATTTTTTAATAATTTTTCCTTTACTGTAAACCATATCATTAGGTCTGACCATTGCGCGGAATTGAATATTAATTTGTTTAAGTTTACCTTCATCACCTAACCAGTTAGTGAGGGTCTTAATGAGCCAAGCCATTGAGAAGAGACCATGCTGGATGACCCCTTTTAATCCTGCGGCCATAGCGACCTCATAAGTCGTATGAATTGGATTACGGTCTCCTGATGTTTCGGCATAGCGAAGAATTGCTTGCCTATTTACTGGACCATCAATCCCTTCTATCAAATCCCCTTCTTTTAATTCCCCAAATTTATTAGATACCATTCTATCACCACAAAAGTTTTTGTGATACAGCTAAAAAAAGAAAGAAGTGAAGCTATTCTGGTATTGCTACTGTAGCCTTTCCAATAATTGAATTTCGAAGGCGAATAATCCCAAATCTGAAGTTATCTTTCATTCGTTTTCCGATGATTTCCGCGGATAATTTATCTTTCCCTGGTCTAAACCAATTACGTACGACGGGTTCATCCATTACGGTGCGTTTGATGTTAATTTCAATTCCTTCGATGTGTTTAACTTTTAATTCAAATTCCCATTTACCTTCTGCGGGGTTGAATTCGGCTTCAATTTCATATTTACCGTTCTCTAGCTTCTTAATCAATTCTTCATCTGATATGGAGGGAGCTGCTTTCCCCATTCCTCGCACGTAATAGGTTTTTGTGATTGATTTAATTTCCAAATCAACGAGTTTTTCTCCATCCTCTTCATATTTCTTGATAATTTTTCCTTGAAGGAGGAGTATATCACCAGGACGCGCCATTCCTCGCATTTCCCCGCCGTAATTTCTAACGTTTTCGGCACCGACCCAATCTACGAGCATCTTGCCTAAGAATGCATGGCTATATAATCCGTGAGCAATAACACCTTTATTTCCTGCTCTAATTCCGGCGAATTCATCGACGTGAATAGGATTTGTGTCACCGCCCGCGTCTTTATAAACTACAAATTCAGCGCGCATTAATGGACCATATTCCATTTGAGGACCTATTTCTCCTTCTTTTAACTCATCCCATTTAACCATTTTAAAAGCCTCCTGGCATTACTACTACACCTATTTCACTATTGCACACTGCTTCATTTGTTTCCTTTTTTACCGTCTCTGCGGAAACGGTAATCAACAACATCCCATTGGATTTGAGCTCAATATTTTTGATCATGGGGGTTGTTATTAACTTATCCCCATCTTTAATGGGAGGCGCACCTTTTGGGAAGCTGTAGACCTGACCACCATGTAAAATTTTTAATGGGTTTTTGATCACCATTGAGCCATCTGGATTCTTCGCTTCACCTACCTTCATCAAGGCTGGCATAACGTAGGCATTGGCATAAGACGGATGGGCGATTGGACCATCTGAGTCATTATATTCTGGCTGTTTTGCCCCTATTGATTTTGCAAATTCCAATAGCTTCTTCTTTTTGATTTTAAACTTGGTTGGCTTCAATTTCAATCCGATTAAAGCTGAAAAATCACTCATCTTACTTCGCTCCTATGAATTTTGAAAAACTAAATTTTGTCATTTTTTCAGTTAACTAATTGGACTATTTATTTCTATACCTTTTTCAATAAAATCAGATCATTTATAATTTTAAAGTCGAATTGTTTATTAACAAGTGCAAATTAGGAGTTCGGTTTTGATTTTATTGAACGTGGTGAATAAATGACGAAGACTCTCTCTCAATCTGATTTAGTTTCCGCTCTTGAAGGCATCGTGGGAAGCAATGCCGTTAATGATTCTGACCACGCCCGTTGGACCTATGCATTGAGCGAAGCTTGGTCCACGGTCAGTCCAGGATTGACTGATGATTTGTATTTAGACCTTGGACCGCCCGACGTGATCGTGAAGCCAAAAACTACTAAACATGTGGTTGAAATTGTGAAATTGGCAAATAAATACGTAATCCCGATTATCCCGCGGGGCGGAGGTACAGGCAATGCTTCGGGTTCCGCTGCACTCACGAGTGGCGGCATTATGCTTGATTTACTTGATATGAATTCATTTATTCGAAATGATCCGGTATCCAGAGCTTGTCGATTTCAAGCAGGGATCACTTGGGGAAAACTCTGCTATGAACTAAAGGAGTTCGGCTTGTCGCCGGGATTTATGGGTCCGCATGGTATGTATGCAGCTGCCATCGGGGGTGGGATCTCTATTGATTCCACAGGAATCCAAGGTACTAAATACGGACAGGAAAATGAAAATGTAATGAATCTCCAAGTCGTTCTTCCCACAGGTGAAGTTATCGAAACTGGGTCTCTGGCGAATCCTTGTGCCGATTGGTACTTTCGCTATTGTAATGGTCCCGATTTGGCGGGGCTCTTTATGGGGTCTTGTGGTGCCTTCGGCATCATCACGGAAGTCACGCTCAAGACATTTCCAGAGCCCGAATATCATTCTGATTTCCTCTATGTCTTTCCTAATGAACAAGATCAGTGCCAAGCTTTGACTGAGATAAGTTCATATGAAATTATGAGTGACTATATGGGGCTTGCCCAAGGGTTCCAATATGCGATCGTTGAAAATGCATTTAATTTAGAACGTGGCAAGACAAAAAAGGGACCAGCTCTCATACACACTTCTGCATATGACGAAGTAATCCTCGAACGTAAAAATATAATGCTAGATAAGATTGCCAACAAATATAAGGCAATCAAATTTCCTGAAGATCCAACTATATTCGGTGTTAGTGGCCATGACACTAACGAGATGCTTGGGGGGGCAACGTGTAAGTGGTTTGGAGGTATGTTGCACAAGACTTGCAGTATATTGCCCCTGCTCAAGTGCCCAGAGATGAATAAATGGCATTATAAGTTCTTCAAAAACCCTAAAATCTTAGATCTTCTCTCGACAACAGGGTTGGGCAATAAATGCTGGAGCATTCAGTACCCGGGCGGGGCATGGGGTCCCTATGTGCTCCACATGAGCATGTTCAACATGGACGCGACGACTAGGGACTTGCGGACGAAAGCCTATAAACTATGGCATGAAATTTTGAAAACCAAGGTAGAATTGGGGACATGTCCCTACTGGACTGCGAAAGATGCGTTTATGCCCCACTTAGTTAAGAAATTCAAACCCGCCTATTGGAATCTTCTCAAAGCGCTAAAGAAGCTGTTTGATCCCAATAATATAATGAACCCCGGGGCCTTCTTATTGGGACTTGGTGATGCAGAAGAAGAAATCCTTTCTAAAAAATTTCCTTAAGGAGTTGTTCAGAAAATGGGACTGATGAAATTAGAAGAGTTCAAGAATGAAGTCTGGTTCTGTGGGTGCTGTTCGATGTGTCGGGAGACCATCAGTAAGGGCATTGCCACCAAGCATGCATGGCTGGGTGTATGTCCGGTTTATGATGTGTTACGCTTTGATCATTATACAAGCCGTGGAAGAAATACAATTGCCAAATATCTTCTGGAAGAAGTTATAGAGTATAACACAGAATTAGCAGAAGATGTTGTTTTTCGTTGTCTAGGATGTAAAGCGTGCGAACAAATTTGTACACCTACTTTGCTTCCTGGTCTTAAACCGTTAGAGAATATGAAAATTATCAAAGCAATGCGTGAAGATTGTTGGAAGATGGGGTTGGCGCCCAAAAAACTCCAAGAAACGTGTGCTAAAATAATGAACCCAGAGATAAATAACCCATTTGGATTAGAGAAAGACCTCCGTGTAGATTGGGCGGAGGATTTGAATTTGCCTAAGAAGGCGGATGTCCTTTATTTTGCAGGGTGTGCTGCGGCTTACCAAAATCCAAACACGCCTGAGGCCGTCATCAAAGTCCTCCGAGAATCAGGACGAGAGATGGCATATCTCGGAACAGATGAATTGTGTTGCGGACACCAGCTCATATGGGCTGGAAATGTTGAAGATGCTCGCAAAAATGCCCAAGAACTCATCAAACGAATTCAAGAAACTGGAGCTAAAAAAGTAATCTTTTCATGTGCAGGGTGTTTTAATACATTCAAGAATGATTATAAAGAAATCGGAGTGTCCGTGCCATTTAGAGTTGAGCATGTATCTAAAACGCTCCTACCGCTCTTGAAAAAATTGAATTTGAAGAAAAAAATTCAAGAGAAAGTCACCTATCACGACCCTTGCCATTTAGGACGACATACTAACGAATACAAGAACCCCCGAAAAATCATCACCAGGGTGGGTGCGGAATTAGTCGAAATGGACCGATCACATAAGGAGTCTTGGTGTTGCGGTGCAGGATCTGGGGGCACGTGTCTAATCAATTATCCCGAGTTAAATCAAGAAATTCGATCTCGAAGAATTAAGGAGGCGCAAGCCACTGGTGCGAATAATCTCATCACTGCATGCCCAATGTGTTTGAAGAATCTACGCGATGCCGCTCACGAAAATAACATAGATATGGAATTTTACGATCTCCCGAACTTGGTTGCAGAAGCTCTGGGTCTCAAATCGGATGTTTATGATTCTTGGAAGGGATAGAACTCATCTAATTATTCTGATGCCTAAGAAATGATGGAATTTTAAAGGCATATATGATTAATAATACTGCAAAGAAGACACTAAGTACCAAAGAAGGAACTGATTTCATAGCAAAATCGCTAAAACTAATTAACACGTACATTACACCGTAGGAAACAAGCGAAAGTTGGCCTGCTTTTAAATGAGAAAGTTGATTTTTCATCCAATCTCGAACAAATACTAAACCCGCTATTCCAGCAATCATCATAAAACTCCATATCATTACGTTAATTAAATAGGGGGCAACCGTGATTGAAGACCAACTCATGGTTAGGCTTAGAACAAGGACGGATTGAAGGCAGAGAATGATTCCTGATAATCCGATTACCCAACAATAGAAATATAGGTATTGAATTATTGATTTCTGAGGATTAGAATTGATGATTATCCGAATTGCAACATAAAACCCAACGAATTGAAGAATGACGTTTGATATGCTTAAAAGACTCCAGGATGCAATGTAAATAACAAATAAATTTTGGGGGATGACTTGCATCCAACTAGGAGGCGCACCCAGAATTGAGGAGAACAAGTTAGCAACCATTAGTAAATGAGAAGGATCTAAAAGGTTGAAGATAAAAAAAAGAATGCCCCCGAAAATTAAAAGAAATTTATTGAACTTTTGATAAATAAACAATGAAAATCCTAAAATAATGAGGAGAGCACCAAAACAAATACTTAGAATGTCAAAAATTTCAAGGATTTGGAATTCTGCCCAGTTTATTTCGAAAGAAATCGTGTAAAGGTTAAATATTGGTCGAATAAAGTTGAAAATATAAATAATTCCAATTAGGATGAAAAAAATTGAGAAATAAACTAGTGATGAATTTTGAAGGGCATTGCCCTTTTCTTGAGATTGAATTAGATTCACCTAAATCAGAATAGTATGTTATTGTTATAGAATAACAGACTGAAATTAGGAGCTATTGGGAGTATTTCAAGGTTTATTAACAGCTACATTTATATCTTTGATGGCATTCTTAATTCCAAGAGTGAAAATCCCCAAACTTACATCATTCGGAGCTAGAACGGTCAATACCATTTGATCATTTACTTGATAGAGAAAAATTGTCCCATCTTTTCCTTTCAACGTTAAATGATCAGGATATCCATATTGAAATTGTGCAATCATATGGGCTCCAGTCGCTAAAGTTGCTCCAGATAATGCAGAAATTAATGCAGTTTCTGTGCCGGTATCTGGAAAATCTGCAGCAATGGGTAGCCCTTCGACTGTGAGTAAAGAACTCCCATGAATGCCTGTCTGTTCTTTAAGCTTTCTTAGAATTGCTTCATATGCCATTTTTCAACCCAACACGAGAGAATGACAGAGTTTTATGATGCACGTGCGATGATACAGGACGCCTTTGACCCTATCCGAATTTATTAGCAGGTCATTCCCAAATAAAGGTTCTTGGTTTTTGTATTAGTCATAGCAACTTTTTAAACTATTGCTTTTTCATCGACGCTCATAACGAACTTTTTCTGTTCTAATCCGATTGAATAAATTGAATCTGATCATATCCAATTTAGAGAGCGCTTCACTTTCCATCACTAATATTTGGTCCGTAGATTCATTGACCATTGCGGGGAAATCTACATCTTTTAGAATTCTGGAATCTAGATCTTCCAACTCTTCCATTAGAGCCTGATAAATGGTCTCAATAGCTCCTTTGAATTGTTTATAGCGAGCTTGGAGGGTTTGCTCAGCCAAAGTAAACTTTTGAGAATCCATTAACTTAATGATTTCATCAAAAAGCTTATCAATTTCGTCTGTTTTTCTCTTCAATTCAGTGATTGCATTATGTACTTGATGCTCAAAATGTTTTTTCGCCTTTTTTGGGTCAATTGCTTTTCTTTTTTCTTCTTGTTTTGGAGGTTCTCGTTCTGCTGGCGCTTCTCGGTGTTGATGAATGGTCCGAAAGATGTTAGCTATCAATCGTATGTTATTTTTTGCTTTAATGCCATAGCGGTCATCATCCTGAAATAAATAGTGCCCGCCAATAACGATAACTCTACTGTTGTTCGCAGTCGCTATGACTGGAGTAGATGGAGGTTCCGCATGCTCATCAGTGAATGCTATGATTTTAACTTCATCATATAATTTCTTGATTGAACAACCAGAATAGATTAGAGAGTGAACGTCGTGGGTGATTGGATCTTTTGTAAATTTGCTGATTATGGGAAAATACATTGCTCCATCGAGATTATGTTTTTTATCTTGAACAACATCGTTATTGAATTGCATTCCGAATTTTCTTAATAGGTCATTTAATGAAAAATTAAATGGCATGGGCATAGGACAGGCAATGACCAAAAATTTTCCCTTTGAAACAAAATATTCAATGGTTTTAATTTCGAATTCTAAAAACTTTTTCATAGGGGCTCCAAGAAATAAAACATCCTCATTAACGATTTTATCAATGGTAATGGGGCCTGAAATTAACCGGAAAGACACTATCTTTAGTTTTTGTAATACAAATGAAAGCCCTTTACAGTTAAAAATTGATATTTGTTCTCCATGACTCTCATCGAATACGATCCTTAAACTCATCGAAATCCTGAACCTGTCTTATGCTTGAGTATGTTCTTGTTTTAAAATCGTTTTTAAATTATTGCGAATCATGTCAAGTTTTGATCTCGTTTCTGCCTCAGCCTCGTACCATTTATTAAAATCGTTTAAAACGGCACCTTTGAATTTTGGAAATAATGCATTGTATTCACTGAACGTATTTCCTATTTGAGACGCGACTAAATCTATTGATTGAAGTAATTCTTGATAGATTGAATAAATCTTTTGTTCAGCCTGGTCGAACTTCTGCACTTTTATTAATGCTGAGCATTCTTCCCAATATTTGTCAATTTTTTCTCCGAGTTCATTCACCTTTTCGGTATTAAGTGTTAAAAGTTTATTGAATTGCTTTTTAGCAACTTTAAAGGTGAGTTGTTTGGGTTTAGTGATGAGAACTTTCTCAATATCTTCCACTTTTTTCGTAAATCGTGATTTTATGTATTCAAATAAATTATAGACAAACCGTATATTATCCATTGCTCTGATTCCAGAAATGGGATCATCCGTAAAAAAAGCATAGCCCCCAATACCGATCACTGAATGTTTTTCAGAGATGGCCATTACGGGAGAATTTACCGGAATTGAATCCGAATCAGTTAAAAGGATTGGAATGGTCGATACGTCTAAAATGGAAATTGAGCATCCTGCATAAACAAGCTTTTTTAAACGTTTAACTATGGGATTCTTCTTAAATTTATGAATTATTGGAATCCTTGAGAAGTTATGATGATGTTTTTCATCTTCCACATAATCAGGATTGAATTCAAATTCATAATATCGGGCTATTTCATTTAAATTTGAATTATTGGCGTAATCGCCTCCGCTTCCACTAATTAATATTAAAAAATTTCCCTCTCCCACGAATTGTAAAATTGCACTGATTTCTGAATCATCAAAGGGAATTGATGGACATCCAATGAATAGGATGTGGTCATCTTTTATTTTTTCAAACGTAATTGGACTGTCAATTAATGGAAAAACGACGATTTCCATTTCTGCGAGAAGAGTTTGAAACATGGCTGTCTTTTCTACGGTTAAAAATTCTCCGTGACTCTGTTCTAGGATTAACCGCAAATTCATGTAACTTCCCGTCAAACCAGCGTTTTGAACTGTCCGTAATCAAAATAAGTTACATCCCTTTTATATTTAAAGTCTTTAAAAAATATATTCAATTTACAGAAGAGTGCTAAAAATTTTAAACAAAAGACGCTTTCAACTGATGGTTGATGATTTAATCTGATTTTACAAGAAGTTGGCTTTCAATTTGATGGTCTATGCCTAGATTGTTAGTAGGATTCGACGCCGCTATCATCTTCAAAGAAATCCTCGAATGCTTCACGGTCTTCGTTGGTCACTCTTCGTGTTTTTCGAGGTTTTTCTTTCACGACCTCAATTTTTTCCCGTGTCACGTGATTTAAATCAGAGGATATTACATAGTCACTTATCTCCGCTGAATCGGGTATAACCTCATTACCGCATTTCCTACAAACCAGTACCAGCTTCTTGGTTCCTTTTTCTTTTCTTGGAACTAATAAGGCACCACATTCATCACAGAATTGCACTCAATTCAACTCTTTCTCATTTTTCATCTATTTCGACATTAAAGATATTGTTTCTTCCAATCAATTTTTTGTAAAAACCGTCTCATTTAAAGTTTGCCCTCTCCATTTCCCATATTTTTAGATAGGTTTATAGCAATTTCTAAGTGAAAAAAAGGAAAAAAATTAACATTTTTAAGGCAAAAAATAATTCCGTAGTAAAATAATTGAAGGACACTAAATTAGATTTGGGGTGGTTCTATTCATTTTTGTTGCAGGTCTCGGTCAAAAAATTTATCAGAATAATACGTGTATAGGGCAGCAGCGGGATTATGGGGAAATCGTCTATCTTTTACGATTAAAACTGTCACGGGTGCCTTTGAATACTTAATAAATAGAGAATCATGCCCAACACATAGACCAACGATAATATTAAAATCGGTCGTAGCTTCATTCATTAGTAACGCTTGACTAATCGGATTACAGGATACAAAACCTATGATATACCCCGTTTTGGACGTCATTTGGAATTCCTCAGGAACGTTACCCACCTCTGATTTGGTGAAGCTCCCCGTTTTGCACAAACTGGAAATCACTTCAAACCCATAACGTTCTAGAATTTCTTGGACTTTTCGAGCTTCTTCTCGTAGTCCAATACAAAAAACCAGCCCTAATTTTCGATATTCCATTAGTTTAGCAAATTCAACGGTGTCTTTCACGCGTGGCCACTCAATATAACCAGTTGCTTCTACAATACCAGCACAACGCGCGATCTTTATATTTTCAGGATCTTCATAAAGCTCTTTTGCTTTTTCATATAATTCAGGATGTTCAACCATTGGGCAACCAGGTGGCTTTTTCCGAGCTCCCACCAAACAAGCTAATTTCTTGCAATTCGCACAATCCATGAATTTCAGCCTTCCATCAATTTAATGTAAAATTAAGCGTTAATCTACAAATATATCTATGCCTAATGAATTTTTAATAGGTAAGTTTTAATTTTAGGATTGAATGAAAAAAAGAAAGTAAATATAATTTTATTCCATTATATAATTCCAGAAGTTTATTTATTTAGAAGAATTGTAGTTTAAGGAACAAAAATGATGAATCTTCCAACGCCAGAGGATCTTAAGAAATTTAGGAAGAATTGTGGTTTAACTCAACAAGAACTTGCCGAAAGAGCCTCAGTTAGTCAATCCTTAATTGCCCGGATTGAGGCAGGATCGGTGGATCCTCGGTTAAGTACCATTCGGAGGATCCTAAAGGTCTTAAATGACACCGTTCAAAAAGAGTTAAAAGCGATTAATGTGGCTGTTACAGAGGTCATAACCGTTGAAGAAACGGATTCCATTTCAAAGGCTTCAAAAATCATATTTAACCACGGGTTTAGTCAAGTACCCGTGTGTGATGTAGATGAACATGTCATTGGAGCCATAAAGGAGACGACCATTACAAGTAACCTTATCAAAAATGGGACTGGAATTTTATCCCAGCCCATAAAAGAAATCATGACTAAAGATGATGCATTACCCATGTTACCGGTAACAGCATCATTGAAAGCAGTTGAGGATCTTCTCATCCAACATGGAGATCCTGCGGTCCTTCTTATAAATGAAGGAAAAATTGCCGGAATAATAACCAAGGCTGATTTAATAAGAAATTATTTGAGATGAGAAAAGTGTATGAAGAACGTCCCTCTGATTTAAAGCCGGAGCCCCAGCATCTTTTGCAGCACGAATTTTCTGTGATTGTTTTCCTCGATTATTTATGCGAACGCCCTTTCGACTTAATTTATCAAGAGAAAACCATCCACCAATATCAAACTAGGATCCTGAATGAACTAGTTACAGCGCGAACTGAAATTCGTGACAGCTGGGTTGATAACCGTATTGATGATGGCATCACTCAGATCCTTGTCAGAACTCAAGATGCTGCTAAAGATCATGGTTTTTCACAGTCAATCCGGAGACAAAGCATGAAATATAACCTCCCTATAATGATCGGGATATTTGCCCTCTCGTTCGTTATTATCTTCTTTGTGGGCGACCTTTTTCCTCCCGACCTCTACTGGCTTACTTATGTTGTTTATATGGGGTTGCTTTTAACGGTTTGTTTTCTCCCCCGAGTCATCAATCAACGTCTAATGAAGCGATGGATTAGAGTGGCTGAAGAACAAGGTCCTATCATTAAAAAATACATTAGTAGCGTAGCTGAACGATTTCATATATTTATCCAGTTCCTCATTGATGATGTCCGCGCCGTCATCGCTGAGAATGATATGGATCTCGCGAACTATCGCCTCATGCTATTCAATCCCAACTATGAGAACGTGAGAGTGCTCCAAGAACAAGAGCGGCGAGGAATCAAATTCTTTATAATGGAACTCTTACCTTTTGATATGGAATCCAAGCCCGATGAAGGGCTTGAAGAGGCCGATTATGATGAATTTGGAAGTCCAGATCTGTAAATTAATTATTGGAACTAATAATTACTGAGATGATCCACAATGGCCGAAGATTCAGAAAGAGATGTTTCGGTTTCGTATGTTATCGACGCCGACCACTTGACTTGGGTAGAAGATCGCCTCGTTGATGAGCTTGGCACCTTTGTTGAAGAACGCCTCCCTGCCGGATCCGTAGTGGATCGATCTGGCAAGAACGTGCTCATTGGTTTCACTGAAAATCGCATCAATAAACGCCAACTCAAAACTTTCCTTAAAAAATTCCTCCATAAATTTGAGATTAAAGAGAAATTCCGCGTCATTTCCACCGCAGATGAAGAATTCAAAATTCAAAAACGAAAGGGTTTAGATTTCCGAGAACTCTAAGTTTGTAGGTATGGGAGAATTCTCCATGCCAAGCAGAAGACGGCTGAAAAAAGAAGAAAAAGAGGAACTTGAAAAGAAAAAGAAAGCACTTAAAAAATCTTTTCAAAAAAGTCATGCAGATTCGAAGCGGGTTGGATCAAGCCGAATATCGGACACGAAAAAATACGGCCTGATTATCGGGGTTGCTGTCGCTATGGTATTAGCCATTACCTTTGTATTCTTGGGACCGCCCGAACCTATTTATTACTATACGGAAATTGATTTCGTGCACGCCACGCTGGACCAGGATACTCAAAGCATCACGTTCGATCGAATTCGCGCTTGGTATCACCTTAATCCCAAATATACTACTCTTAGTTGTACAATTACAGATTATTTTAATGACTCCTATCAAATTATTGAACCCAGTCTCCCCATACCCCCTCTCGTATTATCAGATAAAATATATTATGACTTTAATGAATTAGATTCCGCATTTTCTTGGGAAACTATAATGGAAAATGGTACGTCGCTCGAGATGTCGACGTGGGTGGAGTTGGTGAAAATGAACACGACCCCCTCTACCATCATAAGAGGGAATGAAACCACCGTAAAATTCTACCTCGAGTTAAAAAACACCGTCGCGTTGGACAGCTACAACATATCCTTGCGGTTTTACGAGAATCCGGAGAACACAACTGTCGAACACATCAGCACGGTTCATGGATCTTTCGATTCTGGCACCTTCACTTTCTCTACCCGAGGTAATGCGTTGGCAGCTGATTCATCCATCATCTTAGAATTCAATCTCAATATCACTTCTACGAACCCCTTATCAGAACTCAATTTCCTTGCCAGTGGCGAAGTCAACCTCGTTAAAAATGACCAACTCCTGAAAGACTATTCGGGTGCCTCTGATTTTAAAGAATCCTTCGTTAATTTTGCCCCCTACTTAGTTGATGAAGAAGAACCACGTGCCGACAAATCAACAGCCCTTAATGTCCAAGTTTCCATCCCTTACTACAATGTCACTTTAGTTCCTTAACTCTGATTTTTAATACAGGATGCAATCCATCCCGATAAGAAAAGAGGACTGAATCAATGCCGTGGAAATGGTGGAATCGTGACCCAATTGGCGTGGAGGAAACCACCTGTAAGAGCTTGTTGCATCCCTTCACGGCCCACCATTCCGAATGTCCAAATCGTCTCGTGATTAATCCTTATACTGGCTGCCAGCACCGGTGCCTCTACTGCTATGGGACCTATTTTTTCTTCCCCAATTTCTTTGATATCATTCAAGTTAAGGTAAACGCCCCCACTGTTCTTCAAAATGAAATTCAGAAATATAAAAAAAAGCATGAATTCTTTCCACCCGTCTACATTTCCCCTGCCACTGATTCCTATCAACCATTAGAACGCCGATATCACGTTACACGCCAATGCGTTCAAGTCTTGCAGGATCATCACGTTCCATATTACATCATGTCCAAATCTGACGCCATGTTACAGGATCTCGATCTCCACGCACGCTATCGAGACCATTGCATGGGGATTTGGACGATCACGTCCTTAGATGAAGAGCGGCGGAAACTCTTGGAACCTTTCTCCGTATCCATCAAAAAACGCCTCTCTGCTCTCGAACGGTTCTCTGCTGAAGGAATTCCCACTGCCTTTCGCATTGATCCCATCCTCCCTTACATTGATGATTCTCCGGACCAGCTGGAAGCAGTAATTGCCGCTTGTGCTGAGCGAGGTGCGAGTCACCTGACTACCTCGGTCTTGAAACTCCGGAAGGAGATTTGGGCACGTTTAAAAATGTTTTTTCTTAATCGGGGAGAGCAAGACTTGCTTGAACGTTACGAAGACCTATATTTCAACCCTAAATTTAAGCGAGGAAACTATTACTATCCTAAAACTTCATATCGTCGAAAATTACTTCAGCTTCTCAAATCACTCGCTAAAAAATATGAACTGGGCTTCGGCACTTGCCTCGAAGGCATGCCTCACTTCAACATCGGCCCTTGCGATGGCGTTCGCCTTCCCCCTCTCAAGCTTTCATCCTCCCATCAACAAACATTTAAATGACCTAACTCCCTAGATTATTCGCCCTTTCTATTGATTTTTGGAGATTTTTTATGAAAAAAGTTGAAATCGACCCATATGAACTAGCGGATGTAACGGTTAGTAAGAGCACTTTGTTGGTCTCAAAGGGTCAAGGGAAGATAAACGTGATGGCGCTGGACTGGAAGTCCATAGGTGAGTTGTGGATGTATCCCGTCTGTACGATAGCTGTAGCGCGCAGCCGATATACATATTCACTCTTAAACGAAACCCCAGAATTTACATTAAATGTACCTTCTCCCGAAATTTCCTCAGCTGTTTCCATTGCTGGTGGTTCGTCGGGGCGTGACACCGATAAAATCGCCCAAGCGGGGCTCACGCTAACCCCTTCTAAACACATCTCCGTCCCAATGATCGAAGAAGCAATGATAAGTTATGAATGTAAAATAATTCATACCGCCGAATCAGGCGCGGTCTGTTCTACACACCGCCTTTTCTTCGGGGAAATTCTGGCAGCCTACGCCGATGAATCTTTACTCAAGAAATAAAGAACATCTTCACTTTTAGCGCTCTAGAGATCGCGTATATGCACACCGTACTAGCTCTTGCGCCGTTCTTGCTCGGTTCCTCTTCAATTTGCCCAATTGGATGAACTTCTGATCGTCATCTAACTGGGGAACCTGTTGAATTGCTTCCATTTGATCCTCAATGTACTTGATTTTATTCGAGAATTGCGTGGGTTCTCGTTTTCTAGAAGAAGTAGATTTCACGATCGCGATGGGTAATAGTATCAGGATCACCAAGAGATCAAATAATAAAACTACGACACCAAAAATATTCCAGGGAAACGGTATGGTGAATACAAAAGGAAGGCAAACTAATGCAATGGCTCCAGTAACGATAAGAAGATTTCGTAACCAACTAGATCCCCCGGGAGCCAATTTGAATGGTTTATTTTCCACGTTCTGAGCCCTTTGAAAATAGATTTGAGATGATTCCATATTTCCCATATTTTTAAGTTTTTCTCCGACTTCATTCAAGATGGCAATTTCGGCAGTTTTAAAACATTTGTGCGCTTCCAACCATTCCATTTCAGCATAATGCGCCATTCCTAGTTCATACCACGCCCCACTATCACCAGGGTCCATCTGCACCCATGATTTCAATTCTTCGATCCGTCTTGAATCCATTTACCTCTCCTATTTAATACCCTCTTTCTTACCTCTAAAAAATTTTTGCTATTTTTGTGAATTTGTGTAATGAAAAAGTATAAAAAAGTGAAAGTGTGAATCACGCATAGTATGTGGCTTGTACTCATCTACTAGTATAACACTATTATTTCGATTGGAATCTCATTTTTAGGGTTTTGTGAATGAATTGTGAATAGTCGAGTTTCATTTTTCTCTATTTTCTTCCAGATTTTGGAAATCTTTGTTTTAATTCAGTATAAGATCTGTGAATGAAACTACCCCTTTATTTCCAGTGCAAATTTAGATTGGTTCTTCAACTCATTATTTTGTGAATATATAAATGAATGAATGAATTTGTGAATACCACAATTAGAGGATTGCCAAAATATAGAAAACAGTTATGTCTACATTTGAAATTAGGAGAGAATATATTGTGATAACCATTTTCTTAAAAATATTCATCAATTTATTGAAAAATTTCTGAAATGAATCAAAAAAACTAGTGGTTATGTGGGGAAATTTAAAAATTCTAATCTAAATTTTCTTTATTTCATTCCAATTTACGCGAATCAAGTTAAATAACAATGTTTATTAGCATCTTTCAAGTAACGTGATGTCTTATTTTAATTATTAATTATTTCATAGTATCTCGATAATTTTTACCCATTCTTGAGTAATATTCAAGTAATATCGGGATGTTCCATAGGAAATAGAGGGGTATTAAAAACGGCTTAAAAGTTGGTTTTTTCGAATTAAAGGGCGACAAAACTTTAAAAAAAGAAAAAAAGGGTTGTTAAGAAGTTTTTAAAAATTAAGAAGAAATTTATACACATGGTATGAAAGAAGTTATCAAACAAAAAATGAATTCTGAACAATACAGAATGAATTCTAGGAAGGGTATGTTATGAATAAAAAATTGGTTTTAATCGTCGTGATCATTTGTGCAGCGTTAACAACTACATTGGTGCTAGTACTTTTTCCGTGGGAGCAGCCTGGCGAAAGGAAAGCCTTTATTGTCTGCAGTGCTAACGATTTCTATGGATCTGAAGAGGAACCCGATTTCAATGATGGGTTTGACTCTAATTTTTCGGCAGATACCGGGAGATGGTGGAAACGAGTTGGGCCAGGGGTTAATTATACCATAGATCCAGGTTACACGGGGGCGATAACTAGTCCAGGGGCCGTGTGGATCGAAAGACCAGATATCGATTTATATGCAGAGTATATCTATGATTGGTCTGACTATTATGCTTTGAAAGAGTACGCATACTATAATCTTTCAGTATGGGTCAATACAGAGGGAGCACCCCTAGTTGGGGAGGGCATCAAAATTGGATTGGAATGGTGGAATTCAAGCAATCAAGTGGTTCGGACGGATTGGTCAGGAACCATTCCTGCGGCGGCGGATTATACTTATGTATCTGTTGAAGGGGTCTGCAATAATGATACGGGAAATGAGATAACTCAGTTGAAACTAATTATGGCTATGAATGGTAGTTTTCCGTCCGCCCTTACGGATACGATTTCCTATGACGATGTGAGATTGATATGGGTAACTGTCAATCTCACGGATCCCAGTAATCCTGATCCTCCGCCGCCTCCCCGGAACAAGAACTGTGATGGCTTTCCAGCTCAAGCCTTGCACGTTTACAAGGTGCTAAAAGCTCATGGCTACACGGACGAGAACATTTTCTTTATGCTCTATTGGAAGGATGATACGGATGGACTCATTAACATAAAGCTGGGCGACGGGATTGCAAATGACTTAGTAGGGGCAGTGATTGACGTGGAGAATGATAGCGTGACGGCAAGTAGGGTGAAGCAGGAGTTAGATGTTTCGGTTGCGGGATCCTTTGCCTCCACGATTCGTCCCAACGATCAACTCATAATTTATATGGGCGATCATGGGTCAAATAAAGTGTTGCCTGATGGAAATGCGACGTTCCATTTTGAAACAGACGGGAGCGTCATCACGGAGGCAGAATTTTACGCTTTAGTTTCCCAAATCAATTGTGAGCGGATGATGATTAACATAGATTGCTGCTTCAGCGGGAATTTCTTGAATGAAAATAATAATATCGGTGCCAGCTGGTATGATATACCGAATTATGTTTTCGTCAGCGCTGCAGCGAACAGGCTTGCCTGGTATTGGGTAGATTGTAACAATGGTGATGGGTTCGCAGGTTCATGGTTCTTCCATCAGTTCTGGGAACAGTTGGATCAAGGGCAAACTGTAGCTAATGCGTACAACTTTGCAGTTAATTTCTGGCCATTTGGCAAGGCTCAGCCATTAGCAGGGATTCAATCGCCCTTAATGCATGATACATCCTCGGATAGCCTAAACACTTGGTGGAGTTTTAGCAGTAGTCCTTCGTTATAACTCTCTTTTTTTTTATATCTTGATGCCTGTTTCTGCTTCAATTTCGTCTAAGACTTGTTCAAGAATTGCAGGGCATTTTTCTTCGAGGAGCTTTTGCGTTTCATCATCTTGAAGCGCAAGGATCGGGGCCATCCATTTCAAAAGCTTTGCCATTTTTCGCACTTCAAGTTTTTTCTCGATGCCTGCACGCAGGAGGTCTTTTTTGCTTAAGATTACATCCAGGAAAGTATCCATTTCATAGAAGATCATCGCAGGATCAGATGGTTTGCTCCCGGGTTCTGCGGTGAAATCAGTAACTTTATCACCAAAAGTAGCCCGATAATCAACAGAGTCCTTAATAATCAGGGCAAGCTGTTGTCCTTTGGCAGCTTCATGCAGTTTTTCGGTATTGGGGTGGTTATCTATGATAATCCCAAGTCTTTGTGAGAAATATTTCATGAAGAACTTTCCACCAAACCCAGGATCAAGTTCGCCGCTCTCTATTTTCTTCATAACGTTAATCACGCGTTGTTGGAGATATTCCGGAAGCGGTACAAATTTAATTCCCATCGAAGACATTCCAACTCACATCTTATGTTTATATTGATTGGTGTTTCCTTATACGTAAGATTATTTAAAAACTGTTGGATCATTAGAATACAAGAAAAGATCTTTTTTCACGCATTAGCAGCAATAAATTTTTAGGAGTCGTGTAAGAATGGGTGAATTATTAGATGGGATTCATCTCATCGATGGAGTGGATTATCTTTCTGTCTTTCTAATTGATTGTGGGTCACATCTGGTCCTCTTTGACACGGGTTTCAATCGGAAGGATGCCCCGAAAATCCTCAATTATATTGAGAAGCTCGGAAAACCATTGAAGCTCATCATCATCACGCACTATCACATGGACCATGTCGCTAACATTAAAAAAATTCGAGCTACAACAGAAGCACAGCTGGCCTTTCATGAGGCGGAGACCTCGCACATAAGAGAGAAGGCTGATTTTTATTTAAAAGATGGGCAAAAATTGGATTCCTGTAATATGGAGATCATCCATCTTCCTGGGCATACAGCAGGAAATATTTCAATATATCTTCCTGACCGGAAAGCCATCATTATGGGGGATACAATCTTTGATGAGAATGGCTTGATTGCTCCACCGGAAATGTACTGTAAAGATCATGATCAGGCAAAAATAATCATTCAGAAATTACTGAATTATGATTTTAACGTGATTTTTCTTTCTCATGGTCGCCCTATGACTCAAAATGCCCGATCACAAGTGGAAGAATTAGTGGAATCATTGAAATGAGGTAAATTAGTGACTTTAAAGGAGAAATCTCTATTCATCTTCGATCTAGATGGAGTCATTTACTTAGGGGATGAACCCATCCCGGGTGCCAAAGAAGTGCTGGATGAGTTGGTTGAAAGGAAGAAAAAAGTCTATTATTTAACGAATAATTCAACCCGGACTCGAAAACAATTCCAGCAGAAACTTCTTAAGATGGGAATTCAAGCTGAGGAACGGCAGATCATTACAAGCGCCCATGCAGCCGCCCAGTATCTCCAACAGAGGCATCCAAAAGCCATGGTCTATATCATTGGAGAAGAAGGGCTCATTCAAGAATTTTCAGCCAGCGGATTTCACGTATTATCTGGGGATGTTTCGGATCCTGCCATTGAATATGTTGTAGTGGGGCTGGATCGAGATTTTACGTTTCAAATGCTTACGGTTGCCTTAATTGCCATTTCTAAAGGGGCAAAATTCATCGCAACGAATGATGATCCCACGCTTCCCACAGAGCATGGGCTTCTTCCAGGAGCTGGAACCCTAGTTTCTGCACTCACTACCGCAGTGGGGCATTCTCCCATCATCACTATTGGCAAACCTAATCCCTTCATGATTGAATTTATATTAAAACAAGAGAATGCTGACCCATCCATGGCAATCATTGTAGGGGACCGTTATATAACAGACATTAAAGCCGGAATGAACGCCCAAATTGGCACTATATTAGTTAAAACGGGAACTGGGCTCCATGAGTTAAAGCAAATTTCCCCTAATGAGCCTAAACCTGATTTGGTATTAGACTCAGTTGCCGACTTACTTCGATATTTATGAATTTTTTAGGAACTTGCGATAAGTCTTTAAGTGGCGCATTCAACTCTTCAAATGTAACAACTTTATTATAATACTGTAGAGAATTCAATAATTGGAGATGAATTCATGGGTAGAAGAAGACGCACAAAAGTCCGAACACGACCAAGGCCAAAATTACCCACGATATTTGATTGCCCATTGTGTTCAAAAAAAGCAGTTTCAATTACCTTTAATAAGGACCCAAATGCCTTTGATATTCGATGCAAAAACTGTGGTAAGAAGTACCATTATAACAATCCAACACGCATCCCTGTCAAATTTGGGTGTCCAAATTGTAGGGAAAAAAGCGTGACAATTGAGTTTATAGAATCTACCAACTCCATTAGAATCAATTGTTCAAGTTGTGATGAATCTGCCTTCGTTTTTGCTAAAGAATGGGTGAAAGATCCAGAAAAATATTCAGTGCTTCCATTTACTCCTAAGGGTGCAAAGCTAGGGTGCCCAAAATGTGAATTTCGGACCCTGACAATAAATGTTACCCTCCAAAGGGACTATGCTATAGTACAGTGCGGCGCTTGTGGATTTCAAGATACTTTTCCTGTTACTCCACTTGATGAGAAAGTGGACGTGTATGGGCAATTAATCGATAAGGTTAGAGAGCAACGGATGCATCCCGTAGAACCAGTTACCCCAGAACTACCCGAAGTCCAAGAGGAACTTCCAAGTCCCGAAACCTCACCTGAACCAGAAGAATCTACTGGTGATTCAGACAATATATTTGATTAAAAAAAAATTATGGAGAGGGGCGGACCACTTCATAAAAAACTCTAGGTCTTCCGCGCCTCTTTGAAGGGACTGAATACTTTTGGATTTGTTCATCCAGCATTAGTTTCACGATGGTGTCGTAAATGGTCGTTCGAGGAATTCCAGTCGCTTTTGTTAATTCTGAACGAGTAATGGGTCCCTTATCGGCAATCATTTTAAAGAGATATTCCTTTATATTGATAGAGGGCTCAAATATCCCCCTACCTTTATAACTAAAGGCCGGCTTTTCGGTCGAGTTCTCCATTTCATCCATCCTTCATTTTTCAATTATCTAATTTTTTTGACTTTTTTATTAAATTTTTTTGATATACCCCTATATATAATTTTTGCTTGAATGGGCAGAAAATATAATATTTCATAAAATATCCCGCGCCCATTTGTAAGGATATTTAAATAATACCAAATTTATTCATTGAGAAAATCGCAACTTAAAAATACTCTCTTGGTTCTTTTTATATCGTAATAAATGAAGTTTAAATAAAGAAATGTTAAACCTTATTTTTTAGTCGCAACTAATCTCATATCTTGAAATTCAAAATAACCTCTTTTTTGTCGTTATTTTTCAAAAAAAAGGGCAAATTGTCGATTTATCGATCCTATTTGATTCTTTCACATGACCTTCATTTCCAGTGCAGAAAATCGTCAGCTAAAGAGGGAGATCCCTGAAAGTATTCTTTTTGAAAAATCGCTACGTCGTGAAATCGTTGTTTCACGACAAAAAAAAGAGATGCAATGATTCATTTCCAAGTTTCAGGACGATTAATATTTTGTAAATCAAGGAAGCTAATTAATATTCCAATGCCAAAGATGCCAAAATAGCTAATTAACGATATTATTAGGGTTATTATTCTGAGTATATCTCCTACTAATAAGATAGAATAAATCAATGATTCAGTAAGAAGGATGCCACCTACAAAAAAGAGGAATAGCAATGAAATCCAGCAGGTAAGCTTGATTTTACGCCCACTCTGATCCCCTCTATTGATGAAATCCAAGTTTAAATATATTAGTGCTAAATTCACCCCGAATGCAACGTAGAACATAATGAAGCTAACTGTTTTTAGAGCATCAACACCGAAATATGATAATGCGTGGAGGATGACTGCAGAAGTGTTGGTAATTATTGCCAAATAAGCGGTTGGTTTCAAAATTTCATTGCCTTTCATTTCATTCACCTCGTTTTATATACAGTATTGAGTAGCAGCAAGGAATCGCTCCATATAATACATTGAGACCTGGCCTCCAGGAGAATTGAATACATAATCGAAAGCGTGACCTTGAAAGGGGAAGGTCAGGAAAATCGTGTGATTGGTAACTGCTTGAAGTTTGTCATATAATTGTTCAGCCTCGATATAGGGAGCCATTTTATCGACTTGTCCATGTAAAATCAGGCAAGGAGGAGCCGATGAATCTGCCAAATTGACCGGAGAGAGATTTCTAAATAATGTAGCATTTTGTTGGGGGGTTCCATCAGCAACTCTTGCAAAAAAGTAACCAAGATCGATATTAAAGAACTCTGCACCGGAATCATCAGCGTGATAGTTAAATAAATGTGTCAAATTTGCCGGACAATAGAATAATATTAAGCCTTTTAATTTCAAAGTATCGTTAAAAAGATGCTTATAAGTGGAATTATACCCTAAAAATAGTCCAGCTAGATGAGCTCCTGCACTACCACCTGTTACCCAAATACGATTTGTATCTACTTTATATTCTGCAGTATGGGCAACAAGATAATCAGTGAAGTTGCCAATTATTTGTTCCGCCATTTCAGATAATGTATAAGACTTGTTTAACAATTCACGTCCTAAGAAATTCTGTACCCAGGCAAATGCCCTATCGATTTCTGGAAAGTCTGGAAAGCGTCCTAATCCATATTGAATGTCGAAAACGGCATACCCCTGGTGCGCTAAATATCTAGAAGCCATTGGACGGTTTTCTATGCCCTTATTCCCAAGCACCCAGGCTCCTCCGTGAATGTTAATTATTGTAGGAAATGGACCATCTCCAGCCGTAGGGCAATAATAATCGAAATAGAATTTATCATTATATCCTGGAACGGTTAAGTAGGGGCCACAATCGTAAGTGATATTACATTCATAGATTTCGTGATTATTATACATATCCCATAAATTGAAGGGTTGATCTTTAAATTTAGAGGTTAAATTATCCGGAATTTGATCAATGTAATTGGGACCGAAAACTTCCGCAAATTGAGCATCACCTTGAGAAATGGTGGTTCGTATTCCCAGAAAAGGAAGTGAATTAAACCCTAAAACGATGATCCCTAAAATTATGGGCAGAATCCAAATTTTAGTTTTTTTTCGATGTAACCTAACCATTGCGATAATGATAATCGTGTAAATTATGAATGAATACATTGCAATGAAAGGTAAAGCGCAGACGACAAGAGCCTCAACTACTGTGAATAGACCTCCAGTAACAAGTAAAATTCCTGAGTAAACCCCTAGTAATAGAAAAAAATATCCACCTATTAGGAGAAGTATTCGGAAGAATCCTTTAAGGCTCATTTTGGGCCCTCTTATCTTTAAGTAATAAACATTAACTCAGTAACTTTATAATATTTTGATATTTTGGTCCGACTTAATTTAAATGGAATCTAATTTGAGGAAAGGACGGGCCTATCTTAATTGTCAGTGGGTACTATGGGAGTACTAGAAGTGTGTGTTTATAATCATTAAATTTTTTTTTCTAGAACAGTCTACCCTGCTATTTCTACTGGAGAAATAATACCTGGAAAAAAATAGTCGTTAAACCTTATTACTTATACGATTAAAAATACTCTGAATCTTATGGAAGATAGCTTATTTAAATAGTTTTCTATAAAATTTTTTAAAACGAGACTTCAAAAAATTAGATAAAATTTAATTAAAAATCAGGATAATTTTTAAGTGATCCACCGGAAATCATACGGTGATATTCAAGTAATCATAGTACATTAACACTACCTTGATAAGACGGCCTCGTATTTATTTGAAAACATTTTAATTCCAACAAGTCATCAAATTTTCACTTTAAGGAGAGGTTAACCTAATTTCTTCGGGGGGTAATCCTTGATTTTTTTTTCAAAATCTTAATAAAGAGAAATAAAAAATTTTAAACAAAAAAAGAAATAAGCGAAGATACGATTCATTCACAAAATAATGCTAAAGAGGTAGATGAAAGATGGCCCCGGTTATTGATAAAGATGCATGCACCGGATGCGGTACTTGTCTAGAAAATTGCCCCGCAGAGTGTCTTGAAATGCAGGATGACAAAGCGAAGCTTGTCAATGCAGACGATTGCGTCGAATGCGGTGCTTGCGAAGAAAATTGCCCAGCTGAAGCAATTAAATTAGTAGAATAGAAAATCTAACTCTCCTAAATTTTTCTTTTTTTCATTCGCATAATCAATCTAGTTATAAATAGACTAGAATAAATCTAATTAAAGGAAACAAATAAATTAAGATTGAACTTTTTCGATCGGTTGATGGAAATGAAGAAATCTGTAATCATTGCCGGTGGTGGAATTGGCGGAACTGCCGTAGGAGCATTGTTAGCACACAAAGGATTTCAAGTAACTCTCTTTGATAAAAACGATTTAATTGGAGGGCGATGCACGAGCTACGAGAAGGAAGGTTTCAAAATTGACGTAGGCGTTCATTTATTTGGGGAGGGTGCAAAAGGTCCCTTACAAAAAATTCTAGAAATAATTGGAATGCCTGACGCTCTACAATGGGAATTATCACGTGATCCCCGCCCATTATTAAATTATAAAGGACAAAAATCGGTTTATTCTCGGAAATCCATGGCTCAATTATTACCTCCATCTGAATATGATAATGTAATGAAATTTTTTGCAGATTGCATGTCAATCCGAAAAAAACGCATCAATGAACTATACTACACGCCTCTAGAAACCTATCTTAATCAATATTCAACTAATTCCACCTTTCATTCCTTCATTGCGATGATTTGTGGCCAATATTTTTGCGTTCCTCCTAGCTTGGCGTCTACTGGCGAGTTCATTCGATCCTTTCGCGGCGTGGTGTCCAAACGAGCAAGCGCTTATCCAATAGGTGGATGTATTGCGATTCCAGAGGCCTATTGTGCAGCTATTGAGAAATTTGGAGGAACCGTCAAACTTAATTCAGAAGTAAAACAGATTCTCGTGGACAATGATGCGGTCATTGGCATTGAATTAGTAGATGGTACGACACATAAAGCGGATATCATCATTAGTAATGCCGATATCCAAAATACAATTCTAAATCTCGTAGGAAAAAATCACTTTCCGGCTGATTACGTGAGCCGAATCAAAGAACTAACATACGCGCAACATTGTATGGCAATCAAAGTCGCCCTCGATAAAAAGGTAACCGATCAAAAACTGATCATGCACATTCACATCGATTATTCTAATATGGATGCGTATATTGAGAAGATCCTGAAAGGACAAATCCCGGATGAAATTGGAGGAATGATAACCATTCCATCAAATTATGACCCAGGGTTAGCTCCAGAGGGAAAACAGTTGATTTTTCTGGGGACAGGAATTTCTTCGGATTGGCGCAATCAAGACTGGAAAAAATGGGGAGAAAAATGCTTAGAATCTTTACAAAAAGTACTCCCTGAAATGGAAGGGCATGTACTATGGTACAATGTTGACACTCCTGCGTTGGTCGAAAAGTATGCAGGTGAAGATGGCAACATTATTGGAGTTGGACAGACCATAAATCAAGTAAAAGAGAGGCGCCCATCTCAAGTAACACCCCTTAAAAATTTATACATCGTTGGTTGCGAAGCAGGCGGCTGGGGAATTGGAACAGAATTAGCAGCAAATAGTGCACTTGAGCTCGCAGATATCTTGACTAAAAAATAATTTCAGATTTCAATTCGAGGAGTGGAAATTTCAAGCTGTTTGGGCAGCTTGAATTCAATGGTTATCATATTTTCAATCATTTTTGATTTAATATCAGTATATCCAAAAGTTTTCATAGCCGCACTAATGATGGTTGCAACACTTTCCATTTCGACTGGATCAGTTGTCTTAAAAATTATTGTAAATTTATTTGGTTCGTCAATCGTCCTAATATCTTTAGGATCACTTCCAGTTATCTGAACGAGTTGTGGAATGACTTGCTGACCAATTTTCTGCATCGTAGCTAAATCGCTTTTAGCAAGTAATTTAAGGGCGTTCCCATATTTCGTTCCTTGTTTTTCAAAAACCTTATGAAACATTTCTAGATCAACCTCATAAAGGGTTCTTGCTAAATCCTCATACTCATCAACAGGAAGCATTCGTAATTTTTGAAAGCGTAGATTTAAATAAGCGTTAAAATTTATCAGATAAAGCGGTTCAAGGATATCAGGGTCATCTTCACCAACATAATACATATGTAGGTCTAAATGCTTGTAATCAATTCGATGACTCTTCAATTTCCACCCGAATTTTGCCATTATAATGATAGCATTTTGTAAAAGTAATCTTGTTAAGTTTGGTGTAGTACATACCATGCTAAGTTTAAATGAACTCTTCTCTTCATCAACTTTCACTTTGACTTGTTCAGCATAACCTAGCGAACTCACAATTCTTGTCATAATTTTTGTCCATTCGGTCGCGGATGTGGGAGGAACAAAGTCGTCTCCAAGGAACTTATTTATGAACTGGTAGCTAATATCTATCGGAAAGACAGCGTAATTAAGAACATTTTCGGAAACCCAATCCATTAGACCTGGCAAAACAGGCAAATACCCTTGTTTAATAAAATAGGGTTTAATATATTGGTCTGATTCATCAACGTAAGCTGTAATTTTTTCTTCAATTCTAATTTTTTCTTGGGAATACCTTTCAGGGGTGAGCCATTTCAAAATAAGAGTTTCATCCAAAATATCAATATCAAATGTAAATCCTAGGGCTTCCAGATACCCAATTAATCCCGTCGCTACAAAGATGGGTAATTTTTCTAAGATGTTCACGCGCGCCATAATTAATTTCTCATATTTATCAACCTGGATTGATTTAAATAATCGAGTACGTTTTTTCCAATCTTCTAAAGCATTGACCAAATGATCGTATGTATTTTCAAAAGAAATCTGGGCTAATCCGATCAAGTATTGCTTTACGAACTGGTTCGCTTTTTCACGAGATCTTATCAACAATTCTTGAATTGTACAGTCACCCTGAAGATACCTTACTAATTCTTGGATGTTTTTATGCGTGAAAGTAACTGTATTTAATAACTCACTAAAGGTGTTAATCTGATCATACTCATATTTGATTTCACAATTATCACATGACCCTACAGTTTCACTTTTTTCTAAAGTTTCTATCGCAAATTCAAAGGCTTTAGTCATAGATCCAAATCTCTGACCCAAACGTTCTAAAATTTGTTTGTGTTTAAAGTCCGTGACAACATGGACGTGCTCCTTCTTTGGCATCATCCAAAACTCCAATTTTAAATATTGATTTTGTTCAAATTGTATGATAAAATTGTACAAAGCGTATATAAGTATTGTTCAAAACGAAATAATTTTGTTCATAGTATATAAGGCATATTCAAAGTAGCAGTTAATTGATATGGTTTGATTGTATTTTGACGAGGTGAAATCAGTGTAAATTAGAACATTCTTCGTACTTTTGACGTAAATTTGCAAAGTTTTGAGAGAACTAGCTATTTTTTAGTTGCAATTCAATTTTGTGGAGTTTAAATTTAGTTTTGAGGTAAACAGAATTGAAAAAATTGAGTCATATTAAGTTATTATTTAATAGATATGAGAGTTCGTGAGAATTGATGGATAGTAAATTTAATTTAGAAGCAGACTCTTTACAAACAAAGCAGGACGTTATCAATGGTGTAAAGAGTCAGTTTTATAAAAAAGTCATGAGTAAATTAGGAGATTTGTTATTAAAGGGGATTTCTGAATTTTTAGGAATCGAAAATTCAACCTCAAATCATATAAAATTTATTAAATTACCTCTATTTTTGAAACCGTTTTTAAATTTTTTTAAGGATAAGCAATTGCTCATTGAAACTAGTTTATTATACATTTCCAATTGTTTAGGCTTGATGACAGAACAAATGCAAGAAGCATATGATGACAATTTAGCAAAAATTGAAACCAAAAGGGAATCATTTATAGAAATGAAGGATTTGTTTTGGGTGAATTCTCAGATAGATGTCAATTTTCCTTGTAGATTTGATCTTCCTCAATACCTTTCTCTAATATATCCATACTTAGAAGAAGAGATTCAAAATCTCGTAACTTTTGGAATGTTAAAAATACTTGAATGGCTGGGATTACTTAACAATTGGGCCTATTCGGTAATTCCAATGTACGAGCAAAGTTACACAAAAGTGTTTCAAGCCCTTCCGCTCGCGGGGAAGAAATGAAATTAATGAAACCTTTTAATGAATTTCACATGCGTCTCCTAAATTTTCTTTAACAAGCCTTTTGAATTCATCCAGTTTTTCGGGTGAATTACTCGGTTTAACAATCTTCAATGCCTGTTCAAATTCTTTCATTGTTAGCTTATCTGCATTGATATCGGATCGAATGAGTAGCATTACAGCTTCCCGGCATAAGTTTTCTAAATCTGCCCCCGAGTATTGTTCAGTTTTTGCTGCTAATTTTTTCAGGTCTAAATCTTCAACAGGCATATCTTTAGTGTAAATTTTTAAAATCTCGAGTCGCGCGTCATAATCAGGAAGTGGAACATAGATTAATCGATCAAATCGGCCTGGCCGGAGAAGCGCAGAATCTAAAATATCTGGACGATTGGTTGCGGCAATGAGAACTACTTGACTTCGCTCTTGTAATCCATCAATCTCGCTTAAAAGTTGATTTACTATGGTTTCATTGACCTTTGAACCAGCGAACTCCCCCCGTCGAGATGCAATGGCATCAAGCTCATCGAAAAATACGATTGTAGGAGCTGCCTGACGAGCCTTTCGAAAAATATCCCGAAGGGCCCTTTCAGATTCACCTACCCATTTTGAAAAGATCTCTGGTCCTCGGACGGGAATAAAATTCGCCTCACTTTCAGTGGCAATAGCTTTTGCTAATAATGTCTTTCCAGTTCCAGTAACCCCATAAAGCAAAATGCCGCTTATTGGACGAATTTTGAATTTTTTAAAGATATCAGGTCGCTTCAAAGGAAGTTCAACAACTTCCTTTAATTCTTGTTTAACTCGTGCAAGTCCACCAACCTGTTCCCATTTCACGTTTGGAATTTCAAGCAGGACTTCTCGCATTGCTGACGGCTCGACGAATTTCATGGCAGATTCGAAATCATCTCTCGTGACTTTTAAGTCAAATAAAATTTCAGGAGGAACCGTTTCGGTTTCAAGATCAATTTTAGGCAGGACCCGACGAAGGGCATACATTGCAGCCTCACGACATAGTGCTGCAAGATCCGCTCCTACAAACCCATGGGTCCGAATGGCATAATCAAGGAGATCTACACCTTTTAATGGCATTCCCCGGGTATGAATATGAAGAATTTCGAGTCTGCCCTCGCGCGAAGGAACTTTGATTTCAATTTCCCGATCAAAGCGCCCAGGCCGCCGAAGAGCAGGATCGATGGCATTCACGCGGTTGGTAGCTGCGATAACAACTACACGCCCACGGGTTTTTAGTCCATCCATTAGTGCTAGAAGTTGTGCGACAACGCGCCGTTCGACTTCTCCAGTGACGTGTTCTCGTTTCGGAGCAATGGAATCAATCTCGTCAATAAAAACGATACTTGGTGCATTTTTCTCAGCAATATTAAAGATTTCTCGAATTTTTTTCTCGCTTTCTCCATAGAATTTGCTCATTATTTCGGGGCCATTAATTGGATTAAAAAAGGCATCAGATTCATTTGCTAGGGCTTTCGCAAGTAACGTTTTACCACAGCCTGGAGGCCCATGAAGCAAGACACCCTTAGGAGGTTCGATTCCAAGCCGCATAAAGAGTTCAGGATGTCGGAGAGGGAGTTCAATCATCTCTCTAACTCGAAGAGTTTCTTCCTCTAGTCCTCCAATGTCTTCATAGGACACTAGCACTTCCTTAAAGGTAACATCGTCAGGCACGCGTTTTAAAACTTCTATGGTCGTAGATTGATCAATCTGAACTAAACCTGAGGGAAATGTATTCACAATAACGAAAGTAATCTCTGCAAGGGTAAAATGCGCGGCTTCTTCACTGGTTATCTTAATGAAATCGCCACCTTTAATAGGTTTCTCCAATAAATATTCTTTTAAGGTATTTTGCACGAAATTAATGTCATTGATTTTATACTCTTTTTGGGTGGCGGCAATGGTTATTTTTTTAGCAGGTTTTAGGGAAACAACTTTACAATTAACGATTTCTCCCAAACTAGTACCCGCATTTCCCCGGACCAACCCATCCATGCTGATAGTGCCCTGTCCCCGATCTTCTGCCGATCCAGGTAAGGCGATCGCACCCGTGGTCTTATGACCGAGAATTTCTATAATGGAATTATCTGGAATATCTAGATTTGTCATTATTTCCGGGTCAATTCGAACTCGAACTTTACCGATATCATCTTGTATTCCTTCAATTACCCGAAGAGAAACCTCTTTTACCGTGGTCATGTTAATAACTGCTCCAATTCGCGAGATTGAAGATATCGAAATTTAGCGTTACTTCATCGTGATTAGTTACATACAAATTGAGATAAATTTTTCTTATTCATTTAATGGTTTCCAAGGGGAGTGAAATTTAGACATTTTCAATCATAAATTGTCAAGAAATGGAATCAGAATCTTAAAAACCTTTTGGACTTCACTTCACGTCTGAAAAATATTTATCAAACTTGAAAATCTGAGGATTTTAATCATATTGAAATGACTAAACACCAACATAACATACCGATGATATAAGCCTTTTTAAGGTGTAAAATGGAAGAATAATAATGTTTAGGTAAAGAGTGATGGTTAATGAAATTCAGATTGAAAGAGTTTATTTTTGAGGATGAGGGTGGTAGAAAGATCAAGCTTTCTTTTGACGGTTCTTTCTCTCCAGAGGATATAAGCAAGATAATCGGAAAATTCCAGGGCGAAGGGCCGGTTTCTGAGGATACGCCACACCTAGACAACCAATTAAGCATTAAATCTCATCCTGATTACGACTCCTTAACCATTCGAGAGAAGTTAGAATTAATCGTGAAACAAATAAAACATGGATGGTTTACATCAGAACACATCAGAGAATTATATCATTATAATTTTCATGAGGAAGTAAAACCAAGTACAGTTTCAACTTATTTGGCACGAATGTTTGCTGAAGACATTTTAGAACGACGAGGTTCGCGTGCTAGACGCGAGTACCGCCTAGCAGAAAAACAAATAACAGCTGTAGATTTTATTAGCCAAGTTTAATCTTCTTCTTTTTTCATTTCAATTGGGAAATCTTTGATCTTCTTGATGACGTAATCTTCCTCTAGAATCGATGTTATGATTGATTTAGGAATGCTTAAACGAATTTTTTTGGACCTGCCATACCGTCCTTTAGAAATGACTTGGGCATTAACAATCCCTAACATGTCCAATTCGTTAATTAAATCACTCACGCGACGTTGGGTCAGTTTATCTACGCGCGTGCCATCACACAGTTGAGAATACGTTGTATAGACATCTCCAGTATATATTTCAAGAATGTCATTCCTCTCCAAAAGATAAATACTATAGAGCACAAGTTTAGATTGAATGGGTAATGTTTTCAAGGCATCTGAAATCGTATCTCGCTCAATGAGCGTTTGAGCACGTCGCACGTGACTCTCTGTTACGTTTTCATCAGATTCTCGCTCAGCTAATTCCCCTGCAACCCTTAAAAGATCGATGGCCCGTCTTGCATCCCCGTGCTCTCGAGCTGCAAGGGCAGCCGTGATTTCAATTGTTCCTTCAGTGATAACATCAGGATAAAATCCCATTTCACTACGTTGTTTCAAGATATCCAGTAATTCTGTTGCTTTATATGGGGGGAAAACCATTTCTTCTTCGCTTAAACTACTTAAAACACGTGGGTCCAAATATTCTTTAAATTTTAAATCATTACTAATTCCGATTATACAAACGCGAGCCTTGTCGAGTTCGCTATTTATTCGAGTTAATTCATAGAGGACTTTATTAGGTGATCCTTTTTTGGAAGTTTTCTTTACTAATTGGTCAATTTCATCCAAAACGATAATGAACGTTTGTTGTTCCGAATCCAACTTAAGTTTAAACCGGGAAAAAACCTCATCCGTGGGGAGTCCAGTAAAAGGAACTTCCTCTCCAACCGCACCAGATAGCCTTGCAAATACACGGTAGTCCGTATCGATGTCTTTACAATTAATTATTTCCTTCAAGGGTAGTGTTATTGAAATTTCTTCACATTTTGCAACAATGCGCTTTAAAACGTATAAAGCCACGGCAGTCTTTCCGGTTCCAGTTTTCCCATAGAGAAAAATATTAGAGGGCACGCCTCCTTTCAAAATGGTGGCTAAGATTTTCCCAATTCGCGAAATTTGCTCTTCTCGATGGGGTAGATCTTCTGGAACGAAAGTTGCTCGCATTACATCTCTATTCTTAAAGATTTGCGGCCCTGAGAGAAAATCATCAAAGATTCTATCGAGTGGTTTCGTATTAAAGTTCTTTGCCATCTTAATCTCATCAGATTTAAATTCATAAAAATGAAACTTTTAAATCTCCACTGGAATTCTGATACTTTCCACTAGAATTCCTATGGAATAAATATTGTTCTAGTACACCTTTAAAATGTAATTGTTTCCTATAATTCCCGTCTATACAATTCGACTAAATTCTGATTTAATAGGAATTCTACACTGTTATCACGGTAATACTCCAATAATATCATAGTTCTTCCATGCCTGTAGGGTAAAAAATTCAGCTAGATTAAATTCACCAATCATAATTTCTTTACTTTTTTTATGCAGATCAAGGCAATTTTGACCAACAAATAGTTTTTTAGAAACCGTAAAATTTCCTTATAAGCGAATAATTTGTTATATCATAACAAAAGTCAAAGTTTTAAACAAAAATCTGATCTGTATTCTAAGAAATTTTATTCACAATGATTCCCTAAATTTTCATCGTACAAGGAGCAAGGACCGAATGGAAGAGACCCATTACTATAAGATGGAAACCCAAGACGTAATAAAAAGCTTGGAATCGTCGGATAAAGGAATTTCTGAAGAAGAATCTACCAAAAGGCTGGAGATTCACGGTTTAAATGAGCTACCCCAAGCAAAAGGAACTTCAATTATCAAATTGTTCTTAGTACAATTCAAAGACATCCTCATTCTCATATTAATAGTCGCCATTATTATTGAACTTGCTGTCATTGTAATCCAACAGGAATATGACTTCACGGACGTCGTTGCAATTGCGAGCTTCGTAATGATTAATTCAATAGTTGGGCTAGTCACGGAATATCGTTCAGAAAAATCCATGATGGCGTTAAAAGAGATTACTGCGGGGCATGACGTGCGCGTTTTCCGCCCAGAGGGGGAGAGCATCATTAATAGCCGACGTTTGGTTCCGGGTGATTTGATCTTTATAGAAATGGGCGATAAGATACCGGCAGATGCGCGGCTCTTGGAAGTAATGAATTTGCAAGTTGATGAGTCTACTTTGACGGGGGAGAGCAAGCCAGTAAAGAAAAAGCCTGCAGCCATCGAAAAAACGGCGACTTTAGCAGATCGGAAAAATATGGTATTTAGTGGGACAATTGCGACGTATGGGCGGGGAAAAGCGGTCGTTACAGGTACGGGAATGCAAACCCAAATAGGTTTAATTGCCCAATTATTATCTGAAATTGAAGAAGCCGAAACTCCTTTACAAAGAAAAATGGCGAAAGTTGGCCTTCAGCTCGGAGTCTTAATCGTCGTCATTTGTGTCCTAGTTTTTATTATTGGAATATTAAAAGGGGTAATTACTGGAACTTTTTTCGTCGATCCGGGGGCGGTAACAGTTAGTTTAATGCTAACAGCCGTTGCTTTGGCTGTTGCTGCGATGCCATCAGGCTTACCAATTGTAATTACAACCAGTTTAGCTTTAGGAATGCGCGAAATGGCCCAAGAGCGGGCAGTAATTAAAAGATTAAAAGCGGTTGAAACATTAGGATCAGTTAATGTAATTTGTTCGGATAAAACGGGAACATTGACGAAAAATGAGATGACAATACGACAGATTTATGCTAATGATAAAGTAATTAACGTGACTGGAGTTGGATATGCCCCAATTGGTAGGTTTTATCAAGAAGATGAAAAGGAAATCAACCCATTAAAAGATAAACATTTTGAATTATTATTACGAGTTGGGGCATTGTGCGGGACATCTAAGGTCGAGAAGAAAGATAATAAATGGATTATTATAGGAGATCCAACGGAGGGGAGCCTCCATACTCTTGCGATGAAAGCAGGAATGAACATCGAGGATTTAAAAGAAAAGTATCCCCAGATTGGAGAAATTCCTTTTACATCAGAGTTGAAACGAATGACAACCGTGCATAAGACACCAGAAAATGAAATACACGCGTATATAAAAGGTGCGTTGGATATAATCTTAGATAGATGTAATTCTATTTATACAAATGGAAATATTGGACCAATTACACGAGCCCAGCGCGAAAAAATTCTCAAATTAAACGAAGAGTACTCATCTCAACAATTAAGAATTTTGGCAATGGCTTATCAAACCCTAACTGATGGTCATCGAGAAGATTATGAAGGCGTGGATGCTGATCTTACCTTTATTGGTTTTGTAGGAATGATGGACCCTCCCCGTGATGCAGTTCCTGGGGCGATTGAAACGTGTAAAAAAGCGGGAATTGAAATTAAAATGATCACGGGAGATCACCCTGCAACCGCAAATGCCATCGCAAAAGAAATCGGCCTCATATCTTCTGGTGAAGAACAAAATACCGTCAAAGGCATTGAATACGACACAAAATCCAAGGAAGTAATTGAGAAAACCAAAATTTTCGCTCGAATATCACCTAAACATAAACTAGATGTTGTACAAATGCTCGAAGGCAAAAATTACATCGTGGCAGTGACAGGAGATGGGGTCAACGATGCCCCTGCCCTAAAAAGCGCAAATATTGGAGTTGCAATGGGAATTGCGGGTACTGATGTTGCCAAAGAAGCAGCCAGTATGACTTTAACAGACGATAATTTTGCGACCATAGTTTCTGCTGTAAAGAAAGGACGGAATATTTATGAAAATATCTTGAAAACAATATTCTACCTCCTATCTTGTAATATAGGTGAAATTCTGGTTATTTTTGTTTGGATTATCATTGGAACTCAAGTATTTTCCTCTATTACTACAATTCTGCCTTTATTACCGCTTCAAATCTTATGGGTTAATCTTATTACGGATTCGCTACCCGCGCTCAGCTTAACAAAAGAGCCAGAGGATCCAAAACTGATGAATTTTCCCCCGAGAAGTGTTGATGAACCTGTTTTCACTCGACGATTTACCATAAATATTATCCTCCTCGGGGCTCTCATTTGTATTGGAACCCTAGCTCTATTCTATTATGGGATAATAAATGGAAAAGCCAGTGCGATGCCTGAGAATCTAAATTATAGGTATGCTACAACACTTGCCTTTATGACCGTAACGTTCTTCGAGAATTGGAATATTTTTGCCAGTCGCTCCCTGAAGAATTCAATGTTCGGTATGAAAAAACGGAACAACTACATGTATTTAGCATTGGTGGTTGCAATAATTCTTCAATTCACTGTTGTTTATATCCCCGCTTTGTGGCCAGTGTTTCATACTTATCCTCTAGGTTGGCTTGACTGGGTCTTAATTATCGTAGTAAGTTCAAGTATTATCTGGGTCACCGAGGGATATAAGTATCTCTGGAAATGGTGGGATCGACGCCATTCTCCCAAAAATCTATGAAAGGAATAACAATTATTATTTTTATAAAAAGAAAATAGAGTAAAAGTGATTACGTAATGTATGGGGTCCTAAAATGAGTTATTATGACAAAGAAATTGGTGAAGTAATAACCTCATTAAAAACAACAAAAGAAGGTTTAAGTGAAGAAGAAGTTTTGAAACGTCGTGAGGAGTATGGATATAATGAAATTTTAACCGGAAAAAAACGCTCTCTTTTTAGCATTCTCATTGGGCAATTCCGAGATTTTTTGGTGATTCTGTTAGTAGTTGCCATGGTCATTTCCATTGTTTTGGGGCTCACAGGTTCTGAGGAGGGAGGGCTCACTGACGCAATTATTATAGGTGCAATTCTTTTCATTAATGCCGGTATTGGAACTTATTTAGAGGCCAAATCGGAAAAATCATTGGAGGCGTTAATGGAATTATCCGCGCCGACGGCGACAGTGCGAAGAAATAATAAGGATCATGAGGTCCCTGCCCGCGAGCTAGTTCCTGGAGATATTATCATTCTTGAAACGGGGGATAAAATTCCTGCGGATGCACGGTTGATGAGCTCGATCAATTTAAAAGTTGATGAGGCACCTTTGACAGGAGAATCAGTACCAGTATCGAAAATAGACTCGATTCTAAAGAAAGAAGATATCCCAGTGAATGATCAGAAAAATATGGCATTCACGGGCACGGTCGTCACATACGGTCGAGGGGAGGGAGTAGTTACTACTATAGGAATGGACACGGAAATAGGTAAAATCGCAGACATGATCCAAACAATAGAAGAAGAAGAAACTCCATTAACAAAAAGGATAAATCAGCTCGGTAAATGGATTGGAATACTTGTCATCCTTGTTTGTGTAGTCGTCTTCATTGCTGGATTTATTCGGGAGGGTGTTGCTGGAATACAAGGTAGTTTCTTACAGGCGGTTTCATTAGCTGTAGCGGCCGTCCCTGAAGGCTTACCAATTATCGTAACCATTGCACTCACATTGGGAGTAACACGAATGGCCGCAAAATATGCAATTATAAGGAAGCTTCCTGCCGTGGAAACGCTTGGGTGCACAACCGTGATATGTTCCGATAAAACAGGCACATTAACCTTGAATGAGATGAGTGTTAGGAAAATTTTTACCAATGATGATGTGATTGACGTAACTGGACAGGGTTACGATCCGATTGGAAGGTTTTTCATTCAAAACGTGGAATTAGATCCAGCGCATAACGCACCTCTTACCATGACACTAAAAATTGGTACTTTGTGTAATGACGCCTCATTAAGTGAAAATATTAAAGAAAAAGGTGTAAAACATTGGGAAATGATCGGTGATCCCACGGAAGGCGCATTAGTAGTTTCGGCCGGCAAGGCTGCTCTCTGGAAAACCGAACTTGAAAATGAAAATCCTCGGGTCGGAGAGATCCCATTTGATTCAAAAAGGAAACGAATGTCCACCATTCATTCTGCTCCGAATAATGAAAGATTCGCATATGTGAAAGGTGCGCTCGAAGGCATTCTTGAGATCTCATCCCACATACAAATCGGGCAAGAAATTCGTCCCATTACGGAAGATGACAAAGTACGATATCACGCAATGAATGAGGAATTGACATCTGATGCCCTTCGGGTCCTTGCCATGGCATACAAGAAGCTACTGCCCGAAATTTCAGAATACACGATGGAAAAAATTGAATCAAATTTGATATTGACGGGTCTCCAAGCTATGATAGATCCGCCCAGGAAAGAAGTAAGCGATGCCCTAGAGGAATGCAGGCAAGCAGGGATAAAAATAGCGATGATTACAGGCGACCATAAATTAACAGCAGTTGCTGTAGCAAAAGAGTTAGGCTTAATGCGCCAATACTCTGGGGCACTTACTGGAAGTGATCTAAATGAAATAGAGTCAGAAAAATTACAAAAAATGGCTGGATACGTGGATGTTTATGCGCGAGTGAGTCCAGAACAAAAAACAAAAATTCTCGATGCATATAAGAGTCGAATTAACGTAGTTGCAATGACGGGCGATGGAGTCAATGATGCACCCGCATTAAGAAAAGCAGATGTGGGAGTCGCTATGGGAATAACTGGGACTGATGTGGCTAAGGAAGCTAGCGATGTCACGCTCGCTGATGATAATTTCGCCAGTATTGTTAATGCAGTGGAGGAAGGGCGCGTAATCTATGAGAATATTAAAAAATTCATTTTCTACACGCTTTCGAGTAATGTAGGAGAGATTTTGGTGGTATTTATTGCCATAATGTTTGCGATTGGATCTATCGGTGGAAAAAATGTCGTACCCCTTGTTGCAATACATATACTGGTTGTAAATTTAGTCACAGATGGTCTTCCTGGAACGGCCTTAGTGTTTGATCCCCCCACTAAAGGAGTTATGCAAAAACCTCCACGTGATCCGGAGGAGTCCATTCTTACAAAGCATGATTTAATTAATATTACCGTTGTAGGTGTAACCATAACCATAGTTACCTTAGCGGCTTTTGTAATAGGTTTAAATTTAGCAAGTCCGATGGGAATAATTGGTGATACACAAAAAACCTATTTTGCACAAACCTTTGCATTCCTAACTTTATCCATCTCTCAATTCTTTAACGTATTCCTATGTCGTGAAAAAGAGAAATCAATTTTACACGGTCCGTCTATTAATCGTATGTTGGTTATTTCAGTAGCTCTTTCGATAGGGTTTCTTGTCGCTATTATATATATACCTGGAGTTGGAGGTATCTTTCATACTTATCCAATAGGATTACTTGAATGGGGAATAATCATTCTCCTTAGCTCATCTCTCCTTTTTGTAATGGAGGGATTTAAAGCATTATGGCGGTATATAAAGAATCCAAAGCGGAAAAAACTCGAATATTATGTAAAACGTATTGAAAACATTATGGAACGGTATCGTGAATAAGAGAAATAATCTTTTCATTTCCTTCCCTTTTTTGTGGTGTTTTTAAGGCATTTTCGCGAACATAGCTAAGTAATTGAATGTAGTAATTTTTTTATCTTTTAGGAGAATTTCTAATGCTGCGCACTAAAGGAGAAAAATTAGATGAGCTTTTGATAAATTTTGGAATGGTAACGAATGTATATACAACTGCGATTGTATCGCGAGATGGATTCGTTATTGCATCGGTCATTGATAATTCATTTCAGGGTAATGGGGGAACTTATTTTAATGAGGAATTAATAGCCGGAATGGCAGCTGAAATGACGATGTTAGGGGAACGCACGACTGAAGAGTTATTGAAAGCAAATCCACAACGTATCATCATCGATTCTGAAGTAGGAACTATCGTGCTTGTAACAGCTGGTAAAGAAGCTGTCATAATCTCTGTAATTGATCGAGAAAATCTCGGCATCACACTCCTACATTTACAAAAGCTTGCCCGCGAAACAGAGCAAATATTAAGCATCCAAAATTAATATGTCTCAATTCAAAGTGAATTATAAATAGTCAAAGGTTCAAAATTATTTTTAATTTAAATTCTAACTTTTCAATTATTAGGAATCTAGATGATTATCAAAAACTTTCAGTCCTTAATTTCAAGAGTGAAAAAAGATGAGGAAATTTTTGCCCGAAAAACAGTGCTAGATCTATTGGATATCGGAATCAAATCTGTTTTACCTGAAAACTTAATCCCAAAAGTTATTAAACTGAATGGAACAAAATTACACGTTCAAAATTATGTCTTTGAACTATCAAAGGTTCAAAATATTTATGTTGTGGGTGCGGGGAAAGCAAGCGGTGCAATGGCAGAAGCATTGGAACAAATTCTCAAATCATACATTTCTGATGGATTGATCAACATTCCAGAGGGGACGAAATCTCACTATAATACTAAGATCATTCAATTTAATGAGGCGTCACATCCGATTCCCTCTGAAAGTGGCATTAATGGAGCTCGAAAAATAATAAAGATCTTGGAAAAGGCACACAAAAATGACTTAATTATTATTTTGATTAGCGGAGGTGGGTCAGCCCTTTTACCACTTCCAGTTGAATTACTTAATTTAAACCAAATTCAAGACTTAAACAAAAAACTTATAAAATCAGGTGCAACAATTCAAGAAATAAATACAGTCCGAAAACATTGTTCGCGAATAAAAGGGGGTCAATTAGCAAAATACGGTTTCCCTGCCCCGATAATCACGCTCATTCTTTCTGATGTTATTGGAAACCCACTTGATTCCATTGCATCTGGGCCAACTGTTCCAGATCCTACAACATTTCATCAGGCAATAAAAATTT
>JABXJT010000097.1 GCA_013375455.1 Candidatus Helarchaeota archaeon | reverse complement strand
TTCTTTATGGTGGGTGGTGCAAATATGACCTTGGAATTAAGTAATTGGAATGTTTTAGGTCAGGTCTGGGATGGTGTGAATGCAAAGAACTATGGACTTTCTGATTGCATATTTAATTACGAGCCATTGCCGCCGATCTTGCAAATGATGTTCGGATTAGACCGACCAATATGGATTGAGCGGCTCACGAAGGCTTTGATGGAGAACTATTTATACCTGAATTATTTCGAGAAAGAAATCCTTGAATCAATTAAAACTCGGCATTATGAGGTGTATGATTACTATATGCGGTTCTATTCTTACCAGCTCGAAAAAGGAATTCCCATCCCGAGCCAGACGCTTCAATGCAAAACTCCGCTTTACGACAAAGAGACTGGGACGTGGAAACGCATGGGTTTCGAGTATCCCGCGGGGGCACGGATTTATTACCGCGACCTCGGGCTGACCTTTGAGGAAATGCTTAGCGGCGTCCTCTTTGACATTACTCATGAGAGCAAAATCGAGAAGGTGACGCGAGAGAATATAATTTCGCTAGGGCACGGACTAAACACCCGGTATCTTCGTCCTGAACCTGAATATTAATCCTTTTCTGCTCTATTCTGCTACGAAGGTTAATTTTCTAGGATATCTCTAAAAAATATTTCCTTTTTTATACCTCATATTTAAATAATCTGATGGATCAAAACGTAAGAAAAAGTCCATTCAAATATATTATGGGTTCAGAAAAAAAGGAAATAAAGGCTTTAGGAGAAATATTTTGAACTAAAGACACTTGCCGCACCTGTCGCAGTAGTAGCGCATCAGCCTCCCGCCAAAGGGCTGGTAGGGGATGCAATCAAAGAGCTTTCCGCTATGCAGGTAATCTTCGATGGATTCCCTGGGCCAACGTTCCCTGAACTGCATTATACTCCCGCAAAGGGGGCACGCTGGCGCTCTTGCATTGAGTTCATCTATCTTCATGGGGCGTAATTTTCGCTCTCTTAAGCCTAAGAATAGTACAAGAATTATGAAACCTATAGGGATGAGTCCGTGGGGCCAAAAGATTAGAGCTTCGAGAATATATGATGCCAATGTATATGCAATTCCCGTGATCATACCAATGCAAAAAGCTATGCCAAAAAAATACCTCTCATTAGTGGGCTCAATGTGATTTCTGCTTGTTACACCACAGATATGCTTTGAAGCGCAACCTCTTCCGCAAAACGTTAAACCACACCTTCTACAAGATACATACTTTGCTTCATAAAATTGAGACCCGATCTGACTTAGACAAATAACGCAATGTACCATTGCAATTTCGCCTCCTCTACTAGATGTTACAATACTGCTAGTTGAATGTATTATTATATCAACAGCTTTTTAAGTAGATCATTTTTGACCTATGGAGATTTGGCCGGGATAAGATTTTTCAGCTATGATTATCATATTAGCTTAGTAATCGATCGACCGGTGTTGAGAGGTAATGCAGGGCTACGAATTGAAAGAACTGAAGTTGAGAAGACCAGGAGAGGTTCTGAATGAGATTCCTGACAATTTTTATAGCAAGAAATTCATCCCATTAACAAAAAATACATTCACGGCTTTACGTTTGGTTGATAATTGGAAGGAATATGAATCTCAAATTGAGGGATTTGAGAACATGATTTCACAGAATATCGGGATTCGGCTGGATGAATCGATCAGGACCTCCAGGTCATCTCAAGAGGGAAAAATTGAACGCAGCCGCCTAAAAGAAACTGTGGCCTTCTGGGGATTTCCCCCAATCTTACCAATAAGAATGGATATGCAAAATTTAAGCACTACAATGATGTACGGGACCTCTACGGATATTTCATTCGCTTGTTTATCTGACTTGGATCGGGAATTAGTATTTATCATGAATCTCCACGTTGAGGAATCGACTCCTGAAGATTATTGGTTTCTTTTGAAAGGAGAGGATCATGAGATTTTTAATAGGCGGCACATGAAGCTTGGGATACGACTACAGGATATTGGAAAAAAAATCAAAGATAATATCGAAGCAGCCCGACGCATGCGTGAAATCTTAGTAGATGTTCGGAATGAAAAGACGCCGCAATGGACCAATTCTACCTATCACGTGTGTATTTTCTTCATGGTAGGGGCTAGTAATATGATAATGGAATTGAGCAACTGGAATGCTTTAGGAGCGATATGGGACGGTGTTAATGCAAAGAACTATGGTCTCCCTGATTGCATATTTAATTACGAGCCGCTTCCCCCAATTATGAACATGTTATTCCAATTAGAGCGTCCCTTTTTCACGGAGCGCCTCACGAAAGCCTTAATGGCTAACCAACTATATCTTAATTACTTGGAGAAAGGAATATTTCAAAAAATCAAGTCGCATGATTATGAATTGTACGACTATTTCATTAAATATTACTCATATCAGCTTGAAAATGGTATTCCACTCCCCAGCCAGTCACTTGCCGTCAAGCCCCCGACATACAATAAAGAAACAGGGGAATGGGTGAAGCATGAATTCGAGTTTCCAGAGGGACCTAGAATTCATTATCGCGAGCTAGGGTTAACGTTTGAGGAAGCCATTGGTGGCATTCTCTTTGATATCACTCAGAAAAGTCAAATTGAGAAAGTTACGCGGGATAATATCATTTCCCTGGGACATGGTCTCGAGACAAAGTACCTGCGTCCTCAATCTTGATAGAACTCGCTCCCTCTCCTTGATCTTTTTATTTTCGTTCTATCCTGTTACTGGAGTTAATCAATTAATTTTTCTGGTTTTTTACAATGAATATTTAATTAGAATTAATAATTGCATGAGATCCGCAATAAGCTCTCGATCACCATCCGCTAATGCTACAGCAATAAATTTTTCAAGTTTTTGCAAAGACGGTACCCAATTTTCTTCTGTTTCCCCAGTTTTTAATTCCCTCATTAGATAGTTCAATTGGTTCCGCATTTCATGCGCAGAATTTCTGGCAATTATGGCATTAAAGAGGGCGTGTTGCTCCTCTATAGGAAGATTTTTTAGTTCCATGACATAGTTTAGCCTTAAGAATTCTATTTTTACAATAAAGAAATTATTAATTAATAGTGCTTAGAAAAAATTTATCAAAATAATGGGAATGATTTGAAAGATATTGATTATATCAAAAAGAATTTTACAGTAAATTTTTACAAATCTAAAAATGGAAATGATTTCTTGATGAAATCAGAAGCATTTTCAAAAGTTTCAATTGAGCCATCCCATTCATCCAGTTCATGTTTGTAGGCTTGCATGAATAGTTCCGAAAAGTTCTCTAATCCGTTGCGTAAAATCTGGGAATCGCGATCCGAAATCAAGGCAAAACCAAGAGTTCCTTTAAATTCGAATATTAGAGTTCGACCAAGATATTTCAGGCTACGAGGGTGGGATTCAATTCCTAAAGCATGTTGGATCATTGAAGATACTCCGTGAATGGCGCCCGTTATTAGAGTGACGTGCTTGCCTGTAGTGGGACGAAATTGGCGGTCAAAAATGGTCACGCCACTTTTATTGAAGACAAGGATCTGGAAAACTTTTTGGGAAATTAAATAAATTGAATACGGATTTAAGTGGAATCCTATAAATATAATGAACAAGCCGATAGATATAAAAAGCGGATATAATCCGCGAAGCATGCTGCCAAGAACAAAATTAACTTCACTTATTAAAATGCCAGAAGCTGAGGAAATAACCAGTCCAGTTAATCCAATACTGATTCCTGAAAAAAATAATTTAAATTGGAATTTCAAGCGTTCATTTGTTGCAACGCGATAAATGACAATAAACCCTTTTATTAATCGGTAAATCACTAAAATCGCAAATACTAGCATTATCGCCTTTAAGTAATCACTTGAAATGATCATCCACGATGCAAATACTTCTGAATAAAAGACAGTTACTTGTCCTGGAATGAATAAAACTGCAATAAATGCACCAAATAAAATTCCAAAGAGGAAGGTAATCGTGATCCGAATTTGCCCTAGTTCAATGTATTCAAAAAAAATACCAAAGAGGAGGGCAGCAAAAATTAAGGAAATAATCAAAAATAGGTAGGTCCAATAAGCGATTAATTCACATTGTTTTGAAAGAGATGGTACAACTGCAAACAAAAATGTATTCACGCTGATGGAACAAAACAAGACAAAAAGAATGAGGGTCGCTTTTATTTTGGTTGAAGCATACGTTCTCATGAGAAGGAGTGCGAGAATTGCTGAAATAACTCCTCCAATAATGCCAAAAATGAAAAGTATATAAACCATTATGAGTACTTTGACAATTTCATATTAATAAAAGTATTAGTTTTTCCACATTTGAAACATTCAGGAACTTCTTTTCGATGATACCATCTCTCTAAATGTTCAGCACACGCAATAGCCCTGCAATTTGAACATTCCCAAATTTCATCATTTAACGGATCCAAAAGTTCATGCATGATTTCACATTTGTATATTTTCTGCTCCTTACTTAAGGTATTTAATTTTACGAAAACCTCTTCTTTTACCTCATTCCATTCTCTCAGTAAAATTATAAATTGGGGTGTTTCTAAATCGAAAGGTAAAAGATCTATCCAATCTTTAATTTCATTATCAATGCGATTAATTTTCCATACTATTTGAGAAAATAAGATATTCAATGGCGTGAATTTCTCACCTTGCTTTGCGGAACTAAGTTCTGGTTTCAGATATTTATCAATTTCAGCCATCGATTCTTTATAGAAAAGTACCGTAATTCCTTTTATTAATTTAAATAGGCGGTATAAGGGTTGAACAAATTTATCTAAACCAACTCTGATCCTTTTTAATTTGGAGGGAATTTCTTCTACAAATGCAGTCCATTCGTCATAAATTCCTTGCAGATTAAATTCTTTATGAGAATCATAGAATTCATCAATTTTTATTTTATCTACCTCTAAAAGTGAATTAAAATACGAAAATTTTTCTTCTAAAAATTGGTTTATATCTGAAAAGTCTGTATCTTCCGAACTTATAAAACGAAGAGCATCCTCATATATTATAGTTTCAAACTTTTTCAATCTCTTTTTAAAAGTATCATAAATCCACTTAATGAAATTTTGGGCAAAGACAATTGAACTTGCAAGTTCAGCTCTCATTTTCTCAATTTTCAATTGAAATTCATCCTTGAGAGCTATATATTGTTCTTTTTTTAATTTTAATAAATGCTTGTAGCCCCTATTTTTTGGTAATGGTAAAATTTTGCTCCAATTTTCGGCATTTGTAAGCCATTCAGCAGTCTCTTTAAAAATCGAATCTAACTCGTCTATCCGGGTCTCTATCAATCTAATTTGTCTTGAAATAAGCAATTGATCGAATTCTTTTACAAATACCTTGTACATTTCTCGAAATTTATTAATAATTTTTGCGAATTTTCGATCAAACTCCTCAAGTGGAAATTCCACTTTTAGAGATGGACCTGATTTATTTAAATGAAACGAATATTTCTTTCGCAAAGTTTTAATTAAGTGCCCCAAGGCAATAATAGATGAATCAATTTTTTCATCGATTCGAATCGTTTGTTGAGATAATTGTGTGATCGAATTTAAAAACTGAAACTTTCTATTAAATTCCCTTAATTGGTTATCCAAGCCGGCTATAATATCATTCATTTCAGTTAATAATTCAGTAATTCCAATATAATACTTTACCACTTGATAGTGATATAACTTATCGTATTTTAAATTATGCTCGTGAGGCATCCATTGAAATCTTAATAACGTGTCTAAATTCAATTCAATGATATCGATATCATTTAGAATGATGTCAAGATCGGCTAGGCGAAATTCAACATAAGAATTAAAATTTTCTTTCTCATCTAAAAATTTCAAATGAAGGCGGTTTTGTTTTCTTTTCGAGTAAATTACCTTTCCCGCATAAGTGGATATTCCAATTACGATGATTATTAACAGAATAATAAAGGTGATTGGATTTGCTGTTCGGATGATAAAAGCTGTGGATTGGACGCCATAGTTGTTTGCCATATCTGAAGCCCGGAATCTAATGGTATTTCTCCTGAGGGCGAATTGATTGAAAGGCACTGCACTCACTTTGAGGTAAAGTTTGCCAGTTGCCCCATCATTGGCGGGAATTGTACAAGCAGCATCCAAATATACCCCGTCGACAGGCTCCCAATTGGTCGGGGTCAAGGAGCCCGTTGTGGAGTACGCGTATTGGACGCTAGAGAGGTTAATCCCTGCACCAGACACGAAAATCTGGCAAATAACCCCTGGAGTTTTATTATAAACGATTTCTGAAGGACTGATAATAATAAAATTAGAGGGAGGGGTTTTATCGAAGTATAGGATAGTCTTAGCGTGATTACTGTATTCAATGTTCCCCGTATAATCCATAAGCCAAACATAAATTAGATGTGCGCCCTGGCTATTTACTGTAATATCAGAAATTTGCTCAATTCCCTTACCATCGACATAATTTCCATCTATATTTGATGTTGGTGCTGAATCCAATTTATAATATGCACGTACAATCCCTGATAAATCCGTTGGATTGGTCCAGGTTACTTTGAATGAATTTTCATTCGTCCAGCCACTCGGGTCTGCAGTTAAATTGAGGGGCGGCCCTGGCGGCACAGTATCAGGCACAGTCGCTTCATTTGATGGGATTGACTCCTGATATTTTTCATCAAGTGCAGTAACCTTATAGAAATATGTCCCAATTGGGAGATCGGAATCGATATACCAGTTAGATTTAACTTCCATTTTGGTGTAATTACCCGCAATCAAAGTGTCATTATTTGGGGTAAAACCACTCACACTTGATCGATGTACATTGTAATATTTTACATCGGAAGTTAAATAATCTGGGTCTGTAATGAGAAGGACAATAGTTCGGCCAAAATCGGGGAAGTAGTAGGCATTAATTAGCGGTGGATCTGGTGCCTTGATATCTATTGGAGTAGCATTCTTTATTTCTGATGGATTTCCCTCATTATTTGCTTCATCAACTGCCGTTATTCTGTAATAGTAAGTTTGGTATTCTATTAATCCTCTATCTTGGTAGAAGTTGGCGGAAGGTGATGCAACCAAATTACTTGGACTAATTGTAAGATTTGCCTGTGTGCTTCGATACACATTATAATGATCAAAATCTAACTCTGGATTAATATGCCAGCTAATGTTCAGAATATCACCTGTGCCTTCATTAACTACAACAACCCCCCTGACCTTTTGGGGTGGAATGACATTTATTATTCCGCTCTGTTCATCAGAAGCTTCACCGATATTAAATGCTGTATCCATTGCTTTGATTCGATAATAATAGGTAGTTTCAACGGTAACATTTATATCATCGAACCAATTTTGAGGAGCTGTAACATTTGCAATGTTATTTAAGGGACTTGGGGTAAATCCCTGTGTTGTGCTTCGATAAATGCAATAATTAAGTAAATCTGGCTCTGTATTCTGTGTCCAATTTAGATCCAACTGATTATCACTTATAACAGTTACCTGTAATCCTAAAACTTTTGCGGGTGCCTCGGAATCGTGAGGTGTCCCGGTAGCCTCATCCGAGGCTGGGCCTTCATTCGGGACCTCATCCACTGCGGTGATCACATAGTAGTAAGTCGTTCCATCCCATAATCCCGTGTCAGTGTAGGAAGTGGCGGTCAGATTCACGATATTGGTGTAGGGACCGCCCTGGGCGAGACTCCGATAAACGTTGAAATGATGAAAATCCAATGCAGTACAGGGATCCCACGAAAGCAAGAGGGCATTGCCTTCTGCAACGGGAGAAATATCTAAGCCGGTCACCTTTGCAGGGGCTTCTGTATCACTCGGGATTTTCCATGCCTCCTCGGAGTAGGGTCCTTCGAGCGGCACCTCATCCACTGCGGAGATCCGGTAATAGTAGGTATCGCCATCATCCAAGCCGGTATCGAGATAGTAATTGGTCGTGGGTTCTGCCTGGAGGTTTTCAGTCTCATTAGGAATGAACCCGGATGATTTCTCTCGATATACCTTGTATTTGATCACATCTCCACCAACATCATTCCAGGTCAGGTTCAAAGCATTCCCTTTTGGAATAATAGTGACTTCAACTCCAATAATTTTTTCAGGTGGAACGGAATCAGACGGAATTTCGCTTGTTTCATCCGAGGGAGGCCCCTCATTCAATGATACATTCACTGCGGAGACTCGGTAATAATACATGACCCCATCAGTGAGGCTGGTATCCCTATAATAATTATTTGTGGTATTAGTGAGGTAATTTGAGGAATTTGTAGTAAATCCGGCAGTCGTACTTCGGTAGATTCGGTAGCCTAGGAGAGCTGGAACAGTTTCATTTAGATTATCCCACGATAAATCTAAGGCATTTCCAGTCGGGACAACTGTAATAATAAGCCCAGTAACTTGATGGAATGTTTTACTAATTAAAGGAGAACCAAAATCCCAATTTGAAACATTTTTTCTTAAAAGACCTGATTTTTTTTCATTAAAATTAGCTGATACTAAAAGAATACACATTAGGATAATGATGGATAATGAAAAAATAAATCCGCCTTTATTTGATTTGAAAACTACGTTCTTTCTAGGCATCTTATTCATTAAAGAACTCCATTGGCTCTATATATTTACTTTATTTTTTTGTGCTTCGCCCAAATTTTTTACACCTTCTAAGTCTTTAATCTTCTAACACGTCAGATTCGGATTCTCCTGAGGAGTCTGGTTCTTTAGAATCCTCTGGTATTTCAGGTTCATCGACAGAACTCCCCTGAAAATCTTGAGCTAGTGAGTCCGCTAGATGCTTAAGTGGATTTTCCTCCTGGTTCGCTCGAAATTCATCGAATTTAATCAATAAATTATTAAAGAATTCTTGATCACCCAAGTTTTCAGCTAATTCAATGGCCTTTTCCAACTTTTGTAATGCTTCTGCCCAGCGTCCTTCTTTTTCGAGCATAGCAAACTCTTCCAGCAATGCATACAATTGTAACCAAGCTCTATTCCCTTGCATTCTCTCGACAATCGTGTTGAAAAAAGTAAAGCGTTCTTCAGGAGGAAGTCCTTGCAGTTCCATTAAGACCTCCTGCTTCTCCTCCGCTGAGAGTGAAAATTGGTTAATTTGATTAGATATTTCAAGCAGGCCTTCCGCCTCTTCAGCAAGGATGAAGGGTGTATTTTGGTATTTACGTAATGGTTTTATCTTATCTATTTTTGAAAGGGGTATTGGTTTGCGCCTCCGAACCGCGATATAGCTGGTGGAAGCCACGGCAGCAATAGCCCCAATGATAATTATTATGATTATGATAATGATATCGGGGCCCTCTTCTTCTGCTATTGGAATGATAGTAGCAATGGATTGGATGCCTTGGTTGTTGGCTATATCTGAAGCCCGGAATCTAATGGTATTATTTGTGAGGGAGAATTGATGGAAGGGCACGGCATTTACTTTAAGATAAAGCGTGCCAGTTGCGCCATCACTGGCTGGAATCGTGCAGGCGGCATCCCAATATACACCATCGACAGGTGCCCAATTGGTCGGTGTCAAGGAACCCGTTATAGAATACGCATATTGGATGCTAGAAAGGTTAATCCCCGCACCCGCTACAAAAATCCGGCATATGACCTCCGGCGTATCATCCTCCATTACTTCAGAAGGACCGATTATAGTAAAATCAGAAGGAGGCGTGTTATCGATGGTGAAGGCCCAGGAATAGGTAGGCATCGCATTACCAGCGAGATCTGAGGCATCCAACTCGACATCTATTACCTGCCCATCTGGGAAGGGGGGTCCAGGAGTCCAGCTTACGGTCGTGCCATCCCAACTGTGGACACGCACGACTCCTCCCGCTATTAGAATAATGGAGGAGACATTAATACTGCTAAGAGCATCAGAAAGGTCCACTCGAATGGTGGGCGTTGCATCGTTCGTGTAACTGGAATCGGCAGGACTAGGATTGGATGCCTGTGGGGGAGTGATGTCCTTGTAAAACTGCCACGACGGAGACGCCCCATCATTCACGTTATTCGCATCATCCCAGGCTTTAAAATAAACCGTATGACTCCCCTCACTTAAAGCATTCCACGCGGAACTTGCTATGGTAAAATTGGACGTGTAACTATTGCTTGGATGGTCAGTAAAAATCGCCGTCCAACCAGTGGTATCAGAACCGGTTGGCGTATAAGAATCCACTTTGTAATATCCAGCATCGAGCGACACGGCATCCGTTAAATCCACATCCATGATAGGGGGAGAATTATAGTAACTTTCCGAGGGGGTATTGACGGTAATGGTTGGCGCAGTCCAATCACCACCTATTGTTTCATTAACAATGTTGAGTAGAGCAATGGTACCATTATTGGTCGCACACACCTCATCATATCCATCCCCATCAAAATCCCATATAAGGGGGCGTGGCCCAAGTGGATATCCTATTATATATGATCCATTATAGCAAAATTCATGAATTTTTTCTCCTAATAAATCGAATACATAAATCGTGTCATTAATTTGCACGATGATCTCTTGATCAGTATTTCCAAGTACATTTCCAATATTATCCACTGCGATACCCCTTTCAGTGAAATTATAGCTCCAGATGGGAGACGAATTTTCTCCATGAAATAGTAGAAGTGCAATTTGGGTAAAAGATTGATCCACCACTAATTCTAAGATTTCATTCTGGTTGTCATTATCAATATCCAGGAGAATAGGACGTTCAGCATTAAATTGATATATTGATCCATAGTCTGTTGGATAATTATACGTCCATTTTATCGCACCTGTTTCTTCAAAAACCCGCACTACACTTTCACCGGGGCCTGCACCCTCGGGGTGAGCTTGGACTGCAATTTCTAAAAATCCATCGCCATCTACATCTCCAAATCCCATCCCCATCTCGTCGCCCCATCCATAACTGGAAGTCCAATTAGAAGTGAAGTCATTATTATAAACTCTGACATTAGGGGTACCTGAAGTTATTATTTTATTGTCATTTGTCAAGTTATACAGATTTTCTATATGTACACTACGCCCCCACCATCCCAATGACCCGCTTGTCCATAAGTACGATCCATCATTCCTCAACACGTGAACCTGTTCTCCATCAGGGGAGCGCGCTGCGATATCATTGATTCCATCTCCATTTATATCTCCTAGAGCGATCGATTCAAATCTACCCGCACCACTATGGGCATACGTCCATAAACGTGTTCCCCATCCATCAAAAGCATAAATCAATTTGTGGGTTGAATTATATGAAGGAACAATAATTTCTGCAATAGAATCATTATTAATATCCCCTACCTTCATTTCCTCAGAACTTACATACCCACCCCAAGAGAGATCCCCATACAATGCGGCAAAATCTTTGCTCCAAAGAGTAGCCCCAGTCGAACTATTTAAAACCCATACGATAGGGCATTGACGCGAGAAAGCAACAATTTCCGAGATTCCATCACCATTAATATCTTCCATATCCCATGATGTTACATTATAACTAAGAGATTTTTTCCAAATAATTGAGGTTTCATTAGGACTATCATAAAGTAGATATTTCAAAAATACCGCATCGGAAAATGGTGAGACCCCATAATTCGTCTGTCCAGCGATATAACAGTAATTATCATAAATTGACATACGATAACCCTTGTCATCATAAGAGTTACCCCAAGTATAGTTCCATATTTGATTGCCCTCAGAATCGTATTTCAGAAAAAGGATATCCGATTGCCCTGCACCAAAGCTTGAGGTATATCCAGATAAATAAATATCATTGTTGCCATCCACGCCAATGCCCCAGCCGACATCATCCTCAGATCCACCCCAAGTCCTATTCCAAATTAAACTCCCAGAGCTATTATATTTTCTTATAAATATATCAGGTTTTGCAGTACTAGGATTTTTAGTAAACCCAGTAACATATATGAAATTATTTTTATCTATTGTCAAACCGTGTACCTCATCATTGTGAGAATCACCCCAATTCTTGTTCCATAACTCAGTACCATTAGAAGCAAATTTTATCAGAACTGCATTATCGTCCGGGTTTACATTAGTACGTCCCCCTAAGTATATATTGTGGTCAGAATCAATTGCTACATCAAACCCTTGGTCAGAATACGGCCCGTCCCAGGTTTTATTCCAAATTTCATTACCATTTAGATCAAATTTTATCAATCTGATACTTTCATCCCTTCTTCCAGCGACAAACAAATTACTACCATCAATAGCGATTCCCATACCAAAATCGAGAATAGTAGGGGTACCCCAAGTGGTATTCCAAAGTTTAGTCCCGTTCGGAGCATATTTAACGATAAATACATCCGCTTTAGCTCCAGCTGTTACTCTAAAATATCCGACAATGTAAATATTATTATCCCCATCTACTGCCCCCTCACATGCCCAATCATCTCCCGTTTGTCCAAAAGTTTTATTCCACAGTTGGTTTCCATCCGCATCATATTTTACAAGCAATGCATCCATATTACCCACGCCACTGCTATTTGTTCCCCCAATAAGATAGACATTATTGTTATTATCACGAACTGCATGGGAAAAATAGTCTACAGAAGTATCATTCCAAGTATAAATCCATTCGTTTGAGAATGGATATTCTTTTGTAGGTTGTTCAGGTTCAGATGGTGGAAGAACTGTAAAATTAAAATAATCAAAATCGGAGATGAAGGTGCCCGACCAGGCGCTCTGGCTCCAGATGCCCATCTGGGTGAAAAAAATAGAAGTATTGACGTTCCCATAATAGTTCCAAGAATTTCCATCATCCGATCCGTAACAAGAATAAGTTATCCCAACTTTTTTGAGTTTCAAATAAGGATGGTTATTACCTCGGTCGCCACCTGCATAATTATCAGTGCTCCCTCCCAATTGGCCCCGTAACAAATTCATCTCGCCAACACTATCGTAGTGATTAGCGTACATTAACCATTCATTGCTGCTCTTATACAAGATAATCCCGTTGGCGAATTCATTTGCAGTAGGTTCATTTACTTTAATGACAATCTCCCAGTCGCCGCTCGGCAAGGCTTGATACATGTAAGGCACATCTGCGGGCCCGCTTTGCCAACTTATTGCGACATCAGGGCAAGTAATTCGGAGATTTCCTGGATTGGCAGTTAAGCTCCAGCTGGCTTGGCTGCCTGAATCAGGATGCCAGGTCCATTTGGGATCTAATATATCCGAATTAAAATCATCTGCATAATTATAGATTGCCTGTACAGTTATGGCTATGCCACTGCTATTCGAATTTCCCGCAAAATCGAATACTCGAACATAGACCATGTGTGAACCCTCACTCGTAGGGGTCCAATTCACCGTATAGGGGGGGAATGAATCTGTTCCTATAAGGGTGCCAGTACCAATCCCATCCACCCAGAACTCCACGTAATCGACTCCGCTCCCACCGGCATTATCCGTGGCATTCGCGGTAATTGCGATGGTGCCACTTACATTTTCACCGGCACTAGGCGAGGTAATCGCAGCAGTAGTTGGTAACGTATTATCTATCGTGAAGCTTCTCGTATCAGAATTCATCTCTGTAATGTTATTGATCATTGTCACATTAATTACATAAATACCATCATAAAGGACAGTATTATTGCAATAAGAAAAAGACCCACTTGCTTGACCCGTAGGGTCATCCCAAATTGCGAAATAGGAGTTGTTAATTATCATATTTTGGATGATCTTACCGGTACCTGCGCCTACGGTTCCGTTGATCCAAATTGTCTGACCCCGAATTATTGCACTTTCTAATGGTGTGGTAATACTCACGATTGGTGTGGGAATATTCACAATTGATTTAAAAATATAAAGGATCTCTACTTCATTCGTCAAGAATTCATTATAGGAATTATTGTATACGTCACCTATTGTAATTTGACCAACATTATCAGTGAAATTTACAATATTATAATCGGACCAGATACCATTTTTTTCATACAGGAAGATCCCTGATCCACTCCCTACAATAATTTGGTTTTTTCCCTCATTAAGTGCATCTCCAACGTCTAGTGATCCAATGTCATTAAGCCCACTATCAATTGGATCATCACTCCAAGCTGCACCTGCGCCATCAAATAAAATTAATCTACTTGATCCAGCTCCTTCTCGTGTTCCTAAAAGAATTTCATTATCCCCATCATTATCAGCATCTCCTATAGCTATAGGACTATAAGTAACATCGTTCATTAGTAGATTTATGTCCCAAGTAGTTCCACTTCCATTCACAATATATAAGTGTTGGCCTCCAGGACCACTTGTTCTCACTACAATTTCATTTAAAGTATCATCATCTGCGTCTCCGCATTGAATTACACCTGAACCCCCACCTAAAATGTCTTCTGTGATTGTATACATGTCCCAAGTCGATCCAGAACCATTTATAATTAATAATCTATCATAATTGTTAGATCCAGGTTTATTTGAGGAGACTAATATTTCATTTTTACCATCATTATCACCATCGGCAATTTTCACGTCTCCATTTGCATCATTGGTGTTTTTTACAAGAGTTTCAGTCCAAGACCCATTCGCTCCGTCATAAATATATACTGAAATATCACTCCATCCAGTACACGATACGATTTCATTGTCACCATCATTATCGGCATCTCCCACATCTATTGATGCACTCAATGGTGGACCACCAGTATCAACTTGATATTTTGTCCATCCAGTTCCATTATAATCGTATAAAAAAATACTGAAGGACCCATTGTACGTACAGACCGCAATTTCATTTATACCGTCATCATCAGCATCTGCAATGACAATATCAACAATTGTAGGCGGTCCACCATTGATATCATAATCAATTACCTCTGAGACCCACTCATTACTTGATTCTAAAATAGTGGAAATTTTAAAATTAGTTCCGCTATCTAGGAATTCTGAATTTTTTGAATTACTATTGTAATAATTTTGCTTAAAAATGAATGATATGAAGGCGTTACTTAGTAATAAAATGATCATTAATGAGATTAAACTCTTTATCTTTATTTTAGAACTCTTAATCCTTCTGGACATGTGATCTCCTCAGATAAAAATTATAGATTTAAGGGATTTCTTGAGAGTAATATTTAGATTCTAAGATGATAGTAATGAAAAATTAACTTAAGAAGGCGTTTAGTAAATGAATCCAGCTATTTGGTGCAGTTCTCCGAAAAAAGTACGATTGAATACTTTTAAAAATTGATTTGATTTTTTAGCATTAATTAGGATGTTTAAGTAAAAATGGGAGAGTATTAAATTCTTTAGGAGTAACACGAATCCTTTTCATTAATTTTTCCCAAAAAGGGGTTTAAAATTTTTAATCCCACTTTTGCCAACTGTCTCATTATCCTAGATAGCCCTGAAAGGCAAGGTCTATTTGGTTGCGAATATTTGCTAATAGGCCGGTTGAATGCTTCAGATTATTGGTCCATACATCGAGAGTAAGGGTATTTGGGGGAACTTTAGCTTCAAGCAGTATTTTTTGGGAAGTGTCTTTGATCAGTCCTGAAAAAATACAAAGGAAGTTTTCCTCATCGAGTAGGACTTCCGATAAATTCAAGGTCTTGATTTGGTTATAAGCAATTTCAAAAATCTGCTTTGGCGAGAGAGCCTTGAACTGGATGGAGCTAGATCCTTTTAAAAGATCTTGTTTCCAATCATCAATTTGATCTTTCAGCACTTTCTTTGGAGCTACTAGCGGACATTTAATCTGGATTTCTTTAGGAGGGACCAGGAGGGTTTGTGGATGTCCAAATCCATCGGTATAAGCCACCGTGGCATAAATTTGCGATTTCCCACAGGTCAAAGGCGTTAGAATGAAATCAACTCCCCTCGTTTCACCGGGTACTAAATAATCGATGGATTTTACTTTATGATCCCACGTGTATTGCGAAGTTGCGGTAATCATGATATCAATTTTTGAAATGGTCAGTTTCGTATAGTTTTGGACAACCACCTTATAATGAACGGGTCCACCTAAATAATCGCCTTCACGAAGTACTTTTACTATTTCTTCTTGTGGTGAGGGAACTGGTCTTTTCGGTTCAATATATTCTTCAATCTTCTTATTAAGTTCTCGTGGAACAGTCCAGTCATAATGTTGTGTTAAAAAATCTTGAAACCCTGAATTTATTGAATAAGTCTTATCATCGTTTGCTATAATCAATTTATTATGCTGCATTTTTTTCAGGTGATATTGAATAGTAGAATAATGTAAATCAAGAATCTTGGAAAGATCATTAGGAGTACAGGGATTCTTTATTAAACATAAATAAATATTGAAAACATTTGGATTTCTTAAAAGAAATATAATTAATTCTTTATCTGCTGGAATATCTTTATGAAAAAAAACTTTATAGATCGCGAATTTTCGTTCTTTAATAAACCCAAATTTTTTTAGCATCTCCAAATGCCAATGACCGGCAAATGGGCCTATCTTAAAAAGATTGAGAATCTGGTTGAAATTTAACCCGGGATTTACAGAGAGATAATTATATATCTGAAGTCTCGTCTTATTTTTCAATACAGTCTCGCTTGTTAGCCGAGACCCTGGAACAAAAATTTTTTTACGAATAAATTTTTCCAGTATCTTGCTAATTTCATTCTTAGGCAGATTACTATTTTTCTTGCAGACTAAAATTAATTCATTGATCGTAAAATGAGGATTCTTTTGAAGATAATCCTTTGCAATCTTGTAAATCTTTCTTTGGTTTTCTGTAAATGTATCCATACGATTCATTCGTTATTATCCTCTATACTTTTCCATTTTTATCCAATTTTTCCTAAAGTATACTTTTGATATTTATAGTATATCTACACGGTAGTTTTTCGATTTTATATTCCAGCCTTTTTTCCTAATATTTCGTACCACCCTTTTACTGGAGTCAATCAATTAATTTTTCTGGTCTTTACAATGAATATTTTATTAGAATTGATAATTGCATTAGCTCGGCAATAAGCTCTCGATCACCATCCGCTAATGCAACAGCAATAAATTTTTCAAGTTTTTGCAATGCTGGTACCCAATTTTCTTCTGTTTCCCCAGTTTTGAATTCCCTCATTAGATAGTTCAATTGGTTCCGCATTTCATGCGCAGAATTTCTGGCAATCATAGCATTAAAGAGGGCGTATTGCTCCTCTATAGGAAGATTTTTTAGTTCCATGACATAGTTTAGCCGTTCCTCTCTCGGAAACATTTGCGCTACCGATGGGAATGCCTTCAGAATTGCGGTAAAAACTCCATAGAGGTGGAGAAAGGTGAATCCTTCTACTTGCCCTGCATGATTTTGGTAAGAGGGGCTAAGCGAGGAATCAGATGGGTCAATAGGATTATAGTCTATGGTTTGGTAATCATCATAATCGGGTGTCATAGAATCAGATGGTTCCAAACGACCATCGTCTATAGTCTGGTATTCATCATTATCGAGTGAAATATACCTTGAGGTTAACGGTCCAATTTCAGTTCCGCATTTCTGACAAAAGGGTTTGGTTGGATCATTTTGGAATCCACAATACGAACAAAAAATGGAATTGGGTAATAATGAAGAGGAAGGGATATTAACTGCATGTTGTTGCATCATTCTGGAAGGAACATGATAGGGAATATCTCGAAGGGAAGCCCGTCTTGGTCGTTGTAAATGTAATTTATTGTATATTATCAAGGAGGTAACAACTATGCCGAAAACCGTAAATATTATCAGCGTCATGGGAATAAAATTGAAGGAATCTATTTCAATAACTACTCCATAACTAAAGGAATTACTCGTGTAGGAATGCCCATATTTATCTACGACTGTGATACTAAAATTCACTACTGATCCTGCGGGCTGACCGGGTATAGTTCCGCTGAATCGGCTAAATATCGTCCCATTTCCAAAATCCACCAGGGTCATTAAAATGGGTATCTGAGGAATTCCATCAACCGTGTAATTCAACCAGACCTCCGAAATCCCGCCGGCATAGGAAACATTCACCTTGATGGTAACAGGCATCCCTGCTAAAATTTCCAATCCTGTTAAATTTGTCATACTTTCAGGCATGATAGTTGGAGGAATCGTATCCTCCGGTAAATCATTTGATGAATTCTCAATGACAAAATTTATATTTTTGATATCATTCCCCCAAGCTTTGAAGGTAAAAGTGTAATTTCCG
>JABXJT010000190.1 GCA_013375455.1 Candidatus Helarchaeota archaeon | reverse complement strand
ATTTTGTGACCATCTCAGGCCAAAAAATACAAAAGAACATCAAAGAATATAAAAGAAAACAAAAAGAAAATATTTTGTGTTTTCAATGACTTAGAATGTAATTCCTTGAATTTAAACAAATTACAAAATTAAGGGTACTCGAATCCCCCCTTCGGCACCAATTCTTTTCTAACCTTTCATAAGTTTTTTAAAATAAGATATTCAACAATATAGTCATTTCTGTAATATTCTACTCTCTAAAATTTAAGCGCGTTGTGTATGAAAAATGGGCTAATCAGAGAAAGCAGAAAATTACCTGGTATGGAAGACAAGCTCGTCGCCTCTTGGCATTGATTAATTTAGCAATACCAGGGTCGGCGTGTTTTTTATCAGATTATTTATCAATAAACCCGTTTTTGGATGAGAGTTGACTTTTCTGTTTGATTTTTCCCATTACACCCATAAGTATATATAAACAATAAAGTTATAATTCAAGTGGAGCTTGGTGGATTAATAAGTTAGCTGCACTCGTTGGTTGTGCTTCTTTATCCTTCCTCTCCAGTAGGGTCAGTAACTCTTCCTAAGAACAAGATACTGCCGGTGAGATTTTCACGAATTAGAAAGATAAACGGATGGTCAGCACGAAAAGTCACCGGAAGCGCGGATAGCGGCTTTGCCACCACTCCTGTTGCTGCAGCTGCTTCAGTTCCTTCCTCGTTCACATCAACGAAAGCCTTATGAATGACAGCTGCTATATACAACCAGTTCGGTTTGCCATCCATGCCTGCGAAATTGGCCTTGTTCATATCGAAGGCTTCGCTCATGCCCATTGATATAAGAGCCTTGTCCAACCTGAATTGAGATGTCATCTTGAATTTCGGTAGGAAAACCATGACCTCTTGCTCCCTGAGGTGGGTGGTCCATTTCATCAGGTTCTCGACTGTTAAGTTCTTTTCCAGCTCCGCGAGACCATTGACTTGTTTGGGCAACAGTACAAGCATAGAAAGGTCACTCCCAATGTAGGGGAGTTCAAGAATCTGCAAAGATTGATCTTCAGTATATCCAAACTTTTGCTTTTGGCTCATAGTAGGAACCTGAATTGTCTCTCCTGACAACAAACGAAAATTCGCATCCTCTGTTTGTTTCTTTTCAAACTGGCTCGCCCAATCTCCTTTGAAATAGATGGCATTGACCAGAACAAGACGAGTCAATCTATCCAGAATACCTGGTTGGATGAGTTCTCTGATTTTATTCTTAGTTTTTTCTTCAACCCATTCGTTTATCAGCTTGCGGGCTGCTTCTCGTGCTGTCTTGTAATCCACAGGAGTAATCATCACTCCATAGTGTTCCTTTATTAATGCAAGATACTCTTTGAGGAAAGGATAGTCTTTCTGGGGCCATAGCGAATTGGCAACATTCAATTGGATGTTTCCCTTCTTCTGGACATCATTCAAGTGAGATTCAAGCTTAGCGAACGCTGAATGAAGCTGCTGCTGTTCCAATGAAAAACGAAGTGTTTCGGCCATTTGCTTGGCAGTATTATCTCGGGCGCCAGCGTATGTCATGGCCAGGGCTGTAGATATGCTGTACGGCGATAGGAACAAATTACCTTCGGTACT
>JABXJT010000096.1 GCA_013375455.1 Candidatus Helarchaeota archaeon | reverse complement strand
TTTGCTCTTTTCCGACGAAAATTACGTGCCACTTATTAATTTCGTCGGCAAGGGGAAAAAGAAAATTAGAAAAAAAAGGGAGAAAAATTGATTTTATTTTACATAGTCTTTTGGCTCCGAAAAGAACTTTTTGCAAAGTTGCGAGAAAAAATAAGTCCGCGAAATAAAGAAAAAGTTGAATCACTAATCAAACGAGTTAAACTGCTCGCTCGGGGTACAATTCTTGATGCGCAACAAAAAAAACTTGATAAATTCCTAAATAAATGAGATACAACATTTATTACGATGGCCCATTCTTAATCGGAATGGTTTTTTGACTTATTTCTGCTTGTTCAGATTCTTTGGCTCTTAGGGATACTTTTAAAAAGCAGCCCTTATCAGTATAATCAGCTTTAAGGTTGCAATTCCCCACTGCACACATTTTCGCAAGAACTGGTACGCAAGCAAAAGAGCAAATGTAGCGTTTCTCGAGGTCATTAAATTTTAACGCCTTAATGGTCTTTTTAAATTGTTTAAGAACCGGACAATTCGTAATTTCAAGCATTTCGTAATCATCGGTTAATTCCGTGATTGCAACATATTCAACACCAACTAAGTATTGAGCCTGACTCACGATAATCCCACTGAGGCGCCTCATCAAGAGGGACGGAGCTAGCTTGGAGATCATCTTAGCGAAGATCTTTTTCATTCTCCCTACCTTTAGCTTCTCAGCCCATTCAGGATTATCGAGTAGGAAGAATTTTTCAACAACTTCTATGCCATAATTATCCAAAAGGAACTTCATCATCGTCGTACGCTGTTCAACCATGTCGGCAAATGCCACGCGGTATTTTGTTTTCAAATCCCATTCATTAAATTTAGATTCATTATTTTCTTTGGGAAAATCTACTGTTTCTTTCGGTTTGGGATGTGCGGTTTCTTTTGGTACCGGTTTAGAAATTACTTTAGGTTCGACCACTGGATTAATTTGAGCTTTGGAATCAGCTTTTATAGTTTCATTTTTAGATTGAATTTCCGGTCTTTGTTTGTTAATTCTTTTAAGAAGCCTATTTCGCTCAAAAGGAGTTAGGGTATCCCAGATGATATTACCGAAGTTTTGGGTATCCTTTTTGAGTTTCTTTAACAATTCAGAATGGTCCAAATCGCTCGCTCCTAACTATAATCAAACTCCACGGGGAATCATTATGTCATTAAATAGAATACAATTTCATGATTTCGAAATATTTCACAGCTAAATATTATTCAAATAGAAAACATTTCGGTGTTTCAGTATTCTTTTTGATAGTTTGGAGACGATACCTTTTAAGTATTTTCACATTTCCCTGAAAGAATGACGTGGGTTCTCCTTTAGAAAAATAAGATTAGATTGAATGTGGATATTGAAATTATAAGAAAAAAAAGAAGGATTTTTTTATTTTGACTGTTTTGCGATGCTTTCTAGCAGTTTATTGACTGCTTTTTTGCGTACTTGTTGAGCAAAGGATTCGAGCGTTGCGTGCTCGATGCACTCTTTCGGACAGTACTCCACGCAGGCGGGACCATTCTCACGATCCTGGCAGAGATCACAGATGATGACCTTCTCTGTTTTGAGATTGAAGCAAATGGCACCGAAATCACAGGCTCTAATGCAAAAGCCGCAGCCCACGCATTTATCATCATCAACTTTGATGATGCCATCAGCTTCTTCACTCTTCTCTAATGCCTTATAGGGGCAGGCATGCACGCAGGGAGCGTCTAGACAGAACTGGCAGCCAATGGCCATATTAATGACTGGTTCGATCCGAATCGTTCGGATTCGGGCATGGAGAGGGTTGAATGTCCCATATTTTTCTATAGAGCACACAAAATCACAGACTTCACAGCCAGTGCATTTTTCCGGATCAACAATTAATACTTTCTGCATTTTTATTTTGCCCCCACACCTTCAATTGCAAATTCAAGTCCCAGCTCTTTCAATTTCGCGGCGGTCGGGATGCCCTGTTTTGTCCAGCCTCGTTCTACGTAGTATTCTTGAACCATTTCCGTGAATCCTTTCTCGTCCACGACGACTCCTTTTACATCACCCGTTTCAACAGGATCCTTGAAGCACCGTGGAGGCAACGTATCGTCGCCGAATTTCCAACCTTCGCGTATATTGAAGCATTTGGATAGAACTACAATACGTTCACCTGTATTTTTCAGCTTATCTGCGTCCATCGGGATGCCCGTGATGAGATTATAGGTTTCAGCCATCTCATCATCGTTTTCATAGATTCCTCGGGTGAATTTACAAATTATTAACGAATCGATTATTCCGTAAATATTCTCAGTGCCTATTATAGTCTTTGCGCGACCAGGTTCTTCTTTGAGGCGGTCGAATTTACCTTTTACATCCGGAGAGTAGGCGCCATTGCGAAGATGACAACCACCACGGATTGAAACAGCAAAACCGACGGCTGCAGTTTTCAGTCCTCGGAGTAAATATCCAGGTAATTCGAGTCCCTTACTATGCATGGCAAAGTGGTCCGAACCTTTTCCAATTTTATCTGCAGCAGCTTTACTTCCATCGGCCCAGATGTCACCCGCTTTTGTTTTTCTAAAAGCCATATCTTCTATAAATTGATTTTCTGCCTCATGGTTTCCAAATCGTAATTCGATTCCACCCGTATCTTCGGTGGTGATGATTCCTTTCTCGAAACATTCCATTGCGTGGGAGATTGTGACGCCCCCAGACATCGTATCGATCCCGTATCGGTCGCAAAGTTCAATGGCACGTATAATAGCTGGGAAATAATCGATTCCACAGCAGGTTCCAAGCGCAAAGATCGATTCAAAGTCGACACTGGAAACGGTTCCTGCGTAGGGTCCTTCGACAGCAGTACAAATGTGATCACAAGCAATAGGACAACAAGAGCAAGCAGCTTTTTTCGCTACCCATTTATCCCGCATTGTTTCGCCACTTACGACCTCAGCAGCTTCGAATCGTCCCGCTTGGAAATTTCGCGTGGGTAGGATACCAAGCTTTTGAAATACCATCACGTTTGCAGGAGTACCGAGATCCCTGTATTTTTTCGTGGCTGGTCCGTTTGCGACCTTTATGAGTTTTAATGCTTTGGCCATAAATCCATCCGTATCAGCCACCTCTACTTCCTTTGATCCCTTGAAGGCAATGGCTTTTAAGTTTTTAGAACCCATAACCGTCCCCATTCCAGTTCGACCCGCTTGTCGGTTCCTGTCATTGGTGATGCAAGCGATCTTTGAGAGGTTCTCGCCGGCTTGCCCAATTGAGGCAACCGCCAGTTTAATATCACTATTTTCTTCCCGGAGGAGGTCTTCGGTCTCCCAGCAGTCCCTTTCACCCCAAAGATGCTCGGCTGATTTGATTGACACATCATCATCGTCTATCATAAGATAAACAGGTTTCTCCGCGCGCCCAGTGATAATAGCCATATCATAACCAGCGCGCTTGAATTGTTGTCCGACACTCCCTGAAGAGATAGCCATTCCAAAGAGCCCCGTAAGTGGGGATTTTGCAAAGACCCCATATTTTGAGCTCGTGGGGAGGATCGTTCCGGGAACTGGACCCATTGCATAAATGAGAATATTATCGGGACCGAGGGGATCCACACCAGCTTTCAATTCATCCCAAAGGATTTTGGCGGCGAAGCCATAGCCACCAATATATTTCTCACAAAACTCATCCGTAAGCGCATCAAACTTGATTTTCCCAGTTGTTAAGTTCGCCCTAATAGCTTTTCCGGCATATCCTTTCATAAAATAACCTCAAATACATTTTACACATCAATTTTTCAATATTTTCAGGACTTCTAACAGCTTTTCAATTCAGCATTATTTTTCTGTGCTAATTTAATGCTGACTCCTTAAAGCTTCGCTTATTAAGTGTCTGGAAATATCTAAAAAACAATAAGGAATTATTCATTTATACTTTTTTATTAAAGAAAAAGTGCTAAAAAGCGTGAAATGAATCTCAAAATTTGTTATTTTAAAATTAAAAAAAAACTGAGCCACCACCTAGGGGTGGGAAAAAGGAGATTTCATCACCGCTTTTTAATGGTGTTTCTAGTCCATCGAGAGCCGAGTAATGGCGTCCATTTATAATAATAGTATTTTTGTCACTTAAAGTATCTGAATTTGGGTCATATACATACTCATGAAATTTAGGTCCGATTCTTTTTGCTAGCTCTTTCAATAAATTCTTTAGGTTAACCAGCCCTTCTAGACTAACTGAAAGGTCTCGGACTCCAACATTATCTTGAGAAAAACCCAGAAAATGCACGTTTACCGAAATTTTCCCCTCTTTTTTAGTTCTATCTTCTGTTGCCAACTCATACACCCAAACTAAATTGCAAAAAATAAATAATGCTCTAATTACAGCTTACTAACCTTCTTATTTAAGAGTGATGGTAATGGTAATTGTACGCAAATTACTTAATTTAAAGAAGGAATTAATTCCAAGGACTTATAATAAATTTCAAGCCGTATTACTTTAGAATAGAGAGGATTTCCGTGAGTTTCCTTAATAAATACGTGTTACATCATTTTTGGCTTGGGGTTGTAATGATCATTGAATCTATATTTCTTTTTTCTAAATTAGCTTTTATTTGGGGCGGAATTTATTTGGGATTCGGATTATTTTTCTTTATAGATGATCTACTTGCAGAAACCAAGGATATTTCTGTAATGAAGCGTCTTCCAGATTCGGTTCAAGAAGAAGGTCGGCTCAAACTCATCGGAGCGATTATTTTTTTCGTTCAATTAGCGTGGTTTTGCTACTTATACTTCATAAAAACTTAATAAGGGAAATTATTAAAATTTAAAAAAGAAAGATCTCGAGATGATGTCCATGACTAAATGGAAAGTCACGTTAGAAGGAGTAGAGTCCGGGCAAGAAGATGATATTGTACTAAGTTTTACGGACACGCAAGATATAATGAAACCGCCCATTGTTGAACGCTATGTCATTGAGGATGTTACAAATGTTGTTAAAAAACAAGATCATTATCACGAACTTCCAAATGTAAAAAAGGTAGAGTCCGATGCACAAGATACGATTCCGCACGGAAAAACTACCGTGATTTTAATAACGTTGAAGGACACAAAGGAAAAAATGGGAGTTCTTCTATCTCTAACGGATGCATTTAATTTTTCAGTGAGGGGTTTAAGACCTGATGATTTCGTCAATAGCGTACAGAACGATAATGCCAAAGTAACGGAAATACTCACTAAATTAACTAAAGACCCCGGTGCATTTGAAGATGTGAGTTTAGTACTTCCTGAAGATAGATTTTAAATCAAAGAAATGGATTTTAAATTACCTTCTTTTTTCTTAATGCCTTCACTTCCTCAGGAGAGTATCCAAGAGTCCCGAGAATCTCTTCATTATGTTGACCAATGGCAGGCGCACAAAATTTAAGTGTAGCAGGAGTTTCTGAGAGTTTAATGGGAAACCCAATTTGTTTGATCGTGCCATTGGGTATTTCGACATCAATAATTAAATTACGTGCTTGCACGTGGGGATCATTCTCTACTTCATCAACCTCATAGACGGGAGCGACCATTTTTGCGTCGTTATTCTCTGCATTGTTTATTTCTTCTGTCCAAGTATCCCGGTCCTTGGTGAGGAAGGTTTTTTTCAGTTCTTCAAAAATTTCTTCCTTAGAAACTGAGCCCTGAAGGAGATCTTCTCGACCGATTTGTCGCAATAACGCAACATAAAATTTTGGTTCTAACGCGCCAATGCTAAAATATTTGCCATCCTTGCATTTCATAATCTGGTATTGCGGGAGAGTGCCGGTGAGTAGCTGGTCCTTTAGACTGGGTTTGATTCTGGTTGCTAGCCATTGCGCGAGAAATATTTGATTCAATCCAAGAACTCCTTCCATCATGGAGATGTCAATGTATTGGCCTTTCCCAGTATGTTCTCGTGCATAGATAGCTATTAAAATCCCAATTACTGCATTTAACCCGCCTCCCACCATATCTGCAATCTGTAAACCGGGAAGAATGGGCTCTCCCTCACGGGATTGATTCAGTCCAGCAACTCCAGCATACGCCGTGTAATTCAGGTCGTGCCCCGGAAAATCCCGATAGGGTCCGTCCTGCCCGTAACCAGAAATGGAACAATAAATGATTCGTGGGTTAATTTTTTTGATTGTTTCATAATCAACCCGTAACTTTTTAACAACCCCAGGCCTAAATTGTTCAACGATGACATCAGCCTCTTTTGCCAGTTTATAGAAAATGTCAAGTGCTTCGGGGTTTTTGAGATTCAAGGTCAAGCTTTTTTTATTTCGATTCAGCGTGTGGTAAAAGAAACTCTCTCGTCCTCGTCCGGATCCAACGATAGGGGGTAACCCTCTAGTCGCATCAGGGCGTGAACGGTTCTCAATCCTAATCACTTCTGCCCCGAAATCCGCGAAAACTTTCGTTCCGAATGGCCCTGGAAAGAGGAGCGTCAAATCAAGAATTTTCAATCCTTTCAATGCATCAACCATTAAAATCACGATCCAATATTGCTAACAATTTTCTAAAAATTAAATAAAATTTTCCAACTGGAGTATTTTTCTCAAATTTTTATTGAATTAAAACCACAATCTATTTATCTGGTAATTGATTATATGTTAGTATATAAAAGCGATAGGGAGCTTAATGGGCACTTCTAAAAATTTAAATGCAGTCATTCTCTGCTTAATAGGTGCAATTTTATTAACAGCCGTTATGTTTAGTCAGTATAACAATACTGAGTCTATACAAACAAATAATCACTTAGAATCATTATCTTCAACTAATCCAAGCAGTCCACAATACCTTTATCATGATTCGGCGGATTATGAATACTTCAGCTCATCGAATTACTATTATCGAACTAACAGTTACGCCTCCTCATCATATTATCATGTCGTGTGGGTACAACCCGTTGATTCGTGGGATAATTTCAATTTATACCTCTATGCAAGTAGTAGTTATTCAAGTTCGATAGCTCAATCGACTAGGTCGTCAGGTTATCTTGATTGGGTTTTGTTTCGACCAAGTAGCTCCTCCTACTTTTATCCTAAAGTCTATAGATCTTCTGGCTCAGGCAATGCGTACGTCGAATGGGAATACAGTTCTTCATCTCTTTATGAGGGAGATTCTACAACAGGTTCGCTAAGTTCATCTGAGTGTATTGAAATCTATAGTGTCTATCTTTCTTCTTCTGAAAGATATCAATTCGATTTATCTGTCCCAAGTGGAGGAGATTTTGATCTATATGTTTATTATCTCGGTTATGGAGATGAAACTAACTCATATGGATGGTCAGAATCTAGCACAACCTCGGGATATGGTACAGATGAATCGATTACAAATTTTAATCCATCACAAAATGGCGAACATGCAATACTTGTTGTCCGCTCAGGTGGATCAGGGTCATTTACACTAGATTTCGACTATTATCGACCATTTAATCCAGCGATTTTGATTTTCTTGATTATAATTGTAATAGTTGCAATAGGAATTGCCCTTGCAATCTATAAGACATTTCGCAGCCAACCCCCAGCAACTCGGAATGGGCAAACCCGCCGGCAAACTACCACGACAGGAACCCAGCAACCCTGGCGCCCTCCCCTAGCAACAAGTACATTACCTACCACTGCACCACAGCGAGAAAGTTCAGGAGTTACTCGGCCGCAAGATCTTCAGGTCCAAATTTCGGCTGTTACGGGTAGGATTACAACAATGGGTGGTTCACAACCAGAACCGCTAAGCCTTCCTCCAGCGCCCATACCATTGGTCTGTCAGTATTGTGGTAGTGAAAATGCGGGTAATGATGTTTTTTGTAGATCTTGTGGATCCGAATTAGACACACTTCCGTAGATTAATTATCAAAGAAAAGACTTATCTACAGAAAAATACTGTAACGTTATTTGCTAAGATTTTATAATAGGTTAGTGATAAAAATGGCATCTGATGCGATTATAAAGGCTTTAAAAGGAATTGTTGGCGATTCGAACGCTTCTATGAGTGTAGCTGTTTGCCAAGCCTATTCAAGAGACCAAAATTACATGTTCAATGAGCCCAAGCAACCAGGGTATGTTGTAAGACCAACAAAAACAGAAGAAATTCGAGAGATTTTGAAGATTGCGAATGAGAATAAGGTCCCTATTGTTCCTTTGGGACAGGGTGTCAATATTCGGGGCTTATGCATTCCAACACAACCTGGGAGCATCTTGCTGGATATGAAAAGTCTGAATACGATTAAGGAAATAAACGTGGATATGATGACTGCCACGATTGAGCCAGGGGTAAGTCTTGGACAGTTAGTTGCGGCTTGTAGGAAGAAGGGTGTTCGTCCCGCGATTCCAGGGGCACCAGCCACGTGTAGTGCGTTTGCCAATTACATGTTGCGAGGTGTATATCATAATAATCCACAAGATGGTATAGATCATGTTCTTTCAATGGAGGTTGAGCTACCGACTGGACAGACGATCCGAACTGGGAGTTCTGCTATCTCGACATCCTACGGTCCTCATTGCCGGTATTTCGGACCTGATTTGACTGGTCTTTTTATGGGTGTCCCAGGGGCTTTTGGTGTTATCACTGAAATGACAGTGAAGCTCTATGATTTACCTGAAAGACAACAATTGATGCCTATGGGGTTCAATGACTGGCGAAAAGCTCAAGACTTCGCGATTGAGCTGATGAAACTGGAGGTCCCCTCCTTGCTATGGCTTATAGATTGGATTGCTCTCGCAGTTATAACAGGGTTTACCCGGAGGCAAATTAAAGCGAAAGTCCCAAAGAAATCATTTCCTGTTTGCACATTTGCCTTATTAATCGAAGGGACTGAGGAAGATTTTGAACTTAAAGTACGCAAATTAGATAAATTGGCAAAGCGCATCCCGCCAGATAGAGATTTGAGAGCGGATGATGTTGAAGGTGCGACTGCAATGGACCCCGAAGAATTTATGGGGGGTAGAAATGTGACAGGGATGCTGAAGATGGGATACTATTTTGCTTTAGCTTTTTTCCATCCAATGAGTAATGGAGCAGACATCTTTGAGATGTTCAAAGATATTGGGGAAAAACATGGATTTGATAGGGATATTGTTTCATTTGTTTCGACCCCAACGAAGTCAGGTCCTCACAATTGGTCAGGTCAACTAACATATTCAGAAGGAGAACTATTTGTTGATCAGACTGAACCTGGCGTAATAGATAATCTCAGATCCTTTAGTAAGGAATGTATTGAAACAATATTGAATCGAAAATATATCTATTCTTGGTTCCGTCCTTACGCTACAGTTCTTGATATTACTCTCGAAAGATCTGGTGAAACCGGGGATTTACTTAAAAAGATCAAAGATCTCCTAGATCCCAATGGCATTATGAACCCTGGTAAATTTCTAGGTTAAATAATTCTATAACTACGTTATAATTCCTCTTTTTTTAACAATCTAGTATTTTTTTGTTCTTACGCCCTTATGTTGAGATCTATACGAAATTTTATGAATCCTAGAAATTATAGGATTATTAACTTCAAAAAAACGACAATATAAAAATAGGTGAATAAAATGGAAGAAGGCGAAGAAAAGAAGGACCTTTTGTCGTCCATTGTTGATGGAATTCGAGAAGCGGTGGATAATGTTGTCGAGGAATCCAAGAAAGTCTGGGACAAATTATTAGGCAGGGAAGAAGGCGAAGAAGGTGAAGAAGGTGAGAAGACAGGTTTTCAGAAGATTTTCGATGATATAGCTAAGTGGCATAAAGACCTATGGGATAAAATTCTTGGGCGCGAAGGCGAAGAGGGCGAAGAATCAAAAGGTTTTGATTTAGGAAAATTCATCCGCGATATTAGGAATCAGGTCCGCGATTTTCTCGGAATGGAACCACTCCCTGAAGAAGAGTAAAACAATCTTACCCCTCTTTTTTCTTATTCTATCGAAAATTAAACTCTATTTATCTTTTCAACCATATTTTTTCTGAATATTTTTACTGCAATTCCTTATAGAAAATTTTATTTGCTAAGTTAAAGCGATATTGGGTAGACACTCAAAAGCTGAGCTATTCAAATCATAGACAATATTGAGAAATTAAATTAAAAGGATGAGTTTGGATGGAAATCTTAGAGAAATATGACAAGATTGTTTATTATTGTTCGCATTGCCGATTATGTTCCATCGCGAATTACCATGAATTGAAGGATTGGGTTCCCATCTGCCCGAGTGGAAGTTATTTTGGGTTTGAGAGTTATTTTTCAATGGGGCGGATAGAACTCATTCGAGGATTATTAGAAGGCGATGTCCCCACGGATGCAGAGGATCTACTTCAAATTATATATGCCTGTCAAGTGTGTGGTGGGTGCTATATCCAATGTAAAGACCATACCGCGTTAGGTGCCGTGCAAAATCAGGTCGAAACGTTTGAAGACCTCCGAACCGCCATCGTGGATTCTGGTATAGGGCCTATGCCGGGGCATGTTGAAATTAAAGAGGACACTTTGAAATATCATAATCCTTACAAGACTGAGAACGAGAAACGGTTTGATTGGCTTGAGGGACGAAAGGTTTCGGATAAAAAAGAAATAATATATTTTGCTGGCTGTACCGCTTCATTCCGCGAGAAAGAGATTGCCCAAGCAACGGTTGATATCTTAAATAAATTAGGCGTTGAATTTTCAATACTTGGAGCCGATGAATGGTGTTGTGGGTCTCCGATGCTTCGGAGCGGGTTGCGAAAAGATGCAATGGAAGTGATCGAGCATAATTACCAAGCAATTTTAAATTCCGGGGCTAAAACGGTAATAACGAGCTGTGCAGGTTGCTATAATACGCTAACGCACGATTATCCAAAACTTCTGGGAAAGGAAAAGTTAGATTTTAAAGTCGTGCATTCCTCTCAATTCTTCAAAAAGGAATTAAAGAAGCAAAAAATTGACTTAAAACCACAGAAATTAACGATGACCTACCATGATCCATGCCATCTTTCACGCCATTCAGCAGTCCGAAAGGATCCTAGGCGTGTACTTGCAATGATTCCTGGATTAAATTTCATCGAATTTCAACGGAATAGTAAACAAGCTTGGTGCTGTGGCGCGGGTGGTGGTGTCAAAAAGGCATTTCCAGATTTCGCCCTATGGACCAGCAAGGAACGCATAAAGGAAGCCGATGATATAGAGAAGCTCGATGCAATAGTCTCAACTTGTCCATTCTGCAAACGAAATCTAAAAGAAGGTTGCGATGCTCTCGGAAGATCTTATGATGTAATTGACCTCACAGAACTCCTGTTAAAATCTTTGTAAATCCAGAGGGAACTAGCATTAGTTCTTCCCTTAAACGCGCATTTCACCGCGCACTCATTCCGCTCATTGTATATTTATGTATACCTTTGTTGGCAATCTTAATTTTGAATTTTTTCAATGTATTTTCTTTTGAGTTGAATTTCATCCTTTTTCTCATTCCATTTGGGGCCACCGCTACAATTATGGCATTTCTTCGGAACCTTTACGACAAAAATACCCCCCGCTATGCGCTCATAGGGTTTGGGCTTGCCCTCTACCGTGGACTTTACTTCTTCTATTTATTTGGGGGATTTTTTACCATCCAACAATTTGGGACATACTCCATTGATGCATTGGGTTTTCAGATCGATTTTTACATTCAAATAATAGCTCTGTTGTTGGTACTTGCATCACTACTGAATTCTGTATATTATATTCAACTATATCGCGAAGTCAAAACAGCACCCAACTCTAAGATCGCCGATTCATCAGGTAAGGAGGTATCATCCATTTGAGAACTTCATCCAAAATTCGCCTTGGTGTTATCGCAATCTATTTGATCTTAGGGGGATACATTGCAAGTATTGGGTTAAGTCTCGTTCAGGTCTCCATTAGACTTTCTGATTCGTATCTTCCTGGTGTTAATACCGGAGCCATAGGTCCTGGTGATGATTCAGTCAATATAACCATTTCTTTTGTATTTTCAAATCCAGGGATTTATGATATATATGCAGAACGAGTCTACGCAGAAGTGTTTATTCATGAATCAACTAATGAAACATTTCTCCCGCCAAATACGTTCCTGGGAGAAATAAATTCATCTTATTACTTTCCAGCCAGAACGAATATTAACGAATCTTTGACCATTGATTTGAATTCGAGTTATCTTCCATGGCTTGCAATAAACAATGCAACGTTTAGATTGGAACTTAACTTGACCCGAGCGGGTTTCGCAGGAATTCAGTTTGATCTTCGAGCTGATATTTACTATTTTTGGTATGTAGGTATTTATAACCCAAATTGATTTTTAGCCATTCATCCTTCGGAGCAAATCTTTCTTAAGAGTTTCATATGAGCTTTGAGATATTTTCCCTTCCTTAAATGCCTTTTCTAGCTCATTCAATCGCTGGACCAACTTATCTTGGGCAGTTCCCGGGGGCTGTTTAATTTTTTGCGTAGATTTCGGGCGTCCCGTCCCCTTCTTTCGGCGTTTATTGATGATGATTACAGATACGACTGCCACCGCAGCGCCTATCCCGATCAATAAGATGATAATGAAGAGATCAGGTCCTGGAAAGTCAACCTCAACGCTAGCGGAATTCGACATAGTAGTATTACCCGCACGATTCCCGGCCACGATCACGTAATAATAGGTCCCCTCGGTATCTATTATATCTTGAAATTGGCTTGCCGTAACTCTTGCTTTAGGTGTCATTCCAGCCACTGAGGAAATGGGCGAAGTATCCCGATAGATGAAGTAATACTCGCTTCCACTTACATCATCCCAATTTAAGAAAATATATCCATCTTCATCAACACTAGGCCAAATAGCAGCTAGTAGAGGGGCTTTCTCTGGAGGAATCCAAAATTCGAATTCATGACTCCCGAAGGATTCATTTACCGCAAATTCGATACGGACGGTGAAAGTTGAAGAATACATTAATGAAGATAAATTGAGGCCCGATTTGTGCCAGGGGGAGCTGTAATCGAGACTTCCGGAAATATTACCGGAAATGAGATTGCCAAAGATGAAAAACGAGTTGTTGGTTGGGGCAACGTTAGTATTATTGACCATTCCATGGTATGAAGAAGTTATCGTGGCATTATCAATGGTTAGCTCGAATGTTGATGTATTGAATAGGAAATCTGGCTGGGAAACTCCCACATAATGATAGACCGAATTGATTGAGGAATTCTGAGTGACGTTCGCATAAGTATCTGCAAAGTTCACTTGCACGAGATAATCTCCCTCTGCCAATTGGCTCACATCGATTATTTTAGTCCATGAATACCCATTCCAAGTAAGATTTCCCGTTTCATTGGACGTCGACCCGTTGATGGTATAGAGAGCATAGGCTTTCGTAAGGGCTTCGGTATCGTTCAAAACACCTCGTAAGGACCACGTACTTTCGGGTCTAATGGTCACGTTGAATTCTTGAACCATAAAGCCAGTGTAATCGACCTCAATACTGGATAAATCAATAACATGATCAACTGTGAAGGGACTCGAATTCACTGTGGTCACGGTTGCATTAAATCTGTCTTTAAAGAAGGCATTCACGTAATAATTTCCCTCTGGAAGTGCCGCAACTGAGATATCGGCATACCAACTAGTGCCACTCCAGCTTAAGTCCCCCGATAGACCTGTAAAAGCTTTTGTTGTATTATCGTATATGTAATACGTGTAATTACGTGCCCGTCCCTTTCCGAGTACCCTAAAGGGAGCATAAGTACTCTCTATAGTAATATTCCGAACCTCGATCATTTGGGTTAGATTCCCTTCATAAGTGACAGCTGGCGTGCTGGTTGAGATTAACGTGTGGTTGATGGTGAAAAGTGAAGAATTGGCTAAGACGGTATCATATCCCAAGTAATCCGTGAAATTGACAGTTACGAAATAGTCACCAGGCAGGAGATATGCGGTCGAAACGTTGATTGCCTCCCAGCGGTAAATACCAGTAATGTTTCCCCAGGTGAAATTCCCTATAAACGTTTCATTCCGAGCTATGACATTGTGCCCCGTGGCATTCCGGATAGTGTAGGAGTGGGTGCTCGCCTCCATTCCTGTAATATTGCCTAGGGAGGTATAGGTACTATTTACAATATCAACAGTTACATTAAAAGTACGAAAATGACCACCTAGCGTGTGTACAAACGTCACATATATTGAATTGTAATGATCAATCGTAAAGAGCGTGGATAGCGTCAAAGCATGGCTGTTATTCCCGAAGGTATTTTTATCTCCAAAAGTGGTATTGATATAGTAATTTCCTTCGGGTAAATAAGAAACATTGGCGTCTAACGCTTCCCAAGAATCAGTATTCCAGGTCAAGTTAGCCAGAGGACTGACGACTGCAAAGCTTTCATTCAGGATCGTATACCAATAGAAATACGCATTCGTATCATTAATTGGCTCGCCATCTACTCCAAAGACAGTGATATTCTCAATGTTGATTGTTTGATTAATTGAATTATAAGATACATCAATGTCCGTTATGCTGGGCGGAGGTATGTATCCATATAAAAAGTGAAGAATATAGGAATCGTTCCTATATGCCGAAATATCTAGGAATGAATCGTTATTGAAATCGCCAGTAGCGAGCACGTCACCTGCATTTGACACTGTTTGGTTTGAAAATCCTGGCCACGTAGATGGATCAATAGAATAATTACTAAAGAAAAATTGGAATCGATTGGAGCCTAGCCCAATAACAAAATCCAAATCTCCATCATTTTCGAAATCACCAATGGCGAGACCATATGGACTACCTGTAGCGGCATAAGTAACCACTCTTTGAACAGGAGAAGTAGTTATATTCAGCGTGAGAATTACCTCATTAGTCTTGTTGACCAAAATCGTATCATTGAAACCATCATTATTGAAATCCCCTACGATTGGATAATTCGCTCGGTTAAAAGAGCCTGTTACATTAGCTATAACATTCCGAGTAGGGTTTGGAAAATTAGGAGAGACTGCATAAGTACCATCCGTATGACCAATCAATAAATCTGGTTGTGGGATCTCATCCAAATCAGTTAGAGTCATTGTTGTGATGATATTAGCTTCATCAAAGGTAGGTCCAGGCGTCCAGTTACCATCTGCTTCTCCGAAATCGCAATGGATCTGACCCAACATATAACCATAATAGACACAATCATCGATGCCATTGAAATCCAAATCGGCTACTGCGTAACAGGATGCCTCAAGACCTGTGGCTTGGTTAAATGTAGGGCGCTCCAACGTGAAATTACACTGTCCATCATTTAAATAGAGGTACCCTTTCACGGTAGAGCCAGGCATACTGTCATTAGTCATCATAAAATCGAGAGTATTATTGCCATCGAAATGACCAGCGGTAATGGAGAGAATTTCTTCACCTGAAGGAAAGGCTGAATAACTGAGAATTTCTTTAGAAGGTAGCGCGGTGTAATTTCCCGTCCCATCATTGAAATATAGGATGATTTTTCGTGTCATAGTTGCATCTTGTAGGTTCTCGCCAACCATCATATCCAGATCACCATCGCTATCGTAATCAGCATAGGAAACGGCTGGCGGTGGATTGAGCGTGGGAACTTTAACGGTAGTGTTGTATTTTCCATAGTATATGACATTTATTTTATAGAGTGGAGACCAATAGGACCTGTTGATATGTTGGGGATAGGTAAAGTTTTCGTTCGTAGAACTATAATTATATTTAACGTGAATGCGGAAATAATAAGTCCCAACGGATGAAATGGTTATGTTATCCGTGAAGATGGCAGGGAATGCAGGTCCAGAGCGGACGGAAGTGCAATTAAATGGTAAATCCCGGTCTATAACGCAGGGACAAATAGGATCATAATTTAACATGTAATGGATATTAGCATGTTTTATGCCGATTACCTTATAAGGAACGATGCCTGGCCAATTAGGAGTGTTATTCCAAAAAGAACTGTTCCAACGATGGACTTCATACCCGAGCCCCCAGGTGACGGTGAAATTTCGTGGATTCAAACTAATATCCTGCTTATCGACAACTACAGTATAATTGTATTGCAACGCCTCTGCCGCCGGATAGACAGGTATGCCACTGCTGTTAGAATAATAATCGTAGGGCTTATCATCACAATTGGCGTGAACTCGGAAGAGAACCCAAGTAAATTCTTTGACATAAAATGTAACATTTTGTTTAAAGACATGGAACGTTGGTCCGCTGCTAGATTGGTCGGGAGTGATAAGACCGGTGACTATTTTATATTTAGTGAAATCATATTTGAAATAATCACCCCCAACTGGTCTTTTTTCAGGCTCAAAACGAGAATCTGCCCGAAAATGGAGGTCGGTGTGATTAACGACAGTCGTATTTCGCACAATCCAAGTGATTGTTACAGGAATTCCAGCGATAGCCCATTGACCAGGGGATAAATCTGGATTTGTATCGGCGAATTGTTCCCATGGAATCAAAACTTCGATATGCGGAACAATAAAGAAATGAACGACACCACTCCAATAAACTTGACCTAAAAAGGTGAGATTCATAGCGAAATAATAAAGCCCTGTCACAGGCACCGACCCGGAGATAATCCCACCCGTGGCGCCCGTGGTGATGCGAGTCATTGATGAAGTATTATAAGTTACACCATACCATAAATCGACCTGAGTAGTGTTGATATCTAACCCCAGAAGGTTGTAAGTAATATTGAAGATGGTAAATGCAGTTGCATTCACGGGATGACCAGTTGGATATAAAGAGGGTTTAACTAAAATGCTAATGATTGAACTATTCCAACTTTTGGATTCGCCATCAATTGAAAAATTTGCTTGGAAATAATAGATTCCGGCTTGTAGGATATTGAATGTATCGGAATAACCGGTTGCATTACCGGATTTAGGTGTGGTGCTTCCTAGTGGGTCAGTAAACACGTCAGTATCATTATCATAGAAAATTTGAGTGGTATCTACAGAGGTATTAAAACCAAAAACCCACCAGTATAACTTGAATGGGGTCCCAGCTGTCACATTTCGGGGATAAGTGGGATTAATCTCAGAATAGGGATCAATCTGTGTTATGTTAGGTGGTTCCTTTGAATAGTAAACATCCTTTATACCATTCACTGAAGCCACGACACGGAAATACCAAGATCCTTTTACAAATAAAGCAACGGTTTCGTGGAAATCCTGTATATAACCATATTGAGAAATGGTTGAAAAGACATTATCAGAAAAGGTTGCATTTTGACTATACTCTAGGTAAGTCCGATCAATATAATCTGCCCCCCGTATAGACCAATTGACCGTAAATTCATAACTAGCGTTGTTTGGTGAGGGGAGTATTGTTATTGTCATATTGGGAAGGATTTTGATAGTGCGAATTTCACTAAAGTGGTCATCGCCTTCTCTATCAGTTTGAGCATGAATAATAAAATAATATAACCCCACTTCATCAATAGTAATTTGCGTTGAATAGCTTCCAGCTCCGCCCGATTGAATTGGGGTCCCAATTCCAGGATCTGACATAGGATTGGGGGACATGCTATAACGAATATTCGTAGATTCTACAGAAGAGGGACCGAAAATATCCCACTGTATTGTAATTGGCTCTCCTGCGGTAGCATTATCAGGGATTGAAGTAAATGTGAGCCTAGGTTTTACTAGAAGGGTAATGTTTTTACTATAATAATCGAAGGGCGGCGTTGTAGATTGCAAGTAAGCTAAAAAGTACCAAGTCCCAGTCTGGTTCAGAATAATAGTTGCGTTATGTTCATGTAATCCACTTCCGGGTATTGGTTTATAGGAGCTAACTCCAGTATAGGTCGATCTTGGGTAGGGAGTTTGTCCATATTGCAGGCGAGTTTGACCCGCTGAGGAATTTGAAGTTTCCCAGTTCATCTGGAATGGCACGCCTGCAATTACCTCTTCAGGATAATCAGTGATTTTGGCAGGCTTAAAGCCTGCGGTAACTTCGATTTGTTCTTGGACATCCTCGTTGACATCTGCCTGAAGGCCGGTAATGAGATCGATTTCAAAGTCGTGAGAGAATTCCAGGTATCCATACTGCGCATATACACTTGCAGAGACTCGGATGACCAAGTCCAGATCTAAATTGTATGTTAAATTTTGAAGTAGGATATCGATTATATCGCCCTTATCTGAATCAGGATCGGGGTATATATTTGCATAATTGATATCGCCGGCTTTATCCCATTGCATTTGGGTTGAAGGGAAGGAGCCTGCGCCACTTGCAGAGATATTCCCAGTTAAATCGCCGGTCCCTTTGAAGAGGAATTCAACCTCAACTGTTCCGAGATTCATTGAAATGACTTGAAACAGCATTCCATCAAGGGAAGCACTCACGGTGAAAAAAGGTTCTGTTTCCCAGGTTCCTATAA
>JABXJT010000095.1 GCA_013375455.1 Candidatus Helarchaeota archaeon | reverse complement strand
ATGCACGCCCATATTAACGTAAAAATAGAGCGATAAATTGATATATTGGAAAAAATTCTAATAAAAACAAATAAGAGGAAAGATAAGAATAAAAGCACACAGGTAATGATCAAAACTTCATTATAGATGTAGAAAATATATGAAAAACTTGAAGGTAAATCTAAAGAAATAAGCTGAGCAAGAAAATATAATCCAATTGTTCGGAAAGTTAAAAATAGAAAAATTGAAAAAAAGAATAAGGGCAATGTCGTTTCTTTTCTCCATATTATTTTCACGTAAATCAATAAACATATTTGAAGGAAAATAATTTCAAACATCTCAAATATGATTACAATTAGATCCTGCGAGAAGATAACTAAAAAATTCGACAATATTAATAAGAAAATTACATTTCCAAAAAAAATTACGGAATATAGCTTGAACTGAATTCTATTCCGAATTTTTTGGTGAAAAATGGTTATGATTGCTTGGAGAATACTACATAGAATACAAAAGAACCAAATTAACAATTGTGAATTGTCGATTTGCATGGTTTTTCATGTTTAAATACTATTTACTTTTATTATAATCATTTTCATAAATTGAACTAATTAATAGTTTTTTTAAGATAAAAATAATCTTGAAATAATTTGTGATTGAATAGAATCACGCACAATTTTTAAAATAAAAAAGAAGGATAACATTATTTAGATATAATTAATACCTTATCTCGAAATAATCAAAAGAAAGAAGGAGATTTTAAACCAGAGAGGATTACAAATTTTATGGGGGGTAATTGACATGAAAAGAAATAATTTGAAATTAATTTTATTGCTTTTTTCGATTCTCTTGTTTAATAGCTTCATTTATTTTGTTAGAAATAAGAGCTCATTGAAGTATCAAAATACAGAAAATTCAGAGAATTTTCTAGTGGAATTAGAAATATCTGAGTGGAATCATACAACTATCGAGGTGATCTCCACGGAGAGCAACGAGACTTCTTCCAACCCAGCCATCGCAGTAGATGTGGCTGGGCATGTACACGTGGTATGGGATGATGAGAAAGATTATGGCGGCGCGGGACCGGATGTTGACATATTTTACAAGTGCTGGAACGCCACCACGGGTATTTGGACCTCGGCAGAAGTGATCTCCACCGAGAGCACGGATGACACTCTTGATCCAACAATCGCAATAGATTGGGCTGGAAACCTGCATGTAGCATGGGGCGATCGGACGGATACAGGGGGGGCGGGACCGGATCGGGATATATTCTACAAACGCCGGAGCGCCACCACGGGAACCTGGACCTCGGCAGAATTGGTCTCCACGGAGAGCAATTTTAGATCTACTAATCCAATGATCGCAGTGGATGATGCTGGGAACGTGCACGTGGCGTGGTACGATTCGACGAATTATAGTGGCGCGGGACCGGATGTTGACATATTCTACAAATGTTGGAATGCCACAACGGGTAACTGGACTATGACTGAGGTGCTCTTCATAGAAAGCACAACTGATTCTTATCATCCAACAATTGCAGTGGATGAGTCCGGGAACGTGTACGTGGCATGGGACGATGAAACGGATTACGGGGGAGCTGAATCGGATATGGATATCTTTTACAAATGCTGGAATGCCACCACGGGTAATTGGACCACGACTGAGTTAGTCTCCACAGAAAGCGATGCTTTTTCCTCTTTTCCATCAATTGGGGTAGATGAAGTTGGGAACGTACACATAGCGTGGGACGATCTTACGAATTATAGTGGCGCGGGAATAGATTTAGATTTATTTTATAAGTGCTGGAATGTCACAACGGGTAGCTGGACCCTGACGGAGGTAGTCTCTACGGAGAGTACAGATAATTCTATTTGGTCAACTAGCGTGGTGGACGGTGCTGGGAATATGCACGTGGCGTGGTACGATCCGACGAATTATAGTGGCGCGGGAACGGATGATGACATATTCTACAAGCGCCGGAATGCCCTTACGGGTAGCTGGAGCAAAACCGAGGTGATCTCCACAAACTGCACGGAAAATTCTCGGAATCCATCAATTATGGTAGATGGATTCGGATATATGCACATTTTATGGGAAGATTTGACGAATTACAGCAATGCAGGATCGGATTGGGATATATTCTACAGAAAAGCGGTAATTATTATTCAAGACCTTGTTTGGAAAAAAATGATGAGTTATAATGTTACTTCATGGGATAATGGGGATATCAACGGCGATGGAATACCTGAAATTGTTGCATTTTCTCGCGAATGTCCAATGTTCTGGGTATTAAATTCATCAGATGGGTCCACGCTTTGGAGCAAGAATTTTTCTGCGTTATTTGGTGACCTCCCTTGGGCTGGTCCTTCGGGGGTAACTTCCGAAGAGATGAAAGTGGGTGACATCACGGGCGATTCTATCGCAGAGATTATCGTTCCCTCTTCTACTTCAACCCATAAATTGCTTTACGCGTTCAATGGATCTGGAGCGTTGTTATGGACTTATGCCCATGCGGGTGCGGGTAAATTCGAATCGGTAGCATTAGGTGATATTAATGGGGATCAAATAAATGATATTGCAGCTAGATCTCCTGATGGCGATCAAGCCCACGTGCTGGCTAACAATGGGACCTTCTTATGGACCAGTCCCTTTTTGGGAGGATGGGGTCGGAGCATGCACGTTAAAAATCTTTATGACAATCCATATGATAATAAAATAATAACCTCAGGTAGCCCAGATATCTACGTTTTTAATGATGACTTCTCTACTAATTGGACTGCCAGTTATGCAGGTGTGATGGGTGGAGATGAACTGGGGATGGGATTCGGTGATGTTGATGGAGATGGAATGCTAGAAATAGCAGTCCAAGTATGTCCGCAACTAGCAGTAGCTGGGGATAGCTTCATCAGGATTTACGAAGAATCAGGCTCGGAAAAATGGACATTCAATTATCCAGCAGTGTATGGCCTAATCTATCCAGATAGTGCTGAACGTCCCATCTTATTGGATGTCGATGATGATAATCAAGATGAAATTTTGGATTTAGTAGTCAATCATGATGATTTTAGTAAAATTGCACTCCTTTTATTTCACGGGGAAAACTCATCATTCATTTGGAGTTACAATTTTTCGCAGAGTGGCATCGCAGCACATAATGTTGGAAACGTGCTTGGAGACATGGATCAAGAGATAATCGTGCAGATAAATGATACACTTTTTATATTCGATCTATCTGGACAGATGTTACAAGAGTTTTGCTATAATGGTTCTTATATTCTCGGAGAGCCATTACCCCCTCGTCCTCTTATCTGTGATTTTGATAGAGATGGATACGAAGAGGTGTGTGCAACCAACAATGGTACCATTGCACTAGTTAAGTTTGGAGAAGATAAGAGCAAACCAACTATTCGCGTAAAAACCGCGGCGGGAAATTACTATAATACTGCTCCCGCCATGGATGTGGATTTCATAGATACCATCTCGCTCGATGGGGGATATTATAAAGTAGATTCTTACATTCCAACTGGAATAAATACCAGTGATTGGTCTGAAATTTTTACTGATCACGCAAGCAATACCTATACAACGAATTTTATGATGGATAGTTCCGTATGGAATGCCCTAAGTAATGGGAGTCACGTTGTCTATTTTAAAGCGTGGGATGGTGCTAAGAACATATTTGATGGACCTTTTTATTCTTGGCAATTTTACAAAGATATAACTCTCCCACAGGTTTCCAATCCCCGTCCTGGCAATTTTAATTACACGAACGATATCACGCCGACCATTCGTGTCGACCTTACTGATAGTCTAAGTGGTATCAATGCATCCTCTATCGTTCTCTCAGTAGAGGGGGTAGTGCGTAGCCATAGTTGGGATGGCACAACGGTGAACTGGGATGCGACACCGTTCTTAGGCGGGCAGGAAGTAAATGTCGATTTAAATGGTTCAGATAACGCAGGTAATGCGATACCCACCTTCTCATGGTCTTTCACAATCGATAATACACCTCCTACCGGTTTCAATGTAATAAGTCCGGTAAACATTACCCATGATAAAAATCCAGAGGTTATATGTCGGGTTTATATAGATGGGGCAGGGATTAACCTTTCCAGCGCCCAGCATGCATACTCTACTAATGGATCCTTGACTCCAACTAACTGGATCCTTGTGGATGGCGTTTTTCTAGATTCTGCCTGCCTAATCCCTGCAAGTGATGGGGCAACCGGTTACTTATACCTCAAGGTGAATGCGGTACCCTTTAATCAATATTCCCTCACGAATAATACCATTAGATTCCGAGTTTCAGATATCGCAGGCAATTCGGAAACCCAACTCACAGCTGCCATCATTCAAACGGCAGAAGAAGAACCCTCTAATTTTATTACCATCCTCATCATTATCATCGCAATAGTGGCTGGGGTAGCTTCTACGACCTTCATTGTTCTCCGGAGACGTAGAGCAGTCCAAACTGCCGAATTTGCTAAAATGAAACAAGCCCCTGAAAAAATTCGCAAACAACTTTTGAGTGCTTTCAAGTTTTCAGAAGAATTAATTCAGCTTTTTAAACAATGCGAATTAGATTCGACTGTAAACGAGGTTCTTAGTTCAATTCAAGCGATATCAAAACGAATTCAACGCGATTTACCGATGCTCTCCATAGATCTTGGCTATTGGAGTGCCGAACTAGAACAATACATCGACCCCGATGCAACATTGACAGGACAATCCGCGCTAAATCTCAAATATGAAACTAATCTCTATCTTGAGAAAATAAGTGCTTTAATCCAATCTAATATTTCCATGTATAAATCCACCTTTCCAGAAGACGTAAAAACTATTTCCTCATTTGAAGAAAAAAATCAGAATTTAAGCATGATGATGAATGATTTGGAGAAAAAATATTCCCAACGAATACTGATTTTCTTATTGGTTATCGATGAAAATTCCGGCGTTGCCATATTTCAACACAATTTCGCCGAAAAATCAGTAGACCCTGACTTAATTAGTGGATTCTTAAGCGCTATTCAGAGCTTTGGTTCCGAACTAACCACAGAGGCTGCTGCAATGAAGAAATTAGCTTACAAGAACTTCGAGATCGAGATGCATGTAGGACGTTATGTTCGGGTCGCCCTTGTTCTCTCCGGGTCAATTACAAAACATCTTAAAGAGAACCTAGCGAAATTCACCGATTCTTTTGAGCGAACCTTTGAGGAGCATTTAAAAACATGGAGAGGTGATGTAACAAAATTTGAAGATGCTACCCAACTCGCCTTTCTCTATTTTATAGCAGAAACTGAAGCTGAAAAACCCGACAAAGCTCCAGCCCCCACTCCCAAAGTATCTGTAGAGGCGGATAGAGCTGAGAAAGAAATGGAGAAAAAACTACGTGAGGAGCGAGATAATTTTATTGCGGACGCTGATGAGGCCATAAGAGGAGGAAACTTCAATGAAGCAATTACTCTTCTCGAAGAAGCTGCTGAATTATCCGAAAAAATGGGAGACAAGGAAAAAGCATCCGAAATAACACAAAGGGTGAATGACATCAGGACTAAATTAGAAAAATTATGGGTATAAATTTCGGATCAATTTTCAATTTCTTTTTTAATCTGATAAATTTCCCTTTATACCTGCCCATCCATACCAATTAATAAATTTTTAGGCTCTTTTTGTATTTCTCGGAAAATTCTTCAAACCGCATCTTCTGAACATAGTCTCTAATGTGTTCCTTGAAATCGCCTTCTAACTGATTAAGTAATAATTGCAAAATATTTTCTTCCGTTAACTTTGTTATTTTCTTTTCCTCTCCTTTTTTTAAAAAGAGGTCTCTAAGAGGGCGACGTTCTTTTTGGATTTTTTTAGCAATACGTAAAATAACTGATGCAAGAAGCTCGGAATAATCAATGTGAAAGAGCAAATTATAGTTTATCTCGGATACGTTCGAGATACCCGAATTCATCATCAACTCGAGAAGATTCAGATATAAAAGGAGAACTATATCATTTAAACTATTTAGTCTTCCTTTAATCTCCGGATTCTCCACTAAAAAGAGATTAAAATTTTCAAGAATAACATCCTTATTTATAATTTCAAAATTTTTAAAATAATCCACATTTAGATTCATCCGACCCTCCAAAAATTTTAAAATAAGCTCATTGAACTTGGGGAAAAAGTCCGAATCTTCTAATTGGTTTTTTGGAAACCGATGAAATTTCGTATTTTTATCCATGAGGATTTTATTTATGTTAATTTTTTCATTACGAAGACGAATGATTTCTGAATTTTTATATAGAAGGGTAGGTTTGATTTTTTTATTAGAATTGACGTCTATGATACGGATTATACGCCCATCATTCTCCATCTTGGTTAGATACTTTGATAATGTATCAAAACTAAATTTCCCCCGCTTTTTCTTAATTTTCTTGAATAAATTATTGAAATTAATTCCCTTCTTCTCTTTTATATCGTACAGTTCATCTAAAATCAACTGACAAAATACCTCTTCCTGTGGTCTTCTTCCCATGTGATTATCTCACCACTTCAGATTAATTATAGTTTTTCTGAATTACTCTTATATTTTTAGAGTTATTTTAGCTTTTTGAATTTATAAAATATAACGACAAAAATTTAATACAAATTAATAATTAAGTATTAGCAATTAGAATTCTGATAGATTGCTTACTTGACGAAGGAGAAACAATGTTATTCCTCAATTTGAATTTCTTCAATACAATTCGAGGACCACAGATTCTATGCTACTTTCCAGATAACATAGATGAGGATCAGGCACAACAGATTGCAAACCTTTTGAATATTTCAGAACTTATTAAACAAAAATTCTTCGTCTATGAAACTTCTCCCCAATTTAAAACTGTAAATTACTATTTTGAAATTCCTTCCGAATGGGCTCGCGGTAAAAAAGAGATGTTGCTAATATCCATGATCTTAATAGACGAGCCAATCCAGCAAATTCATGTCTTTGAGGATTTATTGAAGAAAATTGCTACAACTGTAGAAAAAGTTGAGGATGCTTACAAGGGCTTCTACATGTATGATTCGTCAAAAGATGATTTCGACGAAATTGAACGAATATACGAAATTATTTGCGAAAAAATTGAATCCTTTTTAGAGGAAACCAAAGAAACCCTTAAAAAAGCGCAAGAAATTTCGCTTGATCGCGTAATGGAAGCAGTTGAAGAGAGACAACTCGGCAGCTATATCGTTGATTCAAACTTTTTCGATTTTTTGTTCCAAATTGAAAAAAACGACCGTCCCTTTATTTATTTAAATGAAATTATCAAATATGGCGTGCGCATATTCTTAACCGACCAAATCTTGCCCGAAATCAGAACTCCTGAAGATGTACTTATTAAACTTCTGAAAAATATACGAATCTTTCAAGTAACACCTCGGCTAATTAATAAGCTTCAAATTGACGTTTACATAGGTTCAGGGCTAAAGGATTCGAGTTTGTCTTTAATCGCATTAGCAAGAAGCCTCATGAAAGATGAAAGCTTTCAACCTGTCACGATCGTGTCTGACGACTTTCAACTCATCCAATTCGTCCAAGATCATTTTAGAGAGATTAAAGTTCTTCCATCTAGCAGTTTTGTTCTTGAATTAGTTAATAAGGTTAAAGATAAGCAAATTAGAAAATATTTTGATAAAATTCGTAAAAAAATCCTTAATATAGAGATGCAACAAGCACTCGAACAGCGAGATACGCACCCTGGGGACCAAATAACCTGGCTAATTGAAAAAGCCATTAGTGCAGCAAGTAGCACTCTCACCTCCGCCTCAGATGTATCTGATGAAATCAATGAATTACCTAAAGTTGAAATATCTTTAATCAATCTTTATATCAAGGGGCACAAGTTACAAGCGCCCCAATTGAAGCCGATTAAGGATCTAGTTCCTTTTTTAGATGATATGAAAGAAGTAAATCAGAATCTCAACGTGGTTCAAAAGTTCTTAGCAAGAGATGAGATGGAAAAAGCCTCCGAAAATATTCATAATACATTGGATATTCTTACTAATGCCTTTTTACTAGCGGCAGCGGTCCTGAGGGAGCGAAGAAAACTTCAATTTCAAACTTATCTGGCGAAAATGATGGCAAATTTCGAATTTTTGGCTGCAGTATGCCACACTGATATGGCCCAACTAAATCATGCCATCGATCATTTCACCCAAAGTTCCATCTACAGCACGATTGCAGGAAAGCAGAGTAACATTGTTATATCCACTTATTTGAAAAGCCTCTCCCTCCTTTATCATCAGCAATATGGCCGTGCACTTCGCCACTTTGAGATGACGCGCCTGCTTAGCGATTATTATAAAATCCCACGGTATAGCATAATGGGTTTAGGGGGTATTTCGATTGCCAAGTTCCTTAAGGGCAATGTAGAAGAAGCAAAAGAGACCATGAACGAAGTGCATAAACTTATCGAAAAAGACGAACAAGAATCTCTATTAGTAATGAATGAGTTTGGCGACAATTTTTACATGATGGGACGCCCCGACGTTGCTATTCATCTATATAACGAAGCCTTTGAAATCGCAATAAGTTTGAAACGTATTAATATGGCTAACTCCATTTTCTCGAAAATGAAGCGCTGTTATTATGCTATCGGCTCTTATGTTAATGCGCCCTTGGCTTCTCAATTAAAAAAAATATTGGATTTAGCTTATACCCTTAAAAGCGAGGAAGATATCGCTCTTTATAAAGCAAGGATTGCACAAATTAGTAGAATCAACGAGATCGTGAAAGAACCACTACCGTTTAAAGTTGATAAAAAATGGATACCCGGAACAAATTTACCACATCAACTTAGAGGCTGGATGGACCTTTTACATATTTCTCGCGACCAACAGGAATTAGATGGAAAGAAGCCAATTGAATTCACTAATTTCTTTTGTTATAACCCAGAATTAGGGAATCTCGTTATTAAAGTCCCAGAAAACGTCTCCCTGCGCGTTGAACGCGTGCCAGAGGCCTATCGATTATCTTTGAAAACCAATGATGAAAAATACCACATAATCGAAGCGTCTGACGTGGATAAAGAGAAATTTTTGATACGAATTATCGTTCTAACTAATTTAGTGGACAACATCACTATTCGAAGGGTTACACCGCAAGTTTTTGGTAAATTCTTGGAGATTTGAACTACCACTGCCTAAAGGCAGATGGATTCCTCCTTCCTTGACCACTGCCCGCGAGAGCAGGGCTTACACGATCTCCAGAGGCGTGACTTCCCGTAGTCCCTACGGTAGTATAATTATCTTAAATTATTATTGGAGTTGGTTCTATATAAGTAAGAGAGATACCGGAAAGTATTATGAGTAGCAAAGCTGAGAGATACTGTATTTTAATCCATCCACTCCCTAAAGGAAGTGGCTTTCAATCAAGGTAAAAAGCCTTATCTTATGTTCTTAATTGACTCCGTTTGAAAACAAATTTTGGCGGCTTTTTCTCCTCCACGATCTTTTCAATCGCATTTGCCAAATTATTGACATTGAATTCACGTTCTGCTCCGATCTTTTCACTAATTTGGTTCTCAAGTAGTTGAAGGTTATCTTGAGTCACGCTTGTTCCCGTGGTTTTCTGAATTAAATTGAAAACTTCTTTAACTATATCAGTATCCTCGTCGGTCAATAATTTAAGTGAACTTGCCAATAAATCAACAGTTAAATCTGGGAAACCATCAACCAACTCGTTAAAAGATTCAACAGTCCCCTTCCTAACGCTCCATTCATCGTCTTCAAGCCCTTTGTACAAGAACTTCATGACATTATGAATAGTATCCTCTCTCGCTAAAGCAATGCTATTGAAAAGTCTGATGATCCCCCACCGGACATATCGATTTTTATCAGGCTCCAATTCGGATAGAAAATCGAATATTTTCTTTACTTCCACTTTTGGGAGGATTTTCATCATATTTGTAAGGGATTCTGTCGCCTCGAGCCTAACAGTCCATATTTTATCATTTTTTAGAAAATTAAGCAAATTTGGAGCGATGCTAACAGATTTGAATCGATCATCCTCCGTAATTTTCCTGAGGAGTATAATTGCCTTTCTTCTTATGTGTGTATCCTCATTATTCAATAAGCGATATAATTTTGGAGTATATTCAGGTCGTATATAGTTTTGATTCACACTTTTTTCAATCGTTTCGATTAGAGTTTTATCATGGATGTACTTGGATTTAATCGCGGCGTTTAATTTCATAGAATCTTTGGTAAGTGCTACTACAAGCGCGCGGGTATAATATTTCGATTTGCTTATTATGATAATGAGAAGGAAAAGGGGAATGAGAAAACTCACACCCATTATGATGTATGTTATTAAGTCTTTCATGACGATTGGCACAAACATCAGTCCAACAGAAATCGGTCCAACAAAAACATGCAGGGTGAGAAATGTCAGCAATCCAAATCCTAGAATGAGGAAAGAACCGTGAACCCACTCAAATGGACGCGCCACATCATCGATGATATGGGCTAATTCAATGGGTCGATATTTTAAATCCTTGATAAATCCATACGTAAGGACCAAAACAAAAGACAAGAGTGAAATTATTGAAATTATAATGAAGTAGGTGTTATTTAAAAACAAACCAAGTATAAACAGGATGATCAATCCAGTATAAGTCAGTCCCAGATATAAACGGATGTTTTTCAGATTGTGAAGAAATAGTACAGGTGAAAATAATTTAAAAATACCATATGCAATAAAATATGCTACAGTTAATATGGGATATATCAGAAAAACAATGAAAATAGAAAATAAAAATTCGAAGTTTAAACCATATTTTAAGAGTAAAATCGGAACCAAATAAAATATTAAACTAAACACGAGCACAGCTTCTGTCTTACCCTTTACTTTTCCAACAAGCTTTCGAATTATGGACCGTAACGCCTTGTGGTAAGGAGTTTCAGCTTGGTGCTCTTTTTCGCAAAGATAGTGTAATTCCCCAAGCGGGTATGCAATGAGAACAATAAGGCTACTAAATAAAAAAAAAGTATAAGAAAAGGAAGGGAAATCTGTGTAAATCCAAGAATAAATCAGTAGACCGATAAAATTGACTCCTAAGCTCAAAAAAATGCTGAAAAAGATACTATTTTTCAAGGAGCTAACGAGATGTTCTGCGCGATATTGCATCGCCCTGCTTTTTTTGATTTCAGTGGTTGCCATTATTTCTTCTATTGACGTGTAAAATTTACGGTATATGCCGTATCCTATAACAATCCAAACTATGAAACTTAATAAAAAAAGGATATCAATAAAGGTTTGCATAGAGTTGGATGCTCCAATGAATTGATCTTATTCCATTAGACTTTCAAGCCACGGTTCGAGTTCAGTTGGAGTTTCGTGCAATAATTTTTCCTGAACTGATGGATCTCCATGAATACTAGATAAGATAATTGTTTTTCCTTCGAGGTATATGGGTACTGCGCTAAAGTATTGGCCATCGAACTCAACAACGACTTGTTCATCTTCCATTACAAGCATTTGCAGGTTTTGAATAGTTAAGGCATTGATCAAATCCCGAATTTCATCGCTTTGGACGAATTCTCCAACCCGTACCCCTGATAAATCAAAGAGAACTAAGTTATCCAACCCATTTACCCTTGCATGCTTTTCAAGGATTTGATTGATTGTAGCTTGAACGTCGACATTTGCGAAAATGCGAATTAACTCTGTAAATGAATTAAATACCGTTAAATCGTTGTATACGGAAGAGTTTCTTAGTTGAAAAGTAATGTTCGCATCGCTTAGAACTTTTGAGACTCGTTTTGTTAAATCTTTTATGAATACTTGATATTTCGGTATCATTTCAAGCTCGGGGTCGTACTTGTGGAAAAGGCTCATGAAATATGGATTTTCTTTTAGAAAGTGAAAGATCTTTACGACACGTTCTAAATAATCCATTGATTCGTCAAATCGTTCCTCATCTTGTATGTCAATTACATACATTACAGCACTAGTATCAAAGAAAAATCGTTCTGGTTCTTGAAGATAAACTCTTCTGTATTGCTGCTGGCCACCTAAATCCCAAAGCATAACATTAACATTGGACACTTTTAACCGATCTTGAACTGCACCTTTTGTGGGTAAAAGGTCTTTCAACATTTGCCCGAATTGTTGGAGATTTCCACGGTATTTGATAGTAAGTGTCTTAGAAATAGCCGTTTTACCTGCATTATCTATTCCCAGAAGCATTACTTTTTTAGCGATTTCACCTCGATATTTCTCCGCCCGGACTATTAATTTAGAGATTGTCATCCATTCTTCCAATAATGAGGGATCCATGTCGCTTTTTTCAGCAAACTCTACCGCTTTGTCTTGCTTTAGTTTAGCCATATCCTTGATTTTTTTTACTTTTAATTTACTTTTTATTAGATCAGCGTATTCTTCAATGCCCTTTATGATATTAATGTCCATATCTTTCAATTCTTTAATTTTCTTCGGTCGAATTAAGTCAGGAACAAGAAGCGAATAAATTTTTTCGTGAAACTTTTTGATAGTCATCATATTCATTTTCTCTCCTTTCTTTTCATTTTCTCTCCTTTTATTTTTTTCTCTATTTTCTCACCGTTCTTTTCTTTTTTTGCCTTTGTTTGCTAAATTTTTATCTTTTATGTCTTTTTTTCCTTGCTTTTCTCTTTTTAACTTTTTTTACTCTTTATACCTTTTATGTTTTTTTCTCTCTTCGGCTATCAGAATTTAAAAACTTTTGTTATTAATAATCCATAAATTACTTATTTCATACTTTTTGAAAGAAGTTTAGTAAAATATTTTCAAGATCATCTTGATTTTCTATTGGAATTGGCTGAGTGAAATGTTTTTCAGTAATTTTAGGATTATTTGTATATTTTAATAAATAAAGTGTAAATTTTCCTATGTTTAATGGATTAAGTGTTAATAAATCTCCATTCATCCGCAAGATGACTGGTTTTTCCGACACGGAATAGATATTCCGAAGTTCATCCAGATATTTCTTTAAATTCTTCACACTGAAATCATCAGTCGAATACTCTCCAATTACGATGTCATCTGCACTTAACATTAGAACCGCATTTGCTCCGAAATATTCGCCCCAACTCTCTAAATAATCAGATAATAAATTAACTTGGTCTTCAGATAAAGTCCGAATTCCATAAGAAAAGGCTTCAATGATAGACCATCTTTTAAAAATTGAAGTTTGAAAAAAAGCAATACTGAATCCACTGGCTGATTTCCGAATTTTTTTATAAAGATCTTGTGTAAATAATCTCACATTTTCCGTATGTTCAATATCTGGGTCCACTTTATGTAAAAATATTATGATATTGGGGGATTGATTAAATTCGTTTAAAACAGAGATGATATTTTCGAAGTAGATAAGAACTTTATCAAAGCGCGGCTCATCTTGTATATCAATTACAAAGAACAAGACGCTCAAGTCAGTAAAAATAAATCCCTTTCGATCAAAATATTCCGTAATATACTGTTCTTGTCCTCCCAAATCCCATAATACGAAATCAATATCTAAAATTTTAGATCTACTACGTTCAATACCTTTTGTTGGCTTCAATTTATTTAAAAAACTATAATTTTTTTTCAAAACATGAAGAATAGAGGTTTTACCCGCATTATCTATCCCGCAGAATAGTATTTTTTGAATAATTGACATTAGAATCGCCTTCCCTTTGATCACCAATATAAATTAAGTTTCTCTCAATCTGCTTACAAATTTTAATTATACTCAAATAAATAAGTGATGTATCGTAACTCACATTTAGAATGATATAGATTCTATTTTACTTTTATATTTAAGAATTTGATGATGAAAAGTAATGGACAAAAGGAATGAGAAACTCAACGAATTAGACGAGATTGAGAAAACCGCAGGCAACTTATTAAAAGAACTCAATAATTTGGAGGATTTACAGGATTTTTCCACGCCACAAACCAATTATCTGGAATTAATTAAAACCATGCAAAATGAAATGAAAGAAACTATCCTGAGGGGGATAGAATCAAACGATAGAGATACATTCTTAAAAGGCTTGGAATTTTATGAAAAAAATTTCACAATTCTAAGCAATATTGGTGACAAACAAGTTTGTGAAGATTATCAACACGAAATGATCCAAATTTTAACGGACCTTGTTGTCCATTTTAAAATTGAAATTAACGATCCCCTTCGTCGTTACTTCATAATAATTTCACTTCAGTATGTTGCAAAAATCTATGAAGATGCAAAAAACTTTGATCGTGCGATTGAAATACGTTTGACAATAAGTAATTTGCTGAATTCTTGGGCTGCCGCCTTGGAATATTCATCCATCTTTCTTGATTATTTGTTGGGTGATGAAATATCCAAGGCATCGGAGTTTCTCAGGCGCTTTGATAAATTAGAATCAAAAATCTATTTAAAAAGTTCTGATGTCATTGAGCAGAGCGTCCAATCTAAGCGAATCATCACGCTTAAAGAGTTCTGCGAAAATGTTCTTTCAGGGGTAACTAAGGATCTACCTGTCTTTTTTGGGGATGCGAAAGAACTCTTGGACGACCTGAAAATAACTGATAATTTCGCATTTAACCAAGTATTATATCTTTTTGATTTATACCTGAAAAAATATGAATCGAAAGCCCTATTAGAGAAGGAAATTCCCATTGAACCCCCCTCACCAATAACTTCGGAGAGCCAACTTCTATCGAATATCAAAAATGTTGTTTTAGAGAGTATAGGCTCCCAAGCAATTCCCGCAAATAAAGCTTCCAAAAGAGTATCTTTTGATACTTCTACATTAGTCACCGAATTAAAACAGTTCATCTCAAGTAGTATCAAAACACTAAGCCAGGAGATTGTTAGCAATCTAAGTAAATACACGATGGCAGCCCCTCGAACTCAAGTTCGCGGGTCTTCTCATAGGTTCGACGAAAATACACCAGAAATCAAAATTGTCGGATCTGTTGATCCAGACGAAAAACCCAAACGTCCTAAGCTTTCAGATGTACTAGATTCCATAGTTGTTTCTGAATAAACACCTTCTTATATGAAGAACAAATTTAAATGTAGTCGTTAAATTTTTTAAAGGTCAGTATTAAAGATAAAAATTAATTGTATCTGAATTTTAATAACTTACCCGAAAGGAGAGAACCATGCTAAACGTAAAATTTGCAAGCGAAGCCGATCCAGAAACTGATGTTTCGCTGTCGTTTTTCGCTGCAGAGAGAATACTTGGAGAGGTTATCTTCTCTGAACGTTTTATTTTTGACGTTGGACGATTAATTCAAGAGAAACGATATTACCATCTCAATGAAACCCTAAGAGATGTGAGACTACCTTCTGGTCAAGATTTAGGGGGTCAATTCGTATTTATTGTCGCTAAATCTCTCAAGGAAAACTTAGATTTCGGGGTCTTATTCAGAAGAATGGAAAGTGGTGGATACCATATAGTCGGATTATGGCCGCGCGACTTTGCAGAGATCTGTAGGACCGATGCTGAAATTTTTGAATTTCTGATGTTCAGGCTTGTAAATACACCTGATTTTTTTAGTAAAGTGTCGCTTTATCAACCATTAGAAATGAAAATGCCTAAGATGGAAGTGAAACCCCCAGCTATTGAAATGAAACCCCCCGTTGCAGCACCGATTCCTGCAATACCTGCAGCAGCTACCGAAGTGAAAGCTGCAGTTAAACCCGCAGGCGTCGAAATTACAGCTCCTTCCGCTCCTGCAAAGGCAGTAGCTCCCCCTGCAGTGGTGGAAGAAGTTCCGTCCGATTTGATGGAAGGTCGCTGTCCCTTTTGTAAAGCTGCCATACCGGAACCACGCCTCAAGGTTCTTCAACGTGGAAGTAACACTTTTTGTCCTAAATGTTTGAAGATACTTAAGGGTTTCAAAGCACCTGTAGCCGTCACACCCGTATCAGAGGAACCTATATCTGTTCAAACAAAGAGAGAGTTAACAGAATTAGTTTCACAAGCCGACCAGAGCGCACAAGCAAAAAATTACGATCTTGCTGCTTCACAATACCGGCAGGCTGCACAGAAGGCTTCTTTATTAGATGATACGGGATATGCCAAACAATTAGAAGGAAAAGCTGAAGCTAGCATGCTGAATTTCAGAAAAATAAAAATTCAAGGAATTATGAAAAGTGCTGACGATTATTTCAGGCAAAAATCCTACGATGATGCTATCAAGGAGTATAAAATTGCAATTGATCTTGCAAAGAAAATCAATGATTCTGAAATGCTAAAAAGTATTAATACGCGAATCCGGAAATGCGCGGAACTAATCGTAACAGACAAGATTGAAGGTTTTATCAATACAGGTGATCAATTATTCAAGGAAGAAAGATACGATGAAGCGAAGCAGAATTATGTCCAAGCCTTAGAACTAGAGAGGAAGCTTGGGGAGCAAGAGATTATTACCTTACTGGAGCAAAAAGTCAGCGATTGTGAATCGGTTCCACTGAAAAATAAACTCAAAGAAGCCTCTTCTAAAGCTGAAAAACAATTTAAAATCGATAGATTTGAAGAAGCCGAACAATACTACAGGGAAGCTGCAGTTATTGCAAGCCAATTAGGTGATGCAGATGCCCAGCGCTTTTTCGAGCAAAAGATTCAAGAGTGTAGATACGGTCCTGCTATGAAACAAATCCAAGAAATTATGACTTCGGCTAATGCACAATTACAATCTAAAGACTACGGTTCAGCTGCCGGATCATATAAAAATGCCTTAAATCTCGCCAATCAGATAGCAAACCAGCCCCTCATTAACGAATTACAACAAAAAATCAAGGTATGTGATACAGAGGTTAAAATAAGCGCAACACTCCAAAATGCCGAGAGCAACTTTCAAAGTCAAAATCTTGAAACAGCTCTCAGTTATTATAGAGAAGTTGTCAAACTAGGACAATCTGTTAACGATGCAGAATCTATTAATAAAGCTGAATCACGAATAAAAGAAGTTCAAAATGCTATTTTCGGGAGAAGCTTGGCTGAATTTATGAGTAAAGCTGACATTCTCTTGTCAGAACAAAAATTTGATGAGGCAATACAAAAATTTGTACAAGCACGGCAATTGGCTACTAAGATAAATGATAGTGCAAAACTCCAAGAAATTAGCACAAAAATTACCCAATGTGAAGCGGCAGCCCAAAAAGCTGCAGCTGCCGCGGCCGTACCAACTCCCGCGCCAGCCCCTGCCAGAGCACCAACTCCGGCGCCAGCCCCTGCCAGAGCACCAACTCCGGCGCCAGCCCCAGCAGCCCCAGGAGCAAAACCGGGCATTGAACCTACCGGCTTTTTATGTCCTTTCTGTGATTTCCCGCTTCCAGAAAAAACGGTGAAGAACCTTAAAAAAGGCTACAACGCTCCTTGTCCGAATTGTAACAAAATCCTTGGTAGACGCGCTCTTGAACTATAGTCTTTCCCCCTTATTTTTTTTTTATTGCACGAAACAGGCGCTTGAAAAATAATCCCCCGTTTTTTATTATCATTGTTTAAATTAGTTCCTCCTCTTTTGTCGATTTAAAACAAAAATACAAATATATATGATTTAATCTTCTAAGTAAACCGTTAATAAACAAATATATATGATTTAGTTTTTTAAGTAAACCGCTAATAAACTAACGGTTTACCTAGCGATTTATTTAAAAAACTGAGAAAAGCTGAGAAATTAGAGGCGTTTCCTATGGTGATTGATTGGAAGAAAGTCGAAAAAGATCCGGAGAAAGATTGGAAAGTCGTAGGACAGTTATTATTGGACAACAAAGATAAAATCGAAGCGATGGAACAAGAATTAGCGGAGTCTGATAATACTGCAATAAATTTAAAAGCTGCATTAAATGAAGCAAAGTCAAGAATTAAAGAGCTTGAAGAGCAAGCCCAAACCGAAAAAGTTACTGGTCTAGACGCCGAGATGGAAAAAATTCAACGTGAGAAAGAAGAATTAATGTCTAAAATTCAAAGCATCACGAAAGAATCCGAATTAAAAATTGAAACTCTAACAAATCAGCTACAAGATAAAACTCAATCCTTAACACTTGCCGAAGATCGTTTGAAAAGTTCCTCAGATCGCGGCGGAGCTATGTCAGACACATTAGATGAGAAGAATCGAGTAATAGACAATCTTAATAATATTATCGAAGAAAAAAATAAGGAAATTACAGACCTTAACGACATTATTAACGAAAAAAATAATTTAATCGAGCGCATTTCGGAGGATCTAAAGGAAAAAAGGGAAGAATCAATGGACCTTCTTGAAAAAGTTAAAGAACGCGACAAACGCATCGAAGAAATTTCCGTTAGACCTCCTATACCAGCCCCTGCTCCTACCCCACGCGCCCCTGCTCCTACCCCACGCGCCCCTGCTCCTACCCCACGCGCCCCTGCT
>JABXJT010000094.1 GCA_013375455.1 Candidatus Helarchaeota archaeon | reverse complement strand
CCCGGTCATTGCCCCTTGGCTGCGCGCCCGGATGTATTTCAATCGCCTCCGGGGTGTGGATACTGTTATTTACTCTGGACGTGAGATTCTTGAAATGCGTGAACGGGACGTGGAAGCAGCAACCCGAATGCTCATTGAGACCGAGGTGTTTGACCCCGCACGCACCGCCCTGAAGGGCCTAACAGTCCATGGACATGCCCTGCGACTGGATCAGGATGGGTTAATGTTCGATGCGAGACGACGTTACGTCTATGATAAGGACTTAAAAGAAGTCGTTTACATCAAGAACATGCACGCGCAAATGTTAGATGAACCCATTCCTGTTGGGCGTCCACTTACCGAGGAGGAATTAGATACCATGGACGTGACCTATCGATGGAATCTCACCCCTTACAAATCACGTACTGAAATTTTATTGATTATTACACGTGCTACACACTTCCGAATTTTAGGAGGTTTTAAACCAGATTTAATTAAAGGAATGTGATAAAATGAGTGATAAAGATCGTCGTGCAAAAGAGAGTGAATATTCATATGAATTGGGGAAATTAGTACAGAAGTTCCTTCCCACGGAAAAAGAACGCTTGATTTATAAAACGATGCAAAAGACATTTGGCCTTCATCCCATGTCAAACGTAGACCCTTTAATGTATAAACGAGGAGGCTTCCATCAAAAAAGACGCAAGGAAGAATTCTTTGAATGGGGTCGAAAAATTGCCAAGGAACGCGGAATTCCTGCGTACAACCGTGCTGTCGGAATCCCACTCGGTCAAAGAGCCCTTGAGCCATATATAATTTCCGGCACTGATGTCATTGTCGATTACGATGACCTTCACCACGTTAATAACGCCGCGATACAACAAATGCTGGACGATATAAAGCGAACAGTCATCATCAATCTCGATACGACCCACAAAGTCCTTCAAGTTCGGGCAGGCAAAGAAATCACCCCTGAAACCATCAATCTCTACCTGGAAACCGTTCAACACACGATTGCAGGTGGCGCAGTTGCGCAGGAACACATGGCAGAAATACATCCTGGACTAACCTCTGATGCCTACTGTAAAATCATTACTGGCAATGATGATGTCGCTGACATGATCGATAGGCGGTTTGTCATCGATATTGACAAAGCTGGATTCCATCCCACGAAAGCAGAGCTTTTAAAACATGACATTGGTGATACCATTTATTTGGTCGTGCGAGCTCCTACCATTGCAATCCGGATGGCCGATGGGGGCGTGACCTACCGTTGGGCAGCCATGCAATCTTCCATGGCATTCATCTCGGCTTACCGTCTAACCGGGGAAAGCGTTATTTCAGACATTGCCTATGCGGCGAAATCTGCACAAGTCATACAGATTGGAGAGCGTACATGGTACAGCCGGGCGAGATCCCAGAATGAACCTGGAGGTATACCGTTTGGTTACTACGCTGATATCCAGCAATGTGATAACACCCTCCCTGCGGAGCCCTACTATAAAATCATCGCTGATAATTTAAAAGAGGGACGCCGGTTTATGAGCGGAATGGGTCAGGCAGGCGCCATCCTGGCAACAATGACTAGCCTGATATGGTATGGCTTCTACATGAGTGGCGGCCTTGGATTTTCCACTGGTGTCGCAGCAGGTGCGTATTGCGGGAACGTAACCGATGACCTCATGGACAATTTCTCTGAAATCCAGCATGCTTCAATGAGTCGCGTAGCCACCGTTCCTCCGAAATGGCCTCGCATCAAGTTTATCACAGACATGATGATCCAGGCCGCGATGGAGACCTACGAAAAGTATCCTTCCCTCATGGAGTATCATTGGGGCGGTGCCCATCGCATCTCCCTCGTGGGGGCCTTAGCCGGATCCGCTGCTGCCATGCTCACTGGAAGTCCCATGGTCGGGCAGATGTGCTTGAATTACGCAATTGGTATGCTCATGAAGGAAGGCTGGGTTCGGACCGGCTGGGCTGGGCAAGAGGTGCAAGACCATTTAGGTTTAGCGTATTCCTGCGCATTCCGGATGGAAGAGGGCGGTTTGATCGAATTTCGCGGCTGCAACAGTCCATACACTTCATATACCGCAGGCCACGGCGCTGGATCGATTGCCGCGTGCCTATCTGCCTCAATAGGACGTGGACGAGCTTATGTCTGTAACCCCGTCGTGAAAGTTGCATTTGCTGACAGAGATCTCAAGTTCGATTTTCGAGAACCACGCTTAGCTATCGCCAAAGCAGCCCTACGCCAATTCATGCCTGCTGGAGAACGTGATTTAATCGTTCCCTCTCATTAAGAGGTGGAACCTTTGTGCGAAAGAGAAAATAACGAAACCGAACCAGTCGAAATAGAAGTATACGCGTATAAAGAACTCCCCCATGGATGGTGGCACGAACTCGATTGGATCCTCCCTGGGCGCGAAGAGGAACCCACCGTCTTTGAACTATTCCACGACATGATGATTGGATCGATGGTAGGAAACCCAGTGTCGCTTGAAATCGCCCAAAAAATCGTTCACCGACTCATACTGATCGAAATCGAACATCCTAGACGCGATGAGGTCGAGTACGTCCGCATCATGATCAACCCCACTGATCTCAAACCTGGAATTCCAGATACTGAACCGGATTTAATCATACACATGAAATATTACGATTTCGTTCGCGTGATCATGGGTGATTTGGATATGATGGCCTCCATTTGGGCCGGGAACGGGTGGATCATCGGGAATTTAACGTGTGGCCTCGATTTACGTGATCTCATGGATGCCTCCAACAAGGGCGAAGTTCATAAACGACCTGCAATGTGGCCCATCGGAAGTCCCTAACTCTCTTTTTCCCCTATTTTTAAATTGTATGCAAAGGGTATTCCCATTTGAATAGATTCGGATAGAATGCAAAACGGCTGAAATTTCTCAAAACACTTTTCGATTTTTACCCTATCAGCTGATTTTTCAATTTTAAATTCTGTTTTAACGTTTATTAGGCGTAATCTCTCATTAACCCGACCTAAAACCCCCGACACTTTTACATTAAAATCCTTTGGATCTAGATTGACTCCTGACAGGGAAAGGCAATAAATGAATGACATGGCTAAACATGAACCTACAGATGACAAGAACATTTCCACTGGATTTGGAGCGGAATCATTTCCTTTTTTTCTATCATCCATCATTATTGGCGTAAATTGTCTAATTTCGGATTCAATCCGTAACCCACTCTTCCAGTGGAGCTCTACCTCAACTTTATTGTCATCTTTTGAGTTCAAAGGGGATCTACCTCCTTTACTTTCTTACAATTCTAATGAAATATGAAATGCGTGATCTTTTATTAGGATATTTGCTCACAAAAAATTATTGTTTAGAATTTTCAGGTCGATTTTAGCAAATTTTAGCAATTTTAATAAATCCCTTCGGCATTTGAAGTATATAATCCTGCATGAATTTTGATAAAGTGGTATATTGAACGTCGAAAAATCAAATAATGAAAAACCTCCGATTAAGAGAATTCAAAATCCTTCTGGCGAATGGGAACGAGAGGCTAAAGGGCGGCTGTGGAACTTCTTAGAACCCGTTATAATGATGAGTGCTTTACAACTTCTAATGTGGGGTCTTTGGTTCCCTCTGGAACTGCAAGGAAAGGATACAACAATTGCATTCATATTGATTGGCGTTCTTGCTCTTTATTTGCTGATTTCCCCCATTATTCATAAGGATACCTCGAGTAGCTGGGGATTAGGAAGTCCTCGTTATATTCTAAATAAAATTAGGAAGGGAGCTACGAAAAATAGAATAATTGCACTAGTAGTGGTTATTACTCTCATAACATTAACAGTCCTCGCAATTAATTTTCTTTGGATTGAACTTGTTGATAATTTCCTAGACATTGATCCCGTGCAAGCAAGGCAATTTCAATCCTCATTACCCGGAACACTACTTATCATCTCTATAGGGGGATTGGTTGGGTTCATTTTTGCGCTTTTTATTATAAGATATGATAATTTTCTAAAAGCTCTCAAGGTATCGTTAATTGTAATTGCAATCTTGGGTACCCTTCTATTTCTTTACTCTCTTACGGTATCCTCTCTGACTGTTCTCTTAAATTTCGATTTACTAAATTTTTTACTAAATTTCTTTGCCTACATATTTTGGGGCGCACTACAGCAGATCCTATTCGCTTCATACTTTGGAACACGCTTTCGGAAAGCCTTCAGCCCTGCGACCAGATCCAATCCTGAAGCAAAGCCAAAATTATGGAAGAAAAGGTTAGTGGTTTCTATGATTAGCGGTTCATATTTTGGGTTAATCCATGTACCCGCATGGTATTTACTCATTTTTACGACTGTCTTGGGGGTGGTCATTTCATGGTTATATATGAAGGACAGCAACCGAAATTTAATTGCCATTGGTGTAATTCATGGATTCTTAGGCAGCCTTATCGGGGTATTTTTTGCATCAGGGGCCGTGGAAATGACCGTTGGTCCGAGTTCGGTCCCTTCCGAGCTAGTCCCTAATTTTTGGATCGTCGGAATCTTCTTGATAATTCACCAAGTAATTATTGTTATTATTTGGTATCTGGTAGAGTTTAGAAAGAATAAAAAATAATAGAGAGAGAATTAATAAGTAAAAATTCGAGGGCGTTCCGCTTGAGGAGGATATCTAGTTTATAGGATTAATTGGCACTAATTATCATCACAACTTATAAGGAGGTTACTACTATCTCAGCTCGGTTTATCGCGGGGAAATTGAAGTGGGACATCTCAGGGGTGTTTGAGGATATAGAAGTACTAGAGAAGAAATTACAAGAGGATATTCAGGTTTGTCCAAAGCAACACCAGAAAAAGCTTCATAAATTAAGGCGGTGGCTTGCTCAAATCAGTGATATATTAGAAAAATTGAACACTATTGAAACCGATTCACTTCCCAAAATCGAGAAAACCTTTCAGTACCAGTTCCAGTCAGTGGACTTGGTCAAGATCCTCTTCTTTCAATCGAGCATTCAGAAGGTATTTACAGATTTGGAGAAATGTTATATATGTCCATGAAATAAACCGGGAAGAGATGTTATATATGTCCATGAAATAAACCGGGAAGATATAAAACATCAAATAATAGAAAGTAAATAATTAATGGAATTGCCAAACAAAGATATAAGAATTTTTAGATTGGCTTGCAAGTCTTCTATGATTTTGAGTACTTAAAAGAAAAAAACTTCATTATTTGGATTCTTCTTTTGGGAATAGGCTCTCTGTGTTTTGGCTAAGATATAGTAAGACAATTGAGAGGAGAATTAGTAAGAGAAGAAACGGAGGAAATCCCGGGATTGGAGAAGGTCGGTTTTGGCAATCATTGGAAGCAATAATATTCCCGACGCACTGGATTTCCCGAATACACTGCGCATTGCCATATAAAATATTCGATTTAATGGAATTATAATTGGAGTGGTTTAATAGAATACCATAGTCTTCGTTGTTGCTAATATTATTGAAAAGTAGGGAATTGTATGCGGAGTAGGATAAGGAAATACCACATGTATTGGATTTGATAGTATGATTGGAGATTACATTATTTTCAGCTGCACCGTGAAAGACCCATGTTCCTAGGAATGCATATTGTGGCGACAAATAACCTAGGACAATTCCATAAACGTTATAATTTGCAATATTAGAAGAAAGGGAATTATTAGAAGAATAAAATAAAGAAATACCGAACTCATTGTAATTACAGGTATTATTAAAGAGCGTATTATTATTAGATTCACCTGTAAAAACTACCGTCCCAAGAGGCCATGCTAAACACAGTATAGATGGAGAGCTATAACCTAAAATAATTCCGTACTTGTTGTGATCAGCGGAATTATTAAACAGCGTATTAAAATAAGAATAGTCTAGCCAAATACCAGAATCGCTATTATTGGTCGCAATATTACAGAGCACAGAATTATTTGCCGAACTATGCAAATAAAGCCCACGATAATTGGAACTAGCGGTATTATGGGCTATTGTATTGTTGTAAGAGGCCTCTAAACATAGCCCATAAGAGTTGTATTTGACTGTATTATTGGATATCGTATTATAATGGGATCCCCTTAGTTCAATACCCCGCCCTATCCCATAATTTTTATTATAGGAAGCAGAATTATTGAATATTGTATTATTAAGTGATTTCCATACGGAGATGCCAATTTCATTACAATTTGCAGTGTTATTCGCGAGAGTATTGTTGGTAGAATGCTCCAGGTAGATACCTTGATCATTGGAAGTGGCAGTGACATGGCTAATGGTATTGTTATGAGAGTAATACAATGCGACTCCTGAGGAAACATTGTAAATATTAGCATTGGTGATCTTGGAATTGTTACAATTAACCAAGATAATTTGCGAGGCGTTAGTGAAATTGGCGGGGGTCAAGTTAGTCTTATTACTATAATAATACATTGGTCGTCCATTTAAAAAATTGTTTAAATCCGCATCGTGCGAGGATAAATGAGTTAAGTTCCCCTCCATGTGTAATCCCCCCCCATACATGATATTTTTTGAGAAAGTACATGTTTTTGAATAGTATAAATCAATATCATACTGCGAATTTTTAAGAGTATTTTGAATTATAGAGGTGTTTAGGGAATGGTACACGTAAATATTCAAGCAGCTATCTAAGATTGTGTTATTGAAAATTATAACGTTCTTACAAGAGAAGAGTTCGAGGTTGTAACCATTGCTTTCAACAGTATTATTTGCAATTCTACAATAGGAAGAATTGGAGAGCGAGATGCCTCGTTGGTCATTGGAGATAATCGTATTATTGATTAAATACCCATTCGAGACATTAGATAAAGAAATACCCATTCGTCCATTCAATAGGATGCAATTTCTTAAGATGAAGAAAGCGGTTGTATTTGAAATCCAGATACATTCAAGGGGGGTGCCATTAATTCTTTTATTTTCAATTACATAGGGGTTGGATTGACTGCCATTGCCTTGGGTAGAGAAGTTTGAGAGTTCCAGATTTCCATTTATATGAATCGGCAAATCAAATTTCGATATTGGAGTGTTTCCGGAATTCTTAGCAAATTTAGGGAGATTTTGTTGAGCAAAAAGAATAAATGATATTGATAATAACGATACAATTAAAATGAAGACAATGCCCTTACTAGAGTTCCCCATACTCTTACCATTTCCTAATTCAAAGAGTAAGTGAATATAATATTAATTCGGCTTTTCTCATATAAATGTCGACTTCTACAATTTGTGAACTTTTAACTAAAGAGTTTGTAAATTTTTAACAACCGCTATTGTAAACTTCTAACAAAGGAAGTTGTAAACTTTTAACGAAGAGGTCTATATTTTTTGGTTGGATCTCAATATTGCTAAGCTAAAATTTACTATTCTTAAGAAATTTTTGTGTACAAGCTTTTTTTCTATCCCTAAGCTAGAAATTAGTGTTAATAAATTACAAAGACAGTGCTTATTAGACCGTAGGTTACATATTTTTCGCCAAAATGTTTAATAGGTGGTTTAAATTAGAACAATAATATTTAAAAATTGAGTCTTAAATTTAAGATAAGTTTGGAAATGTCGGGGATTTTGATATAATGACTATCTGGAAAGCGAAAGCTGAGAAGAAGAAGGAAGAATTAACCAAGAGGTATTGTGAAAAATTTATTGAAGACCTCCCGATTTCGCAAGCCGCAAAAGATGAACTTCAACCTAAATGTGAGGTTGGGTTTATAAAACGCCCCCATTCAAAAATCTTCGAAATCATGGGGGATTGTATTGATGAAACTGATACACACGAAGACTTTCAAAAATGTATGGGATCTAAATCCTTAAATCCAAAAAGCGTGCTTTATATCAAACCCGTAACTCCAGAAGTACTCGAAGAGATTGGCGTATGTGAGAGTGAATCTCTTAAGGCAACTGATAAGCCAACTGAACAGGAATTCCGTTCTTGGTGCTACGCAGGAATCAATCCTCCAAAAGTGGAGTTTAATAAAGGAATTAGGGATCAGATTACAAAGGATATTTCTGATACTTCTAAACTAATCTTAACATCCTCCGCAACGGAGCAATCCTTTCACACTCCACTACAGGCGGTTAAGAAAACGGGTATGGGAAAAAAAGATCAGGTACAGGATATGACTCTCCCATCTACGCACACCATTACCATCACTAAGATTTTTGGGCTGGAACCCTGCGACGAAGGGAACACCGTCACTCCCCAGACCTTTTCACGCTTTGAGATAGTCACCAACCACCTTATTCGGGCAGGGGCATCGCTCCATGATAACGTGTTTAAGCGGAAAGGGGGTAAAGCGGCGAAGGACTTCTACGATATAACACGCAAGACACCATCAATGGATGCCCTCTGGCAATGGCGGGACACCCAATCATTCCAATTGAAGGAGCGGGCATGGCGGTGCGCCGCGCAACCCGCTTACTTCGCTTTGCGGGATTATAAAACACGACTCCATCTCCTGCACCACTTCATAGATACATTACAATCACTCCCCGATGCAACCCTGATTTTTGACTCGAAATTCCCCCAGAATGTAATTTTTAGCGCAGTCTACTCCACCCTCCCTCAACTTGGGATGAAGCTAACGAAAGGGCAAGTCTCCCGCGTGTATCTCGGAAATGTCTTACGCTGGATGCGGAACCTCGTGAAGCGGGGATTCCGAACGAAGTATGGGCAAGTAGTCGCTACCACTTTCAATTCACAACCGAATCCCCCGCACCTCGCGTATGAGCTGGCACACTGGCTCGCCCGTGACCTGCCCAAGTTCCTCGACGCGTACCTGCGTACCCTCTCACGGCGGCTGACGTGGCAGGTGAAACGCACGCTCCACTCCTCACGGAAAACGTTACCTAAAAACAAAACTGGTGCATCCATCCGCCATATCCTCCAGAGGAATATATTGAGTATGAAGACGTTGGATGTTAAAAGCTGGGAGCGGGCGCGGAAGAGTTGGCGGGAGGAAACGAAAGAAATTCTTGAGGGAGAATTTAAGAGTATAGATGTGGCGACGCTCGCCACCCACGCGGTACAGGAAGGGCAGACAGGATTAACACCTGAACGGATTGTAAATCTCCTATTTAACTTCCGCTCGCGTAGAATTAAGCTGGGGGCTGGCGAACTCGCAGAGTTCAAAGCCTACCTCGTGCATCGGGCTGTTACCGAGCTGGAGTACCGCCGCATCAGCCTGTTGAAACCGCGCCTCGCCCCGACGGTGCAACAAATTTTAAACAATCTCCTTGTCGAACCGCGGGCGTGGTTGAAGCTGCCCCACTTCCAGAAGCAGACTATCCCGTTCGGGGCAGATGACACGCGGGTGTATCATGATGAAGATTTTAAGGATTTATACATCCTCGCTTGTCACAAGCAAGGTGTGACGATTGAGGAAATTATTCATAATTTATTGAGGAAGCAGATCTTCAAGAGAGGAAGTGAAAAATACCAGAAGAAAATGGAAGAGACTCGCGAGTACATTGAAAAATTAATGAATTTTGATAAAAAGAATAATTGGCTTGAAAACATTAAAAAGCGGAACGTACCCATCCGCCTCCAGCTTCGGTTGGAGGTACGCAATCCAATGTGGTTCGAGCTGCGAACCCCGAAGCGATTCCTGAAGCTCGTGCAGACAGGCTATGCTCCGCAGAAAGCCACGCTCCTCAAGAAGCGCGGTGGTGGGCTTATTCTCGCCATCCCCTTTGAGAAGGAAGTCCCCAAAAGTCAGTGCCTCGGACGATCCGACCTCACTCTGATCCAAGATCCCCTAATTATCGCGGGATTAGATCCGGGGCTGAAGACATGGGCGACTCTTAGCATCGGGATAAGAGATAAGCTCGTCGCGGGGGTATGGGGGCAGGCAGGGCAGGAAATCGCACGGTATTTTTACGACCAGAAACAATATGGCGAACGGCGGACTGAGTGGTTTAAACCCTTGAAGAACAAGATGAACCCTCCCGATTACAAAAACGGGAAATTCCCAAATTTGAAACGCCGCTTGACCAACCTGCAGCGGGAGCTGCGCCGTTGCCAAAGTGAGCGGGATGAGTACCGTTACGCTTGCCGTAGAAAAGGCAATGATTACCGTCATAAACAGAAATTTTTTGAGCTGAACCGTAGGGTAAAGCAGATTTGGGATAGTATTAGTGCTCTCCACGACGAGCTGACGCGGCAGATTGCCACCTGCATCCTTGCCGCCTGCGAACATCACCGCGTAAACATTCTTCGCATAGAAGACTTGCGGTGGTCGAAACCCTCCAAGAAGTACGAAGTGAATTACTTCCTCGCCTCGAACCAGATCCACTGGTTCTTCGGGCAGATCCAAGCTCGCATTGCTGACCTCGCCCCTCGCAAGGGCATCTTCGTGGAGTGGGTGAAGGCGAAGTATACTTCGAGTCGGTGCTCGAAATGCGGGCATATCGGGAAGATAAAAGCAGAACGCAAGAAGGCAAGGAAAGGTAAGATATTCAAATGCCCTGAGTGTGGGTTTCAGCTAGACGCTGACCTCAATGCGGCACGAAACATCCGTGTTGCCCCTATCTCGAAAAATATTCCCCCTTCGTTATATGCGTGGGGTGGCGGGAGTCCGTACAACCCGCTTTCAGACGATATTTGAAGGCATAAGTTGGCAACCCTCTGAGGTTGTTTAACTTTGAAAGAACGGTGCATTACAACAACTCCTATTCGCGTCATACTTTGGAACCCGCTTTCGGAAAGCCTTCAGCCCTGCTGTCGAATCCAACACTGAACCAAAGGGAAAGTTATGGAAAAAACGTTTAATTGTTTCAATTATTAGCGGCTCTTATTTTGGATTAATTCATGTACCTGCTTGGTATTTATTGATTTTTACTTCTATCTTGGGTGTGGTCATATCATGGTTATACATGAAGGATAGAAACCGAAATTTGATTGCAATTGGTATTATACATGGATTCCTTGGAAGCCTTATTGGAGTATTTTTTGTGGTTGGGACTGTGGAAATGTCCGTTGGTCCGGCTTCGGTCCCTTCCGCGTTAGTCCCTCATTTTTGGATCGTCGGAATTTTCTTGATAATTCATCAAGTTATCGTCATTTTAATTTGGTATCTTATAGAGTTTAGACGAAAAGGATCACAAAAATAAGAATAGAAGTTATCAAAGTTAATTATGTAGCCTTTTTTTACGCAAAATGATCAAACCTCAGAATAAGCAGTCTCATAAACTGGGAGAACCTTTCTACAACATATTTGTGTGGATACGATGGAATTTTATTAAATATATATACCATTGAGATCAGAAAATAAATATATACAGGTTATAATTGGAGGGGATTGAGATGTCTAGCAAAGATACGAATTTCAAAATGAAAAAACTAAGTATAATTTTTTTGTTAGTCATTTTCTTCCTAAATACTGTTTTAATAACATAAAACTGAGGACTCTAAGGTGGTATCCTTTCCTGAGAAAGCTGAAGATATATTAGTAAAAAAGTCAAGCCCACGATTAGCACCTCAACCAGCGTTAATCCCTAAAAAATTCAAAAAAGATGGACAAATATCCTCTTCTGTTGAATCAATTCTGCCACCAGCTCAAAATCGCCCTCCTTCAATACTTTCATCTACTCAACCTGATTCATTAATCGCCCAACGGCGCACGGAACATGGCACTCCTCTCGAATCAGGTATCATTCCAACTATCGTTAAAAATGAAAGGGAGATATTATTTGAGATCCTCACCGAGAAATTACCTTACATGACAGATAGAGAGAAGGAAATTGCAATTGAAAATTTATTGAAGCTCCCCCCTGGCGCCAAAAGAAATGCCTTTTTGAAGGTTTTCCTAATAAAACATAAAAAGTATGCCAAATTGGATCCCATCTTAGTCAAGAACCAACTCGATGAAAAAATAACCTGGTTTATTGAAAATTCTAGTAAAAATTTGAAGGGAACGATTGGATTTTTTGATCCATTTCAATTAATTGAAAACATGAGCTTTAAAGATGTAAAATACCTTCTCGATAAGTTAAATAGAACTGACGAATCCAATTTAATAGAAGAACTAATTTTAAAGTTCTATGAAGGAATTCAATCACGTTTTAATAATTCTTCTGAACTAGGAAATAAATTTGGCAATCCAATAAATTATTTAATCGATTTTTTATATTCTGATCCCAATTTCATGCAATATTTTGAAAAATGTGATGTCATTTCAAAGCACGAATTGATGGATATTTTCGCTGATTTCTGTGCTGATAAACAAATTAATGTTCATGATTTATCGACAGCTGATCGATTCCCCTGGGATTTGTATTTATCTAAAAAAAATGCCACAAACAAAAGTGGAATCGCTGTTTTTTTGAGAGGCCATGAAATTTTGGATAACTATCAAGAAGCAATTGAGAAATTGAACAGCGGAGCCGAATATTGTAATTGGATATTCTTTATTACCACACCTTTAGGGGTGTTGGAAATAGGGTTGGACAAATTAATACAAGACATGGAAGAAATTGGCGCTTGGGTTTATATCGTTGATCGGCTCCGTGGCATTATCTACGGCCTCCTCAAAGGAGACGATTCTTCAAAGAAAATGAGAAAAAAGGAAAATGAATTAAAAAACAACTTAAATTTTCCTCTAAGACGGCTTGATCCTCAAAAACAATTTTCCAAATACATTTTTGATAAGAAATTCCAATATAAACCGAAAAATTACAGGATTTTTGGTGTGAATGAATATTTCTATAGAGATTTAGACTTAGAATTTATTGAAAGAGATAGAAACAATTTGCAATATTTATTATTTCTCCATAAAACCAAAGGAATGAGCTTAAATTTTGTTAAATGGGCTACCAAATCGTTAGACCCAGACCTAATTTCAGGATTGATTTCTGCAATCGATAGTTTCGGAAGTACCTTTAAAGAATCCAAAGGGCTACAGGAGATACAATACGGAGGCTTCAATATTACGTTTGTAGAAGGAAAATACATTAAAGCATGCCTGTTTCTGAAGGAAACTCCTTCTCCTCGCTTAAAAGAACTATTAGTTTTTGCAGTAACCCGTTGGGAATCTTTATTTGAAAAGGAAATTAAAAATTTCAGCGGATCATTACAGCCATTTACCAAAAAATCTCCAGAAGCCGACCGTCTTTTAAATCAAATATTTCTAGGGGATTATCCGCGATTTAAAGTAGATGATGTAATCCGGATTTTACCATTACCAATCTAGTGGGGATTCTGGCTATGAAGCCATTTAGAATATATTTATTTAAATTAAATAAAAAAACGGCGCATAAGATTTGAATAAGAAGTGATTAATTTTGCCTCCTACAAAACAGGAACTACCAGTTCAGAAAATTGAGGCACTAATGAAACATCATATTTCTGATACCAATTTTAAGTGGAATAGTAACGTTTTTACCTCTTCAAGCATTACTAAAGTAATCTTAAGAGCGTTAAAAGCACCAAAAACAAAATTTAGAATAATTCACAAGGTAGTTCGGGATATTTTAAAAGAATGGAAACAAAAATTTTATTGTGAACACATAGGAACTACGCATTACGCCCATTGCAAGAAAACTAAGATGATAATTCGGTTTAATAATCATGGTTTCCTTAATCTCGTTCCAGAAGTCTTCCCGTTACCGGTCTAATTTTTGAATTTTAATTGGAACATCAATTTATCAAAGTTTATTATATAGCCTTTTTTTACGCAAAATGATCTAACCTCAGAATGAGCAGGCTCATGAACTGGGAGAACCTTTCTACAATATTTTTGGGTGGATACGATGGAATTTTATTAAATATATATACCATGGAGATCAGAAAATAAATATATACAGTTCAAATTTATGGAGGGTAATGACTAGAAAATACAAAAGAATTGCATTTTTTATTATTATCTTCCTGAATCCTTTTTTGATTTCATTCAATTTTAACTGGCTGAATTCCTACTCAGATAAACTTAATCATTTTAATACTCACATTCCTAAAATTGAATTACCAATGAAGTCTGAAAGTTATTATGAAGAACCCTTATTAACCCTTAAATTTAATTCTACTATCTCTCCGAATAAGAATAATTTTATTGAAGTTAAATTGTTGGATAATTCCATTAAAAAATTACGTGTCCATTATTCTATTGATAATGGCACCACGTGGCAGATAAGTCCGTTTCAATATTTTTCAGATGAAATGAAGATCCAGAATTTAGGACGACGAGTTATGGCAACGGTTGTAGGCGATTCAGATAATGATGGACAAAATGAATTAGTGGTTGGTTACGGTGATAGAAATGTTTACAATGCAGCACATTTAAGCATCTATGAATGGAATGAAACCAATTACTCCTATGTCGAAACGCATCAAATGAATTTACCCCTAAGTCCTCATTCTATCGTTGTAGGTGATGCAGATAATGATGGCTCAAACGAAATTATTGTTGGGATGTGGTCTTATTATTTATATCAATTTGATTGGGATGGAAGTAGCTATCTAAAAACGACGATTATCAATAGCTATGAACCTTATCATCTGTATAGAATTAATGGGCTTGATATTGGAGACCTCGATGAAGATGGTTTAAATGAATTATTAGTATGCGATATTAGTGCGGAACATGATGTATATATTTTTAAACACGAGGCAGGGACCTATAATAGCATTTATCATAGTTTTTATAATTTATTGGGCACTCCTGGGGCAAGTATTGGAAACATTTCAAATGATGGATTAAATGATTTTATAGTTGGGGGAGAGTTCTTTGTAAGATCTGGAAATACGTTTGAATCGCGTCAAAATTTAAGTTATAGTATGGGTGGGGTCAAAATTGGGGATGTTGATGCAGATGGAGAAAATGAAGTAATAAGGCAGAATATTATTTACCGATATAATGCAAATACGGATTTATTAGAAGAAGAATACAGCTTAAGCCCAAAAGATGCGTGGGATTGTGCATGGCTCATCCATCTGGGGAATTTTGATATTGATGAAGAATTTGAAATAGTAAACGGAAGAAGTATTGATGATTATAATCACGATGGCTATTTTGAAAAGAAATGGGTGGAAAATAATTTTGGGGATACCTGGGGAACCTTTGTATCATGTGGGGATGCTGATAACGACGGATTTGATGAGTTTTTTATTGGCGATCGGAATAGTTCTTGGGCCTTATATGATATGCCAATATGGAATTCCCTGTCCAATGGGTTTTTCATACCAGCAACGAATATTGAAACCGAAATTAAATTTTATTTTGAAGCTGTCAACTCCTCAGGTCTATTTTATTCAAATATTTATTCTTATGTTACAAAATTTCCATTTCCTATTGACTATTCGGACGATTTTAATTCTCCTACGCTAGATCCAAAATGGATGTGGCACCTTGACTCGGGTAGCCAAGCCAGCTGGAGTTTATCTGCTAACCCCGGGCATCTCCGAATTTCCTGTTCAGGTGTTGCAACGAATTGGGAGACTGGAGTCCACGATGTGCCTTACATGTATCAAAGCTTACCGAGTGGTGACTGGGAAATCGAGGTTAAAGTGAGCGAACCAACGTCAAATGATCAGACAAATGGTATAATCGTGTATAAGAGTAGCAACGAGTGGATCATGTTCGCTAATGATTATGATAGTGTTGGGGAGATGAGTTTGTTAAGGGCCAATCTTGGAGGGACCCTTGATAATTATGCAGGTGGGGATCGGGGGAATAATCACCCGTATTTGAAACTGAAGAAGGTTGGGACGACTTATTCTTGTTATGGATCTGCTGATGGAAACATTTGGAACTACTATGGGGATCTTTCGACCTCCATCATCTTTAGCCAGATGGGGATCTTTGCCCATAGTCATTTAGGTGGGGTTTCGGATACAATTAACTCGGATTTCGACTATTTCAAATTTACCTTTATAAATGAGGATCATACTCCCCCATCCCAAGCAATCATTACCAGCCCCAGTACAGGCGATAATGTAAGTCGCATAGTAAATATTAACGCGATCGCCGAGGACAACTTAGAAGGTTCTGGTATTGCTTATGTGGAGTTTTGGGATGGCGTCCCAGGTGTCCCAGGCTTCCTTATAGGAACGGATCATTCGGCCCCGTATTCAATTTCGTGGGACTCGTGTCTTGCTGTCGATGGATTTCGCGACCTTTATATTAGAGTCTATGATCATACGGGAAATTACCTAGATAGTAGTGCGGTCACGGTTACGGTTGATAACACAGCCCCGTATCGTGCCAATATAATATCACCTACGCGATGGGTGATTGTGAAGGGCAATATTTCCATTACTGCAGATGCCATAGATAGTGGAACGGGCGTGGATTACGTTGAATTTTGGGATGGATTACCAGGTACCGGCTCGCTTATCGGGACGGATTCTTGGGCTCCCTATTCGGTGAATTGGGACACGACTGCTGCTGGAGCGGGACCTCATACTCTCTATGTACGCGCGTATGATTACGCCGGAAATTACCTGGATGGTAATAGCGTAGGTGTGACAGTACAGGAAATCTATAATTATTCAGAAGAACTTCAATTACTGTGGAACACCACGTGGGGCGGCTCTAATAAGGATTATGGCTTGGGAGTGGTGGTGGATCCCAACGGTTCCATTTATTGCACTGGTTGGACAGAAAGTTTTGGGGCGGGTGGTTGGGATTCGGCGCTGGTCAAGTTTGCACCGAATGGCACGAAACTCTGGAACACCACGTGGGGCGGCTCTGATCGCGATTGGCTCTATGGCGTGGAGCTGGATAGCAGCGGATTCCTCTACTGTGTAGGTTATACAGAGAGCTTTGGGGCGGGTGATGGAGATCTCGCACTGGTCAAGTTTGCACCAAATGGCACGAAACTATGGGACACGACCTGGGGCGGCTGGGGTTACGATTGTGGTTATAAAATAGCGATAGATGCCACCGGTGCCATATATTGTCTTGGTGATACTCTCACTTTTGGAGCGGGAGGATATGATTTCGCGCTAGTAAAATTTCATCCAAATGGGACCAAAGCATGGCACACCACCTGGGGTGACTCCGCTACTGATCGTGGCTCTGGCGTGGCGGTGGATGCAAACGGTTTCATCTACTGCGTGGGTTATACACAAACTCCTGGGCGGGGTGCCTATGAACCCTATGATTTCGCGCTGGTCAAGTTTGCACCGAATGGCACGAAACTCTGGAACACCAGGTGGGGTGGCTCTGATCACGATTGGGGCCAGAGCGTAGTGGTTGATGCCACCGGCGCCCTCTACTGTACCGGGATTACTCAGAGTTTTGGAGAGGGTGGTTGGGATTTCGCGTTTGTCAAGTTTGCCCCGAACGGTACGAAACTCTGGAATACTACCTGGGGTGGGTCTCGTAACGATGAGTGCTATGGAATGGTGGCAGATGCCAGCGGCGCCATTTATTGCGCTGGTCAAACAAATAGTTTCGGGACGGGTAGTTGGGATTGGGCATTGGTTAAGTTCAACCCGAATGGAATAAAACTATGGGACACCACTTGGGGTGGCTCCGGTGACGATTTTTGCCGAGAAGTGACGGTAGATGCCACCGGTGCCATTTATTGTACCGGCTTTACCCCTAGTTTAGGGGTGAATAGATACGATTTAGCGCTGGTCAAATTCGGGTTTAAACCGCTTGAACCACCACCTATCATTACCCATCCAAGCACGGGGGATATTGTCAGTGGTACTATCACCATTGAAACAAATATGCTCGAGGGCGTGAAGAATGTTACATTCTGGCTGGATGGGATTGGCACGGGCACCCTCCTCGGGACGGATACTACCTCTCCCTACTCACAAGTATGGGATACCACAGTGATGGGTGATGGATCCCACGATCTATACGTCCGGGCATTCGATTTTACAGGGAAATCCTCGAATAGCAGTGTGGTCACGGTCACGGTCGATAATACGGCTCCAACCACAGCTACCATTACTTCACCCTCTACGTGGGACAATGTGAGTGGTACTACCGTACCTATTGATGCGACTGCGGTGGATGTTGGGACGGGGGTGAAGAACATTACGTTCTGGCTGGACGGAATCGGCACGGGCACCCTACTCGGCACCGATACAGCTCCTCCATATTCTCTAAATTGGGATACCACCACTACGAGTGAGGGATCTCACGACCTCAATGTGCGGGTCTTTGACCAAGCTGGCAATTATCTGGATAGTAGTGCCGTCTCCGTGGTAGTGGATAACACCGATCCGAGTACTGCTACGATTATCTCACCCAGTATGGGGGATAATTTAAGCGGCACCATTACCATTGACGCAAATGCTATCGATGCTGGCTCGGGCGTGAAGAATGTCACGTTTTGGGATGGCTTACCTGGGATCGGCATTCTGCTCGGCACCGATACAGCTTTTCCATATTCTCTAAATTGGGATACCACCACTACGAGTGAGGGATCCCACGACCTCTGTATCCAGGTCTATGACTGGGCTGGAAACTATCTCAATAGTATTGGGTGACGGTCACGGTCGATAATACTCCTGCTGGAGAACAGTGGGTTCCTTGCGTGCCTTCTC
>JABXJT010000093.1 GCA_013375455.1 Candidatus Helarchaeota archaeon | reverse complement strand
CATCATCGGCGGGAGCTATGTTGATTTGTATGGAAGCACTACTTTTGCGCTAGCCAGCCATTTCATGTTCTTAGATCCAGCATTCCTTTTAATCGGCGCCATCGTTGGTCTAGCAGTAGGTTCAGAACTCTAAACCGCTCTATTTCTTTTTTTGATTTCAGATAAGGGGTGCTCCATTTTTTTCACTTAGTCTTTTAAAGGAAGAATCATAGCTACTAGTAATAATCGGAGTTATAATGAATGAAAAAAAATACCATTAAATACCATCCCACGATTTCGGAGCACAGGATCAAAGCGTTGCTCGAGCAGTACGATTCAGAAAAGGATGAATGTCCCTTCTACGTAGAGGATAAACGGCATTTCTGTCTGCTGGATTACCATTCCGTGCATGTTAAGAACTGCGAGGGATACTGCTTCAGTAACGGTTTTTGCTGCGAGTTTATTAATGATCTCCTTTTCAGGCCTCAGGAAAACAGCTCAAATGAAGACTCTAATTCTACTTAGGGTAGTTCAATAGATTTTTCCACCCTTTCTTATCACTCCAGTTTTTTCCAAATTTTTTCTTCCCTAAAAAATAAGAATCAGAAAAAATACCTTATTGGTAAAGACTCGAAGGTGCTTAATAATGGAAAAAAAAATGCCGGAGGACGAGGTGAAAGAGGAAATCCTCGCATTTTTGAAAAAACGGGAAGAATTGGTATTATGCACGTGTAGCAATAACATACCTAGAGCGACACCAATGGAATATTATAGGGAAAAAAATGGTTTTAATATATATATGGGTCTTTCTCGTGGGCGGAAAGTGAAAAATATTGAAGAAAATCCGATTGTAAGCATAGGAATCTACACGCCATTGAAGGAAGGAAAGGTTCAAGGAATGCAGATAACGGCATCCGGGAAGGATCACGTGGTTCTTTTGAAAGAAGGCGATGCGGAGTTTCCCCGTGCCCAAAAAATCGTTCGTGGAAAGCGTAAGTTAATCCTGAAGATCATTCCTGAAATAATAGAATTGCTGGATTACGATTTTGTCAAACAAGGTTACGATAGATTACAACGGTTGGAGTTGTGATATTTTCCTTAACGAGTTGAAAGGGGAGGAATAAGCTGGTTAAAATCGGATTTCTGCAGTTTCATTCTGGTGTATTTAAAAAACTTATGGAACTCGCAATACAAGCACAAAAAACCGAAGATGAAATTAAAAAAACCATGATAGAATTAACGCGATTCACTAATGAGTTGTTAAACCTTCCCGCAACTTCGGAAAAATATGAAATGAATGTAATTGCTTTTGAGGATTTTGAAGAACTGTACCGAAGCATTCACCATGAACTTCCTCCCAGCAGAATACCCATATTCCTTGTTACCGGCGCTATAAATTTGAAGGATCCCGATGTTCCGGGGTACATTCCATTTTCCCTTCCGCGATCTTATGTTGAAAATCAAAATCACGATTACACGTTAAAAGAATTATTGGCTACTGCAGCGCATGAACGGTTTGAACGTTATCTACATAAGGATACTATAATCTCTAAGGTTTATACTAGTGCTAGGGATGACTATCACGAAAAATACACTCTGAACAAAGAAAAAAATGTTACCGCTTTTCTCCTTTATACCCTAAATAAAGATCTCATCCCTTTACAGGAAACCATCACGTACGCCATCACGTATTTAGTAGAACATTTTCTCGAAACGAATTTCAAATTTTTGACCGAAATTCGACTACCCTTAGTAGAGCGGCCATTTCTTGAGGAAGAAATAATCACAACGGAAAAATTTATTAAAATTCAGCTGAATAAAGCCCGAATAGGAAAAGTAAATGCAGAAATAGCACGAAAAAGAATTATAGTGGGGTTAAAAATTCTACAAACCGTAACAAAAAAATTTCAGAGCCTAAAGGAAGCTTTTTTGGAGGAATATCGCAAAATGAAGTCAGAATTTAAAGGGGAAAATTATGACTTCATACATGTTATCAGAAATACCATTCAAGTAGTTCTTCAGAAAAATGGTCTCACTGATCTAATGACGCTCTTTGAACGAGAACTTGCTAATTTGTAATCACATTAGAAAGATTTTATTATATTCCTTCAACTAAACTTTGAAATAGTAGAAGCGTATTATACTTTAAAATACAAAAATTGGGAATTCCATTACGAGGGTGTAGCGTAAATGGCGAAATTGATGGATAAAACTGATATCTTAAAGCTTCACAGCAAGATATACGTTGGGAATTTACTCATTAAGATGTATTATCCTAGTGTGATTGCCTTTTTGAATGAGAAAGTAGGGGCTGAAGGAGCTAGGGAGCGGTTATTTCAGGTTGGGCAAGAAGTCGGGCGCGGATTCATGAACTTGTTCAATCCAAAAACAACAGATGTTAAAAAGATGATATATAAATTTTATAAATTGATGTGGAACACGACAAAGAACGTCAAAGTGAAAGTAATTAAGGGGAAACATAGAATTTTCTACCATGTGATTGATAAGAAGTGTGGCCTGTGTGACCCTGAAACTGTCTTAGAAGGTTTAGACATACCCTGCGCGTCCATCGGCGGATACTTTGACGCCTGCTTGGAACACATTTCAAAAATTTCACCCTTACCCTCATATAAAGTTCAAACGATAAAATCAATAAATACGGGAGATCCACATTGCGAACATGTGATTGAAATAGCGAGGTGATATGATGTCAGGGGTTCAAAAATTAAGTTGGTTTAGAAAGCTTCTCATCGGTTTGGGGAAACGAATTTACTATCGCAAATCCGAGAAAGTTAACGTGTTAGGGGTTAATTTAATGCTCAGAGCGGTAATTCGCCAATATGAAGAAGTCACTGGTAATTTAGATGACGCCCTAAATGAATTTTTAGCTCAAATTCAAGTCACGGCCAATGAAGTAATCACGAATCTCCTCCATGAACCCATAATGATGGGCGTTTCGATGAGTTATACACTATCTAGAGATATCAGAGATGGTCCTTTTACAATTCACGCACTGATTTATGGAATGATTGGAGGGAATTTTAAAAAGACTTTCCATTACCCCATGATAATTTATAATGAAGATGGAAGTGGGAAGTTCATTATTCGTACTAAGGGGATTTCTTGTATCTTGTGTAGTAGCGTTACAGATATTAAAAAAGAAGATTTAGGTGAAAATAACTACGGTAACATTTTAGCCACGCTCTTTGGTACAATCATTCAACAAGCTTGGAGTTACATAGAAACTCCATACACAATGGTTGAGGCAAAAGAAACGAAATGTCTTCTCCGGGGAGATCCATACGGCGAAATAGAAATAAAATTCGAGCCAAAGTTTTAAGGTTAATTAAAGAAAATTAGGAAGATTTCAGATATTTGTTAACCATTAATAAACCAATGATGAGACAAGGTACCCCGATAATTATTAACCAAGTAAAAAAATGGGCCCAGCCAAGAAGCATCCAATCTCCCCAAAGAAGATAATAAACTACTCCACCTAGACAGATTATTCCAGCAAGAAAAATTATTACACTCAAAAATTTTAGAACTTGTTCGCTATCCATCATTCATCCCATGATTCTCTTTGTTTAAAGTTGGATAAAGTAAATTCTTTTTTCCAATAATAATATTACGCTAACATTTTGTAAAGGACACCAAATCATAAACTATAAAAAACACCCTCTTCATTCTTCCAATGAATCTGTCATTTCCGAATATAACTTCGACTGCTGGAGGTCCTTGAACGAATTCACGGAAAAATAGTTCAGCAAGTAATGATTGGGAGAATGATATTCTTCAGACAATCAAGCTGGAGAACTATGAGGGTGCTTTAGATCATATAATTAAACTAATGAATATATCTGAGAAAGAAAAGATAAAAAGAGTTGAAATTTTAGCGGGATTGGAGAAGAAGGTTGTCAGACGCCTTGTGAGCGGAAAAGCTGAAGAGGCTATTGAAGAATTGAAGGATATTATTGATGAATATAGACGCTTGAACTTGCATCATAAGGCTGAAATTCTCCAGATTACGTTAAATGAATTTATGGCGGAGTTTCGACCAGAAATAATTGGGAAAGAAGAACCGCCACAGCCAGAGGAACAGAAAATCGTGCAAGTTTTAGAAGCACGCTCTAAAAAAGCGATCCGTAGATTTATTCAAGGGAAAACTGATGCTGCGGTAGAAGAACTTCTCAACATCATTGAGGAATTCCGTAATTTAAAAATGGAAGAACGTGCTAAAACAATTGAAGATTGGATGTATGAGTTTCTTGGAAAGAAATTAGAGGAGGAGGAAAGAGATCGCCCCTTATCTGAGCGACTTGAGACGGATCCTGAGCTTGAGGAGCAATTATTAAGCTATCGCACCCAAAAAATAATAAAGCGATTCATTAAAGGTGATCATCGCAAGGCAGTAGAAGAGTTTACCCAAATTGTTAATGAGTACAAGCGGCTTGGGAAGCTAGAAATTGTGGAAATGCTTGAAGTGTGGTTCAATCTATTCATAACGAAGATGTATTTAATAAAACCTCAAGCGCCCCAACCCCAAGCACCGGGGCCTCAACCGCCGCGCCCCCCACTTCCGTCATCACCAGCGCTTCCGCCTCAAGTTCCGCAACCCCCATCTATTGTAAAATCGCCAGCGCGTGACACAGAAGATGCAAATGCTGAACAAAGGTATAAAAATAAGATTAGTAGAATTAAGAATTTGCTCAAAAAATTTGAACGGAGCCTCTAGATAAGCTAATTTTACTTCTTAGGCGTGTTATTCATTATTTTTGAAGGGTTTCCAAATCGGCTTTTAAATAAAACCATATCCCCGTAATTATACTGACCCCACCAATTAAAATGAGCAATCCACCAATGTAAGGTGTCATCATTATTAAATTCTGAATAGGAGGTGGTGGATAGATGAGTAAAATCCAATATATATTTTTCCAAATGGTAAAATAAAGTATCTCTAATAAAAGTCCTACGCCAACGTAGATGCTCCCTGCAATCGTGAATACCTTGTGGAGTTTCATTCCAAAATCACGCTTTCCAATATAGTACTATTTTCTTAATTAAATAAAAAAGACGAAGACCACTTTAAATCTTTTAATGTAAAATACTACACAAGAAGACTTTTTCATCAGTATAAGGGTAAGGAGAAGAATTTGGGGGTCATCGGCATCCACCGCTCATGATTCAAGAATATTATTGGTCATGAAGAAGTCTGACACGGTATTAAAGTGAGGCGGCCCATATCGCTAGTGCCGTGAGATTCACTTGCGCGATTCGGATATCACTCTCAGCCACCCAGCCGAGCACCCAAGGGTAATCGTACCGAATGTCGCTAGTGTAGTAACTGATATAGGCTTCTGTCCCGTTCAGTACTACTCCGCAATACGCCGTATCCCCCGCTGAAGGTACGTCGGTTATGTATGTGAGTCCTGTAGTTTCATTCACCAAAAAGAGAGAGGTACGTTTTCGGGTAAAAACACTCCCCAACTCGGTAAATAATCCGCGCGACCCTGGTTGATGCCGTGCAGCCGCATACGTTTTGTTATCGTAGGAGAAGAGGGCGAGCCCATCTAGCTTATCCACCGTTGATTTAATATAAGAGGACCAATCGGTATAAGGAAATGGAGAGGTTGCGATCAAGGTAGAGGCATTCGCATTTCCAAACGCGCCTGCTCCGAAGCCTTCCATTCGACTCACGAGCATCATCCGACCATCCGGTAAAAATTCAATAGCGCTTTCGGAAATCATTTCCCCAGAATACATCGTTGCATGTATGCTCCAATTTTCTCCATCAGTTGAATTTAAAAGATAAACACTGTATGGATTTCTGGCATACGCCGGTAAATACCAAGTGATATTATCATTTGTCGTAGAACCCCAAAAAAGTGTATTAGCTGGTGCAATATCTCGAACTGGCGCCCAATTGACTCCATCGTCCGTATAAGTATAAACGGTAGAGTAGGGTATTGCCATGGGGAACGCTTTATTCTTTAAGAAGTACAAGTAGAGGCGATTGTTAATGATGCCAAACTTCGGGTCCCGCACGTCCTCGCCCGTTACATTGAATTCTGCGACTTTCGTCCATTGACGGGCATCGGTCGAATTCCATACAATAATCTTCGCGTCAGGCGTTCCTAAATGAAAGGGACGACGGTCGTGAACCAAATATATGACTCCCGTTTCATTCCAGTAAAGCATATCGGAGTTCGAATTATGTATTCCTTCATCAACAGCTATCCAGGAATCGATGACGATGTTTTCATTGACAACATAATCGCTCGGTCTCATGTACCAATAGAGAACCATTGTTCCTAACAACAGCCCTATTCCCCAGAAGCAAATCAGGAATCCTTTCCCGATCTTCCTAAGAATCCCTTTCTTTGGTTCCCTTCTTCCCCTTAAGAAAAACGATACCCCTGCTAATACACCAAAATAAATAGGCATAAAAATTAAAAACATTAGTTCTGGGATGGCTGAATATGCTAAATTGAGATAATACAGCAAAAAGAGTAGACCAATGAGACCTAGAGCGGATAGGAGAATGTAATTCTGCCTTAAGGTCGATCTCTTTTTCCAAATTATATACAGACCGACGATGAAGGGTAACAAATGGATATAATCCCAAAATAGAAAATAACATGCGAATTCCACCACGACCATAATGGCAAGGGGAATCAATGAGAATATCAGTAAATTATTGATGTATGGATTATCACGATGGATAAACCAGGCTATAGAAATGGCGAAAAACCATACACTCAGAGAGGCAATTGGCATGATGACCTCCGTTCCAGTGCCGAACACGTCTCCAACTATCTCATTAAATGGTTGCAACCATCCAGCACTATCGAATTGTAACAGGAGAATGATACCAAAATGTAATAGTAGGGCGATACCGACTATTGTAATCAATTGAATGATGGATTTTCGCTTGAGTTTTGAATTATCAGAGTGCATTTTTACCAATTCATAATTTTAAATATCATATAATAGATCATTCTTCGATTACTTTCCTTACCAACTTTAAATTAAACACGCTAAAATTCTTCAGAAGTAAATCGATGATGACGGTTCCAAGAACGATTCCTGCAGTGATTATTAAGGGAACAAAGCCCCCTGGCCAAACCAGATGAAAGGAATATGCGAAATCGGAGCCCGTCAAGGGATATAAGAGATTAAGCCCCATCCCTGCCCAGGGCCACATTATTATGTCGGTCAAGAGATGCCCCATCCCTCCAATCACGAGCGTGGCATAAATCAGCTTTGTATCTTTCTCGTGTGGGAAAAAGGAAGTTATGAATAAACTTATAATCAAGACACCAAGGATGGAATGTGAGATGGTCGTGAAGGCATAAGAAATTTCCATTAAGGTACCACTCCCTAATTGCCGGGCTATAACTCGAACAATACGTTCAATATCTGGCGCAACCATTCCAATGATAAAAAACCAGAAATACTTCCTTATCCGCCCTTCATATCTTGGCATCTTGCTAATGCCCCAGACGATGATATAAGCAATACCCATGTGCGTCAGCCAATCAGGCATCTTTGTGCTCCTCCAGTTTCTTTCTTGAGAAACTAAAATCATCAAGAGTGAATCGGAATCCCACAAATAAGATGAGGAGAATTAATATGGCGCCAGGAATGGAGAGGTATAACGAGTAAGTAACGTGAATGTGGATGTCTTCAGCTAAGAAATATTCTTTTGTCGGGTCGTGGAGGTAAGAAACTCCAATTATATACAACATCATACCTGATTCGATGGCACTTGCATCCACTCCCGAGCAATTGACTTTTAAAAACCTACCGCCTGCATTGAAAAATAAAATATCCCCCGTCTTATTGAAGACATCATTGTTAAAAATGACCTTCATTGGCGCCTTATAGGTCTCATTGTGGTCCAGCAATGCCCCGATTGTTGTAAAATGTGGTCCATCCGGGGATATTGGTGGTTGCCATGGCTTTGTAAGTTCGTAGTAACCAAATCCCGCAATGATTAGGGGACTTAACAGGAGTAAAACACGAATATATTTCTTCATACTAAAACCTTAGAAGATTATTTATAGACTTTCGTGCTTCTGCCAATGCCATACGATAAAATATTATCTGAACTAATTGATTTACTTGCTGGGCTTTCGTGAGTCAAATCTAGATAGACTCCTTGGAGCGTTTCTTCGACCGTGAATCCAAGATCTGCTGCGAAGATCTTTTCACCTTCTGGATATTTCCAACTAAACTCACTTTTTTCATAAATGTTTTTATCAAGCAGATTTGGCATCTCGCAATTGAGGGTATTCACAGGAAACTGTACCCCGTCTTCTTCTAAACGCGCCCGGAGGGTGAGTTCATATATTTCAGGAATGGCGTCTTTCATCCAATTTATCCAGTAATCACCCAAGCCTTGGAGGTAAAGGTAATCTTCACAAAATAGTCCCGCTAAACGTAACGTGAAGGGGCGCCTCCCGAGATTCAAGAATGTGGGGATGAGGGGCGGCCAAGGAACTAATGAGACATAATTATCAAACAAGTGCCACTTAGGTTTAGCAGTTAATGCATCAAATACGCCCGCAAACGATTCATGATTGCTAATTTCGACTCCCAAATTACAGGCCTCACTCATCCAGCAAAGACATATATGATAGGTACTATCGGACCATTGGGGCGTGCGCTCATTCCGAATATCCTTCAGCACTTCAATGATTCTTTGTCCACTCTTGTAGAGAGGCGATATTTTTTCAGGGAGTTCTTTCAACTTAAGCCCAAGTTTTATATGCCGCCGGTCCAGTACTTCGCCCTGGTTTTCCTCATCAATCAGCCACCAATCCACCGGCACGCCATCTTCCATGTGACAATTGAACATTAACCCAATCTGCCCTTCCACAAAATCATCCAGTAGAATGAAAGTTGTGTCGGTGCTCTCACCAAAAAGGAGCTTAGTGGTTCCAGCCTGCAAATCACCCCTGATACAAAATACGACTGGAAAGAAAAAGTAGGTCAATATGCGATCTGGACGTTGGATTTTTCGTTCAATTATCTGCCGTGCGGTCATTATTGCTTCATCGAGGCGCACCTTGACTAAATTATAGTAGTTTTTGAAAACTTTGTCCATTGCATCATGCGAATAGTCCCACCCGTGAAGCTCAATGATGGGCCACATATTATGCGCTAAAGGCAGAAAAACTTTTGTCTTTAGAGTATCGGGAATTTCGCCATAACTAGTTTTCGGAATCCCAGGTGCCTCCTTTGTTAGGGCATCATGTCTGTATTAGAATTTAATTATTTAAAGGTTTTATTCTTTTTCCTTGAGTTCTGAATAGAACTTATTATAATCCGTACCATTTCGTTGTGGGACATCCAAGACATTTCTTTTCCGTCAATCGTTCACAATCCTTACAATTCGTGCCACAAGGAGCCAACTCCTTGTCATCCCCTATAGGCATTTTAAATGGTATGAATTCGGGTCTAAGCGGAATATCGATGATGGATACCTCGGACCGTCGCAGCCCCGGTTCATTTCGCATTGAACATACATTGATGACGCTCTGAAGAACGTCTTGATTCTCAGCTGCAATGATCGCGATGAGATTATAGGCACCTGTCATCGTACCAAAAAAGACCAGCCGAGGACATTTGGAAAATTTCTCCATCATACTTTTCAGCTGCTCATAACTATCGACCTCTACTAAAACGACTGCATAACAAATTTCTAGCTTCGTTGAGCTGAGATTTGCAGAAACCTGTACTTGATTATTCTCGACTAGCTTCTTTAATCGCTTCTGTACGCTCACATGCGATAAATTCAGTTGCTTCCCTAAATCCGTCAGCGAGTTGCGTCCGTTCTCCTGTAAGAGCTGGATTAACTTCTTATTTTTAGTATCTAATTCATTTAGTTTCATTATGTGTATATTATATCATTAAATTATTAAAAGTGTAATCATAACAGTGTTAAGAAATTCAATACTCCCATCCTCAGAACGAGACTAAATTAATACGCTTTCATGCAACACATAACCTAAAGAGCGAGGACTCGAAATGATTGAAATTGATCACGAGAAATGTTGCGGGTGCAACTATTGCGTGCTCTCCTGCGGGCAAGAAGCCTTCTCCTACGAAGATTACCAAATAATTGTAGATCCTGAGAAATGTGAGCTTTGTGGCGCATGTGTTTATTATTGTCCTAATAAAGCAATTCAGGTGATACGGGAAGAGTAATGGGAGGAATGAATTAATGGTCGAACGCGATTTTATCATAATAGGGGCGGGTATCGGGGGATTAATGACCGCAGCTTCCCTCTGCCGTGATGGAAAGAAAGTTCTAATGTTGGAACAACTCCCTTTCATAGGTGGCAGGTACACGGAAATTTCGCATCAAGGGTATGAAATTACGAGCGGCGCCTGGACTTCAATGGGCATCAAGTCCCATATCGGTCGCTTTTGCGAAGAAGTCGGAGCCAAGGTCGATTATGTAACCCTCCGTGATAGAGGGCAAAAGCACCGTCCCGCTCCGCTATTTAAGGTTCGGTTCAATAACCAGGTAGAGCTTGACTATTACAAGCCTTTAACAGGTAGTGGGGTAAATGTTGAAGGTTTTTTCCAAGTGCTCATGAATCTTCTCGCCAAAACCACAGAAATCACCCCTGAAACGTCCTCTCGTGATCTTGTTGAGTCCGTCACAAAGGATGAAATTGTCCAGAACACTTTGGGTCACACGATTGGGACCGCTTCAGGATTAACTTTAGACACGCTCCCCGCCACTGAATTACGGATAATCCTACATGACGTGATGAAGACCGGTGGAAAGTTCGGCTTCGCTAAAGGCGGAACCAAATCCATCATAAAAGCGCTTGAGATGGTAATATTAAACAACGGTGGTGAAATTCGAACCTGCACGGGGGTGGATCGTATAATCATTGAAGATGATGTGGCCAAAGGCGTGGAGCTAGAAACTGGCACATCCCTTTATGCAAAGAATGTAATTCACAATGCAGGGGCTCATCGGTTGATCAAGCTGGTTGGCCAGAAAAACCTTCCCAGCGATTATGTAGATTACATAAAACATGCAAAACCCATTGATTGTGCTGCGATCATCCTTGGATTGGATAAACCCGTGACCAGTGCTTGCGCCATCACCATTCCCCCCGATGCCGAGCGAGTTGCAGGCATTTTCTCCCCGACCTTCTTTGATCCGAGCGTTGCTCCTCCTGGCAAACACATGATCGACGTCTTCATCGTGTTGGAGTCGAATAACATTCAAAAGGAACTGGAGCTCGCCTGGAACGACCTCCATAACCTATTCCCAAATCTAGATTCCCTCATCCATATGAAACGCGAAATGGTCTTCTATAAAACCTGGCCTGGCGCGGAAATAGGGCAATCGTTCGGGCAGGTAGGTGACCAGCGGTTGGACCCTGAGTCGCCTATTGAGAATTTATACCTGGTTGGAATGGATTGTAAAGGGTCAGGGGTTGCAGGTGACTTAATCCCCGTCGGTGTTCAGTTGTGCCTAAAACGTATCGCAGAAAAAGATAAAAAGATTAAAGTCCCATCAATCGCCTTTTAATTTTTAAGGCGGAAAAAGAAATATAAAATGAATTTCAAAAGGGTTTTTCATAGAATAGTTGTCATGAATATTATTGTATGATTATTAGATAAAACACTCACATGAATACTAAACTGGAAAAAGCAATCACCATTTATTTAGATTGAGGGAGATTCGCAAAATAACGACTCAAACAATTTCAATCGGATCTTTCAACTTAGAGGATCCCATTGTCCAACAGGTATTAGACATTGCTGAACACATTCTTAGTGAAAACAGGGTGCTGGACGCGAAGCTCCTTTATTATGAAGCAAGAAGACGTCTAGGGATTGATCGTAAAATTCTATTAGCCATTATTAAATCGCTACTAGAAAAAAAGATCTTAGTAGAAGGCTCGAAATTAACCAGAGAAATAGTGCTCTCAAACGTGCATAGAAAGAATATTTATGATTTAATTAAAACCCACGTAGGTTCTAATTTTTCGATGATAAGGGAGGCGTATAAAGGCACCACTGGAAGCTCAGGGCAATTGATCTGGCATCTCCAGATGCTACTTAAATTTGATTACGTTAAAAAGGTGAAATTTAAGAAGTACACGATTCTCCTCCCGATTGAGATAGGTGAAGAGATGGGAATTTACCATTTTCTACTACGGGATGAATTAAACAAGAACATCATTAATTTGCTCATTGAAGAAGAGGCTATTAGAAAATCGGACATTCATCGATTCTTGGATGAGTCGAGAGAAAAAATTTATTATCGCATTAACAATTTACTCGATTCCAAAATAGTGGTCATTAAAGAGGGTAGTGAGAACGACATATGCATTAATCTAGATAGTAAGGACATTATAATTAGGATTTTAAAGAACCAAGGGGGGTGATGAGCCATATGATGTTAAATTTTTCTATTGATGTTGTTATAGACTTTATATGTTTTGCTGTTCTCTTATTTGGGTCCATCTTTGCACTTAAAACATACAGGACCTCAAATATAAGGACCTATTTTTATTGGGGGCTCTCATTGATTTGTATGGCTTCCTTTTTCGCCCTTGATGGATTCGCAATAATGTTTTTGAATACCGTTTTAGGCCGAATTGAAGCGGTCGTAATTTTTCCCGTTACAATCTTTTTTATAATAACAGTGAATTACGCGTTGCGAGAATCCTATAATACCGTAATTCTAATCCCAATATTTAGTTTGGGTGCAGTTGTATGTTATTTAGCTTTTCAACCCGGAATGGTTGCAGTCACAACAATAGACGGATTTACCGGAGTTATTTGGGTAGGTTTATTTGATATTTTTGCGAGTCTTTTTTTCTATATATTATCCTTTTATATAGTATTCTGGATATTGAAAATTTGGCTTAATGCACCTTTTGAAATTAAAAGAGAGGCAACAATTCTTCTTGTTAGTATAATCATACTAGCAATAATAGTAGGTATAACTAATATTCTAATAACTCTAAATTGGGCTTTACTTTGGTCAGTAAATCTTTCATTTGCAATAATTTTTCCTTTAATCATTTTTATTATTAGAAAGGAACCCAAACTTCTTTTCGTCCTCCCATTCACACCCTATAAAATCATCGTGAGCAATCGAAAAGGAGTTATTTTATTCGAACATCTTTGGGCGAAATCGAAAATAGGTGAAACATTAAGTTCCCGATTTTTAACTCCGCTACAACAACAAACCCAAGAGAAACTAAAGACAACTGGGCTGGTTAATATTCATTTGAAAGAAGGAATCATATTATTTTACGAATCCGAAAAAATTACAGTTAGTTTCATTATTTCCCAATCTTCAAAATTTTTAGTGGATTTAGTGGAAAAATTTTCCTTGGAATTTGAGGAGAAATTTAAGAAACTTTTGGAAGAATCTTGTGAGGATGCTTCGCAATTCGAAGCCGCAAGTGAATTGATCGTAAAACATTTTTCCATGTTCCCGTCTAGGCTCATAGATGAGGAAAAAGAGCCCCTATTTCTATCCAAGGACGTCTATACAATACCCCCAGAGATCGAAGCCAAACTCAGACGGGTTTTACAGAATGAAGAAGAGTTTGAATTGGTCAAGTGCGAAATCCAGAGATCTTTTGGAGAACAGCTCGCTTCTGAGTTTCTAGCTCTCTATAAGGAATTGACGGAAGAGTCCGAGCAACCTGAGGAAGAAGAAACTGATTGAATCCGGTGCTTGAATCTTCCCAAGGGAGCTAACCACGGGTCCTTTTTTTCATTGTTAAAATACTTATATAGATACTCAATTAGTACTAATCAATTCCAGTTTGATTTTAATTGGACTAAATATGAAAGCCCGGGTGACTGTAAATGAAAATAGAAATTTAGACACTGCCATTTTTAGAGACTTCAAGATATTTTTTTATTTCTCCTATAATTATTAAGTAAGGAATAAAATTCTTTACTTGTGATTACAATGGTAGAAGAATCAAAAGTAACAAAGAAAGGACAGATAACCATTCCAAAGGATATTAGAGAGAAATTAGGGCTTAAAGTCGGTGATAAAGTTATATTTGAGTCGAATGCCAAGGGAATTCTAATAAGGAAAAAAGAAGATTCAGATATCAATAAAATATTGAAGGAAGTAACCGGAATATGGAAAGATCACCCCCTATTTAAAAATAAAACAACTAAGGAAATCATTGAAATGATTAGAGGTCCTGATGATGAAACAAACCAACAATAAAATCATTATTGATTCGAGCATAATAATTTCTCTCCTGAAAGAGGATGAATTTTATCAGGATATAGTAAAAGTTGTTGAAATAATAAAAATTTAGAATTTTAAGTTTTTATGAGCCTTATTTCATATGCAGAGATATGGGTAGGAGTTTTATCGAGTAAAACACCCAAAGAAGATGAATTAAAAGTTAATAAGACCGATCTGTCAAGTAGATAAAAGTGGATAAATTCCAATAATTTCATTACATTGACTTGCCTCTCGGATGATGGTCTCCTTGCAGTTACGAACGGCTCGCTCCATCATCGTCATCCGAGACCTTTCAGCGGGATCGGATCTCGCTACATTCTGAGTTTTCAGAAAGACCTCCCCGATATTCAGCGTGGCGAGAACGTGGCGGTCCATGGTGAACCCACAATGCTTGCAGGTGAAGGTCTGCCCCCAACATTTCGTTCTTCTTCCACATTGTAAACAGATTTGGGAGGTATATCGAGGGTTTATGTATTTGACGGGATGCCCCGTCGCTTTGACCTTGTACTCTAAATAGGTTTGAAATTGGCGAAAATTCCAGCGGTTCAATCGCCGTCGCATTCGCTTGGATTTCTTTTGCTGGCGGGATTTCAAGTTCTTTTGGCGCGCTGAAGATTGGCGAATGTTCGTTAAGTCTTCGAAGACGACTAACGCTTCATTTACTTCAACAAATTCGGCGATCTCATTGGCTACTTCGTGCATTATATTGGCAGTCTTATGCCGTTCCCGTTTCCCGTACTTATCGAGGAGTTCCTTGCGTTTCTGCGGTTGATACTTCGAGTCTTGGGCGATCTTTTGGGCAATATTGCGTCGCTTGAGGGAATAGGTGAAATGGGTGGTAGAAAGTTGGGAAGTATCCAACGATTTTATCTGGGCGCTGGTTTCATTAACCAACAGGAAGTCTACACTGCGCTCATTTGTATCAATGAAAAGGAGGGATTTAACTTCTCGTGGTTGTACCTCTCGAGTAAACGGGATGAAAATGTCCATCGTGCGATCTGGATTTAATTTTAAGGTGATTTCGCCGTGCTTCTGAGTTTTCAGCTGCTTGAGATGGGAGGTCGGCTGAAAGGGAATGTACAACTTGCTTCGCGGTTCAATCACCAACACTACATGATCCCCCTCAAGGTAGCAGAGGCATTCTTCCAACCTCATTGAGTTCTTTTTATAGGTGGGGTTGGGGAGACGGCGTTTCTTCTTGAAGCACCACGAATTCCACGACCGCAATATATCTTTGGTGATTCGGGCGGCGGAGTGGCAGTAATGGGTATGGAAGCTTGAAAACTTCGTTTTCCACTCGAAATAGAAGCTCTTGCGAATTTTGGGATACGAGGAATAATTATAATAGGTATTTCCCTTCTTGGACACTTTCTGGAACAGTGGGTTATCCACACACTTCGCAATCAAGAAATTTACCGATTCCTTGAAGCAAGCAAGTGCTTGGGTGATTTTTTCGTACTTGCACTTGGTCAATTTGAAAGAAGTGATGCGAACAGTTTTAGTCGTTTTCAAAATGCACCCTCAATTACAAATCACAATATAATACGCTACCATCTATTATAAATCTGCTCAACCAAAATGCGCAAATTGTATTTTTGCGCAAAAGACACTCACGCAAAAATAAAGTGAGATTATTTATTTTTATTGATATTTATCTACTTTTATTCACTTTTCGTAACAGTTTCGAAATTCTGTATGAGCTTTTTGAAGCGACTACTACTGACTTGAATATCACTATTGCACGTACCGCAGCTGCAGCCTTCTTGCAATATAAAAGTCTTAAAGGGAAAAGAGAATTCTTAATACCCGATTTTTTAATTGGTGCTCATGCCCAATACTATACGAATTCCATTCTTACCTCGAATCCCCGCGATTTTCAAAAATATATTCCTAAATTGAATGTTATAACTCCAATACAATTTATTAAAATGAGTCGGATAAAAACTTAAATTCGTAGGTTGTTTGATCCGAGATTTATTAGCTAAAAACATCAGGACTAATTCTTTTCTTATTGTTAAAATACTTATATAGATTCTCTAGTAGTACTAATCAATTCCAGTTTGATTTTAATTGGACTAAACATGAAAGCCCGGGTGACTGAAAATGAAAATTGAAATCCCCAAAGAAGATGCCAACTACATGTATGATATCATCCAACGCATCATTGACGAAGTTGGTCCAAGGATGCCCTGTAGCCCCGCAGAAGCGAAGAGCGCTGAAATTGTTAAAGCGGAATTAGACAAAACGTGTGATTCGGCGCACATCGAAGCTTTTACCTGCCACCCAAGGGCCTTTCTCGGATGGCTCAGACCAGTCGCCCTGATGGTTCTGGCATCCTTTGCCTGTTATTTCTTCCTAATGCCTGTCATCCCCCTAGTAGCTGCCATTCTTGCTGTGTCTCTTAACATCATCTCACTCATCATACTATGGTTCGAATTCTTCAATTACGATGAATTTATAGATCCCCTGTTCAAAGAAAAGCCCTCTCAAAATGTAGTTGGAATCATGAAACCAAAAGGTGAAGTGAAGAACATTCTTATTTTCTCAGGTCACCACGATAGCGCGTTACAATTTAACCTATTGCGGTATTTGAAACACGGTTATTTTATCATCATTTTTCTTGCATTGGTCGTCTTTGTTGTCTGGATCGTGCTGTCAGTTCTGAATCTGATTGCGACCATATTCATCCTGAATTTCGCTTTTCTCGGGGGAATGGCGTTTAAATGGTTCCTGATCGGGATTGCTCCTTTGATCGGGTTGCTCCTCTTCGTCTGGCCTGGTGAAAGGGCGAACACCGTACCGGGTGCAATTGATAATCTGAGCGCAGTGGCGGTCGTGCTAGGGTTGGGGCGCTACCTCCAGAAACATCGAGAAATCATCCCTGAAGGGATGGAAATACGCTTGGTCTCGTTCGGATGTGAAGAGGCTGGACTTCGAGGGGCTTATCGATACGTGGCAGCGCACTTGGACGAATTGAAACAACATAATACCGTCAATTTTAACATGGATGGTATCAGTAGTGCTGATGGTTGCGGGATTTTTTCGAACGAGCCCACCACGAGAACCCACCACTCAAAAGAAGTCGTTGAGAAAGTGGAAAAAGTGGCCGAGTTAGTCGGGGTGCCGATTAATAATTTCGGGGATTCAATTTTGGAACGACTTGGGGGTCTACTCTCTGGCGGAACTGATGCCGCTGCATTCTCAAAGGTAAAACTTAAAGCTGTGTCCTTATCTTCCGGGAGAATAAGCCAATTCCCCTATTTCTATCACCAACCTACCGATACCCTGGACAGAATAGAGCGAGGGTCCTTGGAACTAGCTCTAAAAGTGTGCATTGGTTATATTCTGAATGAAGCAGAATCAAATATCTAAAAATTAAAGTTTCAATCCGTGTGGCCGTGGTTTTTCTTCTATATAGATAGTGCCCTCCTCATCTAATGCCACGAGCCCTTTGGCGATGTAGATAAGTGATAGGGGAAAGATGACCCAATCCCCAATTTTCTTTAACGCATCTTGATGAGAGTCCGCAATTTCTTCTAACAAATCCTTATTTTCCTCTTTCTTCAAGTCATCCAAGGAGACAGAATCGGGGAATTCTATTTGAACGGGTTTCGAGATGAGAAGGAGAGGACCCCCATCCACATCAGCTGTAGCAATGTGGGTGCTTGCCCGAATCTCAGGTTCTCCAGCAAGAATTGCATCCCGTACTGCATGGTCGCCCGTGAACTTTCTTTTACTCGTTTTTTCATCAATTATTGAAAGATCTGCTGGATGGACGTTAATGGTTGGATGGGCATCAAAAATAACATCGGTAACAATGCTCATGTATCCTCCCAATGCAACACAATCAATTTGTTTTTCCTTGAGTTCCTCCAATGTTACCATATCGTACTCTCGGCGCAAGTTCAGGTCCCGTTTTGATGTATGTCCGCGGCTTCTATAAAATTCCCAGATGTCATTAATGTGGAAAGGTAAATTGTATTCTTTTGCAATCTCGCGAATCTTGCATTTTTTCGGATCTGCTACATCACTGAATAGAAACACTAATTTATAGGGAGTTTCACCTTCTTGTTGCTTTAATTCCCGTTCCTTTTCAAGAATTTTTCGGATGTTTGTTCCAGAACCTGACATGAACCCGGCAACCTGCATGGGACGACCCGGATTCCTCTGAGGATCATACAGTATTCTTTTCGCCATTTTGCACCACTCAAATTTTCAACTATCAACAAAGGTTTTAAAAGGTTATCATACTGATTAAATCGCAGAGAACAACCCATTGGTGAAGTTTTTTTGTCGAAAACGCCCATGATGCAACAGTACTACTCCATAAAAAACAAGTACAAAGATGTCATCTTATTTTTTCGAGTGGGTGATTTTTATGAGACCTTTGGGGAAGATGCGAAATTATTTAGTAAGGAATTGAATGTTGTCCTAACAGCACGAGGAAAAGGTAAAAATCGAGTCCCTTTAGCTGGAGTTCCCCATCATGCCGGGGATACTTACGTTACCCGTTTAATCAGAAAAGGATTTAAAGTCGCGATTTGTGAGCAAATGGAAGAACCCCCTGCAAAAGGAATCGTCAAGCG
>JABXJT010000189.1 GCA_013375455.1 Candidatus Helarchaeota archaeon | reverse complement strand
AATTGTTTTCATAAATGAAATACAAGGGATCTTCAAGGGGATCTGCCGTGATGGTCCACGAAATGCTATGTCCCGTGTCTCCTACCTCATAAGTGATGTTGGGTGGTGATGAAATTACCATTGAGTAATCATAAGGCCTCCATTCGCAAGGGTAGAAGTACAACCAATTGAGATAGTTCTGCTGAAATCCTGTTAAATCAACGGAGTGGGCGTGAATTATCTTGTCACAGATGCCCCACGCTAGGGGAAAGTCCCTTTCTACCAATAATTGCTGGATGGTATCATACATTGCTTCTCTCGCGGCGAGATTCGTTTCATGAAGTGCTGCTTCCATCAAGAGTTGCACGTCTTTAGCAGGATCGTGTGGATACTCCCCATAAGGTAGAAATGGCCCTCCTGAACCCCTACCACCGTTATATTGCGCGCCATTTCCGGATAAGTGCGCAATGGTTGCATTAGAAAATATTTGAAAAATATACGGATGAGGATCATTATAATAAACTGTACCCCAACTAAACCAATAAAGTTGCAATTGATTTCTGTGATATGTAAGACGTTCAAAAAATCTATTATAGAAGTCGCTAAGTGACATTCCCGCGCCCCATACTCTAATGCCAATTTTCGCAAGATTATCCTGTAATAACACTAAAATGCCCTCTCGAAGATTATTTCCAATGTTATACGTGTAATTATAAATCGCAAATGGGGCTGTTGTTTCTTGATTTACCCATTCGGTATCATCGAAAAGGTTGAATCCAATGCCAAATCCCATCGATTGCATGATTTGTCTCGCACGCGTTAAGTTAAAAACGGGATAATCGAAGGACCAATTCACAAATTTCATGCCAAATGGAAATGGTGATTGTAATCTTACTGCAGTGTTGTTCGTGAGCTCCTCGATGATATAGGAATAGTTAATTGCGTGTGAAATTGCTTTTCTAAACGTGATGTTAATTTGCCTGTTGTTCATTCCAAGGTATTGGATTCAAGGACTTATCCTGCCTTGGTTCAGCACGTTGATATCTGGCTCTGTATAGAACGCTTCTAGCATTTTCGGCAAGGGATCTTTCAAGAAATCAATGCTTCCGGTCAACAACGCGTTGTTTCTTGAATCATCATTACGGATTTCGACAAACTTTAATTCGTCAATTTGGGCTTTTCCTTGCCAATAATTTGCATAGGCGTGCATCGTTAGTTCAACGCCAAGTTGGTAATGATCGAATACGAAAGGACCCGTCCCCATTACATCATCATCAATCTCTACAATGCCACCTGTAATGTTATAGTATGTATCCGTCAAAATTGATGAAGCAGGGTAGCAGAGCAAGTCCTCAAAGGGAGCATACTTATCGTTTAAATTGAAGGTTACGCTGTAATCAGAATTTTTAACGACATCCTTAATGATTGGAGTCCCATTTGGGAATACGTATAGCTCTATCGGATAAGGTAGGTAGTACCCCGGATTAAGTCCCGTGAAATTGTATAACCATTCCATCCTATCAAAAGTGAATACGACGTCATCCGCATTAAAGGTAGAATTGTCGTGGAATGTTATTCCGCTCCTGAGAGGAATGGTATATTGAGTGAAGGTTGCATCCCATGAGCCAATATCACTGGCAAGCAATGGAACA
>JABXJT010000092.1 GCA_013375455.1 Candidatus Helarchaeota archaeon | reverse complement strand
ATATACTGTGGAGCTTGTCGGCAGTACCTTGTATTAAAAAAAGGTCAGCTTGAAAAAAGAGGTTTTAAAAGAGGGTGTGAAGGGTGCAGGATTCGAAATAAAAAATGTAAGTGGATAAGGAGAGACTGTTCCGCAATGCAAAGAGGGGATTTTGAATTTTGTTATGAATGTGATAAATTTCCTTGTCAGGGATTAAAGGAACTTGATGAGGTGTATCAGGAGAGATATAACGTTAATATGGTTAATAATCTAAAAAGAATTGAAGAAATCGGGGTCGGAAAATGGCTCCAAGAGCAACAGGAGCTCTATACATGCCCTCAATGTGGCGGCGAAATTTGCCTTCACGATGAGGAATGCTATGATTGTGGATTAAGAATTAATCCAAATAAATAAAAATTGTATTTTAATGGTTTTTTAGTTTATTTTTCTTCTAAGAGGCTCGCACCACATTCCTTACAGAATTTCGAATCACCTGGGATGAGCATTTCGCACTTTGGGCAGGGGATGATATCTTGGGACAAATATCTGCCAAGCTGAAAGACCCTCACTCCCTCGATTAGAGGGATCGTGGCGGGTTCAGCTGGAATAAAAGTTCTAATTAATTTTTTAATCTGCTTATTATGCTCATCGAATGCCCAGATAAAACCAATAACTACCCCTCCTACCATACAGACAATATGTAAAAATAACATATTCACGGAGAAAAACATGATTAACGGAGCAACAGGGCCGACCATCGAAATAATCATTATTATCAGACCAGCCAATGTTTTTTTAGTGAGTTTTGGTCTATACTCCTTCGGAATATGTCCCAGTTCGATAAAAATAAGTTCTTCCTTGCAGACTTTGCAGTACTTCGGTTTTAATGATGTCTCCTCTTTAATTCGAGAACAGAGGGGGCAGTAAGTGTTGAAGGATGGTATAGGTGTTGTTATATCAAATTCCATCACGTTTTTCCTATCCTCGAATTATTTTTAATAACCGCCGAAAGGTCATGTACGAAAAGTGATTTTCATCTCTTATTTTACTCTTATTTCAGGACGTTTACACATTTCAAATGGTAGTTTCGTGCCTTTAACCTGATTTATGCCTTTAACCTGATTAATTCAACGATTTCCTCTGGATTTCGAATACCTGGGCTGATCCCCTCTGCATTTCGTCTCATTGTTTAATCATTAGCAAGTAAGGATACATCATCTATAAAGAAATTAGTATGGTTGGAAACATCATTTGAACTTTCAAAGCAAATTCGTATTGTCTGACCTATATATGATGCTAAATCAAAAGTAGTGAAATACCATGATGATGCAGTATCATCCAGATTTGAATAAGTAACGAGGGTCTCCAGCAAATTATTTATTGGGTCTCGAATTCTTACAAAGAGAAAATCATACGGAGTGCCTCCGGTTTCCGTGGTTCCAATTTGCCTATAAAACCTCAGTGTCGCCACGGTAGCATTGACGCTTATCGTAACTTCTTGGTAAAGAGCATCGTCGTAGGATACATCTCCACCAAGCCATGCACTCCACGATCCTGAATATTTTTGTCCGGTTGTAGTGATAACATCATAGGATCCTAGTGTTTGAACCCAAACGACATTCCCGCTCTCGAAATCCCCATTTTGTAGTCGCTCGGTTGGTGATGAAAGATCTGAGATTGAGACATTTACGCCCGTTGCCATTTCCCCGACGTCATTCTTTGTGTAAACCAAAAAATGCGTTGTAGATACAGAAAGTGACGTATTCTGACCTATTGGGTGGATTATATCGGAACCCGTTTTATTGATTTCAATAATTGCTGCACCACTCTTTGTCGATGAATTCGAACCCCAGTAGAGCACGTAATGAGTAATATCCGATTCATCTACGGCTCGTGTTATAGTTATATTTCCCCCAATCTCCAACCTGTCCGGATCGGTATCTGTGAACGAAACACCCACCGCAGGATTGATGGGGGGATTCCCCCCCGTACCATCCCTGTAAAGGTGTATTAGCACAAAACTCATTCCCACGACCAAAATACAAATTCCAACAAATGCGATACTCTTCTTCATCCTTCGAATCCCCTATCATCAGCCTCTAATTCTCATTTATGCATTAATATATTCCCATTTATTCATTAAATATTCCTTCCTCCACGATACCAAACATCCTATTTAAACCTAGTGTTCTTTGAAAGGTTATCCAAGTTCTTTCTTCAAGCTTTCCAAAAATTCTTTCTCTTTTTTCATATGTTCCTCTTGTAGGTGCCGTTTCTTGGCTTGCCAATCCTTCCCTTCAAGAGGATTAAAGGATAACGCAATGATCACGATGCTGATACAGATGATGGGGATGATGGTCATCGCAATTAAAACGCCGGTGAACACTGTAGGGGGTTGACCTGACACCGGCACGCCTTTCTGAAAGCCAAAGATTCCCAATATCCATAATATTGAAGCGTGAGCAATCGAGATTGCCGGCTTGGTGATTAACGCGTTCACCCCAGCATATGTACTTTCCCTTCTCTTACCAGTTCGGAACTCGTCGTAATCGATTGCCTCCCCCATCAGTGGGGCCTGATATATCATATACAAAAACATACCCAACCCTATAAGCGCAATTCCAAAAGCACCCATTTCAAACGGAAACTTTGATTTTGATGCCAATCCAACAAAAAAGACCCATATAAACCCGACCATCGCAATTAAACCACTAATGATCAGGACCTTCTTAAGGCCCCACGAATCCATCTTTTTGTTTATCCAAATTATTAGAAACACCAAAATGATGAGACCGATAACGAGAAAGACGACTGATAATCCACTGAAGCTAAGGACATAATCATATAGGTAGATAAATCCGTTGACAATCGTCTCACTCATGATAACCATGAAAAAGATGGCGACTTCAATTATTAAAAATGGTCTATTCTTAAAGGTTTCAGTAATGCTTTTCACGAATCCGAAAGCTTCTTCCCTCTGGGTATAGAGGTTTTCTTTAATGTAATAGCTACTTACAAAAATCAACAAGCCTGAGAGAATGCCGAAGATTGTGACTGTAATCTGAAAAGGAAGTGGAGGTGGATTCTCACCTGCCAAAAATAGGGGTTCCATGATAAAACGGACTATTATCCCACTTGCCCCAAACGCAAAGCCAAATACAGCGACTTTCGTTCTTTCTTTAGCAGTAATTGCCATTTCAGCAGGCAATCCAAAAGTTATGAGCCCTACCATACTAAAGAAGGTATCAAGAACAAATAGCATCAACAAATGATTCAAAAATAATCCTATTTCCCCCTGCATGAATGGAAACCACACCAAAATAAACGATAAAGTGTAAGGAATGGCACCAAACCGCAAATACGGAATTCTTCGCCCCCACCTTGTTTTGGTCCTGTCTTGAATTATTCCAATGAGGGGATCGTTTATCATGTTCCAAGCAATAAAAAGCATCCAAGACCAAGCTAAGAGTGAGGGATTCGCCCCATAGACCTTGATGTAATACACATCTATCGTTCCCAAGCCAATAGCAGACAGTATTGCATTTCCAGCACTGCCAAACCCAAAACCAAACTTTGCTTTAAGTGGAACGTGATCCTCATATCCGACTTGGTTTGAGGCAGCATCTACAGTCGTATTGTTTGACATTTAGATATACCCTTAATTGGCAGTATTATCCAGATTTGATGGGCATCTTGAATATAGATAAAAGTCAGTAATAAATAAATTGCTCCATACGAAATTAATTGATGTATTAATTTTTAGTAGAGGGAATGTGATGATAATCGATGCACACTGCCATTTATTTACGAGAGACATGTATTTCGGGACGTTTACACATATTAAATGGTAGTTTCGTGCCTTTAACCTGGTTTATATATTTCTCTCGGAAAGCATCGCTTAGCATTGGGCATTCTTTGTTAATGCATTCATGGTCGAACATCTCGTGATGCCACATTCTATCCACAATATCCTTCAGTGGCTCTTCCCGTACATTGCCAAATTTTAATGGCATGAAGCAGCAAGGCTGGACATCTCCGTACGGAGAAACATACATGTAATATTTCGCGGACATCCCTCTACATTGAGTTGATTTTTGAGTCTGCAGCCAGAAATCTCTATGAAGGAATGGGTAATTTTGTCTCGTGATTCTCGCAACTTCCTTCTCCTCTTCGCGCGACAGCCTTACCTCAAGATTCCATAACCACCTACCGGCGGGTGTAGGAAATAAATATCTTACCCCTGTTGCACCTATATCTTTTCCAAATTGGATTATGGCTTCAAACTCACCGTTTGTCAGATTTTCTTTCGTTACATAAGTTGATAATAAGGATTTTAATCCGACTTCCCGGGCGTTCTTTATCGCACCAACAGCCTTTTCGAATGATCCTTTTCCGCGCAATTTATCGTGTTTCTCTTGAATGGGGCTGTCGATACTAACATTAAGTATCTCCAACCCGCTATCCTTCAATTGCCTTGCATAATCTTTTGTGACCTTTATTCCATTGGTATCACAGAATACGTATAAAGATTTCGTCGCAGCATATTTTATCAATTCCATTAAATCTTGCCGGAGGGTTGGTTCCCCACCAAAGAAGTCGATCAAAAAAGGTTTAGCGGCTTGATCTAACACATCCTTAATCTCTTCTGTTGTGAGTTCTCTATGTTTTTCTTTTTGATAATGTCCCATGCAACAGTGCGGGCATTGAAGTTGACATTCGTACGTAATTCCAAACATCAAGTACCCAATGGGACCTCTTTCTTTTGTAAGCCACTTATAAATTTTGTCTGGATTAAGGGTTAATTGAACTCCGCTTAATTCCAAAAATTTGACCCATTCATGAAACTCTTCCATATTCATATCCCTCTTTTCAATTCTGTTCTAGCTCCCTTCCATGATAATATCAGTCATTGTATGATGATATAAAGTATGTAAAAAGGACTATTTATATTCAGGTCCCTTAATATAGAGTTGATTTAAAAATCCAATTTCCCTAGTGAAAATCAGTAATATTCATGGAGATTAGTGAAAATGTCAACTGCAATTTGGAAAAAAGCTGCGAGTAATATCGTGAAGGCTGGTAGATTACCCTTCCCTATTACAGAAACTCTGATCAAATTTTTACAATTAAAAATGACGGAGGAGCAAGCGAAATTCCTCCGCTTCTTCAAAAAGACCTCTCTAAACCTGGATCAACTGAAAGAAGAGGCGGGTCTGCCCGAGTCTGAAATCCTCCAAATGCTCGAAAGTTTAATGGAAGCTGGCATTATTTCGGGTGCCCCTAGCCGGAGTTCTGGCATTATGGTCTATTCCCTCATGCCTCTCTTCCCCGGGATCATCGAATACACGATGATGAAGGGTGAGAGTGGTGAGAACGATAAGAAAATTGCCCATCTAATTGAAGAGATCTTCGCAGAATTCAAAGCTGGAACCCAGCGAAACTATGACGATATAATGTCACGATTCAAAGACTTTCCTACCCCGGCGCGTGTCGTTCCTGTCGAGGAAAAAGTCGAACTTGGGCAGGAAGGCGTCCTTCTCACTCAAGAAGCATCCAAACTGATAGACTCCAGGGAAGGGCAAATTGCTCTGACCAATTGCTACTGTAAGCAAGAAAAGGAGTTGGTCAATGATCCGTGTAAAGTTACCAATAAAAAGGAAATCTGCTTAATTTTCGGAAAAGCAGCGTATAACGCAATCAATCACGGGTTCGCCAAAGAGATATCTAAAGCGGAAGCGAAGAAAATTTTAAAAGAAGCAGAGGATTTGGGGCTCGTGCATAAGGTATTCCACACCAAGCTGGATTTCAACCGCGATATTGAGGGAATTTGTAGCTGCTGTGCGTGCTGCTGCGGGATTTTTCGCCTTTATCACGAAGGGATGTGGCCCTTTCGTACCATTACAAACTATATGGCAAAATTGAATGCTGATGAATGCATTGGCTGTGGAACTTGCGTGGAAAAGTGTCAAATGAAAACCATCTCTTTGGAAGATGACCTAGCGAAGATTGATGAAGAAAAATGCATCGGCTGTGGAGTTTGCGCCCATCACTGCCCCCAAGGGGCTATGGAGATCGAATTCACGGGTCAACGGGAAGTGTTCATTCCACCACCAAGAATCCCCCAAACCTAACTCCTCACAATTTTTAAATTCCTCTTAGGTGAATTATTTTGGGTAAAAGTGAGAAAAGAAAAGCATTAATAAAAATTGCGAAAGATCTTGATAAAATTGTGCATGGGGTTGCGACAGATGAGAAGGGTGAGCCGACAGATACTTTTATTGAGTATTTAGACCTAATGTACACGGAAGATGAAGCAGATGTTGTTTCACACCTTGAAAATTTGCCAAATTTAAAAACCCTTAGAACTCTAGCGAAAGAATTGCAACGTGATAGGAAAGAATTAAAAGCGCTGTTAAAAAATTTAGCAAGAAGAGGCTATGTTTTAGAAATAAGTAACCAATTCTTACTTCCTACCCCTCTATTCGTTTATGATTTGCCGTTTATTTTGAAAATAAATACGGATAGTCCCGAAGTTAAAAAATTGGCGGAATTAAGTCGAAAGTATTTCGAGGACGGATATTATGTAAAATGGTCAACGCAAAGAATCGGTAACCCGCGGTTTAGAATTTTAACTATCAGCGAGAAAATAGAGTCATCGAAACAAATTGTCCCCTTAGAGGAAATATATTCCCTCATCGAGAAAAGTAGGACTGTTTGCGTCATGCCGTGCCCCTGTCGCTCTCGACACGACATCGAAGGGATTAGACAATGTGATTATCCTGTTGAAACGTGTTTAACCTTCAACCTATATGCTGAAAGTTTGTTAACAATGAATGACCCGGCAGTACGACAATTAACTAAAGAAGAAGCCATTGAACTAGTAAAAAAAACTGCGGAGCTTGGGTTAGTTCATGCGACTGATAATTACCAAGGTGAAATGCATATTATTTGTTCCTGTTGCGAAGATTGTTGCTCACAATTAGCTGGAATGCTTCGTCCCGGACTAAATAAATCGCCATCTATCGCAAAAGCAAATTATATCGCAAGTATAGATTCTGAAGCTTGTACCGCTTGCCAAACATGCTTGGATCGGTGTAAATTTGGTGCAATTACAGTAAATGATCATGCTATTGTCGATGAAGAAAAATGCATGGGCTGCGGTCTCTGCGCTGTAACTTGCCCGAGCGACGCAATTACAATGAAACGACTGGAAAGAGAAGAGATACCCATAACAGAACACGTTCCATTTTAAAATATTTTTTATGTCATAGGTCCGATAGGTTTGAATTGCTGATGAAAAGAGAGAATCATTTTTTATTCTTCGTCATTTTGATTCTAAGTTTCGGATTACTGTTTGATTTTCTGTATTTTTTCATCCTCAAAGTCTTACATTATGAGCAGTATTTATTATGGGGATTTTTACCAGATGATATATTTCGTGGATTGATATTTCTTATTTTCCCCATCGCCATAACTTCTCTATTCAAAAGCAGTTCGTTTGAAAAAATAAAATATTTAATTTTCACTGCTTATGCATTTCCTCTATTTTCAGATTGTGCTTTTTCAATTCTAAAGGGAAACTTGCACACAATAACCAGTTGGTTCATCGTTTTTCCAATCCAAGCATACCTCTATTGCTTCATTGCCTTTATCTACTTTACCTTCAGCCTTACTCTTTTTTGGGTCAAAAAATGGCACACATTGGTCTTGTATCTCATCCCCTTAGTCATGTATATTGAACATGGTTTTTCCTTCTTCATGCCTCGAGAGCTCTCGAATCTCCCCTGGTACCTTTTAGTAAATATTTCATGTACTATTTTGCTAGTTGTTTGGTCAATTCTTTTAAAAATTAAGCATAGCAACCAGAGCGTCGAACAAAATATGGCTTAAGAATTGATGATAGAGATGAGTGTAAGAAGGAAGATAAAAAAAGATGACAGAAGTTGATTATTACAGAATTATTAATTATTTTAACTAGTTCTTTTTTATACTCCTTGAAACAAAGGTGTATTTGGTCATTTTTCTAGATTTCCTAATTAGATGTGGATGGGACGTAAATGCGGAAAATTGTAAAAGTTATTTCGGTAATGTTAACCCTCTCGCTGCTGCTGATGGCGACTTATAGCCTAAATCAACCCAAGGATTCGGTACAACTCAATGCATCGAGCGAGGAGCTTAGGATAAAAGCGGATCCCCCTTTTAACATCAGTAAAAATGCGGATTTCGAAACGTACAAGAGCCAAGGGAACGGATCTGCCGGGAACCCGTACATCCTCGAAAATTACGTCATCAATGCCAGTGGCTTGGGCGTGGATGGCATCTTGATCAACAACACGGATTCGTACTTCATCCTCCGAAATTGCACCATCATTGACGTGAATATCGGAGGAGGGTCAGGCATCCGCTTGGATAACGTGACCCACGCAACGCTGGTCAACAATACAGTAACCAATAATCCCTATGGAATCATGTTATCGCAATCCCACAATAATACGTTGCTTAATAACAACGCCACTAAGAATTGGCTTGGTATTAACATCTATTCAAGCGAAAACAATACCATCAACGAAAACACGGCTAATAATTGTACAACCACAGGCATCCGTTTAACAACCAATTCAATTAATAATACTCTACATAATAATACTGCCAATTACAACACAGATAATGGAATTTATTTATATACTAATTGCGATGGGAACACGCTGACCAACAACACGGCCAACTATAATACGTATTCCATTATACTCTCTTTTAGTTGTGATAATAATTCGCTGACCAAGAACACGGCCAACCACAATGCCTACGGATTGTACTTGGACAATAATAACCATAATAACACGCTCACCGACAACACGGCCAATTACAACACGGCACTTGGGATTCATTTGAACGATCTGTCTAACGATAACTCGCTGACCAACAACACGGCCAATCACAATAACTTCGGAATTTTCTTGAACAATAATGTCGATAAGAACACGCTCACCAACAACACGGCCAATCACAACACGCAACATGGGATTCATTTAAACGATCAGTGCAATGATAACTCGCTGACCAACAACACGGCCAATCACAATGCCTACGGATTTTACTTGAACAGTAATAACCATAATAACACGCTCAGCAACAACACGGCCAATCACAACACGCAACATGGAATTCGTTTAAATTATAATTGCGATGGAAATACGCTGACGAACAATACCGTTTATAATAACACGCAATGGGGTATTTTCCTATGGGATAGGTGCGATTACAACAATATTTCTTATAATTATATCATAAATAATGATGGTGGAATCCTCTTATCAAGTTCTGTTTATAATGTCGTGACTTGGAACCTCCTCATGAATAATACTCCACCACCCATTCAGGTGGATAGCCCGGGTAACGTGATAGAAAATAACATTTACAATGAGACCACCATTAAAATCACCCAAAACATTGATTTTGAAACCTACAAGACATATGGGAATGGTTCTGCTAGTAATCCCTATGTCATTGAGGATATTTCTGTTTACGGGGTTGCAACATGTGGTATCGGTATTGATATTCAAAATACTGACGCGCATTTCATCCTTCGAAACCTGACGATCTCCTTCCCCTTCACTGTAGGCATGAAACTCGTAAATGTAACGAATGGAGAAATCGTGAATAATTCAATTTCTGAGATTAAGGGATCAAATGGAATGAATGGCGGGACCGATCAATCAGGAACTACGGGAACCCAAGGGATAGGGATAGCATTAACAAATTGTACGTACATAGCAATTTCATCCAACAATATTTTCAATATTTTAGGGGGAAATGGAGGGAAGGGTGGTGATGGATCTTCCAATAATCCCGGCCAGAAGGGGGGCGATGGAAATAAAGCATCTGGCATTTATTTAAAGGATTCAGCAGATTGTTTGATCTCCCATAATACTTTATCAAGTATTAATGGTGGTTCCGGTGGGAATGGTGGTAAAGGCAGCGATACGTCTGAACTTTTTATGGATGGATATATAGGGGGGAAAGGGAGCATGGGCGGCGGATCTTCGGGCATCTATATTGAAAGTTCATTAAATGTCACGAATGATTGGAATGTCATTAAAAATATTTTCGGAGGGGATGGTGGCATCGGCGGTGCTGGTGGTGACTCCTTTTTTAGCATTGGTGGTGCAGGGGGTGCCGGCGGTGCAGGCGGTAACATCACGTCCGGGATTCATTTTGGAGGTTCTATGAATGTCACGAATGGTTGGAATGTGATTAAGAATGTTACAGGGGGTGCTGGCGGGGCAGGGGGCGCTGGTGGTCTTGGATTAATCTCCAATGGGGCTAATGGGGGTAATGGAAAAGGTGGAATGGAATATGGGATTCTCCTAGATAATTCAAATAATAGTGTAAATATCTTCAATTCAATTTATTGTCAAAATAATACCGATAATGGAATGAATAACAAGTGGGATGATGGTAATATCGGAAATTATTGGTCATATTATTCCGGGATGGATGTTAATCCCTATGATGGGATTGGAGATACCCCCCATTTCCTAAATGGTACCGCAAATTCTAAGGATAATAAACCGGTGATGTTTCCGTTTGGATCAGATTTTGATGGAGATGGACTTAATAATAGCGAGGAATATGCGTTAGGAATGGATGGCTATCGAACAAATGTCACTACTCCTGATTCCGATTATGATGAGATATCAGATTACTGGGAATTCCAATGGGGGACAAATCCGACCAACCCGGACACGGACGGCGACGGGCTCAACGATAGTGCGGAAGTGTTCATCTATCCGACGAATGCCACTAACCCGGACACGGACGGCGACGGGCTCAACGATGGAGATGAAATTATTACCCACACCACCGACCCACTCGATGCGGATACGGACGATGATCTCCTGCCAGACAAATGGGAGGTGGATAACGCATTATCTCCGATTAATGCCTTGGACGCTTCCCTCGACATTGAAATGGATGGGTTGATAAATATCCAGGAATATTATTATAATACGGATCCACGTGACTTCGATTCGGATGAGGATGGACATTCCGACGGGGCGGAGGTCGCCGCTGGCACGGATCCTTTAGATCAATATGACTTCCCAAGCCCACCCGAACCTGAAAGTATCTTGCTCGAACTTTCCATTCTTATTGGGTGCATAGCTATTGCAGCGGCCATCGTGATCTATGGCATTCTACAACGGTCTCGCCCAATAGCAGCCCCACCAACATCCCCGAAACAGGTACCCCCCAATAAAAAGCAGCCCATTAAAACGACCCAATAAATGTTGTCACAAAAATGGTAAATTACAGTTAAGTGTTTTGAGTAACTACTTAAAAATTTCTTCAATCAAGTGTTTTGAGGGGAGAAAGACCTCGGTTTCTCCTACCCAATGAGAAAGGACGTCTTGGAATAGATTTTCGAACTGGGTGCTCAGGGTAGCTAATTTAGAATGAAGAATCCTGAGATTTTCCTGGGCAATTAAAGCTAAGGTCGCGTGGGCGCCATATTCAAAAATTATTTTAACGTCCTGATGGTCAACAACTTTCAAGGTCTTCTTACTCTGCACCATCTCCCCAAGTATTCCTTTAACTCCGGTCAAACCAGAGGTTATTAAATCAGGATCTCTTGATCGTGCTTCTTTTATGAATGAATAATGGAAAAGCGTCGCCCCACTTGGAGCAATAATGAAAAGTTCTTTTAATTTGTCTTTCCATCCAAATTCCGTGAAGGTCTCGAAAGATAGGAAGCAAAACCCGAGGAGGGTGCTTGTAGCAATCATCCCTATTTCTGCTAATATTATGGTTAGCGCTATGGGCAAGCCCCAGAGATTGTATGCGAATTCCTGTCCAACTTTTGTATCCGCCACCACGAAAACGCTAAAAAGCATGAGGGAAAGGAGGGCCAGTCCCATGTAGCGCCGAATAATGCCACTTGTTTTGAGAATGAGGGAAATTGAAATATTTGCCACAACAGCCATCATGCTTATTGGCATTGCTATGTAGGTAAACCATCGTATTTGATCGGGCGTGTGAAGAAAGACGATGCAAAAAATGCAACCAATAATGCTAAAAATCGTGAATCCAAATTTAGTTTTACCCAGCATTTTTTCTGAGAGGAAAACTACGCCAATGATTCCAAGATACCCTGAAAGCACACCGCCTTTATACAAACTTAAGATTTCAGTAGAAAATTCTAACATGTAATAATCACTATATCCAAAGAAAATACGTGATATGCCAAAAGAAAGAAAAAATATCGATAGCCCTATAAAGGGTGATAAATCGATCCCCGAGTTTCTTGCATTTTTTATCTTTAATAAAAATAAAATAGCTAGAAACGTGACGCTGGAGAAGAGTATGAAGCGCATACCGAATGCTGAGAAATATAAAATGTCTATGGTCACCGAAAGTACCCTCTCTTATTTACAGTATTCGATTATTATTAAAAAATAACTTTATGTAAATTTTGCCTCTTTTTTGCTCTTCTCTTCAAAAGGAAGAAAATAAGTATCGTAAGCAATCCTCCGTGGAACCAGATTAAGAACGTGAAAAAGGGATGCCATGACGGTCCGGGCACCCACACGGTTGGACCCGCTGAGTAATCCCCATAGGTTCCAGCAATGGAAATAACAAGGATTAGTAAAATTTGCCAACCTACATCCATGTTCGAATTTTTGAATAGTTTTTTAAACTTGCTGACAATCCTAGAGTCCGTGGTTCGAACCCTCTCCGGGATTTGAAAGAACAAGGCGGTAATTGCTCCAAATATTAGAAAGCTAATCACCATCTCAATTGGAATTACTAATATCGGGGGTGCTTGCGTGCCCCCCAAGGGGTACCACCAGTCTAACTTCACGGCAAGAGTTTCTATAAAAAAATCATAACCCATAGTAAACAACCCTACACCGAAGGCAATCTGGAGGTGTCCAGAGTCTGGCCACAAAATAAAAAGGATGATCACGAATGCCAAGGTATTTTGGATGATATCACTAAAGAAGCGGAAATTTTGAGGAGTGATGAATAAGTTATTGATGAATAGACAACCTAGAAAAATACAAATCCCTGATATTCGTAAGATCAAATGTGAATTTGTTTTCATGCATCTCAATTCATTAATTTACTTCGAATCCTTAATGTAACTGTACAAAGATGGATACAAATGTTGAAATATATGAATAAATGAAAGGTTGATAGACAAATCTTATTTTCCGGTTAGAAGACCGCTAAAAAGTACTGCAAAGCTAGCGTCTACACTTTTTTGACCTCTTGGCTTGCGAGTTTTAGTACGAACTTTCTCCATCTTAATCGCGTTTTTTGCACAATTTGAAGCGCATAAACCGCATCCAATGCATAAATCATAGTTTGTTATCATTTTTTCATCTTTCGATGGATGAGAAATTGCGTCCATGGGGCAAATTTTTAGACACTGCTCACATAAAACGCAAAGCTCTGGGTCATTCTTAGGTGCAAAATTGCTTCGTCTGAGTCCTGATATTTGGAACTTTTTCATTGGAAAGAGAGCACCACAATGACAATTGCAACAGTTACAAATAATTAGGTTTTCCGAAGCCACAGCTGCTGTAACATTGTGAACAAGACCTGCCTTCTCGGTTTCTTTAAGAAATTCAATGGCTTCTTCCTTAGTTAATCCTCTACCAGCACCCATGCTCACAAGCCCTTTTGCTAAAAGTCCAACAGCAAAGCATCCCATCTCAGAAGGCACTCTGCAAGGCTTCCCAGTTAATTCCCCAATTATTCGACATTGGCATGGAATAACAGCAAAAGCCTCATTTCTATTAATCATTTCTTCTACTAATTCGTAAGAAAGGACTTGCGATTCAAAATCCACCGTTTCATCAATTTTGATCAGCCTTTCCCTGGCTTCGAGCGGAAGCAAGGGAATAAATTCCCGAAATCCCACGTCTTTTTCTTCAATCTTTTCTCTTGCACGAAATACCAAACCATTTTCGAAGATATACCGATAAATTTTAGCCACTTCTTTAAGATTTTCTTCTGAATCTTGCTGGGTAACATAGTAAGCTTCAAAGACACCCGGTAAGAGAGGTACTAATCCATACTTGCGTCCAATCTTTGCTATCGTCCTTTTTTTTACTGCTATTTTCAAAAGCTTTTTAATCTCACTCTTTGGTTTCCCTGTTTTTTCAACCAATTCTTTTAGGGAAATTAATTGCCCAGCATTCGGGAAATGATAAAGAATTTCTATAGTTTCTTCATCCCAAAAAATCTTTAATAATTCAATTATTTTATCGTGTTTTGGAGTAACAAATCGTCCAAGAGATAGCTTTTGTCTAACATTTTCATAATAATCAGCTTCAGTCAAGATTTACCACTACCTTACCATAATACTATTTATCTTGAGTTTAACTTCTTTTAATTTAAATTGGGGGTATAAATAGACATACAATTAAAGTGGATAAAATCCATCTATAATCAAAAAATTTTAATTTAGCGAGGGAATGTGTGATAATAGATTTTTTGAGTAGTAGAAAAAAAAGTGAGATAGAAAATGCATGATGGTAACCTCTATGAAGAGAAGATATTTTTGAGAGTAACAACAATAACATTGGTTTCTTTTACAGTTGTGATGTTGTTATTATTGATTTATTTGATATCAGCTGAGAGTTATCCTATTCTAATTGGGACGATTCTAGGCGCATTTATTTTGTTTGTTGTAGTTACACTTAATTTTAATACCCTAGCTATTAGGATAACTCCTGAATTTGTAAAAGTCACATATGGTATTTTTGGGCGTAAATCTGTCTTTGAAAAAATAGAGGATTGTTATTTAGATAATGTTTCAAATTTTGGATATTGGGGTTTTGGTATACGCATTGCAAGAGTTAGTGGCAGATGGAGGATAGTATACAACATTTTTAAATGCCCAAGAGTTGTTTTATCATTGAAAAAGGGTAGAATTAGAGAAGTTGTGTTTTCGACTAAAAATCCCGAAGAAGTTATGAGAAGAATTAAAAATTTCCAACCAGGTGGATGAATTAGAACGGATGCAAAACGCCCATCACACCCTATCTCACCTAAATACTGCAAATTGCCTTCAAATTAACGGTTTTCATTAGGATAAATATTATTCCTCTCTCGTTTCTTCTAATCTTTGAAGAGATGCATATTTTTCATAAAGATCTCTTGCCAATATGCGTAAATTTTCAGCTTGTTGGCCTGGATGCATTTCATCATCGGGGGTAATGATAATACCTTCGGCATTCTGAAAATTCACATCTCTATACTTGTAATGAACCATCCAGTGTTCTGGATTGAAAGGTAAATTGTTTAGATCTTCCTCAATTGAGCTCGGGTCATGCGTGAGGTAGGATTTAAGACCGATCACTTCTTTCATTGCAGCGATTGATTTACAGCATTGAACATAATCCTGCATTAAATCGAAAAACTCTTCGTCCCTGAATGTGCCGTTATCAATCATATCCTCAGCAATTCCTGCTGTGGAACCGATAATGCCACCAACAAAAAGAAGAATCGCCCCCAACAGCCCCAATTCTGTAGGAGGCACTGAAATATTTATGATAAAACTTGGGATGCTGAGGATTAAAGCGAGATAACCTCCTAAGTTATTATCAAGAAATAAGAGAACGATAGCGACGAATGCAGGTAAACTCATTATTAGATTGATAATACCTCCAGATAGGTTTTGAGAAAATAACCTCATTCCTGTATATAGCATTATTACAGCACCTACGAGGGTTATAAAACCTGCAATGAGATGTCGTCTTTTTCTTTTTTCCTCTTCATTCATCTTAATACCTCTTCCTTTGAATATATGTGATATAATACCCATCCCATTTATAAATTACCTCCGTGATATAAAGGGATGAGAATTATGAATGGTGAAGGGCGTGGGAAATAAAGACATTATTTTAATGGTAGGAGGGTTTATATCACTTTCAATCGCGTTGTTCCTCCTTATACTTGGTCCTTTTGGCGATCCCGATCCTCCCCCCGTAACTACGAATATTGATGCTGCAACGATATTGGGTATGATGTTGCTCTTGTTAGGACCAATTCCACTAGCCTTTGGTGCTTTTGATCATTTCGTTTGGAGCAAGAGAGATCCGGTGAGAAAGAAGGCTAAAATCCAAGCAAAGCTTTACCGAAAAATAGCCCAAAATTATGAAAAAGAAGGAGATTTAACCAATGCTCTGCTTTATTATGATAAGGCAAGAGAGTTATGGAAAGCCTATGTTATGGGAGGCTACTTTGAGCCAGTGAAGGAGCCAACGCTTGAAGATATTGACGGGATTGGAATGGAAGAAATTCAGAAGTTGAAAGAGTTCGGTATCAACACGCTCAAAGAGTTGGCCAAGGAACATGCGTTAGAAATTGCTACAATATTTGAATTAAAAGAAGCGATCGTGCAAAAATGGATTGATAAGGCAAGAGAGTTGTGGGATGCTCATTTCATTGGAGGCTATATTAGGGTAGAAAAAGTACCAATGAAGGAGCCAACGCTTGAAGATATTGACGGGATTGGAAGGGAAGAAATTCAGAAGCTGAAGGAGCTCGGTATCAACACGCCCAAAGAATTGGCGAAGGAACATGCGTTAGAAATTGCTACACTATTTGAATTAGAAGAAGCAATCGTGCAACGATGGATTGATAAGGCAAGAGAGTTGTGGAAAGCCTATGTCATTGGGGATTAGGGCATCTTTGCTCATCCTTATCCAGACTCTCGTTATCCTCAGGAAGGGGAAATGGAGTCATAAAATGATAACTGAGTAAAGAGTTTTTCCTTAAACTTGGGAAGCTCATAATCAATTAGAATGGTGGATTCGGTCGTTTTTGTATAGACGACCAAGTAGAATTTTGATTTTTCATATTCAAGAGTTTTAAAGAAGACCATGCCCTCCATTTCAATTTCAATTTTTTCTGGAATCGCATGTTTATCCGTGCGGAGTTCCTCACTCATGATGGCAATATTTCGGCCACAGGTCTGGACGATGTTTCCGCTAATTTCATCACGATACGCTTTGGCGATGATGAGGATATTTTCATCAAGGAGAATCGCCGCATTAGAATTTATTTTTAACATGAATTCGTTAAACGTGTCTTGCAGCTCTCTCCCTTTCGGAATGAGTCCCAAAATGTTTTGGACAATAATATTATTTAGGCTGGCAGGATTCAAGATCGTTGTTTCATGGACGGTAATATCAAGGGCGTGGGGCAACTCTGTTATTTGCTTCTTGAGATCGCGAACGTTTTTAAGAATTGCGGCACGGTCTTTTATGTCTGGATCAGCCTTATGGAAGAAAGCAAGAATGCGTGGGTCCGTATTTAATAACTCAAATAGATCTAATATTTTTTCGAAATATTCCATGGATTCAGTGAAGCTCGAGAGGTCGGTTATATCGATAACATATACTACAAGAGTAACTTCCTCGAAATACTCTTTTCGTGCTAGATATTCCTCCCGATATGCTTTTTGCCCGCCCATATCCCAAATTTTGATGGGAAGTCCTAACACGTGTAAATCTGTTCTCTCAATTCGCTTGGTTGGTTTTAATTTGATCACGTGTGGAAACTTATTTCTCAAGGTCAGCAGAATTGAGGTTTTCCCGCCATTATCTAACCCTAACAAGAGACATTTAATAAAGGGTCGATCAGAATCACTTTGTTTTTTCATTTTTATCAATTCCAATTGTCGATCTAGAATTAGAACTTATCATTTTAAATTTTCGATCTAGAATCTTCCATTACACTTATTTTGAGCGCATTATCATTCTTCTCTCAGATCAGCGGCGATAGTATGATATACTTTAGCGTTCTCAAAATCCTGATTTTTCTCATATGTTTTAGCTACTCTATGATAATGAGAAGCTGCGGAAACAAAATTATTCTCCGCTAAATGTCTTTCGGCAATTTTTAACTCTTGTTCTATTGGTTTCCGCGCTTTTAAAAGGAGAAGACATCCTAGAGCCAGTAAAATTGATCCAATTAGTAATAAAATGGATCCTGCAATTCGGAGTAGACTCGTGAAAAGCGCAGCGTCTCTTAAGGCAGTTAGTACTCCACTCCAGGTGAATACAATACCTATACCCACTAAAATAAATCCGCCAATCCACTTCCCCATGTATGTTACTTCATACTCGTTTGCCATTATTCTCCTCTCATATCATTTTTATCAATTCCCACCGTCAATCTAGAATCTATAAACGTAGCATAAAATCCAAGACCTCAATCCCCCCTTTTTTTACTTTAGACCATGAGGACAGGGAAAAGGGTTTTCCATCTTACCATTTCAGGTGTTCGTGGTTATGCTGCATCACTTCACCTAACGCCTCTAAGATGGAGTGCGTTCCCTCGGTTCGAGCAATGGTTTTCAATTCAGCCATTGGGGTAAGGGTCCCTTTTTTCGCGGAGAGATAAGAGAGCAGGACGACGGCAACGGCTTCTTTTGCCTGCTCGGGCGTGAATTCCGGAGGCTTATCATTTAAAACACAATCTGCGAAATAGGCATCTTCCACTCGGGCGGAAATGGTGTAATATTTTGGGAAGGGACCGTGCTCCACGGTAGGGCTGTAAAATTCGCCCCGCATCTCCGCAGCTTCGTGCGACGAATAAATTTGCACGGGCTTGTCCCACGAGTGGTCTTCGAGGATGGAGCCTTTCGTGCCATGGAACTCCGTTCGATTCGTGAGGGGGTGCGTGGTGGTCGAGGAGACGACGACGGAGACCATTGCCCCACGTTTGTAGCGCAGGAGGATGATCGCGTTGTCTTCACCCTTGTTCGCGGGGAATCGTATGCCTTTCCACACCAGCATTGAGCAGAATCCACTTGGTCATTGAGGAGCCAATTTAAGAGTGCAAATTTGTGAACCC
>JABXJT010000091.1 GCA_013375455.1 Candidatus Helarchaeota archaeon | reverse complement strand
CGCTAAAATATAATATAAATCTCTTTCTTTTATCAAAAAATCGAGAATTAAATATTCGGGACTTAATATAGGTAATTCATCGTGTAAAAGCGCAGAATTATAATAATTCTCAGTTAAAGAACAATCTAATACAACGTTTATTCTATTTGGATACGTTTTTAAATTCTTTTGATTAATAATTCTATTATCAATTACTATCAAAGGAACTACATTAATTTTAGCAATAATTGGATAAAATTTATCAAGGTCTTCTTTAAAAATCATTAAATTGTATCTATTTCCAATGATAGTCGGAACATAATAATTAAAAGCGTGAATACCACCTATTAAATATTTTAATTTCTCTTTTAAATTCCTCAAAACCTCATAATACAATGTATCTATTGAAATATCCTCGAATTTAGTAATATTCAAGTTGTTTTTCAATTCAGTTAGAAATCCAGAAGCAAAAGCTTCGTCTTCAGGAGAAACAAGTCGATATCTTTTCTTACGATAATCTATTACATCATAGAATGAAATAACATAACCATTATTTGTTAATCTTGAAGGTACAGACCGATCTATCGGTATAAACTTTGAAATTTCATTGAAATCAAAGTCTTTTTCTTTAAATTTATAATAAAGGTAAGCATAAATTTGATTTAATGGGTATTTTGTTTTTGATTGAGCCTCTTTTGTCATCAATATCAGCTTCTTTTTATTCGATTAAAATTAAAATAATATAAATATTTTAATTATATTTAAAATAATTTAAACGGTACAATAAAAAATATTCGAATGTAGCATCAAACATCGTGAAATTTGGGTTTAACGTCACTATATTATACTTTTAAATAAAATAAATTTAAGGAATCTCATTCAGATTTTTTTGAACTTCCTCGTATAGTTCTAAACTCATTCTAAAACCTGTATTATTAAGGTATTTTAATATTTCTAATGCTTTATCTTTAGAAATTTTACCTATTCTAGCAGAATGAATTAAAATACCAAGAGTTCCAGTTATCTTCCCTCCAAGGGCTCTGCAAACACTTCTAAGTCTTTTATCATCTGTTGCAATTAATGACTGGGGAAAATCAAGTAATGAAGCAACTATATCTGAATCACCTGTTTCCATCGAATCCCCTAGAATCTCCAATGCTTGTCTCTTAGATTTATCACTTGGAGTAGATATGTTAAATTTAGGCTCTTTTAATGAAATTCTTATAGATTCTGTTTGTATTTCATTTAATACCATTCTTGGAATTATACCCTCCTCAATTAAATCTAGTTTCCCTACAAGACCTAGGGAAATTATTACAGTTGAATCAATAATCATTCAATAGCCTTTAATTCTTCATCGATCTCTTCCGGCTTGATTTGCACGAGTAACCCCTTCTCTTTTGCAACTACGAACCACTCAGCCAAACTCATCCCTGCTACTCTAGCCGCTTGTTTAACACTGATTTCATTTGCAGAATAGAGTTCAATGGCCTTTTTAAGTTTCAAATCTTTTATCCCTTCTTGTAGGGCTCTTTTGTGAGCCTCCTCTTTAGTTACACCCAATAACTTCGCAAGTTCTTCAATATCATCTTCTAAACTTATCATATGATTAATTCAACCATTGTATAATATAATGTTTTAGTATTAGCAATCATTATTTGAAGACTCATACTAAGACTCATACAAAGACTCATACAAAAAAATTTGTTACAAATAAACAATTAAACTTGGATTTCACGACTGATGATTTGATGATTACAAACATTTGTATTTTAAATTTAAGAGGAAGTTCTGTTCTCTAATTTGATTATCAAAAACAAACATGTACTAAATCCTGCTAAGATCCACCATTCTGTAGTTATAAATAGAAATCTTAAGTCAACGGTTAGTAAGATTATAGTATAACAAAGTGCCATGGGATACCAAATTACCATGAAAAATAGATAAAGTCCTGAAGAGGGGGTTTTTCTATAAATAGGTAATTTATTCATGAGGTTTAATATAAGTAAAGCTAAAATTATACTTAATATTACGATGCTAGCTACGAAATATCGATCATCTATGTAGAAAAACCGATAAAATATAATTGCTAGTACTTCATTAATAAGAATAGCAAAACAAAGCAAATTGACACTCTTTTTAAGTTTAGATTTTAGTTCTAAATCCACCCTAAAAACCCTGAAAAACTTGTATATTCATTTATAGTTAATAATTCCTAAGATTTAAAGTTAATTTGAAAATTAAATCTGAAAGAGTTTGAATTAAAAACTAATTTCCAGAGTCCATAAGACCCTTAATGTCTTCTTTTAATTTAGGAATATAATTTTTTACAACATCCCAGACGATATCATAATCCACCCCAAAGTAATGATGGATTAATTTATCTCGCATGCCTGAAATTTTTTTCCAATCAATTTCCGAATATTTTTCTCGAATTTCATGAGATATGGACTTCACAGCTTCACCAATAATTTCCAAACTTCTGACAAGCGCTCTTTTTATTACTTCATTTTTTACTAATTCTTCTAGAGTGAGATCTTTCGATGTCTCAATAATAAATTCTATTTCATCGAGAATATGTTTCAAATATTCCTTATAGGGCTTTGATGGTTTCAAATCGAACCTCCTTCAAAATATAGGGTTTTAAATAGGGGCTCATGGATTCGATGGTTAGTAGATCTACTCTTCGATTAAATAGTTCTTCTAAGAAAAAAGCGAGTTCAATGAAATTATCATAATTCTTTTTACCTTCTTCAAATTCAACTAAAAAATCGATATCACTCTCTTTTTTATTCTCGCCCCTAAGATAAGACCCAAAGAGCCCAATCCTTTTGACCCCATATTTTTGTAATTGAAGTTTATTTAACCTTAAGAGTTCAAAGATCTTTTCTTTATCTAATTCAGACATAGTCTCACTCAAAAAACAATAATTTTTTCACAATCACATCATTTTGGTATAAATCTTAGTTCTATTTAAAATTGAATCATTTATAATTTTGAATAAATTATTGAGAATGAATCAAGAGTGATTTTATTGTTGCTCAATTTCATCATCAGGTCTTAGTTCGACCATTGGTCATTTTCGATCTCATCTAATTCTTTTTTTGAAACTTTTTTCCCTATAAATACAGGATTGTGAATGGCCTTCCATAAGGGATCAGAGGTATAAGCTTGGTCATCACGCTGAATTATTCGAATTCTAATAGTATTCCCATCATCAACTTCAAAGATCAAAGGAGTCGTTTCGTCAATTCTCAATCGCTCTCTAATCTCCTGAGGAATCACTAACCGTCCTTTTTTATCAACTTTAACTACTGCCATATTTATCCCTCTAATATGATCCACAGACCACTTAAAAAGCCCACTAATTCAACTAGCATATTTAAACTTGAAGGATTTTTTGTAATATTAGTGACTATAAATGGCAAAAAATATTGCGGTCTCAGATGAAGTTTACGAGTTATTGAGCAGATTTAAGTTACCCGGAGAGAGTTTCAGCGATGTTATTAAAAGAGTCATTAAACTTGGAAGTAAACTTATGGATCTTGCAGGAAAAAAGACAATTACTAAAGAACAATGGGCACTTGTTAATAATCAATATAAGATCGTAAAAGAAAGCGAAATCGAAAGAAAAAAAAGGCTTTCGTTTTAAAAACTTGGGTTTTTCGAGGTAAGATGAAATTACTCTAAAGTGATTTTTAATAAATCCTTCAATTCAGCCGTGGTAAAACAATCAATTTGGGTTTGTTTTTTAAAATGGGCATCATTGCTCCAAATCAATCCTTGAACAAACATTGCTAAAGCAAGGATGGGAGTGTCCTTTTCATCAATAGGTTTCATTAACTTATAGGCTTCCAAAATTGTGGTCTTAATTTTGTTTGTTGGATAAAATTGCACCTTTTCATAAAAGAAAAAATCAAGAATCTTGATTAAATCTTCATCGGGGAGATTTCGAATGTTCCATCGCTGGCGATATTGCCATATTTCTTTAAAACAGTAATCCAATGTAATTACTTGAAACTTCTTTTGAAGGCGTCGAGAAAAGAGAATTTTTCGAGTAAGTCCCCTACTTCTTAATGAAGCGATAATTATATTTGAGTCAATGATTATTGAGGTTCGTTTTTTAGATTTTCTTTTTTCCATTTTTCCCAAACATCATTTTTCTCTTGGTGGTGAATTTCAAGCCCAAGTTTGATTGCTTCCTCTTCAGATAAATCCGAAAGTTCATCTAGAAGATCTAAGGCATTTAAATATTCAATAATTTTTTGTCGAGCTACTTCACTCCATTTTATTTCTTTACGCTTTTTCATTCGTTTTAGGACCTCATTTGGTATTGATAGAGTTATGTTTCCCATTTTCCATCGTAGAAAATATGTGAATCCACATATTTATTCTTTATGATAAAAATTCCTCAATGAATTCAACATTAAAAAGGGTATTATTGTAACGAAGGATTTAATGAAAGAAGAGAATATGATGATAAAATTATATCATTTATCCCTTCATGGATCTTCTTGTTGAACAAAAGATTTATAGAAATCTCCGTGATAAATGAATTAAATCACGATAAAACGTTGATAAATAAGTTCAAAAACAAATATGGTGACGAATGGCGAAGGCTTGGTGAAGATTAGCGCCTTGTATTTATTAAATTAACCTCAATGTGCGTTTTTCTTTGAAAATTTGGGTTTAAAAATCATCTTTAATTGGCTTTAGGTTTTTTTGAAATTTGTTAATCGCCTCATCAATTTCTTTAAATTCATCTTCCGTCATATCGCTCCAACCCTCGGTGGCTTCAAACCATTTCGCCAAATTCTCTGCTGAAAAGTTCTTGCACAATCTTTCAATAGTATCTCCGAAACTTTCATGTGGCAATTTCATTTTTTTCAAACGATCATACACCTCTTCTGTTACAAAAATTGTTTTAGACGGTATGCCCAAGTACCTCAAGTTCGATATCTATATCTACATATATAGATTCTATACATAAAAATGTTCAGAATTTATAAAATGTACCCATTTGATACTACTTACACTTACTTTTCAACTGTATTAATTCTCCTTTGAATATCTTCATGAAATAATAGCCTCTTGTATAGAAATTTCTTCTGTCTCAATGTTAAATGAATTTTTATGCAGTATTTTCATAGTCGTAAGTAACTTTTTATCGGCAGAGATGAAAATGTCCGCGTTTGCAGCTTTAAAAGAAACCGCTTGGAGAACATCTGCTTGATACATGTGATATTTTGTGATTAGTGGAAAAGATTGGACTAAAATATTGGAATTTACCGGTATTAGTTGGAGTGTTTTAAGTTTATACAGTTTTTGTAATTCGATTAAAAATTTTCGAGTAGCCTCCCGAAATTCTTCCTCAGTTATCCAATTTCGTCGATGATACTGATCAAAAACTCCAATAATTTCTCCAATATTCCACATAGAAAATGAAAGTTTTACCTTTTCTATTTCACTTGCATCAAAAATGACATCAATTGTTTCTGTTCCTTTTTCCTTTATGTATCTCTTTGTTATGGCGCTACTATCTAAATAAATTAATGGAATCATCTTGAATTTCTTCCTTCCCGAATAATTTTTGCCGAAGAAAAGTTTACAGTTGGTCGATTTCTTTTAATTTCATCAGAAGATATAAAAGAATCTATAACGATGTTGAACTTCTTTATTAGTTCATTTAGAAAATTTTCCACCAAAAAATCTTTTATTAGACTTTGTAATTTCTCGCTAATCTTCCTCGATGATCCCTCTTCCTCTAAAATAGCGGCAGAAAATTTTTTCCAAAGTTCTTCATCCGTGTAGAACGTGACTTTTTTCATGAGTAAAAATAATGTTTGGGATAAATATATATTTAACTCTTTACAGTCTTAGAGTTTAAGATGCAATTTAAGGAAGATTTGGTGGCAGAAAGTTATTTCTGTCTAATTGGCATATCCTGTAAATACCGCGGATTGAAGATGTCGAGGAAGGCGCAAATAAACCCGTTTCGAGCAAGTTGGTGGCTCAGTTCAAAGGGTGGAATGAGGGGGTGCCCACGCCAATCCATGACTGCCTCTTGCTGGGTGTAATCCACAGAAAAGTGGTGAGACTCCCTACCTCCACGTGGCTTTACGGGGTGAATCCGACATTTGGTTCTTCTATCAAGAAACACACAGGCTCGGGACGATTCAAACGCCCAGCGATAATCCGCAACGGTCCCCAGGTCACCTTTACGCTTGGGGCGGAGCAATGCGCCTTCCTTGCCGTCGCTCCCTTCACAGAAGTCCCAGATCAGGTATTTTTTGATGGTCAATTCAATGGATAAGTCGAGAAATGCCGCGATTTGGGGTAAATCCACAGGATGTAAAACACAAGTGTTATTATAGCAACAAATCCCGCATTGACGACATTTAAATCCGTCTTTATGCCCGTTCAAGAAGAAAGACATCCCTAAGTTTATTTAATTAAAAATTAATTTCCACCTTGTAGATTATTTGATTGCGATGGCGATAAGCCGCTGGGCCGTGTGATCATAGGGTGTTCCTTCAAAGCTACCAAATAATTGAATTGAGTGAAAAGCAGCTTCCGATAATAACCAAGAGAGTTCCGTTCCCGAATATAATCGATGAATAATCTCAAATTCGTGTTTTTCGTCACCTCTTATCATTATCCATCTATTCTTTATCCGTTCCCAACCATCGATAGGCTGTCGCTCCTCTAGGTAAAAAGTACCCTCTTTTTCATACCAATCACGTTCGTGATAAATTCGAGGTAATATTTCCTTCCCAATTATATCTATGAGTAATTTGCCGCCTGATTTCAAAGAGGAATAAATATTCCCAAGAACTTTTTTATCATCTTCGAGGTTTTCAAAGTAACCAAAGGATGTATAGAGATTAATAATCGCATCAAAAGTGTCTGACTTAATGAAGGATCTCATATCGTCTTGGATGAATTCTATTGCTAGTTTATCCAGCTTAGCTTGGTTTTGTGCTTCATGTAAATATGTAAGTGTTCTATCTACAGCTGTGACTGTAAAGCCTCTACGCGCCAACTCTAAGGAATGCCTCCCAGGACCGCAACACAAATCCAATACATGCGCTGCTGGTTCAATTTCAAGTAAAGCAATAACTTTTTCAACTTCTTCGGGTGCTCTCTTCCAATGCTCTTCTGTAAACAGCTTTGGCGCCATTATTTCCCAAAAATCATCATTTTCATGCCAAATTTTCATCAAACATCTACCTTACATAATTATTTTAGTAATAATAATAACGCTTCTAATTTAAATTAAACATTTTAAAGCGTGTAAGTTAAAAAGGGGAGTGTTATACTCAAACCAACAAGTATCTAATTATTACTCAGATTTTAGTTACCATAGTATTCCATGACCAAATTATCACGGATTTCGTCTCGGGAATAGCATGAAGGACTGTTTCTAACTCTTTATCCTCTGTCAAAAGAACGCCCTGAAGCGCAGCCGCCGTTCCAGCGATCCAACAATCCATAAAATCCATGTGACCCGAATGCCTGATAATTGAGGCAATTAAACTGGCTTTTGGATTTAATTCGGAATTGAAAATTTTAATCGGTGAATTTAGAATCGTCGGGAGAATCAATTGATATCGTTCTAAGATGCTAAAATCTTTCTTTTTTTTATATTCATTAAGTAGTTTAAAAACCGTTTCTATAAGACAAGTGGAGGGAAGGTATACATTGTATCCCCTTATACCATTTTGCCAAAGTAATTTTATTTCATCTTGAAATTTTTGAGAAAGCTCTATTTTAATACCAAAAAGTGGTAAAACATATGTCGTATCTAGAACAATTGAATCAATGTTCTTCATTAGTTAATTTCTCCTGCATTTCTCTTTCCTCCTCAATATCTCTTTCAATACCTTCAGGAGTACCCGAGGCAATAATGGGCATAGATAAAGCTTCTTCGACTGAATAAATCTTCTTTATAATTAATTCACCTTGATGAGCCTCTATTAATACCTCATCTCCGGGTTTAATACCCGCTACATCCCGTAAGGGTTTCTTTGGTAAAATCTCACCTTTTTTTCCAACAATTGTTTTATCTTGAAAAGTCATAAATTACATATAGTTTTCAGAATATTTATATTTTTTCAGAAATTCCTCAAGTAAAGAATAATAAGATCTATTTTTTAAAATATTAACAGAATTGTCGAGAGATGAAGGAGAATTGACGGAATTAAAAGGCTGGGATGAAGGCGTCGCAGCTATCATAAAAAGGGAACTGACTCAAAGACTGACTAGGGACGAAGCGCTGTTAAAGACATTCAAAATCGATCCTGAAACCGTTTTAAATCAATTTGGATTGCGAATCCCGGGAAAGGTAACCCAAAATATTGAAACATACGTTAAGAATCAGATGACCTCAGGCAAGGGTATCGCAGAAACTATTTCGGGGCTGATCACGATATTATCAGGTGGCAAGCTAGCGGCGGAGGTAGAGGTGGATGTAGCCAAACTGAAGGAAATGGCAGAGAGCGTAGCGGCTGACGTTGGTGGATCAGAACGGGATGCTGAAGAAAATAGGCGACTAAAAGGTTATATCAAAGCAGGAGCAGAAGAAGCTGAAAAAACCGTAAATAAATCAGGAGCAGAAGTAACTGAAAAAGCCGTAAATAAATCAGAAAAAAGTATTAAATCACAATAAATAATAATTAATCATATAAAAGTCGAAGCTGAAAATTAGTCAGAAGATGGAAATTAGGAGTAATGAGAATGTCAGAGAAAATGAAAGTCAAATATCGCAAGCTTCCGTCGCCTGAACGAGGGCGGGAAATAGACGAATTGCTTGAGGCTGATAATATTTTGAATGGTTTTCTGAATTTGGGTATAAAGGGAAGTGAAAAAGTCATTACCCTGAGCCTATTAAACCCTACAAAAAAGCTCTTAGAACTCTTGGTAAAAAACGATATTTCAAAGGTTAAAAAAGAAAGGGATTTTATGACTGCGGCTTATGCATTTTACCAGAACGTGGCCACCTCTATTGAACAGGTAAGGCACCAGTTAAAAAGCCCGAGATACAAACAGATAGAAATGGACCTTTTCAATGAGGCATTTGCCTATCGGGGGAGGGTAGAAGCCGTGAGCTTGCAAGAAACTCAAAAAAAAGACAACGTAATCAAAGGATTTTTACTTGATATATTCACGCTGGCCGTAGCCAGCGACATAATGGATGATCTAGCGCTATCTCAAACTTATGAGCGCACGCTATTATCGTGCCAGGAGTATTTAACGAAGACTTTCGGTAAGAAACCCTTTCACGCAAATGACACGCTATTAACTTGGACGCAATAAACAAAAATAAGGTTATTTTCTCATTTGTATAAAGTCGCCAGATTTCATTAAATCGCAAGCTTTGAGATAATTCTTGCCTGTTTGTTCTGCTAACTCCTCTAAAAGGAGTACCCATTTTTCATAGTTTCTTTTAGCAATGCTAAATGCACTTGGGTAATTCATTGCCAGCATTACTTTGTTAAACACGCTATAGCCGGGTATCACGCCTTCTTCTAATAATCGACAGCCTTCATTTAACTGAATCGCCATGAGAGAATCTAATAACTCATCTACCTTAAACAATCCAACTTTTTTTGTACTGTCGATTTTTGGTTTCTTGCCAGGAGTCCATTGTAAAAATCCCTTACCCGTTTTGGCCCCAAGATTTCCCGATTGAACCAGATCAACTAAAAATTGTTGTGCCTCAATGTCAGGGGTAAGGGTTTCATGCAAGTATTGTAGGCCATCATAGATAATGTCTAATCCGCTATAATCAAGGAGGGTGATAAACCCCATTGCATCTTCCCCAATTGACGCCTCTGCCTCAAGCTGTTCCCATGTTACGCCTTTTTCAAGGGCTTGTTCCGCAAGCCAATTGAAGTAAATGCCAATGACAGCAGAAATTCTATTCATGATGAATCCTGGGCTCTCTTTTTCAATTCGAACAACATACATTTTGTTTTTATAATAGGGGCATGGAAACCTTTCACCCAGTGCGAAACACGCATCCATGACTTCATCGGAGGTATGTTTCCCGCGGATTAATTCAATTAATCTATTTCCAAATAGCGGTATGAAAAAATGCATGCCAACTACTTGTTCAGGTCTTCCTGAAAGCTCAGCTATTTTTGATATGCTTATTGTCGAAGTATTTGATGCAAGTATGGCACGTGGGGGAGCCAATTTTCCTAAATTGTTAAAAACTTCTTGTTTTAGTTTCATGAGTTCAGGAACTACCTCAAACACAAAATCAGCATCTTTAACAGCTTTTGCCAAATCTACCTCTTTTCGTAATCGTCCCAAAAGTATATTAGTTGTTAGTCCCTCATCTAGCTTACCCGCAGACTCAATTGCTCTTAAGCCCTCTTTTTTCTCATAGGCTCCATTTTCAATTCGAGCCACACAGTTATCAATTCGCTCCATGTTCACGTCGTTTAGTGTAACCTTCTCAAAACCAGCTAATAAAGCAAGTTGGGCAATATAGCCGCCCATCAACCCAGATCCAATTACTGCAATATTTCTAATTTTGTTAATATCAGTCATTTATTCCACCATTTTGGGTGTAATATTTCAACCCAAAACTATTTAAAACATTTAATAAAAGAATTAGAAAGGATCGATATAAAAATACAAGAATTAAGAGAAAAGGAAGAATACAAGGAAGTCTTCCACGAAAATAATAGTTAATAGGTGACTTTTATGAAAGAATTCAAAACGTTAAATGATATATTGGAAGAAAAAGAGCTGATTATGGTTCCTGGGGCATTAGATGCACTTACAGCAAAATTGGTGGAAGAGCAAGGTTTTGATGCGGTTCACATGACCGGCTTTGGAACTTCAGTTTCCAATTTCGGACTTCCAGATAGAGGTTTGATTACTCTAACAGAAATGGTTCAAACTGCATCTCGGATGGTTGATGCGATCACCATCCCATTAATTGCGGATGCTGAAACGGGTTTTGGCAATCCCCTTAATGTTGTTAGAACGGTTAAACAATTCGAAAAGGCGGGCGTTGCTGGGCTTCATATTGAGGATCAAGTCTGGCCAAAACGATGCGGACACATGGCAGGAAAAAGCGTAATAGAAGTCGATGAAATGGTTGGAAAAATAAGGGCCGCGGTTGATACTCGAAAAAATCCAAATTTTGTTATTATTGCAAGAACTGATGCTTTAGCTACCCATGGGTTTGACCATGCAATAGAACGTTGTAAAATTTACGCTGAGGCTGGTGCAGACATGCTTTTTATTGATGGGGTAAAACGGATGGGACATCTCAAAAAAATACCAAAGCTTCTGAAAGATAAGCCCAATATTGTCAATATGGGACCATTAACTCCGAATTTGTCAGCAGATGAGTTAAAAAAGCTAGGGTATTCAATAGCTGCTTATCCTGGCATATGTCTTGTAGCAAAAATTCTAGCATGCCGGGAAGACCTCAAGAGGCTCAAAGAGACTGGACGCCAAAGAGATTTTATCGAAATTGTCCAAGCATTTCCAAACTTTAACGAGTTCTTGGGCGATACGCGCTATTCTGAATTAGAAAGGAAGTATGCTGTAAAAAAAGAATAGTTTTTTCACGATATATTTAACGAGGGAAGTAATTAAATGAGTGCTCAGACAATAGCTGAGAAAATACTAACGGCTCACTCTCTTTCTGGGAGTGATATTAAACCGGATGATATCATTATGGCTAAGATCGATTTAATAATGAGCCATTTAGGAACGGGAAAAGTTGCCTTGGATTTTTCAAAGATAAGACCCGCTAGAAAACGCAAGGTCTTTGATCCCAACAAAATCGTTATCATTTTGGACCATTACAATCCCGCTCCATCTGAAAGATTCGCCTTGGTTCATGACGTCATACGAAGATTCGTTAAAAAGCAAGGAATTAAAAATTTTTATGATATTAAGGAAGGGATTTGTCACCAAGTGTTACCTGAAAAAGGACATGTGAGGCCAGGAATGCTGATTGTCGGTGGCGATAGCCATACCACTACATATGGCGCTTTTAATGCAGCAAGTTGTGGGCTCGGTAATACAGATCTTTTTTACGCATATGTAAAAGGAGAACTATGGTTTAGAGTGCCTCACTCGATTAAATTTAATATAACTGGGAAATTGCCGCACAATGTAATGAGCAAAGATATAATTATCAAGTTAGCTGGAGATTATTCTGCGGAAGTGGCAAGATATAAAGCGATAGAATTTACAGGGGACACGGTAGAAAAATTAAGCATCGCATCAAGAATGACCATGTCCAATTTTGCTCTTGAACTGGGCGCAAAGTTTGCTTTTGGAGTGCCTGATCAAAAAGTTGTCGATTGGATTAAAGAAAGAACCACCGAACCGTTTGAATTGGTTAAGCCTGATCCCGATGCAACTTACGAAAAAACTTACGAAATGGCTGTTAGTGATTTAGAACCTCAAATTTCGTGTCCGCATACTGTTGATAATGTAAAACCAATTTCTGAAGTTGCCGGAATTAAAATCAACCAGGCGTTTTTAGGATCCTGTACTAATGCACGATTCGAAGATTTGGAAATAGCCGCGAAAATCATTGAAGGAAAGCGAATTCATGACGATGTGCGAATGATCGTGACTCCGGCTTCCCAGCAAATTTGGCTTAAGGCCGCTAAATCTGGCGTGGCTGAGACTTTAATTAAGGCAGGTGCAATCATTACAAATCCGAGTTGTGGGGCTTGTTTTGGAGCTATTGGTGGGGTTCTTGCACCCGGCGAAAAATGTATCTCCAGTTCTAATAGGAATTTTCAAGGCCGGATGGGAAGTCCATCCGCAAAAGTTTATTTAGGGTCTCCGGCTACTGTCGCAGCTTCGGCTCTAAAAGGAGAAATAACCGATCCGAGGGATTTTTAAGAGGTGACGAAATGGCAGCATTATTAGGTACTAGTAAGGCAATCAAAGAATATAAAGAAAATATTAAAGGTAAAGTTTGGATTTTCCCGGATAATGTAGATACAGATGTAATTTCACCCAGCCGCCATATGGATGATTTACAAGCAACGCTGAAACATACCTGCGAAACTCTAATTAAAGAATTTCCAGCTGAAGTTCAAGATGGGGATATAATTGTTGCAGGCAGAAATTTTGGTTGTGGTTCAAGCAGAGAAACCGCCCCTGCAATTCTGCAAGAGAAAGGGATTGTTGCGATTATTGCTGAATCTTTCGCTCGAATCTTTTATAGAGCTTCCATTGCTCGAGCACTTCCTGTTTTAGAAGTACAGGACGTTTCAAAGGAATTCCAAATGGGTGATGAAATAGCGATTAACATTCCTAACGCTGAAATTACAAATTTAAGAACGGGGAAAAAACTAACCGGGGAAAAAATCCATCCTATTTTACTGAATTTGCTTAAAAATGGAGGTTTGGAGAAACAACTTCTTGCAGAATTAAAGCAACTTTAATAAATCTAGAATAGCTGGTTTCCTAAAAGAAGGATTAAAACTTGAGTCATTTTAAATCTGAACTTGATATAATTGAAGGGGTATATCGATTTAAAATCGAATTTCAACATAATCTTAGATTTGTGTGCATTTATCTCTTTAAACTTGGGAATATAAACATTCTATTTGATGCAGGTTTAAATTTTAAAAATTGGAGCAGAGCATTTTTTTCATTACTGGACAATGCAGGTATTTCCATGAGTGACATTGACTATTGCATCATCTCTCATCATCATCTTGACCATATTGGATTACTTAAGAAATTTAAACAGAAAAATCCTCACATTCAAATCTTAATGCATGAGATTACAAACAATATACTGCAACGGGAATGCGATTTGAAAAATTTTAGAGAAATAAATGCTGAAGCAGAACAAATAATCAAAAGAATGATAAAATTTGGACTTAGTGAAGTTCTTGGAAAAAAAATGGTTCGATGGTTTTCAATGTGGCCAAAATTAAGTAATTATTACGCACCAGATAAGACATTCCATGATGGTGATGAAATTCAGTTCGGAAAAAGCAAACTAAAAATAATATGGACTCCTGGGCATTCTTTAGGGCATACATGCGTGTTTGATCCGGTTCATGAGTATTTATTTGCAGGGGATCATATTCTTTCTAGAATCACTCCCCACATAGGCAATTTCCAAGTAGATACATTACTTGAGGAGAAATTTAATTTTGAAAACATATTAGACCATTATTTAAAATCTTTAGATAGAATTGATAAATTAAATGCAAAAATCATTTTTCCCGCTCATCAAGATGTCATTTATAATCCACATGCGCGTATTTTAGAAATTAAAGAACATCATCAAAATAGACTTAATGAGATTTCAGGAATCATTAAAGATAATCCAATGACACCTTTTGAAATCTCTCAAATTCACTTTGGAACCGATCTCGATCCAATTAACACTTTTTTAGCACTCAATGAAACTGTTAGCCACCTGATTTATTTGGAAAACCAAGGAAGAGTTAGACGAATTGAAAGAAATGCCTGTTATAATTTTTATTCAGTTTAAATACCTAACTAACTATAAGGAGTGAAAAAAAAAGGGGTTAGAGAGGGGACTTTTTTTTCCGCAAATAAACGAGGATCAGGACGAAGAATCCAAGGAGGGCAATGCACAGGACGGCCCAAAACAACGCGGATCCGAAGCCGGGGGTGCCATCAGGTTGAGTGGACACGGTGACGCCTACACAGTTAGAAATGGACGTATTCCAGAGGGGGTTACCTGCAACAATGACGTAATAGTAGGTGCCATCCGCAGGTATGGACGAATCCTGATAGGTTGTGACGTTGGTGGTGGCGAGAGGGGTCATGCCGCTTACGGATGAAATATACGACGTCGCCCTGTAGATATAATAGATGGTCGCATTCGTTACGGCACTCCAATTCAGGGTGATTATGCCAGTCGTGCTCGGGTTCGGAGTAATGGGTTCAAGTTGAATCGGATTGGTAACATTAACCGTGATGTTTTCACAATTAGAAATGCTGCTATTCGTGAAATCATTGCCAGCGACAACCGCATAAAAGTACGTCCCGTTAAAGAACAGGACATCATCGGTATGGTTATTCATTGTCCAGCCAACAGGGGTGAGCCCGGCAGTGCTCGTAATTTGGGAAGTATTCCGATAGATGTAGTAGAGAGCGGCGTCGGGCACGTTCGTCCATTGGAGATGAACCGTGGAATTCGTCCGAGTCAAGTTTGACAGAACAGGTGGGTTAGGGAGAGGACCGTAGAGAATTTTCAACGTAGGGTCGCCGAAGAGGGTCATGCCATAGGAATTGGCGGGGTTATTTAAGCCTGCGGAGGGGAGGGTGCAATCGGAAAACCAGCGTACAAAAGCGTCGCCCAGATTAGAATTATTTCCGAGCGGTTTATAGAACCAGCTGGGTTCTAACATACCACCGGTTCGCGTACAGCCGATTGTTGCCAAGGTGTTATTCGAAAATTGATATTCGGTCGCGATATTATTGGACCGTGAGAAATCGGCAGCCGAGCAGGCGTACAACAGGAAGAACAATGGCGCCGTATTGATATTGCGGATTTCGGACCCATAGGTATACCCTGAGGTGTAAAAAGGCTTCCAGATATGTTTGTCATAGTAGGAATGGACGAAGACATGCACCCATTCATATATTTTAGGGAGCTCGTTTTCGTAATAGGTATCGATTGTGAGGCTATCATTCGAGAGGACCGTCTGATTCGTATAGGCATGCACGGATTCACCCACCCATTCACTGGTCCAGGGGCTCCAATCGTCATCAATGTGAATTAAGGAGCTATGTGGACGGGTAAGAGACCCATTCCGATACAAGTGGTTCCGCTGGAAGTAATTATTCAGGGCGGTGGTCTCATTTCGGCCGGACATCGTCGAGGCATCGATGCGCCCTAACCAAATTTCGGGGTCGCGGTCCCCCGTGCCAGCGCTATGATTATCGAAGGCATTATCAAAATCAATATCGGTCCATTGCCCGTCCAAATCCATGAAATACAAGTCACACGGAAAAGGTACATTATAAATTTCATAATTCACATACGGGAGCGAGCCCACGAAAATTATGCCCTCCAACCCCGAAGCATACGAGGCGATACATTGAGTCCGAATTTGAGACGCATCGATAAAGTTGCTGCCCGTGATTGAAGTAAAGTTGATGAGGGTCACATTTTTTCCTGTTGCCTCGAGATCCGCCTTGAACTGCTGAAGGCTGGCATTGATGCTCTTGTAGATCGCCGAATCGACATAGACAAATATCTTTCCCGGAAGGCTTGGAGGTGCTGGCGGAATGGCAACCGTGACGTTCTCACAATTGGAAAGCGTGCTATTCGCCGTGCCATTTCCTGCGACGATCGCGTAGTAATAGATCCCGTTAGCCACGTTATCTTGATAAGTACTTGGTATGGAGGTCGCGATCGGGGTCAAGCCAGTCGTAGAGCTAATGAACGAGGTGTTCCGATAAACATAATAGATCGTGGCGTTAATCACATCATTCCAATTCAAATTAATTACTCCAGTTAGACTCGGATCCGGGGTAATGGGAGCTAAGCGTGGTACAGTCGAATAGATAGTAATATAGGCTGCAACGCTCGTAAGATTTGCCGGATTTGCGGAAATTATTGTGAGATTGCTATTAAGAGATGGGGGCATTGTCACAGTGTTGTTGAGACCACCCGTACTATTCGCTTTGATTACCGACGCATTGATTCCATCCACCCAAATGGTCACGTTCGCGTTAGGAGCAAAGCCAGTCGCAGTCAGCGTGATATTTCCCCCTCTATGGACGCTGGGTGGAGTTATTGTATGAAATAAGGGTTGAGGGACTTGCATGTCTACAACGGTTTCCTTTTCGGTTATATCGTAAAGATACCGTGATGAATTGCCAGAGTCGTAAAGCCATTTGGAAAAACTCCAATAATCGTACTCGCCTTGGCCTAATCCGCCAATCCCTAGCTGCTGCAACATCACGGATTCATCTAACGTAGCTGTAACATTAGAGGGTCGTATTCCCCCTACATAGCCGGATCCGGTATTATTATTATAACACATAGTTTCTACTATTTCTGTTTCTTGGACAACCGCCATCGGAAGGGGTGTTTGTTCCCATATTCCGAGGCCATCATTCCATTCATATGCAAAGACTTCAAAAGATCCCAATATTTTTGAAATGTTTAAGCGGATGTTGGCGCCAGCGTAGAACCCTGCAACTGAACCTGGAGCACTCTTGTTATCAATAATAATCTCATACGAACAATTATCCTGTGTAGAATCAACAAGCTTATGGCTCCACTGGAGTTTCGATGCAAGCTTATTTGTGGTGGAATTTATGCGAATTTTACTTGCTTTGAGATCGATGCTCATTTTATTTACTTGAAGAGCGCTGGTAATGTTAATAGTATCTGACTGATTATCGTGGAGCTCGAGCCCACAAATAATTCCCCATCCATGAAAGAATCGATTGTTCAGTCGCAGTTTTCGCGTATGGTAAGTTTGTTCCATGCAAAAATCATCCGCAGTTAAGAATTGTCCTTGATAAAATCGAGTTCGCCTGATCCCCCACATGTTATAGTTTCTGTCTTGGTTATTAATAATACCATCACCGTTCGCATCATTCCCAACATCATAAAAATCCATAAGTGGATCCGTCACACCATCCATATCTTCATCCGCCTGTTGAACAGGGCCATGGTCAAGCCCAATAGCGTGCTGCATCTCATGCGCCCAATCACTTCCATCCGTTTCCGTTGTCAGAATCGCCCCATGGGATTCACCAATATTCGTGATTGCGAATAACTCCGGCTGTCCTGTAGAATTACATAGTGTGATGCTCATGCCCTTGCCGCCAGCGCTGTCTTCTGCCAAACCCCGAACCCGATCGCGTGATTCAATATCATATTCTATCACTCCATCATTATTGCCTTCAGGATCATCAATCTCATGAATTTGATAATCCCATATAAAAATTGCAGAAGGCTGATTGAGGGTGTTGTTTTTGAAGATTTCATTCATTTCTTCGATATTATCTTGTATCTCCGCCATTGATACCACGGTTCCCTTGATATAATTGATGGTTATAGGAACTGTTATGTAGGTTACATTCTCATCGGTATTTAGTATAGCTAAATCACCTTCCCTGACAGGCTCCACGTTTGGATTTTGTTGAGGTATCGTTAAATAATTCGCCATAATCAGAAAAGATGAAATTAATAGCATTAATAGAAAATATTTTTTGTTCTTCTTCACTACAGACATTTGAAATCCTCTATTTTTTGTTTTAAAATATAATAATTTGTATTAAAATATTGTTACACGGCAATAATTAGAACTCGTTCAAGGTGTTCCAAATTGGTCTCTGATTTTTGTTCGTAATACTTTCCCAACAGGGGAAACAGGAAAATCATCTGAAAGATAATATGGATGACTTTATTTAGAGGCTAAAATAAAGAGATGGTTTGATCCCGGCGAAGTAGCGTCCGCCACCAGTTTGACTGATATAAGATTAAATCCGCACGCTTTAATGAGTTCGATATTAGTATCTGCATCAAAATGACTCCAGTACATCTTGGTTCCAAAATAATCCTCAATTTCGTCCCTCTCTATATCCGTCGCACCTAGACATAGCAGTATCAATCCGGAGGGTTTTAGCATTCTATAAAAATTTAATACTAGTTGCCTGTGCTCCTCCCGCGGAATATGAATAATAGCATAGTAGGAAATTATCGCATCAAAACTCTGATCAGGCAACGCTAATCGGGTCATATCGCGGCATAGAAACCGAGCTTCGGGAACTAGTCTCCGCGCTAAGTCGATTTGTGCTTCTGCGAAATCCACGCCGGTGACGTTAAAGTGTTGGCTTAGTATTTTTGTCACAGGCACGCCCGCTCCACAACCTGCATCGAGGACTTTTGCGCCTTTGGGTAGCCGGTCTATCACTTCCTGAAGCAATAGGATGTCCTCAGATTTGTCGGAACGGATCTTCAGGTACTCATTGGCAATTCTATTATAACCTGCTTTTACAATCTCTTTCATTTTCATCCAATCTATGTGTAACATGTATATCAAGGATTTTAATGCTTAGCCGATGAGAATATAATTAATCCCACGCACGAATTCAACATACAAAGAGAAGAACTATCGGAAAAAATTTATAAACTAAGCTAGTACAACGACTTATCGGATATAATGAGGCACAAATTGAGAATCTGGGAGAAAATGCGGTTCCATTTCGGGATGCTAACTATACAGACCATCAATTCATAACCATCAATCGAAAAATCCTTGGAGTATGAGACCAAGTTTAGAGATATCTTGCGGAAAGTAACAGTTTGGAAAGTTCCCTTTCAGACTTTCCTCATACATAAAAGGAATTCCCCCAATAAAGATTTTTTCAACCAAGGATCTGTTAATATTGAAAGGTTGAATTACGAATTAAGGTTATATCCAAAATTATCGCCTATATTTCTAGTTCTCATAAAAATCAATTATTAATTAGCTCCAAATGGGTTTTAAAAAAATTTTAACCATTAAACGATCAGAATTAGTCCTTCTAGATGAATTCACATAAATTCACTTCGAATTATTGAATGTATTTCCTTAATTTATCGTAATAAATTTTATCGTAATAAATTTTATCGTAATTAAACCATTTATATACTCAAAGGAAGATGGTATTTAATATATAATTATAAAAAATATAGTAGATAAATTATAGGAGGAATAAAGTTGTCAGAAGCTAAAATTGGAAATCTGAAAACTGAAATTGAAAAATTAAAACAAGAGGAAAAAGAC
>JABXJT010000090.1 GCA_013375455.1 Candidatus Helarchaeota archaeon | reverse complement strand
CTTTTTTGCTCGAGTCTGTCAAGGGTTTATCACTCCGTATAGTGGTAGAACGCACGAAAGCATGAGAGATAGAGCACGTTCTGCAGCTGAAGTGGTGCCTTTCTGCGAAACATTAGTAAGTGTTAAGCCTTTTATTTGTTTAGAATTTTGGAGAAAGTGCTTAATAAGTGGTATCGGCTCGCGAAAAGTTCTTTCAACGGACACGTAGTATAAACCATCCTTATAAAATGCTGTTGGATGCTTTTTACGGAATTGTTTGATATTATCAGGTCGATTTTTTGGAGGTCCCTTTCTTAAATAGGTAGTAGATAAGAGTTTTTTATCGCAGTAGAAAACGGCGACGAAAGTTGTGTCCTCAAAAAAGACTTCAAATAAGGTCGTTCCAAATCGTTCTTCACCCGTTGTTTCGTTTTCCAGCAATTTACGTAACTTTTCGCAAGTACTATATAATTTGTCACGAAGTTCAGTGTAATGGACGGTCCCATCACTAGTAAATTCAACCACTACGTGATTTGGTAATACTTTATTAATGAGTTCAGAATCTAGGGGTGTGAGGGGAGGTTTATTAAAAAATTCAATGTTTGGCGATTTTAGAAATTGTTTAATTTGGTAGAGAGCAAATTTATACGCACGTTGAGAAATGCTTGCTGCGAGATTTCGGTTTTTATCGACGGGATCGATGACTATTAAAAAATCATTTTGGAACCTTTGATTCTTTCTTAAAATCCCAGCAGATCGATTGAAGAAATCAAGGGGAGCACTTGTTAGTCCCTCAAATTTTGAAAAAACTTCTTCAAGCGTTTTAAAATGGAGGATTAAGACCTCAGCACTGAAACCCGTGAATCCAAAACGCCCTAAAGTATTTTTATCCCCGTAAACAAAATTGTTTTGCAAAAAAGCCTTCAATAACCTGACATCATTTTTTTGTTTTTTGTCAAGTTTTTCGGCAACAATTTTACTATGCCACGGAGTGCGATCTACTGCTGTTATCGGCCCCTGTTTTAGAAGAAAATCGTATTCTAAGTCGAAACAACCCACGACATCGATTTCATAGTTTTCATGAGAAATCAGTAGATAGGGGTGTTCGGCATATGATATTTTAAAGTCAGTAAATCCAGCTGATTGGGTAGCTGGAATGAACCAATCGTTCACGTAGGAGAGAAAAAGGACTTTCAGGGCATTTTTCCTTTTTTTAGCCGGCAGTTCAATTATCGTTGCGTAATCAGATGGATTTAGACCAATAAAGATATCCAAATCACTCGTGCCTCGAAGGTGTGTCTGTTTCATACCTGTAGATCCATGATTTTGAATGAAATTAGGGGATATATCAAGTTTCTCAGCAAATATTTGGAGATTTTGCTTTAAAGAATTAATTATTTGATTTATCTTTTGATCCTCTTCTTTTGTTGGTAGAATTGAGGGGATTACCTTCGCTTTGATTGCTTCCAGGACTGTCACCTAATTTATTTTTCAGGAACAAGTTAATTAAAAAAACACTCTTTAAAAATTAATTTCATGAAGAAGGATTGGCTTAGGAAGCACTTGGGGATTTACCCAATTCTTTTGAAAGTACGATAAGTTGATGAAGACGTCTGAGCTCTTTCAAAATGGAACTCCTTAGTTTGAGCAATTTTGGATTGTCTAAAGTGTGTTTTAGTTGCTGTGGAGGAGGTGTAAATCGTAAGTGCGGCTTGCTAAATTCAGGGGGAGGAATTGGACCTCGAATGGGAGGAACACGTGGAAATGGGAAGTCTTCAACCTGAAATTCTCGGATTACGTTATTTTCCAACATTTCTAACTTCGATTTTTTACTGAAGCAATCAGAGAGGCTTCTAATCTGCTTTATGACATGACTTGGAAGTTGGTTGTAAAGTATCGCAAAGATCTTTGATAGAATCAGCATATCAATTCTTGAAAATGTAAAATTGGCCCATCCCTCTGAATGCTCAACAATGCATATTTTTCGAAGTGAATATTTACAGCTCTTCTGTTCATTACATTTAATACAAACAAGTGGGGTGAAATTGACAGAACCATCGACTAAATCAATATGAAAGTCGCCTGAATCTTTTGAAATTATCGTAACCTTTTGAGTTAGATCAATATACAATCTTAACTGTTCTAAGATCTTGATTAATTCTTGAATATTTCGAGAACGTATCTCCTTCATACTCTGGTAAGTTTGGAGTAGTTGATGTTGGGTCCCGTTCCGAATAAGATCCTGTAATGCCCTCAATGCCGCAATCATTTCATTTTTAAGTTGATATAAATCAACTTGACGTCCCCTGGTGATCTTCTTCACTTTAATACAATCATCCAGTTTGGTGGGATTGAGCTTTGGAGGGTAACAGGAAAAAAATAGAAAGAGGAAATAATTACCTCTATCCGCCAGCAATCATAGGTAAAATGATAACTTTTTGACCTTCATTAACTTGTTCGTCTAAATCCGCCTTTTTTCCGTCTACTAAAACGGCTAAATATTTTCCTGACGGTATCTTCAATTGCGTGAGTAAATCTCCGACCGTTGTTTGTTTTTCGACTGTTACCTTCGTCAAAACCGTTGAAGTTTCAATACTTTCGACTTGCATTTTTATCTAAATAACAAATACGCAATCCCCGTTTAAAAATATTTGTTTTTTTTAATTTCATATAAGAATGAAATCAGATTTCGCCATTTATAAAGAAAAAATCTACAAAAATGATCTTTCTTCAGTAATTAAAAGGGTTCTTCTGAAAATGCTTGATCTAAGTGGATTTTCGATAATTATGACAGCGGACGATATCTTTTATTTGGTCTTGGATGTGTTTAGGTATCTGATTTGTTACAAAGGCAAATATCGTGGAAAGAATTAATAAACTCGCAGCGTCTAGCTCTTCCGACCAACCATCATCTTCTGCCTTCTTAATACACAGGCGCTTTCTTTGTCTATCACATGGTTTTTGACATTGATCACATTTAAGAGGGAAAGCCAGGGTGGTTCCAGTCACGAGGTTAATGTCGATCAGGGCATGAGATGTAAAAATTCGTACGGAGTCGCCTACAATGGGTATTTTCATTTCATCGAGAGTTTCTTTCATAAATATCAATTGATCGAGGCGCTCTTGGCGAAGAATGTCGTAGCGTTCCAGCTCACTCTGGAGCAACTCTTGTTGGAGATCATTAAGCGTTGCTTGGATCTCATCTGTATTGATGGTATAAAGTGCCGCAATATTAAGATTTTTTGTTTTTCGGTGAGTCAGCATTGTTTGGGCTAGCCATTCAATACCGGCGAAGCTACTCTCAACTATTTCAATATTTAATTGTTGTAAATATTCATTAAAATGAGGAATTAATGGGGAATCATTAATGAGAATGAAAAAGATTGGAATGGGATGGTCACAATGGGTTTGAATTTCTTCCACAATGGCTTCAGCTTCCTTCAGACTTCTAATAATCATGATGCAGCCTGAAGCTCCCTTGAAATAGAGGGGGCGAAGGTATCTAATATGTTCAGCGTAAGATATGTCCCAGATCTGAAGCTTGATGCAGAATTTATTGAAATAAAGGGAGTTTATACCGAAATTGACACCGATGGTCTTCTTATAATCTGAAATTATGTCAATATTTCCCGTGAAAGCCCAAAGTAACCCCGATTTTACTCTCTCTTCTGCGCCAACTAGAATGACCTTGAAGAGATAATCATAATGGGTATTTACCGCTTGCGCCATCTTCTCTGGTCCGCCATTATTCACTGATTTTTCCAATTCGTTAAAATTATAGGAAGTTCCTTCTTTTGCTTAAAATGTAGACAACGGTATTTTTAAATTTCACCACAATTCTTGCTCGAAGTTACTATTTGAATAAAAAATGAGTATTCTTGAAAAAAAAGTAGATATAAGGGTGGTTTATCCAACGATTACTTCTAATTCCTCTCGTTCATAGTCGCCCGTGCCCTTAATGGTGTAATTGAATTTAATTCGCTCACCCGGTTCGGCTTTCTCGATTTTCCAGGTTAAAATCGTTCCGCGCTCTGATTCCTGTGTTTCGGGTTGATATTCTTTCGGATTCCAATCTAAGAGATTAAAGTTTGGAGGGATTATATCCTTTAGAGTAATGTTCTCAATGAGAACTTCACCTTTATTCTCAAAGATGATTGGAATGATGTATTCACCAGGTTCAGAACCAGGGGTCTGCCCTTTGTTCGCCCGAATTCTCCTGCGCACGTATTTGATTTCAATTTGTTCGTTCGGTAATGGGAATTTAGTTGGTGGTCCGGGGGGGCTCACGTTTGCCACGACTTCAAGAGGGCACCCATATTCGACTTTAGGCTTGGGTTCCCATGCTTGCAACGGATATTTGACCACTAACTGTTCCTCTGGTTGAAGTCCTCCGGCAATAGAGAGATCCTCGACCTTTATAGTGAGGGTATGGGACGTTTCGGGATTTTTATCGCTGGGATCTAATTCTCGGATGACGCCAGTCCGCAGTACTTCATCACCAATAAATACGCTGATTTCGTCGAGCTCTGGGGGATGGTGATCGGCGGGAAGTACATCTCGTAATATTATTTCATTCAGTATAGCAGATCCTGCGTTGGTCACCACTAATGCAATGTTTATAGGGGTCTTGGTATAAGCGCGTACAGCGGGGGGGTCGATTATTTTTTCAACGTTAATGTTAACAACAGGCAGGACTCCTGCTTCATACGTGATATGCCCAACTACTTTTCTAGTTATTAGTGGAACTACAGTGAATTCATGTACGTTTGAGAATTTCGGGACAATCCCTGATTTGACGGTGAAGTCTTTTGTCCAAGAGGAATTTGGCATAAGTTTTACAGCAGGAGCTTCTTCCACGACCGTATCTTGACGGGCTTCAAGGACTTGGGCTACCTTCACGTTCTTCAATTCAACGAAGAAATCACTCATATTTTCAAATTCGGCTGTACATTCCCATTCTCCTGGTTCTTCCAGGCTTTCGCCTTGGTCGATCGCAAACATCGAGTCAGAGAGAGCCGCGGTATTACCTGATATCTTGGATCTGGTTAAACCGGGAACAACGTAATTAACTTCGATGTGTCCACTGTCGTATGGCTCAATTCGGTCAGGTTTGAAGCCAACACGGATCACAAGGGACTGGACGCCCCCTGGTACCAGGCTGAAGCCGTCCCAAATGATTTTTCGAGCTCCCTCATCGAATGCTGCATCACCCTGAGCAGGTGCGTCAATGATAGGATTCCCAAATACTGGCGGCAGATCTTTCACGAGCTTGATGTTGGTAATGGTGTTTTCTGAGGTGTTTTCAAGGGAGATCGTGAAGCTTATTGGCATTTGATGGTTTTTAACCAATGCCCAGTTAACTTCAACCCCCTTCTCATAGTATGTATCAATTATCTCAGTTAATTTTAGTAGAGTTTTAGTTTGGATCTCTCCAAGCTTAACCTCGTAGGGTTTCGTCCAAGAACTCTTTGCGCTAAGCTCGCCAATCTTCGTGTCATCTTCTAATTCGCTTTTCAATGTTTCGAGAGCCTTCAATGATAAGAGAACGTTCCACATTCGATGCTGTTCCGAAGGATTAATGATGTTTACTTCTCCTGTCACTTTGAGGTTTGTGAGATCTCCGGGCGGTTTGTATATGGATTCTTCCTTTTCCGTTAAATCGATTATAATATTCTTTCCTTCTTCACCCATGTTCATTACGTCCAAATTTTTAATTCGGTATGCATTGATCTCGGGTTGAGATTTGTTTTAAGTTATATTCTAAAGGTACTATTTTATGTTATACATTATTTAAATAGTTCATTAATTCGAACTCACGGCGGTTCGAGATGGTTGAAGTGAAAGAGCAATTAGAGCTCGGGGTAGCATACCACGGTAACGTCTATTTGGACCATGCCCGTTCGGATTTTAAGGAAATCCAAGAACACGGCTGCAATTCAATCCTTTTAGCCATGTCGGAATATGATTTTGAACAGTGGCGCGGGCGTTATTTCAAAATGGCAAGAATTGCAAAAGAAGAGTTTGATTTTTCGGTGTATGTTAATTTCTGGGCGTGGGGTCGGATCTTTGGTGGAGAGGCCCCTTCTGTTTTTTTGAGTAATAATGCCGAATTTCGCCAAGTATTTTCAAAGACCAAGAACCCCTTCCCTGCGGCTTGTTTTAACACAAAAGCCTTTCAGAAATACATCATAAAAGCGGTTAGAAAGGTGGCCACAGTTGCAGCAGTGGATGGATTCTTCTGGGATGAACCGCATTATGCCTACTCGGAAGAAAATTTGCTCCCCACCAATCTCACCCCCTACTACGTTTGCTATTGCAAGACATGTCAGGATTTGTTTTTTGAACAGTATCAATACGCAATGCCGAGTACGAAGATTGCTGATGTCATCTTATTTAAGGAACAAAGGTTGCTCGGCTTTTTGCAGAATTTATGTCAGATGGTTAAAAGTGTAGATTCACACAAGAAGAATATAATTTGCGTGATGCCCTCGCACGTACCAACGGGAATGTCAAATTGGGATTTAGCATGCTTTGAATCTATGGATGTCTTGGCGACAGATCCCTATTGGATGTTATTTCAGAAGGATTTACAGTGGGTGCAAGAGGAATCTAAAAAATTGGTGACAACTGCCAAGAAACATAAGAAGGGATCCCAATTATGGGTACTGGCCTTTCGCATTCCCAAGGGTCGTGAGGTGGAGATTCCAAAGGCAGTTGAAATCTTTCATCAATCAGGGGCAGATAGCATCTTTGCTTGGCTATACCGAGGAGGGCTCCAGACCTTTGTTAAGTCAGATGACCCCGCCCTTGTTTGGGAAACGGTGGGGGCTGCCTTTAAAAGGTTAAGAGAGTCTAAAATAATTTGAATGACAAAACTGAGAAAATGAAAGGATTAGATAGAAGAACTGTGAAGAATTTTAAACTACAAGGAGGCTGATTTAATTTCCAAAAAATAGGAAGAAAGTTGAAATTAAAGATTTCCGTGGAAAAAAATTACCCGTTCATGAAATTAAAGCCATTGAGGAAATTGAGGCTTTAATTGAAAAAAAAATCGAAATTGTCGATGACATTGATAGCGGTATTAATGCAGTTACTATAGAAAATGAGCATATTATTAGTCTTAGACTGGTAGGAAATGCTTTAAAGGCACTCCCTAAATCTGTATTTGCTTTTACTGCACTTCAAGTATTAGACTTACAGCATAATAATATCTCGGCACTTCCCGAGTCAATTGACAATTTTAAATCGCTGAAAGTACTCAATTTATATTATAATCACTTAAAAAGTCTTCCCGAGTCAATTGGCAACTTAACATCGCTTGAATTGTTAATTTTGCAAAAAAATGAATTATCCACTCTCCCTGAAGCAATTGGCAATTTAAAATCGCTCGATGAATTATATTTAGAAGAGAATGAATTAGCTGAGCTCCCCGAGGCAATTGGCAATTTAGCCTCTCTTAAAGCACTCAAATTACACACTAATAAATTAAAAAATCTTCCCAAGTCAATTGGCAATTTAAAATCTCTAGTTGGACTCGAGTTGTCTGGTAATCAATTAAAAAATCTCCCAGCGTCAATTGGCAATCTAAAATCGCTTCAAATGTTAGGTTTACAAGGAAATGAATTATCTACCCTACCAAAATCAATAGGTAATTTAGAATTACTTCGAGGGCTCGATTTACGTGACAATCAATTTAAAAATCTCCCGGAGTCAATTGGCAATTTTAAATTGCTAATAGTACTCAATTTGCATGGTAATCAATTAATCGCCCTTCCAGAGGCAATTGGAAGTCTCACATTACTCAAAGAATTGGATCTTCATGAACAAGAGTTATCTTCTCTGCCCGAATCCATTGGCAACTTAACATTACTTGAGAAATTCGATTTACGTGGTAATCGTTTAGAAGGCCTTCCTGAATCAATTGGAAATCTTACTTTACTCAAAAAAATAGATCTACATGAACAAGAGTTATCCTCACTTCCCGAATCAATTGGCAACCTGAAAAACCTTCAAAGATTAGACCTTAGAAACAATAAATTAACAGAACTCCCGGAATCAATAGGGACCCTTACGTCGCTCGAACATTTATCGTTGAAATATAATAAGTTAAAAATACTGCCAGAGTCGTTGGGGTCGCTAAAATCACTCACTTGGTTGAATTTGGATAGAAACGAATTAACGAAACTCCCAGAGTCAATTGGAAACCTTATGTCGCTCGAAATGCTCAGTGTAGAATCTAATCAATTAAGCGTAATTCCAGATTCAATAGGTTCTCTCAAATCGCTTGAGAAGTTATTTTTAAAATTCAATCAATTATCCACACTTCCAGATTCAATAGGTTCTCTCAAATCGCTCGAACGGGTATTGTTAAATTCTAATCAATTAAAGACCCTACCGGATTCATTTGCTACTCTTAAATCACTTCAAGGATTATATTTGCGTAATAATCAATTAACAACCTTGCCGGAGTGGTTAGGTGAATTAACAGCCCTTCAATACCTAGATTTATTTGGTAATGAATTGACTTCTCTTCCAAATTCAATAGGTCACCTGAAAAAACTCCAAAGACTAGATTTAAAATATAATAAATTAAAGGCGCTCCCAGAATCAATAGGTAATCTAAAATCGCTCCAATCATTAGATATTGAACATAATGAATTAGCTACACTTCCTGAGTCATTATTTAACCTAAAGCTAGAGTCGATAGGAGACGTTTCAAACCATTTATATTTGAGAAATAATCAATTAACTACCCTTCCAGATTCTATAGCAAAGTATACATGGATTACGCACCTTCTTGTAGATAAGAATAAATTAATTGAACTCCCAGAATCAATCAGCAAATTAACCTCACTCGAAGAACTAGATTTAAGAGAGAATGAATTGACAACTCTGCCGGAGCCGTTAAAAAAATGGATTAAAGACTTACGAAATCAGGGTTGTAAGGTACGAATAGATGAGAACATCGAAGAAATATTGTTAACAAAAGAAGAATTAGACCAACTTAAAGAACCAACAGAAGTTTCTGCATTTACACTTGGAGAAGTCAGGAAAATTTTAGAAGATGCAGGCATAAAACCTGCTCTACAAGAAACTGTAAAATTTATTAGGGACATGGGGTTTGATAAGAAAACTATCACAAAAATATCTAAAGAAGCAAAAAAGATGATAACAGCAGACCGCCGTAAAGTGGGTACGAAATTGGATATAAAAGATGCAATGAAAAAGCTGGGAATCCCGAGACGCATTATAAGGAAAAGGCTACCAAAAAGTTAAATCTAAGGTGGATATTGTTGGGAGACTAAAATTAAAAGAAACTGAAAGCTTCGAAGTTTTTATAATTTTATAAAAAGGACATTATAAAAATACAAATTTTGGGATTGTGAGTGGTGCCAATACCGGTTGGTTTTCTCGATAAAGCCTATGAATTAGGTAATCGCTTGCAGAAATGGAAACGCGACCGTCCCATTCTAATCGTGGGGCATCGAGATGGCGATGGAATCTCAGCTGCATCGGTCTTAATACAGAGTTTGCGAGGGCTAGGCTTCAAGAAAATTACCACGAAAATTCTCTTGAGCCCTGATTCCGAGAAAGTGCAGGAAATATTGTCTAAAGGTAATTATGAATACGTGATAACTGGTGATATTGGTGCCGGATTTGAGGAATTATTTAAGGAAAATGTTCAGGATTTCATAATTACGGATCACCATCCTAATGAAAGTGGGGTGTATGGAAGACGGCAATTGAATCCGTGCGAATTCCACATGAATGATGAAACCGATTGTAGTGGCTCAACCACTGCAGCGATGGTATTATTGAATGTCTTTCCTCAAGACTTTTGGAATACTGACACTGGAAAAGTCATTCTTTGCTATGCGGTCGCGGGTGCTATAAGTGATTTTCAAATGACCAATGGCCCAACATCCGTTAATAAATATATTACTGATCTAGCGACTCAAGCTGGCGCCGTTTCGATGCAAAAAGATATTTGCTTCTTCGGTAGGGGAATGTACCCCGTTTTCGTCGCGTTAAACCGTTCAGGCATCCCGGGGTTTCAGGACATAAATGTATGCAAGGCACTCATGACTGACCTGTTCGAACTGAAAGAAAACGAGCAGTGGAGGAGAATTGTAGACCTCACACGGGATGAGAAAGCCAAGCTGGTCGAAACCCTAACGATTCACCTTTTAACTGATGCACACTTGGATATCAAAACATCCCAGATCATCAATGGGGTTGTCAATTATGTTTATGATTTGGAGGGATTGCAGGGTTGGGATTGCACGCTCTTATCGGAAGCAAGGAAAATTGGGGAATTACCGCGAAGAACGTATGATGCTAGGGAAATTCTTCACCGAATTAATTATGTAAGCCGTCGAGGCAAGGCGAATTTAGCATTAGAACTACTAAATAATAAATATGTTAACGAGGAGCTGTGGAATGACATTGAAACGCACCATCGAATGGGCGATCGGGAAGTGGCACGAGCACTTGAATCATATGAGCTGGGGAAAATTCCTACCGAATCTTATGATGATCGGATCGTCATGGTTGATTTTACCGATATCATTTATTACGATGAGGTAGGGGTTGTTGCAGGAGTTATAATGAAGAAATTCAAGCAAATCGAAATCATGCTGAGCTACTGTGAAATTGAGGATGAAGAAAACGTTATGAAATTGAGCACGCGGGCCCGAGATGATATCTGGACATTTCTTGAGCGGAATTCAGGAGATCTTGCGGATGCGAAAACTGTCTATCATGCCATCCGAAAAAAATACCCAACCAAAATCATGCAATATGGCGGACATCGATGGGCTTGTAGCGGGTATTTAAAGAGAGAGATAGTTCCTGAATTTTTTAAAGAAATGCTCAACTATTACAAAAGGTTGAGAGACCCCTCTAAACCAAAATCCAAGCCAAAAAAGCGGATTAAATCTAAAGTTAATATTAAAACAGGGCAGTGGAGACTGGATCAATTTCTTTAATCGCATCTAAATTTCGGTAAATGCCGTTGCTGTCCCGCTGATGACTTTTTGCTTGTCCTGGTTTTCTACCCACACGTCAAATTCGATGATTTGCTTCCCTTCTTTTTCATATTTGTTTGCTACTGTTGCTCGTTGGGTAATCGTGTCATCGAGATAAACGGGATCGTGAAAGCGAATTTCATAATTCGTGACGTGGGTGGGATCTTTTAGCCAACTCAAGATTGATCTGAGGAAAAATGAAGACGTGAAGACACCTGCAACCACGATTGTTCGATAACCTAGCTTTTGAGCGTACTTTTCATTGAAATGGAGAGGATTTATCTCATGGACTAGGCGGTTGTATTTCTTATACATAGGCCAATCTATTTTAATAGAGAAGGGCGGAATTTCATCTCCAATTCCTACATTAACAGGCGTGGGCATCTAGTCAGCCTCCTCTGGTAATCGCAAGAAGAATTGGTGGATGTCATTTCCCACTTCTTCTTCCTTTTCATTCATTAGACTCATCCGAAAAGTGAGAACGATGTAATTTCCCATCTTACCTTGCTTTTTCTGAAGGGTCTCAACGCGCGACCAGACTTCATAAGCTCCATATTGAATGGGTTTGAAGAAGTTGACTTCCGATTTACTGTGAATGAATCCACTTATTTTTGGGAGATTCTGATGTTCTAGAATTTTAAGCATTAATTTGGTTCCTAAAGGCGCTAATAAAGTTAAGAAGTAGGTTGGGGTAACAATGGATTCGCTTGATTGATTTATTTGCGCCTCTGGCACCCCTGTGATTTCGTGAAATTTTATTAAATCCTTCTGTTTGATTTTTACTTTCATTGGACTAATTTCTTGAAGGATTTTGTCCATTTCCTCCAACAGCATTATGAGACTGTCCATGCATCATCATCTGTTTATTAGATTTTTATTTGATGATTGATTAAAAATTTTAACAAGAAATTTTAACGCATTAGAATTAAAAAATGCATATGTATCGGTTTAAATTTAACATGAATGGATCAATTGCCAATGCACAGAAATAGACATCGACAAAATTAGACACATTTTGTGTAAGCAAATTTATATACAATGGATTAATTTTGATCACAAGGAATTTCTCCTTACAAAAACGAGCAAGATCTCGGAAATGTGGCCAATGTAAAGCAAATACTATTCCCTCCGAGTGGATAATGTATGTGAGACTATGGATGAAATGGCGAGCGGAATAGACGACAAAATTAGAATGGCAGAATCGTCGATTGAAGCAGAAAAGTTTCAAGACGCAATTAAATTACTTTTGGATGTTCTTGATTATTTTGATGAGGTGGAGGATCTCGAAAAGCGAGATGAATTCCTAATAAAAATTAATGATTGCTATCAATCTCTGGCCCAACAATATAAAGAACAACAAGTTTATTTTGAGGCTGCAGAAGAGTTTAGTTCAGCTGCTTTTCTTCAGAAACAGCATGAGAAAACTGAACTGGCGCACCGTTTATTTGACGCTGCAATTGAATGCTTCATTCTAGCGGGGGAAAAGGCGATAAACGAGGGTGATTACCTTGAAGCCAGTCAGCTTTATTCCAGTGCTGCGAACTATGCTGCGAATGAACTCCAAGATAAAGCCACGGCTCGGAAACATTATCAGAATGCAATCGGAATCTTGCAGCAGGAGATGCAAGATCACATCGAGAACGAAGATCCTACGAGCCTTTGCCGCACTCAACTTGAATTGGGGAAAGTCTATGAGCATACTGAAGAGTACCAAAGTGCAATAAATCAATATCAGAAAGTCCTGAAATGTGCCTCACATAACGGGTTAGAAAATTATATTGGCGAATGTTTTCAGCACATGGCGGTGTGCCATGAACTTTTAGGGAATAATCAAGAGATGATTGATTGCCTGAACAACGCCGTGGATTATAGACTTCAGGAAGCTGAGAAACTTTCTGAATGCAATCTTCCTCTTGAAGCAGTGCAGAATTTTATTGAAGCCGCTAATTGCGTTTCACGACTCAACAAATCTGATGAGTTGTTGAAAACAATAATACAGAGCGAAGCCGACTGCTTCTTAACGGTTGCAAAATCCAATATCCAAAAAGGAAACGTTTTGCGGGCTGCGTACTATGAACGAAATGCAGCATATTGCTATAATCAATTGGGTCAATCAGAAACTTCGAATGACTTATTATTAGCAGCCGCTGAAAAACTTTCATCGATTAATGAATATCAGGGCGCGGCTAATAACTATCAAGATGTGAGTCTATATCAGCAGCAGGTTGGGAACCATTTAAAAGCGGCGGCTTATGCGGAACAGGCTGCTGAGCTTGCGAAAAAAAGCGATGATTTAGAATTAACAGTAGAAAACTTTTTGAGGGCTGCCCAAATTTATCAATCCATTGGATATTTAGAAAAAGCACGTTATTGTTATTCAAATCTTGCCGAATGTTATGAAAGGCTTGCGGAATCAAGTTTGAAATCTGATAAGTTTCACATTGCCGCCTTCCTTTACTACAAGGCGGGCGCTTTCTATTCGATAATCGGCATACACGACAAAGCTGAGATTTGTTATGAGCGAGCGATCAAATATTATGAGAAGGCGATCCACGTCGCAATCAAGGACGAAGAAGTCCTCTTAGCCTCATACTCAGCATGTTGCGCGACGCTTGTTTGTTTAATAATGCAACAACCCGCAAGGGCTGAGATCATACTTAATGAAATACGTGATAGCACAGCAAATAACTATTATCAGCTATCAGATTCCATAATAAGGGCTTGCAAGGCGAAAAATGCTGATGATTATGAGGGAGTTCTTCAGAAGTTTTCCAAAATCATTAGTAATTCTCCAGAAATTCGCAATATGCTCGATTTAACTAGACAATGCTTGTGATTTTGCCGGGCATTCCTTGAAATGAAGCACTCTCCTTAATTTTTCGTGCGCGTTAGAAAAAAGTGGCTCTTTTTGAATCTCCAGTATTTTCATAGCATACTCAGATATTTTGCGAATCTTTATAAGGGAAAATTATTTAACTATGTGAGGATTAAATCTCGAGTTAAATCCAAGGTAGGTAACAGGGTTCTCGCTTAGATCGAAACGCACGAATGACGTCCTTTTTGTTGCGGTGGATTGATTTTTAAACCTCATGGCATTATCACAGAAAATTATTGAAGTTGTTTAAGAGTGGGCCAAGAAGAAAGAAATGGATATCCAGCAGAGGAAACTAAATCCCAAGAACAATATTGGGATTGCTGTAATACCCCAGATGTTATGCCGTACCGCGGTATTTATGTTTGCCGGAATTGTGGAGTCGTTCATGGTCCAGTTATCATCGATGCTCCCCGAAGAGCTTTCACCAAGCAAGAAATAGAAGAGCGTAGGAGCTCAGAACCTGTATTCACTGATTTTGGACCAAGGACAGTCGTGCCCAAGTCCGGCATTGACACGACTGGGAGTGCGCTTTCACCAAAACAGAAGCAGAAATATTGGCGTCTGTCAAAAATTCAGCGCTCAGTGACGACCACCTTTGAACGAAATTTAAGCATTGCGCAACCCAAATTACTTAATCAAGCCAGCACCTTGGGTCTTCCACGTACGGTCACTGAAGAGGCGCTACGCATTTACAAGAAAGCAGTCCGCGCGAAGCTCACGATGGGGAGGTCCATCGACTCGCTCGTGGCAGCATCTCTCTACGCTGCCATCAAGATCCACGGCCTGCCCCGAACTCTCAATGAACTCTCTAAGGTGACCCAAATTCCAGTAAAAACGATTGCGAAATCATATCGACTTTTAGCGCAACACATTGAAGAATCTGTTCCGAAGGAGCTCTCTGATCTTAAAACGCAATACATCGTGCGCTTCGGCCAAGATTTGAAGCTGTCTCCCGCCGTTCAGAAGCGGGCCATTGAGCTGTTAAATCAAGCTGAACAAAGTGGAATGGTATTGACTGGAAAAAATCCAAAGGGTCTTGCTTCGGCCGCCCTATATCTTGCCGCGAAAGAACTCGGAGAACCACGAAGCCAATTCGAGATCTCAAAGACTTCTGCCATTTCAGAAGTGACACTGCGGAATCGTGCCAAACAAATCAAGAAAATGGTCGCTAAAGCCTCATCTTAGCGCGCTTTTTACAGCCTTCAAGCTCGCACTGATTTTTTCAATTGGTTTCGTGCCAGAGACTTTTAGCAGCAGATCTCTCCGAATTTTGGCTAAATTACCCTTGCCCCACCGATAATAGATGAGATAGGCTGCATTAAAGATTAGCGTTGTCGCCAACCGCTGGGCAAATCCCATAGGTGTCTTATTCTTGCCGAGCCAATCCTGCTTCCAGAGATGGGCGTTATACTCCCAGCAGCGCTGGAATAATTCTATCTGCGTGTCCGTGCATGCATCGAAGTTGGCGCGCCGCTCGTTCCGCAGGATGCACTCCTCCAAATTGGCAAATAAATTGGGGACAAGAAAGGATCGGTAATTGAAAATGTCATCCACCAATTCAAGCGTTGTCAGGGTATCGGACTCCTGCTCATCGGGCAATCCTATGATAATGGTGGAAAGTGGGGTCCAATTATTATCATTGAGAATGCCATATGATTCTAGTATCACTTCAGGCCATTGCTCAGGTTTGTAAGGGAGGCACTTGCCTCGCATGTATTTCCCAATCAGTCGTGGACTCGCTGTTTCTATGCCTGTTTCCGCCGTGATGATGGGCTCGCCTTTGTAATGATAACGGCAGCATTCATACATGATGTTCGTTAATTCACTTATCATTTCTGGATCGACCACTGCGGGCGTGAGGCTGATGTGCGCGGGCTGGATCGCATTTACTCCAGGAACTGCGGCAATATTCTTTATCAAGTTATAGACAGCCATGGCATTTGGATGGAACTTGGTGGTCCGATCATAACAGTATAGAAATAGGTCTTCGGTAGCTAGGGTAATCATGTCATTGCCATTCGCAATATTAACCTTTACCTCTTCTACGATTTTTTCTATTGGCATGTCACGTCTTTTTCGCATAGTGGGCGTGCAGAACTGGCAATTTCGCCCGCAACCCCTTGAAATTTCAACGGTTCCATGAACAGCGGCATTTTTTATCAGGGGAATTTTTTCGATCGGCGAGGATCGCTTTTGTTTTACCCTCGCTGGGAGCGCTTCGCCCTTTACTGCCTTGTTAAAAATTTCAACCGCAATCTCATCCGCCTCCCCTATGATAACCGTGTCGATCCCGAGGAGTTTTTGAGCTTTCGGCCCAATTTGCCACGAGCCCGCTCCCCCAACAATAATTTTCGGCTTGTGTTTCTTTATCGCCTTTGTTCGAAATATTTTCTGGAAGGCATGCATGTTTTCGGGTTCGTTCCCCCACCCCAAGAATGTGGAATACGTGAATGAGACGTAAGCCAGTCCCAGGGGGTCCATGGCGGAAATACCCACCACTTTCGTATCGGGACCAACTACCTTATTGAGATCATCTGGAATTACAGTCATGATATCGTCTTGGCTGAACCCATTGTCTAGCAAACCCGCTTCGATTTTACGGAGACCGTAAGGCGCAAATCTTGAACGCCCGTTTTCCACGGGGGGTGGTGGGAAGAGAAGCATCCTGGAGCTCCAAATGGGCATCCGATGTGGAAAGCTCCCCGAAAAGGCTATGAATGGATTGTTTCTAAAATCAGAAATCTCCGTTTGTGATGCCGTTAAAACAATTTTTGTTCCTCCGTTTTTTACCATCCTTTCCATACTCCTCGAATTATCCCTTTGGGAAGAAAAAGATCTGTTCTATAACCTTCCGTCCCAACAGGGTTATTTTATAGAACGAGAATCGCTTATTCTCGCGTTCCTCGCGATGGATTTTCTCCAAAAAGCCGAGATCCGTCATTTTTTTGAGATCGTAACTTAGTTGAGAACTGGAAACGTCCAGTTCACGCTGAATCTCGCTAAATGATAACGTATCAACTAGTGTAAAGCGTGATAAGATGAGAATTTTCTTCGTATCCGAGAAGAATTTCACCAATTCTTTCCCTTTTTGATATAATTTCTTGAATTTATTGACGGAAAATTCCTTTACCATGTTAAAGAACCGTAGGAATTCATCTATCTTTATGATGCGAATGACGATGTTCCGTCGCTTAGCGTTTTTGGATTGCATAGATTCTCTATGACACTTTCTATTTATATGTCTTTGTCAAAAATTTGACTAAATAACTTAATATTTGAAGAATTATTTTGATGTAATTATACATTATATAGGGGATCAAAATATGGGTCACTTAGGATTTTTCATTGCCGGAGGGGCCACGGCGCCCCCGGGAGCAATATTGATGGTTGAAAGTTACGTTCTGCAAAATGCGTTTGGATCAATGCCACCAGAGTTACAGGGCATAATGAATCGGATGTTATTTGGATTTTGGGTCACGGGGTTAATCTTAATTATCGTGGGAAGTGTTCTCCTCATCACTGGATTAATCAAATACAAGAATCGGTACGGTAAATATTCGACTTTATAATTGTTAATTCTTCTACAATCGCTCTTCCATAGTTTTAATGAAAAGGGTGTTGATCGTGATGGCCACAGCTTCCGGCTTGCAATTCCTGTAACATTCCATTTAAAAAGTCTCGCAGGACTTCTTTTATTGTTCCAAAGGCACCTGCATAAACTTTTATGCCATTCTGTTTGAAGAGTTGAAAAGGTCGTCCCCCAATACCCTCCACGATAAGAGCATCAACTTTACTGTTCATTAACAAATCGACTAACGAGCCACAGGCATGTTCCATGAGGTTTCTGATTACCGACGTTTCGCTCACTAAAGATCCGACATTATCATCGCGAATGACTTTTTTCTCGTCTAATTTTTTCAAATCCACAATTATAAAGTATTCTGCACGACCAAAATGACCTGAAATTTCTGATTCTAAGCCGTCATCCTTTACAATGGGAATACCAATTCGCAATCTGAACGCCTCCTTATAAATCATACTAATTTAAGAAAGTTCGCTTATAAAATTAGCGATAATCGGTGATTTTCAGTTACAAATTGAAACAAATTTCTATCTATAAATCTATTTCAATTAAATCGAACCAGAGAAATAAATTAAAAAAAGATCACCTTATTAAAAAAGGATGAAATAAGAAAGAATTTTAGGAGGAAAATATGTGTCAGAGCCATTTGTAAAGAGCCGTTTATTTTGGATAATACTCATAGCATCGATTGCCACGGCCGTTACCATTATTATAGTCGTACTTTTGATTATGGGCAGTTCTCAGATTCCTGGACTTTAGTATTATCCCAGAATATCCCATTATTTCCTTTTTTTCAAAATTTGTCTTCATAAATTAAAACATGTAAGCATTCATTCCTGTAATGTCGTAAAATGCAGGTTAAACGACATAAAAAGAGTTTTTTTAACTTATTCTCCTGTAACTCTCGCGAGAAGAGATACACCTGCAATTATCAATGGAAGGCCGACCCAGAAAAATATAAAATTACTGATAGATTGTTGAAAGACAAATAAACCCGCGAAAACGGCAAGCACATTCATTGATCCATATAGGGAGGGAATAAATTTTATTGCTTTTCCCTGTTTAAAGGCTTCTTGCGAAACAAGGAAATATAATACTATACTCGCGATAACCCCTAATATCCCAAGGACAAGCACTAAAATCGCCGATGGGTGGGATAATTCCAAAATCGCTAAGGATGTCGATTGAAACAAAACCGAGCCAACCGCAGAGCAACAACCAGCCAAAACCCCCAAGCAGATCAACTTTATCTTTGGAATCTTAATTGCAAGGATTAAGGAGGTCATTGCTAATGCAATAATTATCGAAAAAAGAATCCAAAAATTAATTTGGGTTGATAAGAATAGACCTAGTGTAATGGGACCTCCAATACCACTTAATGCAATACCAATAATACCAAATGTTAGAATTACAAGGCCTAAATACTCTAATTTACTCTTTAAGCGCTCCCCTAGCATAAGCATCAATCCCAAAACTAGAAAAACAATGCTCGCACTGGCTAAAGGTTGGGCAAGAGCTATTCCAATAAACATGAAAGCTAGAAACGCAAGCGGGATCGGAAAAACTGCTTGCATTAAAATCGATAGAATCCATATAGGATCTTTGGAAAACTTACTACCACTGGCAGTAGATTGTTCGGCTGAATCTGGAGTGGATTTAAGATTAACCTGTCTCTTTTGTAAGACCATCCCAAATCCCCCTGAAAATGCGCTCAATAATACTAGACTTATTCCTATTAATGTATCACTTAAGGTACCATACATTACAAATTCAATCCAATGCCAACATATTTATGATAAGTTCTTCCTCAAAAAATTAAATTAGAGTTTTTGCGAATTTTTTAGCATTGTCTAGGTCGTCGGCATTGGGATGGTCTTTTAATTTTGCCATTTGTTCTTCGGCCTTTTGTCTCTCCTCAGGGGATAAAGTTTGCAGTCGCTGCTGTTGTTGCTCCTCTGAAACATTTTTAGTCTCGCCCAAACATTCAAATTCCGCGCATATCGTACATCCACCTTTCTCGATCATCTTTCTGATATTCCGAGGAAAGGTTTGATAAGTGTCTGGGTCTGCTGTCGCGTGAGTATAAAACAGGGCGACTTTTGGGGGGAGTTCCTCCGTAGCTTTTAAGAGTTTTTTCACCGATTTATGAAACCGTGCAGCATAAATTCCGGAGCCTAATAGGACGAGATCGTATGAGTTCAAGGTAGAGGGATCGAGTTCTTCAATTTTTTTCAGCGTCACATCTTCCCCAGCCAAGGCTTCGTACATGCCCTTCGCGATTTTTTCAGTATTTCCGGTCATGGAATAATACGTAATTAAAATTTTCACCATTTACACCACCAACGAATATAAGTTCTGCACTAGCATTTTTATACTTTATTTCTCATTAGTATTAATCCTTTTTATTGCATAAGGTTTTAGACTAATCTTATTTCATGTCCATAAAACGGTGAAGTGAGTCCTTTACATATCTAGAAGCTGATAATTTAAAGGAACTCTTCTATCGCTTTTTGCGCATTATTATACACTCCTTTATCCAATGTATAAATTCTTTTAATTAATAATTTTATTTGCTCTTCATTCAAAGATCTTAAAACGCTAGAGAGTTGATTGATTAGGTTCTCCTTTGACAAAAATTTAATTTTACAACCATCTTTCTCTAATTCAGGTATATTCTTCCCTCCCTTCAAAAGATAGAATCGAATTTCTTTAGCTATCCTAGGATAAACTGAGAAATTCTTTGGAGATATTGCGGCGTATGACCTTTTAAAATCGATAAAAACATCAAGCTTTTGATTTTTTTGTATAAAGATACTTTTTGCTACGATTTTGAGTGG
>JABXJT010000188.1 GCA_013375455.1 Candidatus Helarchaeota archaeon | reverse complement strand
TAATATATCATATATTTCAGTATCCATTCTTAAATAAAAGGTCACGGATTTTTCGGAGTTATTTTTTGAACGAGGCATCTTTTTCTCCTACCATTTCGCTCCTGCAGTTAATATTGATTTGCATCACTTACTAACAATAATTTATCTACTTTAGATTGGAATATTTTTTAATAGGTTAAAAAAATTCTATTTAACATTTATTACATTTCTAACATTTATAAAAAGTTTGATCAACATTTATTAAATTGAATGATTTAATCTGAAAAAAAATATGATATGATAACTATTGTAAAATTAACATTAATGATGTTGAAAAAATTATGACACAATTCACTTATGGAGATATACCCGATTCAATTCCATCAAAACCCTTCTTCCCGTTAGGTGAACACTTCTGGAGATTACATCAAGAACTTGGTTGGGAGTATTTTAACAAAAAAACAACCGATGCAGATGAAAGATACTTCCCAGGATTTGGCGAATTCATTAGCGATAAATTTAAAAATTCTGTTATGACTGCAAAAAAAGTTCTTGACGGCGAAATCAAGGATCCAGAAAATATCTTGACCAGTTGGTTTTTTCCTCCGGTAAATTTTGTTCGATCTGACCTACAAATGGGGTCCACGAAACTAATTTATGGACTCTCAACCGATATCACATTTATAATTATAAATGATGCCAATTACGAAGTAGAATTACTAATAAACGGGCATATGGAAGATGGTATCCCCTTCGACTATTGGTATTTATTAAGTGACGATGAAGTATTTGAAAGAAGACACATGAAACTTGGTTGGAGACTTCGTGAGATTCCAAAAAAGACCAATGATTTTAATAAGAGTGGAAAACGTATTATGGACATTTTAAGAGATGTTAGAAATGAAAGAACTCCTCAATGGAGCGATTCCGCATATTCTATGTCTATGGTTTGGTTATCTGGAGCTGTCAATATATTGATGGAGCCATCAAGTTGGGGATCTCTTGCAGAAATTTGGGATGGTGTTAATGCCAAGAAAATATATGGCAGACCTGATCATTGGTTTTGCTATTTCCCTTGGCCTCCTATACTGACAACGCTTTTTGCTATGGATAGACCCTCGTGGACTATTAGATTAACAGGACTGCTGACAAGTCATCATTTGTTTATTAACGGATTCGAACCAAAGATGATGAATTTTTATAAAAATATTACACCCGAAATTTGGGAATTTGTAAAACGAAACCTGAAAGAAAATGGAGTTCCAACTCCAAGAATGACTTTAGGTTGCATACCTCCTGATTTTAAAAGTAAAAAAAATTTCCAAAAAGAAACGTTTGAGTTCAAATATCCAAGTGGAACCAGAATTATGCCCTATGACTGGGGATTATCTGATGAGGAAGTATTCGGTGGAATTTATACAGATATCACACACGAAACACCTGAAGAACCAGAATATGGTAAAGAACATCTAATTAAAATTGGAATTGGTAAATAAGGGTCGGGTAACGTTGAAGTCTTTATAATTCCTATCGGCGATATAAATTATTAAAAATAATAATAATTCTGTAAGACTTCTGAGAGAAAACAAAACACACAAAAGAAAGTGTGAAAGTGAAGGACTACGCAAAACAAGAGTACTAACTTACTTGGCGCTCGACATCCTTCCAATGCTTTTTCCT
>JABXJT010000089.1 GCA_013375455.1 Candidatus Helarchaeota archaeon | reverse complement strand
TGCATTGACACCAGACCTCCGACCCCAAACCGACTTTCTGTGGAGTCGTCCTCCGTATTGGTTTGAACAGGAAGGGGATGGAACAATGGAGGGACCTGGTGTCGATTATACCGTAGTGTATTGGTTATGCAGGTATTATAATGTCATAGAACCGCCTACTAACTATAATCTTACAATAGAGGTTCATTATGGAGCTAGCTAAGGTGAATAAAGAAACTGGAGACTTAAAGCAGGTTACTTATTTTGCCCTTCATCTCGTTTACATTATCGTGATTATTATATTTCTTACCGTTGGTATTATTACTCTCCTCTATTATGATTACGGATTGCTTTCTTTCTTATTTGCGCTCCCTCAATTTATTCTAACGGGTGCAGTACCAATATTGGTTGCATTTCTCTTAATTTATATAGCGATTTACGAGGCCGAAAGGGTCTCAATCTCCTCAAATGGAGAAACCTTAACAGTTCAAGTTTCTTTAATTAGAAAGAGGACTAAACAATACGAACTATCGTCCATAAAATATATCGGGCTTAAGTATAAGGAAACCAAAACCTTACGATGGATGATAATTTTCGTTCTCATATTAATTACCATTGAGATATTATTACAAAATACGATCGATCTATTAGGTTTTGCGCGTATTGCCCCAATACTCCTGATATGTACCACCTTGATGTTTATTGGGATTCTTATTTTTGTCTTTTTTCCGCGAAGGTTCATCGAGATAGGGACTGATGACGAGACGATTTACATTCCTTACAAAAATCTGTCACGCTCCGAAACGGAAAAACTACTCCAAATATTAAACGTGAGCTCAGACATTCTGGAACAACAAAAATACACTGAAAAACTTTATAGGAATATAATCTCTCAATTTTCAAACTTCATTCTGAGCACCTTTTTAATTGGCATCGGAGTAGTCCTCATAGCAACTCCCATTTTCTTCGGTTCATTCACCAGAGTAATTGCTATAACATTGGGCCTGAAGCTTTTTTCACGAATCATCAACGGAGATCGCTATTTCCCGAAATCCGGGGTAGATAATGTATATTTAGGAGAGTCCTTGCGCCTAACTTTTATTAAGACCTCGGACGCTGAGGTTGAACGAAAGAACTCATTCTCTCCTCTACAGTCCCATCCTCTAGAAATAATTTGCATTATCTATCTAATATCTCAATCAATTAGATACGGGTTTCGAAATCTTTGGTGGGCTTACGCGGACATTAGCTTTCTCTATTTCTTCCTTGGAATGGTCCTTATTAGCTTAATTTTCATCAAGTGGTTTAATCCAATTGCGATAATCAATGTAAATTTTCAGGAATTCTCAATAAAAATAAGAGAATCTCAGGTAGCTAAGCAAAAAGAGGAGATATTAACGAAAAAGGTATTCGTTCAAAAAACTAAACAGTTTTTCGATAATTTTAAAACATTGAGGGATAATAAATATCTAGCTATATCAATTATCCTATTTATAGTGTTTATGATTTGGCCGATTTTTTATAATTTGTTCGGGGGAAATTTTCTTTTCATATAATAAAGAGCATTCGATAAGTCATGCGAGAAATTCAAGTAGAATAGGGATTACCTTCTCAGGTTCCTCTACAAAGAGTGAATGAGATGATTTTTCGAATAAAGCAAGTTTTGAGTAAGGAATCAACTCAGCTAATTCTAAGCCATATTTATATGAAGCTATTGCATCTTTTTTGCCATGTAAAATTAAGGTAGGTGTAGAGATATTTTTTAATCTATCACGTTGTTTTATCGTAAACACCGCATCATACTGGCGCTTATAATCTTCAAACGAGGGGGTATGTTTAAGCAATTTTGGTTTTAGTTCTTCGATGTGATCAGGATTTTCTTTGATGAATTCCTCAGTATATAATCGGGGCTTAAATAACTCGTATGTACTTTCTGCCGTCTTCATTTTACGTTTGAGAACGAAAAAGATGATTTTACCAAATATCCTTAAAAATAACTTAGATAAAAACTTGAATCCGGCGGAACTTGCGCATAACACAAGTTTTGCAACTCGATCTGGATAATTAAGGGCTATTTCTTGAGCAATATTCCCCCCCATAGAAATGCCAAACACGTGCGCTCGGTTTATTTTCAACGCATCCATTAATCCAACGGTATCATCTGCAAACATCTTTATAGAATATTTGATATCCGGTTTATCTGTCTGACCTATTCCCCTGTTATCAAACAGAATGGTTTTATATCTTTTTGAGAGCTCTTCAATTAATTTTTCGTCCCATAAATCATGAGGCACCCCACCCCCCATTATCATCACGATCGGGAACCCCTCGCCATGGATTTCATAGTACATGTTAATATCATTTACCTTAACTTTAGGCACTTGCATTATTCCTCCAAATTGTGTTTGTAAATTGGTTCATACAATTTCCCTCTAAAGGTTTCTATTCAATTCATCCCTGTAATAAATTTCCCTAATCTATTTATAAAATTAAATACTTAAGTTTCTCAATCTCTTTAAAGCAGTTTTGAAACCATATTCGTCTGCTTTTTGATTTAGGAATTCCTCGTTTATTTTCTCCTTGTTTGCGTGGTAAATCGTTAGAAAATCAAATACATCTTGATATTGATAGAGTTCGGAGTCTGGGATATCGTCAATCTTCCCCATATAGAGTATTTTTCCTATTAGCACGTATTCTAACGGAGCAATCGCTAGATTATTCCCCAGAATATCCTCTTGTACTGCGTTTTCTAGGACTTCTAGTTCTTCCGGTTTATCTGCAATATTAACATCTAACCGCATCGTACTCCGATTATCGAATATCGAAATATTGGTCTTTTCTCGATAACCCAGCTGAAATTGTTTGGTACTTAAGTTGAAATCGTGGTTTCGTAAAGATTCAAATAGGGAGGGAAATTTCGTGGCATTATCCTCTAAAATAATATCAATATCCTGAGTAGATCTTACGTGACCATAGTGAATGACGGCGATTCCCCCAATAATCACGTATTTTATTTCACATTCATCAAAAACTTTCTTTAAACGTGATAATAAATTAGATAATTCTGCTATAAGTTTCTCCTCCGTAGCCTTTTGCTTTTTAACTTTTGACTGAAGGCAAGCGTGGCTTCTATCTTTTGAAGTCTTTCTTCCTCAGTTAAATCAGGATACCTCTTTTGAATCCCTTCTAACCTTATATTAAACAATTCATGAAAAAAGCCGTCAGCAACTTTAAGGGGTTCCATGCCGCTTTGAAGTAACCGTTTTGCGGATTCTATTTCTCTCCGCAATTTCTCCCTCCTTAACTCACTAACCTTTTGTCGACCTTGATTTCGCAACTCTTTCACTTAATCCATTTCGCTTGGAAATTGAACTTCTTAATTGAATATTGTAATTTCATCCTTTTTATTTTAACAGATTAATTTTCCCTAATATCAATTATCCTATTTGCAGCATTTATGATTTGGCCGGTTTTTTATAATTTGTTCGGGGGAAATTTTCTTTTTATGTAAAAAAAAATTTGGGGGGATTATTTCCTTCCCTTGCTCTTAAATTTAGCTTTTCCCTTTGCTTTTGCTTTTCCCTTTGCTTTTGCTTTTCCCTTTGCTTTTCTCTTTGACTTTGGCCCCTTTGGGGAACCCTTTGCTAAAATTTCTTCATCTTCTTCCACCATTCAATCACCTTACTTCCTTTGAATCCAAAATAGACTAGTCAGCTAGTGCGATCCTTTATTACTTAAGCCTTTCTGTGGATTATTTGAATACTAGAATTAAACCGAACAGAAGGGAAAATTTATCTTATAATAAAGTTCAAAATACTGAGCGTTCCCATTAACCGACTGTTATTCTTTAGATAGAGAGTATTTCGATTTATGTAAAAATAATCGGGTTTAAACGTAAATTTTAACCTTAATAATACTTATCTTTAGAAACCTCGTATAGAACTTTATAATCAATCTTGTTTTCATTCAATAAATCGATAAAATTGGATTTCTTCAGTTTTTTATGTTCAATTTTAACAAAATCTTTTGGATGGATTGATGCATTCTCTAACTTCAATCCAATCTCAAAGTTTCTAGGATGAACTCTAAAATATTTGAGCTGTAGCATGTAAAATTTTTTTACTTTATCAAGTTCCAAAATGTAATCTGTAAATTTCTTAAGTTCCTCTGCTTCAAGATCGGTATGAGCGAATAAAAGAACAGCTTCACCTTTTCCTCTCAGACGTTTAAATACTTTTAATAGTTTTTTACATGCTGTACAAAGTGGAGTATATTCCCCTGGATTTTCAGGATCGAATAAATCCCACAATCCTCTACAAATTAAACAAGTCATACAAATGTGACATTCTGTATGTTTACTAGCCGAAATATACTCTACAAATGTCCTTTGTGATATTTTTTCTTTATCACGTTTTTTCCATTGATCTTGCGGAACAATTAACAAACAGAAATGTTCTGAAAAGTCATATGGCATATTTAAGAAAGTTAATTTCATTCCTTTTATTATTTATTTAGTATTTCATGTGAAATTGGATTTCATAGAGATTTATATAATTGAAATGAGCTATGAACGTGTATGTCTAAATGGACTATTGCGGTAATGGGAAAAGGTGGCGCCGGAAAAACTGCAACTATCACGCTAATGACTAAAGTTTTAATGCAACAGAGAGAGAAATTACTGATTGTTGATGCTGATCCTGCGATGGGGCTCACGAATGTCCTTGGAATTCGTGCAAAAAAAACTTTAGAGGACCTACGGCACGAAATAATCAAAGTGGGAGGGCGGGGCATTGAGGAAGAAAAAGAAGAACTTGTTTTATCTTTGGATTATAAGGCAATGGAGCTTATTGTCGAAGAGGAAGGATTTTCGGTTCTCGTAATGGGGCAACCTAAGACTTTAGGTTGTTTCTGCCCCGCAAATACTCTTCTTAGAAGCGCGCTTAAACCCCTCACGAAAGCCTATGACACCATTCTGCTTGATTGTGAAGCAGGTTTGGAACAAATCAACAGAAAAGTGGTTGAGGATATTAATCTTCTATTAATAATAACTGATCCAACCCTTCGTGGGCTGCAAACAGCGAACGCCATCCGCGAAATGGCAAAAAAATTCACCAAGGCATCTCGCATTGGTTTAATCATAAACAAGGTATCTGATCCCACCATTGTCGAAACTCTACGTGCGAAAACCGACTTGGAAATTCTTGGAACCATCCCTGAAGATCCAAAAATCCGAGAGTACGACTTAATTGGGCGCTCTCTACTCGAACTCCCACCAGATTCTGTCAGCCTGAAGGCGATAACAAATATTTTGAATACCTTAGAAATGAACAAGTAATTAAATTGGGATTTCATGAATAATAAAAATCAGATATACGCCTTATTCGTAATAGGGTTGATCGCGTTCTTTCTGATTGAATCCTTTTATAACGTGAGCTTATACATTACTAGCCTCTTAGTCAATAATTTGGACGTAATTGAACGCATCCTACCTTGGATTCTGTTTTATCTGGCGGTCATCGTAATAGTTTTAATAGTTTTTGGCTCCAAATTGATTAAAGAACAGTACAAAATCTTCTCTTTAATAGCCGTTATCGCAGTTTCTCGCCTGCTTTCACAGTTTTTCATCACACCCGAAGTATATCTTTTCTCTAATCTGACAGTATTTTTAACTTCACTACTCTTTTTTCTGGAGATTTTCCTGATTTTCAGAAAACGTGACTTCTTAAATGATTTTCAGATTATTATGGGCGGGATCATTCTGGGTCTTGGCATCAATTACGCATTCTACATCCTGAACATCTCATCTAATCTAACTTCCGAACTTACTAAACTCCCATTCACGATTACTTTCTCAGCGGTTTTGGTCTATTTCGGTTTGAAATTGTTCCACCCAAAAAGAAATACTCAGAATACTTCAGTACAAAATGATCTTCCGTCAAAAGAAATCGGGCTCTTTCATTTTTTCCTGGGGGGCATCCTATTTTTCTTAACGTTTATTTGGATTCTTTGTCCCACGGCACTCGCTGCCTATGATCCTTTAAACATGAGCTATAACAATTTGACAACGTTTACCTGGGTTTCTTATGGGTTCACCTATTATATTCTCGTTATTTTAATTACGGCTAGCATCAGCTTTTTCGTACTTCGGCGCCTGTTTTCGATGGATGGTAAAAAAACCCTGAAACAAATTCTCCTCCTTTCCAACACCATTACTTGCCTTCTTAATGGCATTGCCCTCTTCTTAATTGATCAAAATTTTACACTTTTTTCAACTCTCTACTTAACGCTCTTAACGATCTGTGGGGTCTTTACTATCTTAGTCAACTTAGCGTTTCTCATTCAATTCTTTTCTCTTCCTAAACGACTAAAAGGATATTTCGGGATTTTCATATTCGTTTTATTAATATTTATCTCAAGCATCTTATGGGTGCTAGTATCTTGGGTTTTATATCAAACCTTTTTGATTTCTCTTTCTATCTTTGCCCTACTTACATTTCCCTTGCTACTTTTGGTGGAGTTAAGAAAATTCAAAGTAAGCATCACACAAAAAATTAGCCTTTCATCAAGCAAAAAACGGTATGGGGCCCTATTCACGATTATTATTTTTTTGAACATTTGCTGCCTCACTTTCATAGGGACTACTCGTAGAATTGCCACTCCCTCTGCTGGAAATCCCACATTTTTCGTGTGGAACATTCATAATGCGGTGGGCATTGATGATACATTCGATATAGACCGGATTATTGAGGTGATCCAAAATGGAACTCCCGATGTCGTTGGCCTGAACGAAGTAGATATGGGTGCGCTCAAGACTGGATTCGTGGATCTCGCCGCGTACATCGCGCATAAACTAAACATGTACTTTTACTATGGACCTTCACATTACAAGCACTATGGAAATGCCATTCTGAGTAAATATCCCATTTTATCCGCAGAAACTTTTGCCCTTCCTGTCATTGTCCCAGGTGCCGAACCGAGATCCGTTATCAGAGCGGTTCTGAACATTAATTCGGTAAATTGGACCGTGTTCGTTACCCATCTTTCGACCAAGCGCAATGATCGCCTCGCGCAGGTCGATTACAACTATTCAAATTCAGTAGTATCCCTGATTAACGAAACACCCTTTACGAACGTCGTCTGGATGGGAGATTTCAATTTCGATCCCGCTTCCACTGAATATGGAATGCTGAATGCCAGTCCGTACAACAAATTTCGAGATACTCATGCGTTTCTATATTCCTCTCCGGGAGATACCGGGGGATTTGATGAGGACGGGAACCCACATCGCCGGATCGACTACATCATGTGCTCCCCAGACCTCACCCCCGCCGAAGGTCAGGTGTTTTGCTCCCCTGGATCCGACCACTGCGCGGTCTTGACACGATTCTGAACTTTTTTATAGAAAAAATTTAGCAATTAATTAGAACTATCCCCGTGAATGGCTTTGAAGGACGATGCGAATCCAATTGAGCAGGCGTGTCAAGAAATTCTACCGACGTTACAAGCAATTCAAGCAGATTTAGAAGAATTCTTCCCTCTAGTGCACATACATTTCAAGGAAAAATTAGAGGCACTAGAAAATACACCAACAACAGAATTGCAAAATAAAAATGAACAAACACTCAAATTGTTGAACAAAATTCATGCCGCTACAAAAGAGATTTCCCAAATAAAAACCTTCATGAACTACAGAGAATTTGGAGATATAATAATTAATACGATCTCTCTTCTAGAATCCCTGCAATCCTTATTAACTTCGAATATTCCAGATTTTTATCGAGAGTGCCACCGCTTATTGAAGTATTATTGGGCGATTCGCTACGTGATCGCTCGCTTTGAATTAGAGTCGATTCCCCTATATTTCCAAAATCAAATAATGTTCTTCAATCTGCCAGATGCCTTATTTGATTTCCTGGAAACTTTGAAAGAGGGACCACAACCAGTTGAGGTTCTAAGAGATGTAGATTTAGAGGTTAGAATTCATAAAGGCCTGCCAATAATGATTACAAGAAGCCCGGATGAAATCTCCTTATCAGTCCTAGGTGAAAGATTTTTTAACGTGCATTCGATTTCGGAATTGTATTGCTTTTATCTATATGAATTCGAAGAAGATATCTTAGATCCTAACCAATAGACTTTTCAATAAATTTGGTTGTGTATTTATTTAAAAGGTTAGATCAAAATTCTTATGCATTTACGAGCAATTTTTGCCTTCAAAATATGGGGCGAATCAAAAAGTAATTTAGTCGGGATAAAGAGATGAGCGAATTTCTCTGTGATTTGTTATTTAAGGGGGAAAATTCTTTCGCATGACTTTAATAAATGTAAGTTCATAAATAATCTTGATCACCTATGCTTCTAAACGGCGCGGAAAGCGTTTCCGAATATTTAAAAAACTATACCTTCAGACAAAATCTCGATACATTCATGGGAATTGCTCCAAAAACAAGAATAGAAAGTATCTTAGTCAATGGGGCGGCTTTCACCAAATATATCAACGAGTTTTGGACTTCAAAACAAAGACAAGCAGCATCATTACAAGAAATTTCATACAGGGGATGCTTTAAACCTCAGTTACCTCGTTTTTTTATCAAACTATTCACGAAAATGAATGATATTATTCATGATCCATTTAGTGGAAGAGGCACGACCGTCCTTGAAGCTGGTTTATTAGGGCGAAAGATTATTTCAAACGATGTCAACCCGTTGAGTGAAATTCTCGCAGCCCCCAGGTTTTTTGTTCCAAATTTAAGTGAAATAAAAGATAGAGTATCGCAGATTCCAATCAATAAAAGTCTTAAAGCGGATATTGATTTATCCATGTTTTATCATCCTGCAACTGAAGCGGAATTAGTTTCGTTAAAGATGTACCTCATAAAACAGAGGTCGGATGGGGAAGAAGACTATCTGGATAAATGGATTCGGATGGTTGCTACCAATAGACTAACGGGGCATTCAAAAGGCTTTTTCTCCGTATATACCCTTCCACCAAATCAAGCCGTCTCGCCAGGCAGACAAATCAAGATTAATGAAAAACGGAACCAAACACCAGATTACAGAAGTACTCGGGACCTAATTCTAAGGAAATCTAAATCACTTCTCCGTAATTTGACGGACATGCAAATACAAAACCTTAGAAAGGCAGGTGAATCCGCTCTCTTTTTACAAGCAGACGCAAGAAGCATGGGTGAAATAGAATCAGAATCAGTTCAATTAACAGTAACTTCACCTCCCTTTTTAGATGTCGTCCAATATTCTAAAGACAATTGGTTACGATGCTGGTTTAATTCCATTGATGTGGCAGAAATCTCGAAACAAATAACGATGGCAAAAACCATCGAAAAATGGTCTGCGGTCATGCAAGCGGTATTTCAGGAATTATATCGAATTACACGAATTGGAGGATGGGTTGCCTTCGAGGTCGGCGAGGTACGAAAGGGGACAATTAAGCTCGATGAATACGTCATCCCTCTTGGATTACGGGCTGGGTTCCGATGCGAAGGTGTTATAATCAATTTACAGGAATTTACAAAGACCTCCAACATCTGGGGAATCAATAATATGGATTCCGGTACAAATACCAACCGCATTGTTTTGTTTCATCGAGCGGAATAAAAAATTTAATCTCTTATAAGGAAGTGATTTTTAATATATGTTCCAGAGCACGACGGTTAAGGCGAAATTTACGAATAATGGGAAGAATGTTAAGCCCATATTGTTAATAGTGGTGACGAAACTTCCCAGACTTGATCCTGCTGTATCTTTGCACGGATCCCCTACAGTATCTCCAATTACGGCAACGTTATAAGCTGCGATCGTCTCAGGTTTCGATTTATCACGCAACGTCTTCCTGAATTTTTTCGCATTATCCCAACTGGCACCGGCAATGTTCATGAAGATTCCAAATGCGCCGGCGGTGAAGGTACCCACGATTAAATATGCGCCGAGGGTTATTGGGCCCAATAGGAGTCCCACTAGAATTGGCATGGATATTATTAAGAGTGAAGGGAAAACCATGTTTTTCAGTGCTGAAACCGTGCTAATGTCAACACAGCGGCCGTAATCCGGCAATTCCTTATCTTCAAGGATTCCTGGTCGCGTTTTAAATTGATGCCGCACCTCTTCAATCATGACAAAGGCGGTCTTGCCGACTGCGCGCATTAATAATGAGACGAACATGAAAACTGTTATCACGCCAAGGATACCCCCGACTGCAACCCTTGGATCACCGAGGTTAATAATCGGGGCTGTAGGTAGTACAGTACTTAAAAGTACTAGATACGCAAAAATGGTAACGAATCCGATGGTTGTTCCAGAAATGATGGAGAACCCTTTAGTTAAGGATTTCGTGCTGTTACCCGTTGCATCCAATCTATCAATCATATCTCTTACTTCAGTGTCCATATTAGCCATCTCGGCAATGCCTCCTGCATTATCGGAGATGGGTCCAAATCCATCCATTGAAAGGATGATACCCGTCCCACTGGTCATTCCAATTGCCATAAGAACGATTCCATAAATTCCAGCTGTTACACTAAACTGAGCTCCGAAGTCATTTGGAAACCCCATTTGCATCCCATATACAATGCCACATCCATAGGCTCCTAGAACGAGGATGGCGATGGTGGCTAAGGGGATAAATACTGATCTCAAGCCATTAGCTAATCCCGTTATGATATTAGTTGCGGCTCCCGTTTCTGATGCTTGCGAAATATCACCAACGGACTTGGAACGAAACCCTGTATAATGTTCAACGATCTTACCTAAAAACAAATTAGCAACCACGCCTAAGACTGCAGCAATCATCAACGGAATCGAATTGAAAATGAACCCAACTAACATGACATAGGCGACGGCGATAATTCCACTACTCAGATATAAACCACGATTCAAAATCTTCCATGCATCGTCGCCTTTCTTGGTTTTAATCACAAAAAAATAGCCAATTATAGTGGATATTGCAGCGATGCACCGAATGACAAAGGGGAAGAAAATGACCATTACAATCGGATTATTTACCCAGGCTCCTGGGTTCAATGGATTTCCCCCAAGCAAGCCGAAAATGGCGATGCCGAGTATCATGGACGATAATATTTCGGAGGTTAAAGTTTCATAAAGATCGGCACTCCTCCCTGCACAATCCCCCACGTTATCCCCAACTGCATCTGCAATGACCGCAGGATTTCGATGGTCATCCTCCGGAATTCCTGCCTCAATTTTCCCAACGATATCGGCACCAATATCTGCGCCTTTGGTATAAATTCCCCCGCCCAGTTGCGCAATAACTGAGGTAAAAGAGCTGCCAAATGCGCATCCTATAATATTTATCATTACTTGGTTGTAGTTCATTCCCAGCACGTACTGAAATAGAGCGAAGACGCTTACGATTTGGATGATGTTTACGCCAAATACGAGCATGCCCATGATTGTCCCACCTTTAAACGCGGTGCGCATTGCGGGAAGGAGCCCGCGTTTCGCGGCTAAACTTACTCGGACATTCGTGCGGGTAGCAAGATCCATGCCAATGAAGCTGGCAGCTAAACTTGTCACGGTTCCAATAACGTATGAGAACGCGATCCACAACCCATCTGCCTCCGCCACGAAATAAAACGCTAGCCAAATGACCACTGCAAGTATCGCTGCAATCAACAAGATGGTCTTAAATTCTCGCTTCAGATACGCCTTGGCACCTTGCCGGATGTAATTATAAATCTCATTTTCCTTTCCCGTGCCCGTGGAAAGTTTTTTTATTTGGGACCATAAATAAAATGCGAATAAAATGGAAATAACTCCACCAATCGTTCCGATGATGAGAAACAGGACCGCATAATCCATCATTATCCACCAACTAATTAATTGTACCTAATATGCTTTACAAGGGAGTATCGAGGGATCTTAAAAATTTTTTGACAGAGAATATTAAGGTGCTGAATACAAGCAAGGCTGAATATCTGAATATTAATAAAGAAAATTTCTAATGTGGTTCACCTGCCATGAAGAAGAGTAGGTAATTAGCATGAAAAAAACCGAACTACTCAAATTATCAGTTGGACAGATTGGTAACGCCATGGCATTCATGGTAATGTTTTTATTTCTACCAGATTATTTCGCGGACCATATTTTTGTGGGGCATGAATTTCCAAATACTCTCGCTTTTTTAACTATAACCATATCATTCACAGCAGGTGCGATTACCTATCTCTTTGCGGGATACCTATCTGATAAAACTAAAACCCGATGGGGCAAACGTCGACCATATTTCTTATTAGTTATTCCTTCTGGAATTGCATATATATTCCTAGGGTTATCTATTCCAGGTTTCTCCGTAGAAGCCATGTTTGCCTTCCTTTCAGTAATGGCAACAACTTATGCAGTTCTATATAGGCTTGAATATTGCTCTTACTGGGCACTTTATATGGATCAAACTGAACCCGACGAACGAATTTCCACCTCTATTACTTTCAATTTATTTGGAACCATCGGAACCGTTGGTGCCCTCTTATTGTTCCCGATTTTAGAGTATATACTACCCTATTTAACAATAACTTTGATTTTTGGAGTAATTTTCATTGGAACCGTTCTATTCGCGTTTTTCTTTGGTCCGAGAGAGGACCTTTCCAAGCTCGGGAAAGCCACGGAAATGAGCAATTTTTTCAAAACTCTAAAAGAGACGACCACCGATCGGAACTTCTTTTTCTATCTCCTCGCTTCTTTTTTCTTTGTTCTAGGATACTCAATTTCAACATTAACACTAGTCGATTTTCTTGATGCTCAAACTATTGATTTGTTAGTGATGCTTCCATTCGTGATCCCCGTTGCACTTTTGTATTTTTTCTTGTTTGGCAGATTAGCTAAAAGTCGGGGTAGATTACAGGCTTTTAAATTAGTGATTTCTGTTGGTATCTTAATGGTTCCTTTCACGTTATTTCTGGGCATCTTTGGTGAAGGCACCCTTTTATTCATCCAAGTCTTTCTAATAATCTCCATAATTCTCTTCGTTGTTATTGCAATCCTTACTTTTCAATATGCAATCTTGATGGATTTAGCACCCTCAGGACGCGAGGCGACATATTCGGGCGTGTATTTATTCGTGATTGTCATTCCCATACCCATTGCAAGTACTTTGGCGGGTCTCCTTCTTGATCTACCCCTCATTTTCCCTGGTATTCAATTCCTTATCTGGCAAGATCTCGCCTTAAGCTTCGCCCTCATCTTCTTAATTAATGTAATCTTCCTTTCAGTGAGTTATATCTTTCTAAGAGCAATTCGAGAAAAATAAATTCTTAATTAAATTTAAAAAGCGAAGAATTGTAAAGTAAAGATAATTTACACAAATTTTCATATTCGACTTATACTTGAACGAGATGATTGTATGAAGACCGGAGCGGAAGTTATCGGCGAAATGATATTAGCAGGGCTTCGCTCGAAACCGAAAGAGGAGCGAGAGGAACTCATGGAAGATCTTTACGGAATAAAAGCCCAAATCACGCTACCCAACCTCCATGAGGCGCTCATGCTTCATTTTGAAGAAGTTGATGGGAAAAAATGGGTGCGGTATGAGAGCTTGCCTACCCCAGTCGTGAAGTGTAAAGCTTGCGGTTGGGAGGGGACGTGGGCGGATCTACCGACCCGGGAGGAAGATATCATACTTCCTAAACGCCCCGAAGGTGAAGAACTGATTCTTAAACCAACTAAAACAATTGTAATAGAAGAATGCGCGAAATGCAAATCCAAAAAGCTCAAAATGAAGAATTTCAAGCACGAAGAAGCGAAGATCGTCATTTATGGATCCCATTGGGACATTGGAGTCCTTGGCGATGCGATTATTGGACCCATTGGACATCGCATTAAGGGGATTTTCAAGGCGCTTTGGAAGCTCATAACCCGGAAGGTGCGAATGTCTCCTTTTTACAGGATCAGATTAGCCCTCAAAGTCGGCGGCCTACTGATGTAGTCCGAATTTAATTTTTTATTTATCCTTCTGTTCTTTTTTATAAGAGATTCAATAACACCTATTCATATTCCATGCGTTCACCTTCAATCCATCCCTCTCTTTCGACTTAAGAAGGTATAAATGGAAGGAACGATTAAGATCGAGTGTCCAACAACTTACTAAGGAGTGCCGTCACTTGGGAGTTAATGCGAAAATAATAGAATCTGCTGGGAATGCGCTTTTACAATTCTTGCAAACCAGTGATGAGGCGAACTTAATCGAAAATCTGCAGTCCCTGACTCAAACGGAGGGTGCAAGCGAACTTTTGAATAATCTAACACGCTTGATGGATGGAATCAACAAGTGGAACATCGATGAGGTCCGATCGACTGCAGAACAAATTGGTTCTGCGATCGACGATTCCAACTTCAAGAATATTTTTAAAATATTTGAAAATAAGTTAATTTTACTTTTGATTGACCAAGTTCTTGAAAGATCGGACGATCTAGAAATAAACCTCCAAGCGTTCTTAAATAAGGTGCCGCTTCTAACCGAGGCTTACCGGCTAGTTTGGAAAATAAATGACCAAGCTCTCACCAAGAAGGTTTTCGAAGAAAATCTCGATAATTTTATTACACTAGGGTTATTTTCTCTTTATGCAGGAACTATTTCCGCCGCCATTCACTACTTTGGCGAAGGATTAAAATTATTTGAGGATGTTGAAGCATACTTCCCAAAAAAACATTCCTTCATCCTGGGACTTCTATCTAACCTCATATTAAAAATCCGAAGCATTCCCAAGATTGTTAATTTTGCTCAAAAAATTCTTGATCTTGACTCCAATCCTTTCGAAATCGCCCATACATTCATCAAACGCGCAATTTCAATCGACACATCCCTGAAAAATACCTCCGGGCTCGCTCTTGACCATTATAACATGGCATTGCTTTACCTAGAACAACACGAGCATGACCGGGGATTAGAAGAAATTAAACAGGCCCATCAGTTGCACGAGGATCTTGAGGATAAGGAGGGCATGTTCGACGACATTCTTCTTCTCGGGGAACTTTTAAATAAGAAGGGGCATAAGGATAAAGCCTTGCAGGTCTATCATCAAGCTTTAGAAATTTGTGTCCAATTGGACTGGCGATATAACATCGGCTTGGTTAATTACTTGCTTAGTGGCATTCATCGCGAAAATCAAGAATATGAAAAGAGCCTAAAACACTTGAGAACGGCACTCGTCATTTTCAAGCAAGAGAAAGCAGGTAACGAGATGGATCTCGCTAATGCCTACACGGGGCTTGGGACTCTTCTCCGTCAAATGCAGAACTATCCCGGCGCAAAAGGGTTCTTATCAAAGATACTCAATGTCGAGAAAAAAGGTGGATCCAAGGCCCTTCTCATGGAGATCTACGCCCAATTAGCGATGACCGACGCGTGCCTCAACGATGATGGGGCGTTTATGCAAAGTTATCGCGAAGTGTTAGCGCTCTACGATGCTGTCAAGGACCCCGTGCAGTACGCGAGGATCGAATACGAAATTGGAGCCACTTTTAGTAACTTGCAAACATATCAAGAGGGAGCAACGCACCTGGGCAAGGCACTCAAACTACACTATGAGCTACAAGATGAAGCCGCAATGGTAAACGTTCTAAAGGTGCTCTCGCAAGTCTTTACCAAGATGGATAGGTCGGATCTTGCCAAAGAAATATCTGACGAAACGATCCACGTGATGACACGCTCCAAACGCGTGCTCGAAGACGATTCTATGAAAGCCATAGAAATCCCGGAACTACCCCCTCTCATCCCCGAATCGCTTTTAACGCCGAAGGTTAAGGAAGAAATACCCAGTCCTAAAGCTCCTGTTTCACCCCCGACTCCCACTCCTCAAGCTCCCAAGGTTGAACCCCCTAAAGCGCCTTTCATTCCCACCGCGGTTCCCATCGTGGAACCTAAACCCGAACCTCCCGCCGTTCCTCGTCCTAAGCCAAAACCTAAATTGCCCGTGAATATTCCTTTAATAAAAGCTGAGTATGAAACCCTCGCCGGGAGGACCTGCTCCAACTGTGGATACGACGTCATGGACCCTAACTTTCATTTCTGCCCTAAATGCGCCACGAAACTTCCCCCCCCTCCACGCGTCTGCAAAAAATGCGGGTTTGTCGTGACAGATCCTGAATTCACATACTGTCCGAAGTGCGCTGTAAATTTGTAATAATGGTCATCCTTCAATTAACGTAAAAAAAAACGAGAATGGTTAGGTGAAGTTGGATTCCATTTTTTTCAGCTAAGATTCCTTGGGGGGCTTCTCTGGGGCGGAGGGCGCCTGTTCTTTACTTACATTTGATTTTTCGCTTTTTTTCATTGCTTTAATTTGCTCTTTTATTGAGTCGATCTCGGTTTTCATGGATCTTGATTTCCTCAGGAAAAAGGTTAATCCTAATGCCAATCCAACGGTTATTACTCCGAATATTATGGACAAAATCATCAAGAAATTGAGAGAATCCCCGGGAAAGCTGTTGGGATTCAACGGATCCGTCCCCATACCGACCTCGATTCCATCCAGAACTCCATCGCCATCCGTGTCGCTCACGTTGGGATCGGTCCCCAGCGCTTGCTCGGCGGCATCATCGAGGAAATCGCGGTCCGTATCCGCCAGCGTGGGATCCGTGTTGTTCCCGAGTTCATCCGGATCGGTCAAGCCATCACCATCCGTATCTTGCGAGATTGGGCTGGTGAAATGGACGTGCACCTCGTCCCCATCCGATAAGCCATCCGCATCGGAATCTGGGTTCTTTGCGCTCGTTGAATGTATGAATTCGTCCCCATCGTCCAAGCCATCGCCATCCGTATCCACATCCAAGGGATCGATCCCATAGAATATCTCAAACGGATCGGATAACGTGTCGTTGTCAGTGTCCGCTGAATACGGATTCGTCCAAAAAGTCCATTCTTGGTGGTTGGTCAAAAAATCTCCATCCGAATCGATGTCCAATTCATAAATGGTCCACCGCCAAATAGTTCGACTACCAGAGTCCCAGATTTGATTAGCCAGGGTGCCGTCGTGGTTGTCAATGATGATGTTCAGGTGGAATTCGGAATCATCTGCACCTTCAATTTGTACTCCATACCAAGAATTGCTCATTATCGTGTTATGAATGAATTTATTATACAACATCGGTAATATATCAGCTTCCAGATAAATACCTTGAGCTCCATTAAAATTCATGATGTTGGACGTCATCGTGTTATTCCTGCAAAATCCATACATGTAAATCCCCGCATCACCATTATCGCTGATATTGTTGTCATTTATAATGCAAAAGCTGGATGAAGTTAAATGCATCCCAAACCCGACATTGGAAGTGACTGTATTATTGGTCACCACGTGATACCATCCACCCATAAATATTCCAATACCATTCTGAGTGACGGTGTTGTGGGTTAGGTTATGACCGTTTCCCCAGATATCGATTCCAATAAAACTATTACTCATAGCAGTATTATCGGTTAGCGTGTTATTATTACCCGAAATACGAAACCCTTCAGTATTTCCAATTGCGGTATTGTGACTCAACGTGTTGTAGCCTGCGGCAGCAAGTGTGAATCCATAGGTGTTACCATTGGCGGTATTGTTGGTCAGCGTGTTGTAATTGCTCGATCCATCTAAATATATTCCATTACTACCACCGTTGATAGTGTTATCAGTCAGCGAATTATTGTCGGAGGTTTCCAGGTAAATTCCCGTACTCGTCATATTAACTTTATTATTCGTAATTGCGCCATTGGTGACATTGTCAAGTTTAATTCCGATTGGGGCATTTGAAAGCGTGCAATCGCTAATTACGAAATGTGCGCGCGTGTTTTGTATTTCAATGCAGGCAGCATCTAAGGGCCCTGTAATGACCGCCCAATTCGAGATCAGGAACGGATCCGTTTCATTTCCCGCAGCGGCAGGATTGCTCACGCCATTTGCTGCGGTGAATTGATCGTCCCCCGCTATTTTGATACAATCACGACGATTCGGTATTATGGAGACCGTCACGTTCTCGCAATTGGACGGTCCAGATTTCCTATTTAGATAATTAGCTTGTACAGCGTAGTAATACGTTCCATTCGGCAAATAACCATCTTGAATGCTGTTCGCAGTCGTGGTTCCGACAATAGTTTGGGAGCCATTTAAAACGGTGATGGGACTGTTAGATCTATACACGGTATAATTAGTTGCCTCTGAAGTATTAGCCCACTGAAGCGCAATATTATATCCGTCATAATCCGGATTGGGGTAAATGGGTTCTAATACCGGGGGATACATACCATGTATCGAGAAATACAATTGGTAACCCGATGCATCTTGTTTAGAATAAAAGATTGCGAAATGGGAATTATTATTCAAAAAACAGAGATAGGGTGGTTGGTACGTGCAGTCGGTTGCGATTCGCTCGATCTCGGAATTGATTAAAATGCCGCCAATGTAATCCCAGATGCGCAAGAAGGCGGTGTTATTCTCGTAGTAATCGGTCGAGATGAATTCCAATTCACTGTCCGCATCGAAATTCTTCGCAAACCAATGTCCTGGGCGTTGATGAGTCGACCCGGGAGTCCAATAGGTCGCTCCAAATTCCTCGTTGAATTGATTCCCAGAATAATTAATCATGTTATAATGTGCATGACATATTGGATCAGCAGTTGGTCGCCATTGGAACTTGGCTAGTATTTCCAGCTCGCCATCATCATCAAAATCGCCAATCTCGAGACCCTGTTCCCCTGGCCCGAAGCCACTATAAGACCACACGATCTGTGCTTCTTCATTCAAAGCCGAACCCGTGTAATTCAACGCGTACAAATTCGCAGAATCACCAGCGCCCCCTGAATTATGGGCACCGAAGATTAAGATCTCGGTATAATTATCCGCATCAACGTCGGCCGCCCATAGATTATCATCGTTTCTCCAGTCTAACTCGATATAACTCGTTTGAAAGTCAAATTGGTTTTCCAGCACTAAATCATTACCACTCACGTTCCAGAAGCGAACTGTATTATTATGATTTTGATAAGTCACGCTAATTGTCGTGACCGTGCACACTTCCGTGACGGTGTCATTGTCAAAATCCGCAAAGAGCACGTCGTTCGCGGAAAGGGTCAAGGATCCGCTGTAGGTTGAGAACCACCACTCATCCCATTCAAAATTGAGCTGGCCTGCGGTAAAGTTATACACCTTCAAAAAAGCCCAGCCCTGAGAATTGATTCCCCCCGTGATGACGATTTCCGTCGTGCCATCCTCATCAATGTCAAAAAGATCAACCTCAAAAAGTGCCACGTCATTTGAACTGTTCGATAGGACAAGGGAATCCAATAGAGCGGAACTGTCATTATAATAATCATAATCGAACACCTGAATCAACCCCTTAACATCATCGCTCCCATTCCAGATCGCGGAAATGACAATGATCTCTTCACGTCCATTACCCGACAAATTAAAGGCCTCCACGTCTCGCACTTGTTCACAGTCTGACTGATTTAACCTATATTCTACTAAAAGCTCAAAGAGTGACTCGTTAAACACGCTGGTTGCTTTCGAGATTGCCTGGTCCCGGTTCAGCTCAGCACGTTGCCTTTTATCATCATTTAAATCATTCAAGATTACATTTACATTGAGAACCATAAAAAATAATAGTGAAACAATGAAAACTATCGAGAGACCTTTCAAAATTTTCCGCATAAGCATCCCATCCACGTCTAATGAATAACTACTTTGGAAAAATGACTAATCTATAGTTATTTCAATGATTATATATAACCATTAGTCATACAAAAAGGAGAATGGGATGGTTCACTTCAACCTTCAATTAACTCGTATTGTTGCAATTTTCCTATAAATTCATCGAAATCTTCCTGTGCCGTGGCTTCATCCACTTCATATTCGGCACAGATTGCCTCTACAATTTCGTCTGTTGTTTTAGAACCCTGAATTAACTTAATGATAAAGGTGCCCGTATCATTGGTCTCGTAAAACTTGGTCGTTTGATAATTGACGAGCACCGCCCCGAGCTCTCGCGAGATGTATTCCTCTTTTTCTTCAATTTCCACGTCTTCACTCAATTTTAATTTCGCCACCATCTTCACCTCAGATTCCGACACCCATTCCATCCATGGATTGTTTATCGCTCAGGCTTCCCTTCTCCTGGATTTCGGGTTTCACGTACTTCTTTTTTCCTTGCGGTTTTTTCTCTTCGCTCATGCTATCACCTCAACCTGGTTCGTATTGAACAAAATAACTACAATGGGCATCACCATTGCAAAGGCATTCCTTTTCCTCCACCTGAATGGTGGGGAAAATAGGTCGCGCAATTCCTAAAATGATGCCTATTTGAAGCTCACAAATCGATTTATCTTCCTGCTTCCCCCCACAAAGACAATCAGGGATCACTACCTCAGCGTCCGTCTCCGTTA
>JABXJT010000088.1 GCA_013375455.1 Candidatus Helarchaeota archaeon | reverse complement strand
AAATCGCTCCAATCACTATGGATCATTCATAATCAGCTCACGACTCTCCCGGAGTCCTTTGGGCAGCTGAAATCGCTCCAAGAGCTATATTTGGATTCTAATCAGTTAACGACTCTCCCGAAGTCCTTTGGACAGCTGAAATCGCTCCAATCACTATGGATCATTCATAATCAGCTCACGACTCTCCCGGAGTCCTTTGGGCAGCTGAAATCGCTTCAAGAGCTAAATTTGAGTGGTAATCAGCTAACGACTCTCCTGGAGCCAATACTTCAGCTTAAATCCCTTCAAATACTAGATTTGGGTGGTAATCAGCTAACGACTCTCCCGGAGTCCTTTGGCAACCTAAAATCACTTCAAGATCTAGATTTGAGTTTGAATCAGCTAAGGACTCTCCCGGAGTCCTTTGGCGAGCTTAAATCGCTTCAAGAGCTATATTTACACCAAAATCAGCTCACGACTCTCCCGGAGTCCTTCCGCAATTTATCAACCCTTAGAAAAATCAATATTCAAAATAATCCGTTAGATTCGAATGCGAAAAAACTCTTACAACAATTACAGAAACAAGGGGTCTACATATTTAAATAACGGTGAGAGCGGTGCTATTTGAAGACATCGCTGCTGTAACTCATTGAGTAGGATTTTTAAGGTGAGAGAGAGACACCTTTTAATAAGGTGATTTAATTGGATTATGAAATCAAGATTCTCCCAGATCCTCTACCCTTCGAAAAAATCGCAGCACTCTTCAAGGAAACCTATTCTGTAAAGTATTTTGAAAGTGGGTCATGTGATTGGGCCAATCCAAAATATATGGATTGGTACTTGGGTGCCTATCATCATAATAAGCGGTTTTTCTATTCGGCGTGGAAAGGTGATCGTTTAATAGCCACTATGTTTGGAACCCCCAATAAACTCAAACTAGAGAATAAACTCGAGTTGAACCCGATTTCAATAGGATTAACTGCAACCTTACCTGAGTTTCAACGACAAGGAATCCAAAAAGCTTTACTCACCCGCATGATTGAAGATGCTACGAACGCAGGAATCGATTTTTTATACTCATTTCCTGAGAAAGGGTTTGGGGGGAACGAACTTTTAAAGAATCATTTCAACTTTAAGAGACTACTAAAAAATCAACAGCACTTCATTAAGGTAATGAGCGATTATGGAAGAAAAATTCTACATGATTACAGGGGCTTGAATATAGTCTTAGCAAAATTATTAAAATTGTACGCGGGAATCCCCAATAATGAACTAGAAGGTGGGGCGATCCGAGACGGCAAGGACAGTGACATTCCAACAGTCACTAACATCCTGAATTCTTATCAGAAACGAATTCCAATAAGTCAGATCTGGACAGAATCTCATGTACGAGAGGAAATTGAGGGCGCCGGACGAATGAATGAAATGTTTGAGGAACCATGGGGTTTCCATTGGAAAATTTGGGAACGTGATGGTAAAATCTTGGGATCAATGCTCATTCGGATCGAGATGATTCATTTTAAAAAAGGTAGTGCTCCCGTCGCGCTAATGAGTGAAACTGTTTTTCATGAAGAGGCGACTATCTCCGAAAAAGCCGGCGTCGTTGCGACCATCGTGCGCTGGGTAAGAGATAAATACCCGAAAGTCTTCACGGTTCAAACGACCCAACCTCAATATGAAATAAAGGCCTATAAAGCACTCAAGTTCATTGATGACACGAGTACCTACGAATTTCTTGTCCTCCCGTTATCAGAAAAAGGGCAAACTTTGGTTGGAGAAGAAAAGAAAAAGAAGAAATACAAGGAATTATTCATGCCTTATCATCGATGAGGGTCTTAGGTAATAAACCAACAAATTTTTTTGTTCTGGAATGAGAAAGGATTCACAACACTAAACGAGATTTATATGTCTGAAGAATTAGAATTCGTCCTAAATATCATCGAAGAGATTCTGGACTTCATGGAGCAGGAAACTGCAGAAATCACCATGGCAGTCAAGGAAGATAAACTCAGAAGAGCCAGGATGATAATATCAGAATTACAAGAACTTCCTCAAGAAAATGGAGAAACAATTTGGCCAGAACGGCTAGAACGCTTTGGAAAACTCGATCCTGCCCAAAAGGCTTTTGTAATTCTCGCTGTAGCAGATAAAGAACTCGATTTTAGTACCTTAATTCAGAAAGGAAGCAAACTCGAAACGTTAATCAAGATCTCCTATCTAAAAGAGGTACGATGGTTCTCGATGGTTGCAAAAAGTTTGGAAGACTTCGTGGAGGGAAAAGAACACATAAAGGAATATTTAGAGAAGAACCCAAGATTAAAACGCGTGGGATGTGGAAACTTTGCACGAAATTTCCCTGATCATGTATTTAAATTACTAGGTCATCTCTTGTACCCAAAGGCTATTTGACTTTCAGAATTTATTTATTGAGGGTTTAAACTCATGTTGAGAATATCTGCAATTCAATTCAACCCGAAATTCCTTGATTTAAACGAAAATAGGAAAAAACTCAAACAGTTAATAGAGAGCGCCATTTCAGATCACGAATCAGAGCTAATAGTTCTGCCAGAATTGGCGTTCTCAGGTTACAATTTCGAGAACATGGATCAAGTTCGAATGACCGCTGAGGAAATTCCAAATTCAGAGAGTTGCAAGCTGCTAGAGAAATTATCCATTGAAAAAGAAATTTTTATCGTTGCCGGAATCAATGAAAAAGCTGAGGACAGCTTTTATAACTCAGCGGCGGTCTTTGGACCGGAAGGGCACGTGTTAACGTACCGGAAAATCCAATTATATGCGCGGGAAAAAGAATTTTTTCAACCTGGAAATCTACCATTGCAAATTTTCAACTTGCATGAATATAAAATAGGGGTAATGATCTGTTTTGATTGGTTTTTTCCAGAAATACCACGGTCTCTTGCGTTGATGGGGGCTGACGTGATCTGCCACTCCATGAACGCCGTGATTCCAGACGGGGCTTACTTGGGCGATACATATCATTCCAAATGGAACAGGGTATTCATCATCCTTGCAAATCGAATTGGAATAGAAGGCGACCTAAAATTCATTGGAAAAAGCACGATCATTAATCATGAAGGCAAAATCTTAGCGCAGGCATCTGCCGATCAAGAAGAAATCATCAATAGTTCTGTCAACCCATTATTAGCAAGAAATAAAAAATTAAATCAGTATAATCATGTTTTGAATGATAGACGGGCTGAATTTTATAAATTAGGATAATCTTCGTCCTCTGTAGGGAATGTTATAAGATTTAGCACGACTTTCGCACTCTGTATGACTGCTGCATCATAATCATAAAGGCATTTTTCAAAATACGGCATTAACTCCTCGATGAACCCATATTTTTTTGCGATGAACCCCAAGGCATATACTGCGCTTATCCGGACGTCAATGTCAGAATCGTTAAGGAGCGGCTTCAAGGTTTTAATAATTGCGGCGAGGTCTGTGTCCTCACTATGGAATCCAAGGCTTAAAGCCCCGCCTATTCGGAAATACCAGTAGGAGCTAGAAAAAAGTTCTTCTATCAGCTGATTCCGCCGCTCTCTGGGAGCTGTTGAGCTTGCAATGACTGCCAAGCCTACAGATGCGTTTCTTTTCACAAATCTAGCTTCATCGAAGAGTAACAGTTTCAAAAGATCAATGAAGGGAACAGGATCCTCAAGTCTCGTTCCTAGAACACCAATGCATAAGGCTGCACTCCCTCGAACGTAGATATCATCCAGGATTAATAAAGATTTCATATATGTAACTAATTTTTCGTAATAATCTTCAGAACTTAATAAAGAAACCAGTAGTAATCCTAATACAGCGCTGATTCGGACTGAACTCTCCTTATCCTCCACTTGTTCCTGAAGAAACGTGATTAATTCTTCCACGTTTTCGCAAAGATGCCACTCCGATTCGTCTATCCCCGCATTCATTCCATTCTACTCGCTGCGATAAACTAAATAAAAGTATCACTATATTATAAGAATCCTTTTTTAAATATCCTTAGTAATTACTAATTATTTATGAGCTAAAAATGGTGAGTCGATGTCTGAATCTTATGATATTAAGGGCGCTAATGCAGCTTTGTCTGAGAAGATTGCGAAAAAGAAAGTGTATTTTATCACAAAAACTGTTGATCAGCACCAGGCACGGACCCTGATCGAACAAAAGAAGAAGAAGCCCTATGGAAGGCAAGCGAAGAACCCAGAGGAAATCGAGATCGAGAGTGTCGAAGAACATTTTAATATGTTCTTACGGGTGAAAGGAAAATATTGGATTCGGTATTTGAAACACAAACATCTCGAGGTCCCAGTTAAGGATGACGTAGAAGGAGTGCGCGTCTTTCATGAGATAATTGACCTTGGGGAAGTCATTGAAGGTCCAAAGAAATTGAAACGAAACGTGACCATTGACATCGTTGAGAAGGTTTTCATTGAGAACCATGGGGACCTTGCTTTCAACATCCAGGGGAATGAAATTAGAGTAGATAAGATTAGTGGCATGGCACTGGAGGATGCCCCAAGCACGTTCGTTAACGAAAATCAAGACCGCATCCAGATCGCGAAAATAACTCCTGAATTAGCAATTGAAAAATTAAGGATCCAAATCGCTCGAAGACCCACGGATGTCCAACGCATTCTAGAGGAAGTTTTTGAAATCCCTCTAATCCAAATTATTCTAAGTCCGTACTTTATTGCCACCTTGAACTTCAACGAAATAAAAAAACGAGTTTATTGCGACGCGATCACGGGAAAAGTGACCACGTAGCATTATTTCTTTTTCTTTCTCTTTTATTCGTTTAAAAGCTTATTTGGGGCATTGCGTAAACCACCATAACGAATAGAATGATAATTGCAATGAAGAAATAGATCTTGTTCCATTTAATGATCTTTCGCCCATCAAGTGGGCCTATTGGAATTAAATTGAAGATGCCCAAAAAGGCATTTAGAAAAGTGGCAATAAACAGGGCATTGTACATGTCATCACCTGGCTTAAATAAGGTCAGGGCAAGGATTATCAATATGGCGGCCTGAACTAAATTGACCACTGGTCCAGCCAATGCAATTTTCCCCATATTCTCCGTACTCGTATCGCCAGTTACCTGAACCGCTCCCGGGCAAACGACCTTGAAAAATGGAATGGGAATCAACGAAATAGCGGTCATAATAGCAAAGATTTTTATGAGTCGAAATTCGGACCAGTTCCCCAGCCGAATACCCACGAACTTATGCCCGAATTCATGCAGGAGAAAGGCCAATGTGGCAAAAAATGCCAATAAAACGATCATTGCCCAATTGGGAGTTTGGTTGTACCAGAGATATATGCTATAGAACATTGATAATCCCACGCCGAACATTAATAGAATTCCAATAGCTAAATGCTTTAATTCTAATGCGCTAAAATACCAAATAGGATTTTCAGGTTTTTCTATCAGATACATTGGAATTCGGTATTCAACAACTTCGTTTCCATTCTCATCGTAATAAACTCGTTGAATCTCTGCTTCGGGGGGAATTTCTGAATCAGGTTCTGAGAAGTATTCTGCTGCTCTTCTTTGTGGTGCAATAGGTTGAGGTCGCTGAGGGTGCAAATGCGGGGGTAAAGCGCTACTTAAATTCGGGCATTTATGGTTCTCTGGGAGTCGATGATCTGAACAAAAGGCTTCGCCGCAATAATTACAAATAAACGGCATGTAAATCTCTTTCCCACACGTAACACATCGGGTCATATCACGCTTTTCTCCAAAAGTGTTCAATAAAATTGATAACATTCTTTAATGGATAGTAATTAATTAATAACAAGTAATTAATATTTTAGGTTTTGAGATTAAACCAAATTGATGTGAAAGAAAAAACTCAAATTAGGTGAAAAAAATTGGGTGAAGGCGATTTCGTGGCATATACCTCCCCTCTCGGAATTCCTGGTTCCAGCTATTCAGCTCAAATTGGTAAAGTAGGGGAACTTTGGGCACTGCGACTGGTAAAAGGGAGAGAAGTTTTAGAACAAGGAACTTTTAATGAACTGAATGGCAATAAATTAATAGCATTCATCATTCAAAATGTTGCAATTCCAATGATTAATCCTTATCAAATATCTCAATCAGTTAAGGCATTGCTTAAACAGGCTGAACGCGGACCCCAAGCAGCCCCTGCAGCTGCCGCCGCTCCAGGAGCTGCATCAGAATACGCTGCAATCGCTGCACCGAGAGGTGCCGTTGCACCGCCGGGCGCAGTCCCTGCTATAACTGGTGATAATTGTCCGCGATGTGCGCGCCCCATTCAACCCAACTTCTTCTTCTGCCCGTATTGTTCGTTAAAATTCCGCTCATTTAACTGTGACGCGTGTCAAAAGGAAATTCGACTCGATTATAAGCTTTGTCCTTATTGCGGGTCAGTTGTGGGGTCATAAAGTATGCGGGTCGGTTGAAAGCTCATAAAAAATGCTTCTATCGCGGTCCGGTGGCTCTGTAGTAGTTAACCAGAGTCCATTTTTTTCCTTTCAATCAATAATTAAAAATAAAAGTAATAAGAGTAATTACTTTCTACGCCACTGTTTATAGGCCAGGCGTATATCTTCACCATTAACAGTTTTTCGATGAGCATGTTCTGCCAGTTCCTTTGCCATCGCTGCAATTTCCAATCCTAATTCTTCCAGAATTTCCCCCATGGCTATTGCAGCCTTTTCACTTACGCGCTCCGCTTTAGCTTTTCTTATTAACCGGTCAAGTGGAGCTAATGGAATGATTCGATCACCTTTTTCTCGCGGCATTGATATCCTCACCAAAAATCTCTTTTATTTGACTTTCAATTCAAATTTTACCTTTTTATATGCCTTTTTTTTTGATAAGAGTTATTTATAATTTTTGTCGGAGAAAATTATGAGTAATTACCGCATTTGAAATTAAAGGAATCATCACTTTCTAAATAATTCAACCTAATTTCACGGGTCAAACGATTAAATGTAATATTTTATGTTTTTGGGAAACGAGAGTAATTTTAGGGCACGATTCTTTTAGGATAGAAAAATAGCCCGATTCATATCATGTTATTATAAAATAAATCTTGAATTAAGTTGATCAAAATGCGAAATGCAAACAAATTTATAAAACGGTTCAATAATTAGATCAAAGATTTTTAGATCTTCAAGTCGGTGATGGATAATTGCCAAAGGGTAAATCAAAAGACAAAGTACAAGCTGGACAAGACTCTGGAGCACAAAATATTCCCGAAGAAGTGCTACGGCAGTTACCTCCAGAAGTAAAAGCTCAATTAGGTATCGTGGAAGCGCAAAAACCTATTTTTAAACCACCTTCTGGAGCGGATGCGGGACTGAGCGATTCTATTGACCGTTTACGCGAGGGATTTGAAAAAATTGGACTCACACTAATTGGAAGGATGGGTGAATTCGCCTCTACCTTAGAAAGAGTAGTGATGACGGTTTCACGCATAGAAAAAGTAGAAAATCTTGCCGCAGAAACAACCTATTTTCTTAAAAACCTGCAAAAAACGCTAGAGGGATTCAAGCGAGATTTTTCAAGAATGACTGATAGCATCGACAACATGGAAATAGAGATGTCAGAATTGAAGCAAAGAGTCGCAGGGATGCCTGCAGCTCCGATCCAACCCTCACCTGAGGCCGCCAGAGCACAGCCTGCTGTCACGCAAACTCCTAGTGCAAGCGTCATGAATGCTGCAAAATCACCTGTAAAAAAGCCTATTACGGCTCCAATTGCGGCCCCAACTACAACGCCCCCCTCATTATCAGCTCCAGCACCTGCCCCTACACGAACTCCCGATCCAGTTCAACCCCCCGCTCCCACCCCTGCACCCGAACCCACTCCTACAGGGAGTCCCGTCGACATCTTATTTCGTGAGTTATATGCTCAAATAAAAGTGGAGCTTAACCCTAAGATGCTAGCAGATTTACTTGACCGGGCGCGTGAGAGAATTACTCAAACGTGTAAATGGACACCGGCAATTTATGAAATTGGGAAGTTGGCACGAAAAATCCGCCGATCAAAAAAAGTCCTTTCCCATAAAGATATTTCTGATGTAAATGAAACTCTAGATCAATTAAAGAAGCAAATGGTCTCAAAATGACAACTTATTGAATTAATCTTCTTCCGGAAACGTTATCTGATAATAAGTAATCGCCTGATCCGGTTGAGGTTGTCCCTGACCTGACTTCAGTTTTTGAAGAAGCTCATTTATTCGTCTATTTGAACCGTTTATTTGTTCGCGGAGTGTTTTAATTCGCTCCTCATTTGAAACATTCGTCTTTCGTAAATGAAGAATGAGTTCTTCTTGACTATTTACTTTATTTCGCAGATCAATTGCTTCACCTTGCTTCGCTTGCTCATTTGAGAGCCTGAATTCTAATTCCGCTATTTCTACTTCGTGCTTTTTCATGTCAAGAGTTAATTGATTGATGGCCTGATTTTGCTTCTCTAACAAGTCTTCCTTTACTTTTAGTTTATTCTGCAGTGCATCTAATTCGGTTTGTTTGATATGCTCCAATTTATCTTGAAGCTGTTTCAGTTGCGTTTTCAAATCGGAAAGTTCATTGTTCCTTTCCATGATCGTTATGTTATTCTGTGCCAGTTTATTCATGAGCTCCTCATTTTCGATTTTCATCACGGAAATCTCATCAAGAAGGCCCTTTATTTTAGAACCCATGGTGGCATCTTTCTCTTTATGTTCAATTTGCCTTTCTTCAAACTGACGCGCTTCTAATTTCTTTTTCATTTTGAAGTTTTTTATGGTATGACTCTGTTCCTTAAATTTCTTTTGAATTTCCATTATTTTTAATTTCTGTTCTTTCTTGTAATTAAAGAATTCATTTTGTGCTTCGACAAGATCTCGTTCAAGCTTTTTTATCTCCCTGTTTTGCTTTTTTATGATGCGTTCCTGCGATTCAATGGTTTCTACTGGATCAAATTCTGGCAAGGTCGACCACCTTTTGAAGTGTTCAAATTCCTAGAAAATATTGTACTTATTTATATATATCAAATCTGCTCATTTTGTTTTGAGAAGAATATAAATATTTGAATGCCAAAGTCATCTAATCATAAAAGAGTGAAAAAAAACAAGGGAGATGCCCATCAAATTTCATGGTATTTCCTTTTCTCAGAAGAAGACCGAGGAAGAAACGAAACGATTTGGTGCGGAAGGCGATGGCCGAAACAATAAGGTATAGCTACAAGCTGGTCGTGGTCGGAGATCCATCCGTGGGGAAAACCTCACTAATTAGACGGTATACTGACAAGAAATTCGATGCATCCTACTTGCCCACCATCGGTGCTGATTTCACGATAAAAAAATTGGAATTCCAGAAAGATGCGAACACCATTCAGCAAGTCACCCTCGCGATCTGGGATATGGGGGGGCACACCAGATTCCACCGCATTAGGGACCACTATTACTTGGATTCAAGCGCTGCGCTCGTTGTCTGTGATTTATCGCGCAAGGAAACTTTTGAGAATCTTGAAACCTGGCTCTCAGATCTCGAAACTCGTTGCGGATCTGTTCCGATACTTGTTTTAGCAAATAAAAACGACCTACCAGAAAAGGCTGTTTCACAAGATGATATTGATCAATTCTCATCTGAGAAAAAGCTAGAGGTCCTTAAAACCTCCGCGAAAACGGGCGAGAATGTAGATAAAATATTTGACACAATCGCCCGCCACTGCTTAGAGACCTATGATTAGAGGAACTCGCCATCATCTTCAATTTTAGCGCGGAGATCCCATCTGTATTTTTATCGGAGTTTATAAGATTTTGGTAATTAAAAAAAATAGATATAAATACCCCTACCCACCAAATTATGTATAAGGATTCAAATCCTCATCAAAGAATAAAGAAAAAATATCTAACTCGCGAATAAGAGAGGTAGAAAGAAAAAATTATACCCTGAGGGGATTTTTTGGCAGAATCTAAGGTAATAAATGAACTCATAAAAATCAAGGGCTTAAATAAGAAAGCAGCCATCAAAATATTTCGCGCGGGAGTTAAATCGATTAAAAAGCTAGGGAGCTCCAACCCAGATGAGCTTTCTAAGATAACGGGCATTGCTAAGAAGCAACTCACTACTTGGATAATCCTTGCCAGAGCACAAGAGCGAAAGAAGTTCATTGAAGTCGATACTGCGGCAGCAGAACTGAGCCAACTCGTTGAAGTTAAGCTAGAAGATGCCAAGCGGCTAGTAGGGGCTGGCGTAATGAGCATCGAAGATTTAGCGGATGAGTCTTCAGATCTTCTATCCGAAGATACGGGTTTATCTTCAGATGTCATTCAAAAATGGATTAAGAAGGCAAAAGAAATTAAAAAACTCCCCCCTGAGAAGCGGAAAATTGTTGTTGTACCTTCTGCTGAAGCCACCATGGGATCAAAATTATCTGGCGCCTTTTTTGGATCCAGCTCAGGTCTCAGTAATATTTATCACTCTTCGAGTTTCGGCCAAAGCCTGGTTTTCGTTTTACTTACTTCCATTTTATTCTGCTTCTATTTGAGCATGTCCCAAGCCGAAATTTTTGGTTGGAAACTGGCGGAATTATGGGCAATGACTCAAATCGAAATTCCAATCCAGATTGGATCCGTCTGGATAACTTTTTATCCGCTTGTTCTAGTAGGCGGGATGGTTTTAGTCCTTGTTGTTTGGCTTTTACTCGGTAAAATAATTGCAAGTACGAGAAACCTCGAATTCAAAAATACTTCTGCGGTTCTTGGATTTACGCTAGCTCCGGGAGTCCTTGCTGTAATAGTAGTTATTGGAAAGTTCATCCCTGCCATTACCGGTGATCTAAGAACCACAATTTTACCAGTAATTCTTGGCGTGTTCGGAGTTTGGGCTGCAATTACTTTCATAAGAGGTATGGCATTTTCTCCGAGAGGTCTCCCTGTTCCCTCCGCTGCTCCTGATGCGATGAAAGTGCTTGTTCAAAAACCAACTCCAAGTCCAGCTGAAACAGCTTTAGAAGTCGTGCAAGAAACGGCTCCGCCCTTCACGCTTAGACCGCCTCCGGCCCCTGCAACTGCAGCAGCAGCTCCTCCCGCAGCGCCTCCTGCCGCGCCAGCTGTGAAGAAAGGTCCAGTTAAGTTGGAAAATTTTGGGCTCATACCGGCTAATGAAGTGGTAAATTTACAAAATGCAGGATTTCACACGTCTATCGACTTGTTACGCGCAAATTCCAAGGATATTTCGAGTAAGACGGGTATCGCACAATCAAAAATAATAATCTGGCGTATCATTTCTGATTTACTCCGGATACCAGGGATGACTATAGAATATGCGATGATACTGGCAAAATCTGGAGTCCGTTCAGTTAAACATCTCTCCAAAATAAATGAAAATGCGCTTAAAGTCCAAGTTCTTGATACCATTTCAAAGGAAGGGATCGCAACCAGCATCACGGCAAACGTACTTTCGGATTGGATTGCGAAGGCCAAATCCCTTTAATTTTTTTCTTTTTTTTCATGGCTAATTGTAATAGGCTATCTGTTTGACTCGCACATCGGCTCCACGTAAATTTTTGCGAAACTATTTCTCGCCCCATCCTAGCCAAGGTCTTTAATTTATTTGGTTGGGAGAGCAACGAATTTAACTGCTTCGCTAGAAATTTGGGTGTGAGAGGGGAAATTTTCGGGAAATCCTTCAAATTATCATGTATCTCAGCGAGGCCCCCTTGAACACTAGAAAGAATTGGGGTCCCCGAGGCAAGGCTTTCCAAAGCGACTAATCCGAACGGTTCATATAACGATGGGATGACACACAAATTTGCCATTGTAAAATACTTTGGAATTTCTGCATTAGAGGTAAAACCTAGAAATTTTACATGGGGCATCACGCGTAACTTCCGCGCCATGTATCTCAGATAGGGTAATAACGGCCCATCCCCTAAAAAAAGGAAGATACATTCTGGAAAATGTTCGATTATAGATGGAATTGCTTGCAATAATATGTGTGGTCCTTTGATCGGGGACATTCGCCCTACAAAAAGAATAATTCTATTGGAATTCACCCCTAATTTACTTTGAAGTGCCTCGTAATTATGAGAGGGATGGAATCGGTTTGCATCAACTCCATTGTATATCTTGAAAATTTTTTCTTTGGGAACGTTATATATGCTGATTAATTCGTGTTTTATTGTATTTGAGATGGCAATCACACGATCGGCATGGGTCAATGCAGTTTTTTCAAGTCTTCCTAACAATGGGAAATAAATTTTCCCAAATATATCACGCCAAGTGACGAATTTTCGAGCCTTTTGTAATTCAATCGTTCCTGCAGCTTTGTATATGAATGGTAACTTCTTATTCATTTTAAAAAATAAGCTACTTTCAAATCCATGCCCTAAAAGAATATCAAAATTTAACTTTCGTATAATTTTTTTTCCATATCTCCACAATAATCCTGAATTGAAAGGAAAATAATAAGGGGTTTGCAAAAAATTAAGCACTCTATGAACGTGAATCCCTTTAAATACTTCATCTCGCTTTTGAGATGGTTCTCCTTTTGTAATCACGTGAATTTCATGTCCCAGTTCCGCTAACTCTTTGACAAGCTCAAAAGCATGGACTCCACTCCCATAAGCCGTAGGGTAAAATTGTTGAACTATATAACCGATCTTCATTGATTGCACCGGTTCACAAGATCACGATACATCGCAATAATTTGTTTTACAACTTGAGAGCTTGCATATTTTGAACGGATTTGGGCCTTAGCATTTTTAATTATCGTGTCCCTCAAATTTTTCTGTGTAAACAATTTTTGTACAACTGAAGGTAAGTGCTGCCCTTTATCCTTTTGGAAGATTAATCCCGTAGATTCATGGCGAATTAACGCTTGGACACCTTGATAATTATTTGCAATAACCGGACATCCTGCAGCCCATGCCTCGAGAATCACGGTTGGCATGATTTCAAAGTGCGACGGAAGAATCAGTGCACGAGCTGCCTTCAATAGAGGTCTCAATTGATTTTCGTGAAGTCCTCCTAAAAAATACAGCTTATCGGCAATCTTGAATTTTTTACCTAATCTTTTTAATTCAAGTTCAAGAGAACCCCTGCCAATCAAAACCAACTTCAAATTCTCCTGTTGATTTGTGATGGCTTTAAATTTTTCGATGAGAAAATTTAATCCTTTTTCCTTCTCTAAACGTCCTATATATAATAAATAAGATTCAGAAACAATTTTTTTAATGATGGGTTGTAAATCCGCTGGTTTTTTATGACTTTCACGTATAGTAATCATGTTTGGAATTACTTGAACCTTTGAGGAGGGGAGCTTCAACCGATTCAGGAGGATTTTTTTGAAAAATTCGGTTAGGGATATCACTCCATCACTCTTTAAACATGCTAATTTTTCCATAAAGAGTACCAAGAAATAAGTGGGACGCGATAGAACTGCTGCAGGAACCGTTAACAATACATCCCAGTTATGAGCGGTGATGATGAATGGGATTTTATAAGGGAAGAGGTAGCGAATGAGGAGACTTGAAACCCTACTTTGAGCGTGAAGGATGTGGAACGGACCTGTTTTCTTTTGAACGTGTAGGATTCTAAAAAACGCTTTGAGACCAAAAATAATCGTATTGAACACATTCATTCCTAGAAATCGAGAAATTCTATGAATAAAAACCCCATCAAGAGCTTCATCCCTTGATTCTCCTGGATGTAAAATGGTAAATACGTGGACTTCGTGCCCTAGTTTATTCAATTCTCTGGCTAAGTTCCAACTATATTTCTGAATCCCTCCCCCATAAATAGGAGGAATTCGATCGGCTTTAGTTCCAGAGCTAATTATTCCAATTCGCACGTGGTACACTTCTATCGATTTTGGATGATTACTTTAAGGAATTGGTCCACGAACTTTTTCCATGTAAAAAATTTTTCCACTCTCTGACGCGCAGCACTTCCTATCGACTCACTCAATTCTTCATTACTTAAAATTTGATGGATTTTATTCGTGAATTCTTTCCAATTATTTGGAGCTATTAATAACCCCACCTTGTCATGCGCTAATAATTCTTTAACACCTCCCAATTCAAAACTTATGACCGGCTTTCCGCAAGCCATGGCTTCCAAAGCCACGAGACTTAATGGTTCGGGAAATAAGATGGGTAAAATGACAAGGGTTGAGATGTTAATAACATTAACTAAATCTTTATTTCTTAAAAATCCCGTAAAAATGACCTTTTTTTGTAAGCTTAAAGAGTTGGCTTCCTCCTTTATCTCTTTAATTTCTGGTCCTGAGCCAACTATGAGTAATTTACATTCCACTTGCTTTAAAATTTCCTTGAAGTGCGGTAAAAATTCTGCAACTCCCCTTTCCTTTATTAATCGCCCAAAAAAAAGTAAAATTTTATCAGAATCTTCTAAATTATGAGTCAAGGTAGAAGGCTGAACTGGGAGGGGCTTGAATTTTTGTGCATCAACTCCATAATATAATAACTTCATAGATATTTTCCCAAAATACGCACGATACGCATCACGCACGGCCTCACTAATTGCGATGACGGGTTCCGCCTCTAATAAAAGCATCCGCGTGATGATAAGCGTGAAAAGAAAACGAAACGAAAATTTGTGGCATTGTTCCAGACATTTCCACACTTCGAACCCTTGACAGGCCTGCTCATGGAAAAGAGTTCCTCGGGGACAAATTGGATTATAACCATTGAGAACATACACGAATGGAATTCGAAATATTTTTTTTAGGAAAAGCGCAACACCCCCCCAAAAATCCGTGATATAAACATAATCAATTTGATACTTTCTTGCCAAATAGAGCGCTTTCCAAGGAATATCAAAAAATCTCAACGCATGGCGAATCCGATAAATTCGGATCCCGTCAATTTTCTCAAAAAACGGGAGGTCCTGATTATTTGGACGAACATTCACTTTTGTTGTCGTCAACACGAAAATTTCATGTCCTCTTTCCTTGAGTCTTTTACAAATTTCATATGTTGCATTCTCAACACCTCCTATATTCGGATAGAAAGTATTCAGAATGAATAAAAAATTCATATCCTTATTTCTGAGTTTCAATTTTAAAGGTATTCCGATTAACTGAATGTTAGTAAAAATTTCCGATGTATCTAAATTCATAATTTCCTCGAAGATAACGAGTCTCGCAAACTCAGTCAATAAATATCACCCTTACTATATTTACCACAAGAAGGTCTATCTTATGGAAGTGAACTTTAATAGGACTAATTCATTCGATTTCCGGGCGTGTGGTCCGATGGACACGCAGCTAACGGAAGATTCCGATTATTTCACGAAGATTGGCCCTCTAGATGAGGCACTCACGTCACGTGAGCTCAATATTTTATTTTTATTATCAATTGAAGCCTATTCTAAAGATTCTCAAGCAGAATTAAGCTTCCAAGGGATAAAAACAAAACTGAACCTGCACCAACAAAAAGTCGCAACATCGTTGAAACGATTACTTCGAAAAAAGTTGATTGATAAGACCTTGAACGGATACAAAATCAACAAAACAGGAATGAAGGTCATTAATTCCCTCCTTCAATCACCCAAAACTAGTTTAACAATAAAACCCAAGGAGTACGTCGGGCTTGAAATAATGGTCCCCTTGAATAACAAAAATAATGACTTATTCAAGCTTGTTTATTTGCTCAAAGGTCGTTGGTTCGGAAAATGGCGTTGGATTGGCATGTTTCAAAATTCCTCTAGCGTCAAAATGGAATGGCAATCCCTCTCTAGCGAGTTGGAAGCCTGCCTTTGCATCAATGAAAGCCGAATTTGCATCGCCCTTTTCGATAAAAATTCGAACCCCTCAAACCCGAATCTCGAATTATTGCGAGAAGAGTTCAATACCTTCCTGCTAAAAATCCAAAAAATAATGAACATTGATCTCAACGCCCACCAATCCGTTTCAACTGCAATGATCAAGACTCATTCCAGTTGTAAAAAATCTGAAATGAGCAACTGGCTATCCAATTATGCTTGATTAAATTTCGATTTTTTCGCGCATAATCTGGTAATTCAGAAATCTTACTCTAAATTCAGACCAATTTCTCGGGATTCACGCGATCTTAAGAGATCTAAAACGGTGAAATTTCTTTTCTTAAAATTAATTTGAAAGGTGGCATCTCTTTTAAAAGATGAAACCCGAATGAACAGTCATAGTGAAAGACGTTAAAGATGATAAACATCAATGGGATCACTACTCAAATTGGTCAAACTTAAATATGAGGATCTAATCTCTATTAGTGACATCCAAAAAGGGGTGAAATTGAAAAATGACAAACATAGCGGCTATTCGAAAGTTTGCAACACAAGTAATCAACGCGGATGGACTACAAATTGGAACCCCAGTGATTCTTGAGGAGATTTCATTCGTACCTATCATAAAGCAAGAGATTCCTAGAGAAGAACGTGATTATCTCACCTTATCAGAAGCGTGTAGTGAAAATTCTTGCTTGATTATTGATAAAGGTACCGAAGTTAACCACATTATTTTCCAGAATAACTGCGAATTCCCCATTCTTATTGAAGAAGGGGAGATTTTCTTAGGAAAAGGCACCCAAGATCGCATCTGCATTGGGATTGTAATGGTTCAACCTGGTGAGAAAATCGAAGTTCCTGTCAAATGCGTCCATGCGCCTCATCATTTATCAAGTGGGGCTGCATTTGGATATGGTGGGAAATGCAGTCGCGTCATGCTGAACGAAATGCGGGCCATGAAACGTGGGCATGCGGTCCACCGGGCAGCTGTTTCCACCATCAGTCAAGCACGAGTATGGCAGAACGTGGCGCAAGAAACCATTGAGGAAGAAGAAGTTGCAGATCAGACACAATATACTCAAGCAGTTAAAGCCAGACAGAAAAGGGCGAAGCAAAGAAGCGAAAAATTACAATTTCCAAGTAGCACAATTGGGATTATTGTCATAGATCCCGATGGTAACGTAAAAGGGTTAGAAATCCACCGATCGCCACATAATTTTCAAGTTCGCAAGGATGGTATCCTGGAATCATTAGAAACTAATGTATCCTGGAAAAAAAGTGGTAAAGGATCCTACTTCAAAGCTCAAGAAACGGTTAAAACTCTTTTCAAAAACCTTTCAAAAATTAAGGAAGGTAAAGACGCATTAAAACAAGTCGAAGTAGATGGGATAGTACTCAACATGGCCGGAATCGCGGGAGAAGTTCTCACGTCTAAATTCTATTCTGCCCATTGTCCCGAATGTGGCACTGCTAAGCCAAGGAAAAAAGTTTGTCCCCATTGCGGGTTTGAAGAAGAAGTCTCGGAAGTAATGGCTTTTATGAGCATGGCTTGACTCTTTTTTGTTTTAAATTTTCTTTTTTCTTTCGAACTCCGCTTAATTTGAATGTTTTTGAGGAATAAATCCTAAAACTAAATTCTCCCTTTTCTCTCTATTTTTCTTAAACATCCGATTTAAATTAAAAAATTATTTATAAGGTGAGTATTATAATACTTCTCAAATTTTTCAAGAACTTAGGTGATCTAAGATGGGGAAATTTAGAAAAACAGCATTTTTAGGGATATTTACGTTCGTTTTGATATTTTCTATGGTCTGCATTCAAAATTTACCAGAAAATACGAAAACAGAGCAAATTGATATAGATCTATTTAAAGAATCATCCGATTCCATAGAAAATCTCGAAAATACTTTCAATTTCATCATTAATAGGTTACAAGAAATCAGAAACTCTGAGGATTTCGCGCTATCTGAAGAAACATCCGCCAATTCATTTAAATTAACAGCATCTGATGCTGATGAATCTGTGGACGTGGACGAGTCGTATCAAATTAAAAATATTATGAATCCCCATCAAACTAATCAAAATTCAACCACTCAAACCCTTTCACCCGTGAATCGAACAACCCTGGATGTCATAATGGGTTTCACGTATCAACTTATTTATTACAAATGGGAAATATCCTGGAACTTGGAAATTTTCGGTTATAAAATTGCATACGCCTATTTTGGCATCGAAATCGATATTGGCGCAGGCATCAGGTTCCCAATCAATGTCAGTGTCGATTATCCTACCGAATTATTAGTCGATGCTACAACTTCTTTGAACATTACGCTTCACACGGTTGATTTACCCAACTATAATGAAACATACTTTCATTTCATTGCCCGAATTTATGCAGGCGTGAGTGCTTTTGGATATGATGGTGAGTGGAGCATGGGTCCTAATTATCGTGTGGATAGAAGCTACGAGACCCCTCTTGGTACAGGTAAATCCGTGGACTTGGGCGAAATTCAGATTCCCATTCTAGAAATCCTTGGAAAATTAGATATTCCATACGTCTCTTCTATTGCAAAGATTATCTCTTCGATTGTAGTTGATGTCTTAATCAAATTACGCTTCAGTGTCGGATCAGATTTACTTACCATCAAAGCCACATTATTCGGGAATGATACTCACTTCGATGATCAATTTGGCCCCAATACCAAAACGTTAAATTTCACCCAATCACCCCAGACCGAGAATCTATTCATTCACACGAAGGATCCTGGGCACGTCCGACTCGAACTAAACGACTTTCAATATCATCTTAATCTATTAAATATCGATATTCTCCTGGGACTCACATGGAAAACCATTTTTTCTTCATTATTTGCTGATCGCGAATGGCTTATCTATACGTTCGTCATTCCATTAGGGAATTTCTTAGTGTTTGACTCATCAAATAGCCTCACCATCCAAATGAATGCCACCTCAGTACCTCCAACCGAGTCATACGGCGCGCAGATGGTGTATATTTCACCAATGGAATCAATTGAGCTCGGGAAAGATGTCGCTGAGTACTACGTGTTCATCGAGAATACCGGTCAAAATATTGAACACGACATCTACGATATCGAGGTCACTGACATCGATCCATCCTGGGTCATTCATCCCCCTGATTTAACCATCAAGCAAGGCAGCATCGGATTCTTCATCTTGAAAATAGATCCTCCTCGTGACTCGGGGTCCTCCGCTGGAACGCACTCATTCACTGTAACTGCTACTAGCCGTGGGGATTCTTCAGAAAATGACTCCATTACGGAAAATCTCAACATCCTCCCTTACTACGAGGCCAAAGTCGAACGAATTTCAATCCTAGACACAGGGCTCCTTAATATGACCCCCGACGTAACGGAATCTCTCTCCTTTAACATCACGAATACAGGCAACATCGCCGAGACCTTTGCCCTTTCAATGTCAGCTCAAGGGATTAATTCCTCTATATTCGAACTTCCCGCCAATGCGACTTTAGCTCCTGGTGAAATCATCACCATTTCACCCAATGTCACGGTGCCAAAATCTCCTAACTTTCCAGCACTCCATTATTCAGTTGAATTACTTGCACAGAGCCAAACCGATTCGACATCTTCAGCCTACGATACCGTGCAAATGATCGTCTTACCCTTTAGGAATTTAAGCATCAGCATTACCGAAAAGGAAATTCCAGAAAAGATTTTGCCTGGTTCTGTCCTGATCTACGATGTGCACGTTGAAAATAATGGCAATTTTAATGATACAATCGAATTATCCGTTCTCGGAATTCCCTCAGATTCCTATGTCTTTGGAATAGATTCCGAGATCCTCTTCCCTGGTCAGATTGTCGATACTATTCTCACTATTACCATTCCCCAAACCTCAATGCACGGTGAAACTTTAGATCTAACGTTCGTTGCGCAATTCGCCAGCAATGAAACTATCCAAATTGAACAATCGTTCATAATTCAAACCGCTCCTAATTATCTTCCACTAATTATTTCACTGATCATCGTCGGAGTGGTGGCTGTATTTTCCCCCTATTATTATAAAGGAATTAAAGGAAAATTAATCCCTTACGTGAAACATAAAAGGGATGCTCGCATCGTACGAAAATATCGGCGCCGTGAAGATGAAATATTAATTAAAATCGATTATTGCCTCTATTGTTCTCATAAACTTACCGAAGTGGATTTAAAGCTGCTCAATTCTGATCAGAATACGCTATGCGAAAATTGTGGTAGTCCCTTAACCCCTGCCCACCTCCAAATTTTTGCTCCCAAGAAAAGAAGCATAGATGAGGTTGTTTCAGAGAAAATGGACAAATATCGCACCGCAGAAGAAGAAAAGAAAAAAATAAAATTGGAAGCTAAACGTATCAAGGAGGAAAAAATTAAACTCAAAAGAGAAGCCGATGAACGAATCAAACAATACAAAGAAAAATTGGCGAAAGGACCTTTACCTCCCCTCACGATGGAATTCTGTCCCCATTGTTTCAAAAAAATACCAGATATCGATACCCGACTTCTTAAAAAAGGTCAGAACACCTGGTGTCCTCACTGCAAAAAGTTCATCGAACCAAAACATTATGAAAAATAGAAATTTTTTATCTCACTTTCTTTTTTTCATGATCCGCAAAAGTAGTCTTTTAGGGCTTTGCGAGGAATTCGTGGGTGTCCTTAATGAGCTGACGGAT
>JABXJT010000008.1 GCA_013375455.1 Candidatus Helarchaeota archaeon | reverse complement strand
TTTTTGAGTAACAATGGATGAACACCGCCAACACTTTCCATTGATTACCTGTTCATTTGCTAAGACCGTATTACACGAAGGGCACCAATTAACATACGAATTATCCCGATATGCCAAGTCTTTTTCAAAAATTTTTAGGAAGATCCATTGATTCCATTTATAATAATTCTCATCATGACTATAGACTTCACGTCTCCAGTCGTAACTTAATCCAATCCGTTTTTGCTGACTTTTTATTTGTGTTATGTTGTCATCAGTCCATTTCTCCGGATCAATGCTATGTTGAATTGCAGCATTCTCAGCAGGTAAGCCAAAACTGTCATATCCCATTGGATATAGTACATTAAACCCTCGCATTCGTTTGTACCGGGCAAAACAATCCCCAATTGAATAATTTCGGAGATGCCCCATATGTAAAGTAGCCGAGGGATAAGGATACATTTCCAAACAATAGTACTTTTCCTTTTTTGGATCTAATTCAACTTCGAAGACTTTTTTTTCTGCCCATTTTTTTTGCCATTTTTTTTCAATCTTTTCAGGTTCGTATGGAGGCAGTTTTGTATCTTTTGAACTCATATTTAGGCTCCGTTAGATTGTTTTTTAATAATACAACTCAACAAATAAAAATTGATTCTCTTAATATGTGGAGTTAATTTTAATTTAAAAGAATGAGTGATTTTTCGTATGTGTATGGGGATCGCTGTAGAAGAAGGAATAAACTTCGTCTTTTTATCCATGACAGAGAACGCGATCCAACCATAATCACCTTGTTGGTAAGGTTAGATTTCATCCATTATAAATTTTCTCTTTCATAAGACTCACAAGAAATAAGAACCAAATCATGTCCAATTCAAGGAAGGGAATTTCTAATAGGGTAAATCCCGTATTTTTTAGTAGAGGTTATCAGTGTCTCATAATTTTTGTGAGTAATTTGAGGATTAATTGAATGACTATCAGCTAAAATAAATCCGCCTCCAGGTGCGCAATGCTGAATTAATTTACGCACGTATAATTCGATGTCCTTAGGGGTTCCTTTGGAAAGTAAATCTATCGTATCGACGTTACCCATTAGAGTAATCTTTTTTCCATATTTTCTTTTAATCTCAAAGATATCCATCGAAGCTGAAGGTTCTAGTGGGTTTAGACCATCTATCTTCGTTTCTATAACCTTATCGAGTAATTTGTTAATATTTCCACAGGAGTGGAACATGGCTTTGACGCTATTTTTATGACAATAACTGACAAAATCCTTCATTTTAGGAAAAATGAATTGGATGAAATGTCGCGGACTTATTAGAGGACCTGTTTTATAGCCAAGATCATCAGAAAAGAAAAATAATTCAATGGAGAAGTTAGTCACCAAATAGTCAATGACCCCTTTCAAGAATTCTTCGATCGTTTTTAACATATCTTTGATAAAATCCGGTCTTTTAAAAAGTAATTTCGTGAAATTCTGGAATCCAAAGGGCTGCCACGCGTTTTCGAAGAACGATTGGGCGAAAGGAATTACATAAGGGCCATCTCCCTTAGCTTTTCTCAAGACTCCTTTATAATACTGATATCTATCTTTTTCACTTGGATCTGGAGGACTCCATTTCTCATATTTAGAGATGATTTCGTCCACATCACCCGTATCTGAACTAAAAACACCACCAACATAATTTGTTAAATGAATTCCACCTTGATTATAATAACTGAATGTTCTCCCGAATTCATCCACCATATTAATATGTTCAGGAATTGGTATTCCACAAACGGATTTCCCAGTGGCTGTCTCAAACGCTACAGGTAAGCTTGACGTCGGAACTATGACAAGGTCTGTTCCAATTTTCTTGAAAATCTCAAACGACTTCCTAGGGTCTAAATCGTACATGCTTGCAGGTTTTGAAAAGCCGTACCCCCGAACCACATCTAGACTTTCTATTGAAAAGCAAAAGATTGGCACGCGATCTGGTTCCTCGTGGTCCATTGTAGTCAAAATTCGCTCTCGAGAATCCATTTTTCTTTACCTGTTATGATTTTCTATTTGATTCTTTCCTTCCAGCGATAATAAAACAGTTGCGCTTTCAAAACTTCTAATAGTTCATCTATGGAATGATACATGTTCATCTTCTTTTTAATGAGTGGAATGCTTTTACTGTCGGCCTCGGTCATGAGCGTGAAAATATAAATCGGTTTTTGATATTTTTTCTGGATGCGATTTAATGATTTGGCAATTTGAACTTCAATGATTCCGCCCTCATCCTCAAAGGAAGAAAACTCTCCGATATTCGCAACTATAAAGCCATCTATTTCTCCACTTTCAAATATTTTTCTTATAATTCTCATCATCAAGCTGAAATCCATTGTATCCGCGGCCCCAAAATCGACTGGATTTTTTACGGAGGCCCGATAATTTGGCAGTACTCTCCTAATCTCGTCCTGCAAGTCCTGAGAGAATTCTGGTACAGAGAAGCCCGCAGTAGATAATGCATCTGTTAATATGATTGCCCACCCAGCACCTACCATTGTTATTGCGAACCGATTTCCTCGTAAGGGGGGATGCCGGAGAAAGGCATGAGATGCAATCAAACCATATTCCAAACGTTGAACTTGAATTATACCAAGTTGCTTCCTCAAACCTTGAAAAACCTGCTGCGATCCCACGAGATGCGCCGTATGAGATAAGGCTGCGCGTTTTACGGCTGAGGTTTCGCTAGTTTTCCAGACAACAACTTGTTTTTTGGGAGTAACTTCCCGCATCACGTTCGAGAAGCGAGTTCCGTCCTTAATTCCTTCTATATATAATAACATTACTTGAACAGTCGGATCTTGGCCAAAATATTCAACATAATCTGTCACGGTCAAGTCTGCCTCATTTCCCACGCTTATATATTTTCCCAGAGTTAGATTGCGAGTGGGTCCCCAGACGGAGAGAGTGTTGCCTACAAAACCGCTCTGGGTAATGAACGCCACGGGGCTCTCAATTAGGAAGCGTGGGGGTAAAGGAGAGGCATTAATTGGGACTGAAGCATTATAATACCCAGCACAATTAGGTCCTTGCAATCGAATTTGATACTCTTCCACGAACCGTTTTAAATCATCGCCTAACTGTTTTCCTTCAGAAGTTTCCGAGAATCCAGCTGAAATGATCGTGGCAACTTTAACATTTTTTGCAGCACATTCCTCCAATGTGGGAACTACCTTGGGAGCTGGAACTATAACTATGGCTAAATCAATATCCTCTGGTACTTCTGCGATCTTTCCATAGGCTTTTTCCCCTAATACGCGATCGTGTTTTGGGTTTATCAAATACACGTTTTCTTGCGATTTAGAACCTAAAAGGTTTACCGCAATCATATTTCCCCATGAATAATATTTATCAGAAGCGCCAATAATAGCAACGCTCTTTGGATGAAAAAAATAGTGAATGTTGCTCTTCATAAGGACCAGTACAATTTTTTCTTTAACAATTTTGTGCTCAAAGCGAATTTGAGAATGCCTTTTTAAACTAAAAATCCTATACTTCTAATTAAAATGAGTATGAGGATTGTATAAAATGAAATGTCCTGATTGTGGAGATGAGATAGAAAACCTTAATGATAAATAATGCGAAAAGTGCGGAGCTACCTTGGCTGTTGGGCAATCTAGCACGGGGCCTGTCAAAGGTGGCTTATTTGATCAAAGCAGGAATTTTTATATACTGAAAGAGAAGTATTGGGACTGGGGATCTGGCGATATTTTAGATGAGAAATTCCAAGTTATTGGAAAAATGCATCGCGTAATTTTGAGCCTCCGAAGAAGAATCGAGTTACAAGAGGTAGATGGCACACTTGCCGCCACGATTCATGGGAAAATTGTCACTGCGCGAGCTGCTCAGGATCTAAAAGACCCACAAGGCAATTTAATTGCGAGAATCAAGAAAAAATTCCTATCCTTCCTCCGTCCAAAATTCTATTTAAAGGACGAAACAGGGAAAAAACTGTACGAGGCCCAAGGGAAATTATTTGGCTGGTCCTTTAAAATTAAGAACGTGGTAACTGGGAAAATAATTGCTGAGATTGAGAAAGCTGATACGTGGCGGGATGTATTTTTAAGCGGCCCATTCGATTTTTCAGACACTTACGCTTTAAGGATATTGGATAATCAAACAGATCGTCGTATCCTATTAGGATTCGTATTATCCATTGATAACGTATTGCATGACAATCGCTAAACACTACATTTTTCTATAAGCGGGTTAATCAATAAACGCTTTAATAATATTAACCCAATATCTTTTTATTTAACCTAAATTGGTTTCTATTGCGTAAGGATTTCCTGAAGAATTGTCATGATATTGTCGATCTGTTGTTGGGTTATGTTTAGAGGGGGTAACATGCGAATGATAGTTGAGCCAGAGGTAAGTAATAATAAGCCTTTTTCAAGTGCTTTTAGGATGAATTCCTTATGTTTTAACCTGAGATCTACAGCAAGCATCAGCCCCATCCCTCTAATTTCCCTCACGAGACGTAAGCTTTTCACATCTTCTTGAAGCTTTTTAAAGAAATACTCTCCTAATTTCTTTGAATTTTCAACTAGCTTCTCATCCTTGATTATATCCAACGTCGCGTTAGCCGCTGCGCATGCCAATGGGTTGCCACCAAACGTGGAATAATGCTCTCCTGATTTCAGCCCACCAAAGATTTCCGTACTTGACATCGTAGCGCCTAATGGAATCCCACCTGCAATTCCCTTCGCTAAACAAAGGATATCAGGCACGACGTTCCAGCGATTCGATGCCAAAAACTCGCCAGTCCTTCCCAATCCCGTCTGAACTTCATCTATGATGAGAAGAACATTGTTGTTATCGCATAATTCACGCAAGCCAGATAGAAATCCATCGGGCGCTGGTATGACACCTCCCTCACCTTGGACGGCTTCTGTAATGATAGCTGCAGTTTCGTTAGTTATGGCATTTTTAACAGCATCAAGATCTCCGAAAGGCACGTGCGTAAATCCTGGAACCAAGGGCTCGAAGGGTTTCCTGTATTTCGGATTCCAAGTGGCAGAGAGGGCTCCTAGGGTTCGCCCATGAAACCCGCGCTTCATTGCTATGATTTCTTTCTTACCTGTATATTTGCGGGCCAACTTTATGGCACATTCGATGGCTTCAGCACCAGAATTCGAAAGAAATGTTTTCTCAAGAGGTTTTGGAGTTGCCAATGCCAATTTTTCTAATAATTTCGCCCGTTGATCATTATAGAAAATATACGGACAAGTGATTAATTGTTCCGCTTGCTTTTTTATGGTGTTTAGGAGTTTTGGATGTGAATGACCGATCAGACAGACGCCATTGCCTCCAACACAATCGATGTACTCCTTTCCATTTACATCCCAGACTAGGGCACCCTTCCCTTTGACTATAACCACAGGTCGTTTTGGAAAGATTGAAGGAATATACTTATTTTCTAATTCAATAATGCTCATCATATCACCATTAAAAATATATTTCATATTGGGTGGGCTGCTGGAAGCAATAACCCGGTTGTTTCTTCAATTCCAAGCATTATATTCATGCATTGCACGGCTGACCCTGCGGCTCCCTTGATGAGGTTATCCAACGCTGAAAGAATGACCACCCGTGGCATATTTTCATCGATCACGAACCCAATATCGCAAAAATTGGACCCAATCACTGCCTTCGGATCAGGAAGGCGATAGTTACCTGTCGGCTGTTTTATTAACCTTATGAAGGGTTCCTTATCATACATTTTTCTGTAGGCTTTCCAGAGATCCTTATTCTCCACGGGATTGGTTAGAAAAACATGGATGGTTGATAATATGCCGCGGACCATACTGACCGCGTGGGTGGAAAGTCCTACCTTAACTGGTTTATCCGCTAAAATGCTCAGTTCTTGATTGATTTCCGCTAAATGCCTGTGTCCCGCGGCACCATAGGGGCGCACCACGCCAGAGCGCTCAGGATGGTGGCTTGCAAAACTAAAATTCTTTCCTCCACCCGAAGAACCTATTTTCGCATCGGTGATGATATGCTCAGTATCTATGAATGTCTCTTTCATTATTGGTGCAAGGCCTAGGATTGCGCTTGCCGCCATACACCCGGGTGCTGCGGCAATTTTAGTATTTTTCAAATTATCTCGATACAGTTCAGGTAGTCCATAAACCGCTTTCTCGAATAACTCTGGATGCGAATGAGGGCAATAGTACTTTTCATACACTTCAGGATCCTTCAAACGAAAATCAGCACTCAGATCCACAATTTTGAGCCCGACATCTAATAGTTCTGGTGCTATATTCATGGATGCCTTGTGCGGCACCGCCATAAAGATGATATCGCACTCACTTGCCTTCTCAGGGGTCAATTCCTCAAATTGTAAATCTGTTATGCCCCGTAAATTCGGATGCAAATGCTTCACGTATTTTCCTTGGTATCGGCGCGAAGTAATGTACGTTAAATCAACTTCTGGGTGGATTAACAATAGTCGAATGAGGTCTCCACCCGTATAACCACTGGCTCCAATTATCCCAGTCTTCATTTTACCGAAACCTTCAAATTTTCTAATTTTTCTCGTAAAAAAGTTATTCAGTCAACTCTATTTTAGTATCTTCTGTAACAAATAAAACAAAAATGCCTCAATTAATTTCACCAAGCAATGGTGTAAATGAATTTACACGTAATAAAGTAAGTACAAAAAATGTAAAATTTTTTTACTTATTTTTCCTAATTACGGGAGAATATATTATAGTGTATCTTAAGGAAAAGGAAATAAAAAATAGAAAAAAAGAACATAATTTCAGAAGCTCTAGCAGGGAAATTACTGGACTCTGATTAATATTCTCTTTTTAAGTACCTTATGTATCAAACCTTCTAATTATTTATAAAAATTGGCATTTTTTAGAATACCAAAATTTATGATAATTCTCAATCTCGCCCTAACGGGAGAGACCAGCCCTAAGGTTATCAGGCTGTGCGCTCGTCGCCGAGTTCAAGACATTCCTCATTATCATTGACATTTTCAATACCTCAGAAGTCTTGAAGGATGTTGTCCCGCGGTGCTTGAAGAGGCCTTGAATTTTTACCCATTCATAGGAGGGAATGCTCGGTTTCAAACGGGGCTTGATGGTGTCCCCGACTTGTGCGAGCACCCGCTGATAAACGGGTGGAAGGATTTCCTGGAACCCAAGTCCTTTTCGAGCGATTTCAAGACTCGCCTCGAAAGTACTGGCAAAGTCAATAATCAAAAACATCCATAATATTTAAATTATTGGAATTTATTTGCGCATTTGCCTCATTTGCGCATTTTCAAGTTTAGATTGTAAACAAAAATTTATCAAATACAACATAACTGGCTCAAAATAGTTAGTGAAAAAAGAACCAAATCAACTTTCTTTTTGGGTAGTCGTTTTCCACGCGGAAGAAAACACGATCACAGTGGCAATAATGAATGTAATTGAGACCGTCTTTTGTAAAATGGCGGCATTAGTTATTAAGAAAATGATGATGACAATTGCTACAGCCAAGAAGCAAGTCGCACGTGTATTAGGATAGTTATCATCCCAAAACATCACAATAGCAAATAGGATTTCCACGATCAGAAATGCCAAATAACCGAGAATTGCTAAAATCCCATGAAGGTATGGATGGAGATCCACCGGGAATAAAAATACATTAATTAAAAGAAATACGACACAAATGACTGCAGAGATTGAACCAATTTTGGTGAATAATTTACCTCGTTTTGATTCTGAGAATAATGAGGGGAGTGCTTGAATGCTAGGGACAAATGAGATTCCCCACACAACCATCGCTATACTAAACAGGACTTGAGAGGTTAAATTGTTTTTCCCCGACCATGCTACGGTCCGACCCAAATCACTCCAGGAATTTAACCAAATTGAGTACCCTGGGGCTGAAGGATTGACGATGTTTCCCCCTGCATAAAATACCATTGCTATACCTAATAGGATGATGAATTGGATTGCCCCAATTATTGCCAGAATGAAGGCTGATTTTCTCCAAACCTGTAAAGACATTGTTCTAACGCACAGTAAAAAGGGGAGTTTTATGTTATAATCCTCTTATCATAACACCTAAGAGCAAGACCAACCAGCCAACGAAACATAGGCCGAAACCTACAATGACGAAGATCGGATCTAACTGAACCCCTAACTCGAAAACACTATGCGCCCCCAATCCGAGCAGGAGCCCAAAAATTTCAATAAAGAGCGTTAAAACAACGGTTACTTTTCTAGGTGGTGACCATCCCAATTTATTACCTCGCTTTGATATTTTTTCGAATTCCTTAATAAATAAAAGGTTTAATGAAATAATCACTTATAACACTCTTATTTCTTTCTGGAAGGTTAAAGAAATGGCAGAAGGATTGAAATAATTACCCCCTCCATAAAAGTCTAACTCCGTCTATCTTTCATTTAACCAAATGTTTTATTCATTTTGTTGGAGCGACTTCACCGCGCTATAAAAGACAATCCATATGACAATAGTATGTATGAAGGTAACTAATTTCTGTAAAATAGCAGCGTTAAAAATAAGAAATAAAAGTATTACAATTCCCACCGCTAAAAAACCTATGGCGTGTGTATTAGGATAGTTTTTGTCATTAAACATAATGTACGCATATAGAATTTCAGCGAGAAAAAAACTAAAGTAACCAAGGACCGCAAAAAAGCGATGGGGGAATGGGTGAAGGTCCTCTGGGAAGAAAAATACAAATAGAAAAACAGTTATCGCACTAATTAACGCAAAAAGCGTACCAGTGTTACTCAGTAACTTCCCTAGTCTCGATTCCGAAAACAAAGATTGGAGCGCGTGAATACTGGGAACTAATGAAATCACCCAAAATACACACGCTAAACTAAAGAATAGTTGAGCCGTGAAATTAGTTTCCCCGGACCACGCGACGGTCCTCCCCAAATCACTCCATGTGTTTAGCCACATTGAGTATCCTGGAGTGGAGGGATTGAAATAATTTCCACCAGAATAAAATATAATTCCGAAACTCAGTAGAATAAGAACTAGGAGACTACCAACTATTGCAAGAATGAAAGCTATTTTTCTCCAACTTCCCAAAAGCACCCGTTTCACCTATATATGCTACCCCTCTTCAACAAGCTCAATGAATTCTTTCAATTTTTCCGCGTAATCCTCGTTTTTCAGTTCTTTTCTCGTAATTTCAAGCACCGCTATTGGTTCCTTCCCACCAATTTTTTCCATTTCTGCGAAAGCCCTTTTACCACCCACCTTTCCTTCGGTACAAAAGAACGCAACTTTCTTGAACTTGCTCTCAATTTGTGAAATATATGTTCTAGTCGGTACAGAAACGTGACGATTCCAAATCGGGGTGCCAATTATTACCACATCAAACTCACTGGGATCTATTTCAATTGGTTGCAACACAGTTAACTTCCTTCTACTAGCTTGATAGCCAGATTTCAGAAATCCCCAGATTCCCTTTCTTTTCTGCGTGTCAAAAAACTCTTCAACTTCACAGTTCAACTCTGCTGCAATTTCTTCACCAATCTTTTTTGTCCTACCAGTTCTCGAATAAAAAGCTGTTAGTATTTTCATAACATATTCTCACCTTATTTTCTCATTTCAGGTCTAATTATAATTAGATTGGATATTACGACTTCACTTTTAGATAAATAACTTAAAAACCTATACGACTATGAGATATTTGATAATAAATTCCTACCCCATGTGAGAGAAATGGCGGAACAAATCTCCATTGCAGAAGCGACGAGACGCGTGATTCAGGTACATCCCTCGATTCTTGACGGAATTAGACAAGGTGTAATCAATTATTCCGCATTAGCCGAACTCATTCGCGAGCGAGTACTCCTATTGGCAAATCGGAAGTCAGTCCAAATCGATGCGATTAAAATGGCATTAATGCGCTATGCAGAAGAATTAAAGGAAAGTCGTAAGTTAATTGAGGCAAACGTGTCAAAAGTTATAGCAAAAAGCGAACTCGAACTGAAGAATGATGTCACCGTCATAACTGTTCATCAACATGCGCTCATTAACAAATTTGATGCTCTCGTAAAATTCGTGGAAGGCGCTCGGCTCTTTCAAATCACTCAAGGCACGAAGACTTTCACGATTGCAGCTCACCAGAACTTAATACCATCGCTTATTAAACTGATTGAAGAGAAAAACATCGTGGCTCAAAATGAAAACCAATCAGCACTTATTCTAGTCAGCCCACCGGAAATCATCGAGGTACCCGGCATCGTGGCTTACGTGACCGATTTGTTTGCTTCTCATAATATCAATATTACACAATTTATGTCATGTCACTTGGATACAATCTTCATCATCTCGCGGAAGGACTCAATTGATGCATATAAATTGCTTGAAGAGAAAATCATGCTCTTCCGCCAAATTTTATCCAAATGAGCTTTAGTATGTAAAACAGGGAATAATTATGAAAGAAAAGATCGTTAACATAGAATTAACCCCCATTCACGTGCCTTTTAAAGAAGGAGTAGTCAATGTGATGGAATCAGGAGAAGGCGGTCTAGGGATGGCCATCCCATCTGAAGAGCCATGGTTAGGGGGCGATTTTGTTATTTGTCGCCTTACATCCAATGACGGAACTATTGGCATAGCTGATGTATATCTCTGGATACCAGAGGATGGCACCCTTCCCGAGCATGTCACTCACTCCATCTCAAAAGCTTTGAGTAAATATGTATTAGGAGAAAATCCTTTCAATCTCAAACGCATCCGTCAGAGAATGGATAACAACATGCCTCGTAATGAGATCGCGAAAGCGCTCTTGATAAACGCCTGTATTGATTTAATGGGGAAAATTACCGGAAGACCAGCATGTGATTTGATGGGAGGGAGGAGTGTTGATGAAATTCCGCTTGCTGCGCTCATCCCTTTAAATGATGCAAAGACAATGAAACTCTACGCAAAAGCCTTCTATCAAGCAGGGTTTCGTTCTTTTAGATACAAACTCGGAAGGAATATCAATGAGGATGTAGAAATTTCACAAACTCTGCGGGACACCTTAGGGCCGGAGGTGCGATTGCGCGTGGATTACAATCAAGCGTACCGTCCTCAAGAAGCAGTCCGCGCTATTAAGGCAATAGAACCCTATGGTATAGACTATGCGGAACAACCTGTTGGTATTGATGACTTTCTTGGCTTGGCATACGTGCAGAAGCGCGTAGATACCCCATTGATGGTTCATGAGAGTTTCTTCTCCTTAAAAGATTTTATTGTTTTAGTTGAGCTGCAAGCTGTCGGCGTCCTTGGCATTAACCATTGTCGACCTGGTGGCATCCCCAATGCGATCCAGGCGATTGACTACGCGTGGCAACGTGGTTTGGGCGTGGTCATCCACGACCAGTCATTAGGCATCTCAGCTGCCATGCTCACTCACCTGGCCACCGCCAAATACCATTCAATCAACCACGCAACCGAACTATTTGGACACGTCATGCTGGAAGATGACCTCATTGTTTCGCCCCTCAAGTTTAAAAAGGGGATGGTGAAAGTCCCTGAAGGACCTGGGTGGGGTGTTGAACTCGATGAAAAAGCACTAGAAAAATATAAAACAGAACCAATAATAACAATCCAATGACGTTCTCTGGGTTCTGAATGAGTACAACAGAAGCAGCTGGCAAGGAGACCAGTCCAAGGACCTCAAAAATTAGCATGTTACTGTCTGCTATTTTTATGGGAAATGTGGGGTTGATCATTACTTTCCTATATCATTATCCAACATATACCATTGTTCTTTTTAGAGGTATTAGCGGCACCCTATTCCTTAGCATCTTCCTGATAATTATGATAAAGTATCACTCATTTTCACTAAAATTTTTAAAAGAATCCTTTAAACTACACTGGAAATCATTATTAATTATTGGAATCGGTAATCCAATTATAATGTATTTGTATTTTGAGAGCATAATATTAACCAATTATGCAATAGCCGCGTTTTTAATATACATAAATGGCATTTTTGTTCTCATCTTATTAGTTGCTACCAAGTTGGAAAGGGTTGCAAAAATAAACATTCTCAGTTTTATTTTGGCCATTATCGGAGTTGCCATAATCATGGAATTTTGGACGGGTCAGGGTTTAACCTTAGGAATTCTTCTAGGAATTCTTTCGGGAGTAATCCTTGCAATACAGATCTATTTCATGAAAAGAATTTACATATTTAGGGAGAAAAATCCTACTAAAATTAAAACCAAAGGTAATATTGATATATTACTGGCTTGGTGGCCAACTCTTTTCATCATTTTTTTCTTTTTACCCGTAGGCGTGCTAGACCTCGCAAGAGTGACTGCAATTGACGCGTCCTGGATAATAATCCTTGGTTTGATTCCAACTGCTCTAGCGTTCGTGTTATACAATATAGGCATAAAAAACGATAAAGGTGGAAATATTATTATTCTCTCCTACTTTGAACCAGTAGTTGCCACTATCAATACCGTGATTTTCTTACAAACTTTCTCAATTTACACCATTATCGGGGGCAGCTTAATTCTCCTTGCCAACATTCTTATTCTAATATTCTCTAGAAAAATTAACACATCTTAAGGAATGCGGATCATGAATCTCCTCATCAAAAATGGTCTTATTGTAGATGGAACGGGGTCCCCAGGATATCATGCCGATATTTTACTTAGAAGAGACACGATTGAGAAGATTGAGGAGAATATAACCGCAGAGGATTGCGAAATTGTTGACGCTTCCGATAGGGTGATATCGCCGGGTTTCATTGACATGCATTCTCACGGAGATTTCACCATCCTTCAAGTCAACAAGGCGGAACCCAGCATCATGCAGGGAGTCACCACTTTAATTGTAGGGGTTTGCGGATTGGGAAGGGCGCCTGCAAATGAAAAAGTGAGAGACTATTCTCTATTCGTTGCTAAATTATTTAGCACGGAAATGGAACTATACGATACTCTTCAAGAATTCATTGATATGATTACTGAAAAGGGGGTCTCAGTCAACCTTGGCTTCTTCATTCCACACGGTAACATCAGAACATACGTTATGGGCTTGGAGGATCGACCTGCAACTGAAGAAGAAATTAAAAAGATGAAAGGCCTCGTGAAACACGGAATGGAGGCAGGGTGCTTCGGGTTAAGTACGGGATTGATTTACCCCCCTGGCGAATTTACTCATACAGAGGAACTCATAGAGGTCTGTAAAGCTCTTAAAGAATATGATGGCATTTATAATTCACACATGAGAAATGAAGGGAAAGAAATCATAGAGCAAGGTATTAACGAACTCATACAAATTGCGAAAGAGGCGGAAATAAAAGCGCACATATCTCATTTAAAAGTTGGAGGATTTTCTGTCAGTAAATTACCTCCAAAAATAATCAATTTAATAAAAAGTGCCAGAGATAAAGGGCTTTTTCTTCATGCTGATTTATACCCCTATGAAGAGGTCCCTTTTTTTGTTACGGCAGTGCTCAGTCCTTGGGTCTTTGAGAATTTCGAGAAAAATTTGACCAACCCTGAAACGCGAAAGAAAGTCCTTGATGAAATATTTGACTACTTCTTTGAATTCACGAAAGCCCTGCCCAAAATCGTTCGAATTATTCCGAAATTCATCATAAAATGGATAATGATCTCTTACATCAAGAAGAAAATTAGGGTTCTTCGAGTTCTTAACAATCACCAAATAGAGGGCAAGTTTCTTGGTGAGGCTCTCAAGATCTTATATCCGAGAACAAAGTTTCTTGAGGCCCTCTTGGATTTTGTTCGCGATGAAGAAGGCTTTATCACCCTCTCCTATAAATGGATGGACGAAAAGAAGAGTATTTTATCTTTTTTCAAGCAGGATTTTGTCTGCATCGGGACGGATGGATTCCTAGTCCCTGAAGGAAACACGCATCCACGCGCTTATGGCACTTTTCCAAAAATTTTAGGAGATTATGTTAGAGAAAGACAGTTGGTATCTTTAGAAGAAGGTATCCGGAAAATGACAGGGTTGCCCGCTTCAATTCTCGGACTCACCGACCGAGGGCTCATTAGAGAAGGTTACAAGGCAGATTTAGTGATATTCAATCCTACCACAATAAAGGATAATGCAACTTACGTGAATGGGCGTCAATACCCAAGTGGAATTGACTCCGTGATCGTGAATGGTGAAATTACAGTAGCAAGCGGAAATTACAATGGCGTTCTCAATGGTCAGATATTAAAGCATAGTAAATAGTTAGAAACACCTACATCTTCATTCAGAAACAGATTTCCTTCCCTAAAAAGTAGAACCTTTGTGTAAAAAAACTTAAATTCACTCTAAAATAATATTGAACTAGTTTTTCAAAAGAACATGTTGAAAAGGATGTATAGAAAATTCAAAACATTACACGTTCTAAAAAATATTTTCGACACGACTCCCAAAGGTTGGCTATCAGTCTCATATTAATTTTCTTACTATTTGGAATGTCTATAGTCATCTTTGTCCCACCTGCCACGGCAGACGTGCCTGACAACGCACTCGTCGCCAAAGAAGCTTTAACCATCCCAACATTGGATGGGGTCTTGTCCCCTGATGAATGGGATGATGCTCAACGCTATGATTTCTATTTCGACCCCGCCCCACCCCACCCCGCCGATGATATCACGATTCTTCTGAAACATGACGGGACCCACCTCTTCATCGCCCTTGACGTGCGACCGGACAACACCACGGAGCTTCAGGATTCTGGATTTGTCTGGCTCGATCTGGATAACAATGGCACCAAGGATATTGAAATTGGGGTAGCTAGGGGAGGATCCCATGACAGTAACCATTATTTCGGCGGCTCAAGTGAAGCTATCTACGGACTGCACTACGTGGCGGCGTTCGGCTTCACCACGACGGCACAGGAACCGACGCGCATCCATACCGTCATTGAGATTTCCATTTCAATCGATCAAACCGTGGCTTACACGGGGCAATCTCTACTCGGCACCACGAGCTTGCCATTCCAAGGGTCCCCCGTGGGGGTGGTATTTGGCGGATATGGCACCATGAATCCTGAATGGTTCGCCGGCAACACGACTGACATAGATATGAATGATATTTGGAAGGGCTCAGCGTTGAATGCGACGTTCTATAGCGACCTATATTTAACTTATAACCCCACTAATCCCCTCCTAATCGTTTTGATCATCTTGTTTCCAGTCATCGGCGTGGCCCTCGGAGTTCTCATCTATTATCGAAGAAGAGAAATACTTTAACCTTCATCCCTCCTTTTTTTATCCCCTGCTGTAATCGAAATATCTTGCAATTTAATTCATTCAAGTTTTTATCGGATAAATTTGCTTACCACGGTGATATGTTGCTACGATTTTAATATCGGTGATTTTATTGGCTGGAACGGTTTGAATGTTCTGATCTAGAATGACAAAATCTGCCAACTTCCCCGTTTCTAAGCTCCCTTTAATATCTTCTTGGCCTAATGCATACGCCGCATTGTAAGTAAACATCCTCAGGGCTTCAGCAATAGTAATTATCTGCTCAGGAACAAGCCCTTTTCGTGTCACGCAGGCGTGGAATCCCTCGAGCACGCTAGCGGATTCAATGGGTGCATCGGAAGCGCCTGCCAATATAATTCCAGCATCAAGGATCGATCTAAAGGGGTAAGCATGTTTTATTCTTTCAGGTCCCAAGCGTCTTTCTAGATAAGTGTATTCGCTATAAACCAGCTCGTATCATTAGAAGAAGGAATCCGTAAAATGACCGGGTTGCCAGCTTCAATTTTAGGGTTATTTGACCGAGGACTTATTAAAGAAGGCTTTAAAGCAGATTTAGTCATATTCGACCCAAAAACAATCAAAGATACCGCGACGTATGAAAACGCTCGCCAATATCCAGAAGGTATCGATCATGTTATGGTAAATGGCGAAATAATTGTAAAAAATGGGCAACATTTGGGCATTTTAAATGGACATATATTGAAATATAGAAAAACTAGCTAATAATGAAAAGCTAATAAAGAGAGATTCAAATAAATATACCAAAATACATTTAACAAATTAATATATTATTATTTAATATAGGATATAACTCAATTGAATGATTCAAATTTATTCTTTAATTATTATTAACTTACATTATTTATATGAAGATGCCTTCTCTGCTTCAAATTAAAAAAGCCCCCTTCTTATTTTTCATAATAGGCAATCTAATTCTCATCACATTTCTAATTCTTACCATTTTACTCCCATTTGGACATTATCGTACCCCTGGGGCTGCTAGGGAAGTCACAATAGCAGGAAACTACGCATATGTAACCGAATACGATGGAGGATTAAGGATAATCGATATCCATAATCCTACCCTTCCTTGGGAAGTAGGTTATTGTGATACCCCTGAACACGGGTTAGGAGTGGCCGTTGCTGGAAATTATGCCTATATAGCCAATGATGCCTATGGTTTGAGAGTTATAAACATAACAAATCCTTCATATCCCTCGGAAATAGGATACTGTGATAGCCCAGGACATGCTCATAGAGTTGTAGTAGCTGAAAACCTTGCTTATCTCGCCGATGATGAGGGAGGTTTGAGGATTATAAATATTACAGATCCCTCCTCTCCTTCAGAAATAGGATTTTGTTCCATTCCAAAGGCTAAGGGCATTGCGATAGCTGGAACCTATGCATATGTTGCCACTTCTGGTGAGAATTTAAGAATAGTGAATATTAGTGACCCCTTAAATCCTTCAGAAGTGGGCTATTATCCTACATCTGGCTGGGACTATGGAGTGGCAGTCACTGGAGATTATGCTTGTGTCGCTGATAACTATTACTTAAGAATTCTAAACATAAGTGACCCCACTAATCCTATAAAAATAGGAGATTATTTGGCTTATTATGACCCAGCTTGGGGGCCATATGACATAAAAATAGTTGGAACCTATGTTTTTGTTACTTATGGAGCATATGGTTTAAGAATAATAGATATAAGTAACCCAATTCAACCTTCGGAAGTGGGAATTTATGATATTAATATGTTTGGGGGCCCCACTGCATATGGTATAGCAGTAGCGGGTGAATATGTTTATATCGCCTGCGATGAACATGGTTTATTGACAAGAGGAATCAACTGGTGTATTCAAGGATATAGTGTTTTTTGGATTTTTTTCGGGGTAATAATATTTGGGATGAATATATTTGTGTTAATTTGGTTATGGTTTTCGAGAAATGGAACACCTGACTTCACGAATGAAAAGGATGTAAAAAGTATTGGAAAACAAAGAGCGCCTTCCCATATAATAGACGGAACTCTTTCATTACTTTGTATGATGGGAATATACGGTGGCATTACCTTTATAATTTTAAGAATTGAATTAATTTTATCAGTTTTCATATATTATGTTTTACTTATTATTGAAATGTTATACCCCCTTATTTATTTGATTCTGGGAGTAGGAGTTGGAATTATCCTATTTTCTATAGTTCTTACTGGGTTAAAGAGGGTAATTCGAAAAACAATGACACGAAAAATATTAATTTATTTGCCCCTCATTTTTCTAGGAATTAATATATTTATTTTTCTAATTAATTTAATTTCTATATGGTTCCAATCGACTGTCTCTCTCCTCTATTACGTGACGCCCTTTACAACTTTTCTTTATTGGAACGAACTTGTAATGGATCCCATTCTTTTAATATGGCATCTATTTGGAACAATTATTGCATTAGGTTCTATCATTTCCGTAGGAATATTATTTTTAACTTTAAGTAAAAGACGCGATTCAACAAATCTTAAAGGTTTAACTATTTATTATTTATTCCAAATCGAATTATATTTTTTGTTTCTAATTTTCATTTGAAAATTCTTTAAGGATAGTAATAATAAATTTGAACAATTTATTCATTTTACTGGATAAATTCGTTTACCACGGTGGTACGTCGCTAATATTTTAATATCTGCCAGTTTCTCAGCTGGAACTGTGCTTACATCCTGTTCCAATACAACAAAATCTGCCAACTTCCCCGTTTCTAAGCTCCCTTTAACATCTTCCTGACCTAACGCATATGCCGCGTTGTAAGTAAACACCCTCAGGGCTTCCACAATAGTAATTATTTGTTCAGGAACAAAACCCCTTCGTGTCACGCAAGCGTGAATTCCCTCGAGCACGCTAGCAGATTCAATGGGTGCATCGGAAGCGCCTGCCAATACAATTCCAGCATCAATGATCGATCTAAAGGGGTAAGCATGTTTTATCCTCTCAGGTCCCAAGCGTCTTTCTAGATAAGTATATTCGCTATTGATAAAGGCAGGTTGGCACGCCAGGATCAACCCAAGCTTTGAGGCGTCCGCGAGGACATCATCCGTAATTAGGGAGGCATGCTCGATCCTACATCGTACGGGGCTTGTTACATTCGGATCTATTATTTCTTTGAACGCATCAACAACTATCCTATTAGCTTTATCACCGATCGCATGGCACGCAATATCGAATCCGAGGTCGGCTGTTTCTTTGAAAAGCTTCAAAAGGTCCTCCTTTTTGGTGACCATGAAACCTTTTGCCCCCTCCGGCGAATCCGTAAAAGGTTCAAATAAGCACGCCGTTCGTGCACCAAAGCTGCCGTCTGCATAAATTTTGATCCCCTTCACCACGAACCGGTTTTCGCCCATATTGAGTTTGAGGAATGATTTCTTCAGCCGTTTCAATACTTTGGGGCGATCCGTCGTGATGTAGAAAACGAAATCTTGGGCTATGAGCCCCTCCCTGATGAACGACTCCATCAATGGTATCACAAGCGAACCCGCTTCCCCTTCAACTCCCTTGGACCCTGCTTGCACGATCGCACCACATGTAGTAATACCAAAGGATGCTAATTCGGCAGAGGTCTCTTCGCATGCTTTCTTTAACTGTTCTGTCTCAGGGATAGAGATGACTTGCAATGCGATTTTCGTTGCTTCTTCAGTGAAAACTCCCGTTGGATTTCCCTCTGAATCCACCCTGATTTCCCCTGAATCCGTAATCAGTTCCTTGACATTCGATTTAGTAATTTTCAATTGATTCAACGCTGCTGAATTTACAGCGCAAATATGTCCATCATGTCTCATGACAAATACAGGTCTATCAGAACACATAGTATCAAGGTCGTGTCTATTGGGAAACCTGCGTTCGGCCGGATCTGTAAAGGTATCCTCCATCAAGAGGAATCCCACGATACTGTCCCCTGATTTTCTGCGTTCATCCTCATTCTGTAAAATCTCGCGTAATTCGGCATAACTTTTCACGTGGATTAAATTCAGTTGCGTTTTTAAATAGAGGTAAAACCCAGGATGCATGTGGGCATCAATGAACCCCGGAACGACGCACGCCCCTCCCAAATCTATTTCTTCCAATTCAATCTTCTCTGTAGCATTTCCAATAAAGGAATTAATTTCTGAGCTAACTTCTTTCTTAGACCCTACAGCCAAGATTTTGTCTTGAAAAATGCCCATCGATTCGGCAACGGTGTCATTTGCATCAACTGTTAAAATTATACAATTAAAAAACATCTTAACTATTTTATCCTGCATGATTTCCATCCCTTATTTTACGTCAGGGAAACATGGGTTAGCATATTTTATATCTTTTCTTTCAAAGGTTCGTAAAAAATAGAGGGGTGATGATTAGTACTGATTTAGACTGTGATTATTGGGTGGGGTTCTTGGGAGCAGGGGGTAGCTTCTTGGGGACTGGAGTTTCTGACGATTTGGATCGTACAAGCAAGCCATGAATTATAATGGCGGCAGAAACAGCGATAGCAGCAATAATCAAGCCTAATAAAATAGTGAAAGTATAGTCAGTAGGCGCGGATTCAGTCGGATGACTGCTGGGGTTAAGGGGATCAGTTCCTGCTGCCACTTCTGCCCCATCCGAGTAACCATCATCATCCGAGTCCAGATCTCTCGGATCCGTATTGTAATTGAATTCTATGAGGTTTATAAGGCCGTCGCCATCATAATCGACTAATGCATCAATTTGATTTAGAGGATCTAATGAGTTCTGGATTTCCCAACCATCAAGCATTATGTCATCATCCGTATCAGGATTGACCGCATTCGTCCCATGTGTAAAAATTTCAACACCATCGCTAAGGCCGTCGCCATCCGTATCCGGGTTGGTCGCGTTCGTGGAATAAATAAGCAGTTCCGCGCTGTCGTTGAGCCCGTCGCCATCCGTATCCATTTCATTCGGGTCTGTACCATTGTTATATTCATCAAGGTTAGTGAGCCCATCCAAGTCAAAATCATCCGCAGCATCCGAGATATTTAAAGGATCTAAGGAGTTAGTGACCTCCCAGCCATCAGGCAACAAATCACTATCAGTGTCATTTAGAAATGGACTGGTTTCATTAGAAAGTTCATCTCGGTTCAATAAACCATCGCCATCCCAATCCCCCCCATCATCATAAATATTTTCAGACCACGTGTTACTTGTCATATCAAGAATTTGGTCAGGGGTATTGAGCCAGATGCAATTTCGATAAAAGTAATTAGAGCCTCCTTGAGTATATATTCCGTAAAATTTGTTGGATATGATGAAATTACCAGTAATGTTGTTATATTCGGCAAGAAAACCCTGAATTCTTATCCCAGACCCGATATTGTTATTAACGGTGTTGTAGCTCAGCGTGTTATTATCACAATCAACATCTAAATGAATGCCATGTTGTGTATTGTCATTGGCGGTGTTGTTGGTCAGCGTGTTCTCACGACAATCAAATGATAAATCTAATCCTGACCCTCCATTACCATTGGCGGTGTTGTGGCTCAGCGTGTTATTATCACAATTATTATCTAAATGAATGCCATCATTTGTATTGTAATTGGCGGTGTTGTGGCTCAGCGTGCTCTTATGACAATTACCTAAATAAATGCCACGTTCTGTATTGTTATTGGCGGTGTTGTGGGTCAGCGTGGTATTATGACTATTAGATACTAAAGTAATGCCACCCCATCCATTACCATTGGCGGTGTTGTGGGTCAGCGTGTTATTACGACTACTAGCTAAGCGAATTCCATCTTGTGTATTATCATTGGCGCTGTTGTTGGTCAGCGTGTTATTATGACAACCAGCTAAGTAAATGCCACCCCTTCCATTACCATTGGCGGTGTTGTTGGTCAGCGTGTTATTATGACTATAAGAATATAAGGTAATGCCATCCAATCCATTACCATTGGCGGTGTTGCCCGTCAGCGTGTTCTTATCACAAGTATTATTTAAACAAATGCCAATTAGTGTATTGTTATTGGCGGTGTTGTAGCTCAGCGTGTTCTTATCACAATCACCATCTAAATAAATGCCATCTTGTGTATTATTATTGGCGGTGTTGTGGGTTAGCGTATTCCAGTTGCTATAGGACCCTAAAAAGATTCCTTTGAGACTATTATTGTTGGCGGTGTTATTGGTCAGCGTGTTTTCATCAGAGTTCCATACTAAACAAATGCCAAGTCCCATATTGTCATTGGCGGTGTTGTTGGTCAGCGTGTTATAACAGCAACTAGAAGATAAAGGAATTCCATTCGTGTTGTTATTGGCGGTGTTGTAGCTCAGCGTGTTATCATCACAATCATCATCTAACCAAATTCCATAATCGTTGTTATTGGCGGTGTTGCCCGTCAGCGTGTTCTTATCACAATCATCCTCTAAATAAATGCCATGTTGTGTATTATCATTGGCGGTGTTGTTGGTCAGCGTGTTATTATTGCAATCATAATACAAACGAATGCCATGTTGTGTATTATCATTGGCGGTGTTGTTGATCAGCGTGTTATTATTGCAATCAAATTCAAGTAAAAATCCTACCCATCCATTACCATTGGCGGTGTTGTGGATCAGCGTGTTCCAGCTACAATTTACCCATAAATAGATTCCGTGCCCAGTATTGCCAATGAAGGTATTATTGCTCAGCGTGTTATTGTCCGACAAATTTATCCTGATGCCGTGCCAAGTATTATTATTGGCGGTGTTGCCCGTCAGCGTGTTATTATCGGAATAGTCCAATAAATATCCGCCCCCGCCGTTGTCGAGGGCGGTGTTATTGCTCACCGTGTTATTGTTCGAACGTACTAACAAGATGCCGAGACCACCATTGTAATTGGCGGTATTGTTCGTAATGGTCCCATGGGTCACATTTTCAAGCATGATGCCACGAAATCCAGTGTCCGCGTTGGTCACGGTACAGTTGCGGAGGATGAAGAACACATCGGTATTATTGATCAAGATACCATGCACCCCCAAACCGCTGGCATTGATGACATAATTTTCGAGTATCCACGGAGTGCCTGGCTGCCCGTTTCCGCCAGAATCGTATAAATCAAAATCCGCATTTGTTGTAATGTTAAACGGAGAATCCGCCTTTATAGTCAACTTGCAATCCTGTTCACAAGCTAGTATTGCATCCTCAGGTTGACCGACACGGCAAAGTGGCAATATTATCAGTATTAAAATGCAAATTATTGGTAGATGCTTAATTTTCTTCCTCATTTATTTCCCTTCACTGATTTGGGTCGTACAAGCAAGCCATGAATTATAATGGCGGCAGAAACTGCGATAGCAACAATAATCAAGCCTAATATGATAGTTAAAGTATAGTCAGTAGGCGCAGATTCAGTCGGATGACTATTGGGGTTAAGGGGATCAGTCCCTGCTGCCACTTCTGCCCAATCCGAGTACCCATCATCGTCCGAGTCTGTATCTCTCGGATCCGTATTATAATTGAATTCTTCGAGGTTTTTAAGTCCGTCGCCATCGTAATCGACTAATGCATCTATTGCCTTTAAAGGATCTAATGAGTGTTGGATTTCCCAACCATCAAGCATTAAGTCATCATCCGTATCAGGATTGACCGCATTCGTCCCATGTGTAAGAATTTCAACACCATCGCTAAGGCCGTCGCCATCCGTATCCGTGTTAGTTGCGTTCGTGGAATAAATAAGCAGTTCCGCGCCGTCGTTGAGCCCGTCGCCATCCGTATCCATATCATTCGGGTCTGTACCATTGTTATATTCATCAAGGTTAGTGAGCCCATCCAAGTCAAAATCATCCACAGCATCTGAGGCATTTAAAGGATCTAAGGAGTTAGTGACCTCCCAGCCATCAGGCAACACATCACTATCAGTGTCATTTAGAAATGGACTGGTTTCATTAGAAAGTTCATCTCGATTCAATAAACCATCGCCATCCCAATCCCCCCCATCATCGTAAATATTTTCAGACCACGTGTTATTTGCCGTATCAAGAATTTGGTCAGGGGTATTGAGCCAGATGCAATTTCGATAAAAGTAATTAGAGCCCCCTTCAGTATTTATTCCGTAAAATTCGTTGAACATGATGAAATTGCCAGTAATGTTGTTATATTCGGTATTTAAACCCTGAATTCTAATCCCAGACTCGGTATTGTTATTAACGGTGTTGTAGCTCAGCGTGTTATTATCACAATCATCATTTAAACAAATACCATGTTGTGTATTGTTTTTGGCGGTGTTGTGGGTCAGCGTGTTATCATCACAATCATTTTCTAAATACATGCCATGTCGTGTATTGTTATTGGCGGTGTTGTGGGTCAGCGTGTTATTATGACAAGCACCTAAGTGAATTCCATCCCTTCCATTATTATCGGCGGTGTTGTTGGTCAGCGTGTTCTTATCACAAGTTACTAATAAAATGCCATGTCCTTTATTGTTGTTGGCGGTGTTGCCAGTCAGCGTGTTATTATCACAATCAATTAAGCAAATTCCACTGTAAGAAAATCCCCATCCATTATCATTGGCGGTATTGTTGGTCAGCGTGTTATTGTTTGATTGGTCTAAATAAATTCCATTCATGGTGTTGTTGTTGGCGGTGTTGCCAGTCAGCGTGTTATTATGACAATCAAATTCTAAAAAAAATCCATCCCATCCATTACTATTGGCGGTGTTGTAGGTCAGCGTGTTCTTTTCACACTCATTATATAAATAAATGCCATATTGTGTATTATCATTGACGGTGTTGTGGGTCAGCGTGTTCCATTTGCAATTGCCCCCTAAAAAGATTCCTTTAAAACTATTATTGTTGGCGGTGTTGTTGGTCAGCGTGTTATTATCACAATCACCTAAGCGAATTCCATCCCCTCCATTACCATTGGCGGTGTTGTGGGTCAGCGTGTTATTATCACAATTATTAATAAAATAAATGCCACGTTGTGTATTGTCATTGGCGGTGTTGTTGGTCAGCGTGTTATTATTGCAATAAAATCCTAAATTAATTCCATCATTTTTATTACTATTGGCGGTGTTGTGGGTCAGCGTGTTCTTATCACAATTATTTACATAAATGCCATGTTCTGTATTGTTATTGGCGGTGTTGCCAGTCAGCGTGTTATTATCACAATTATTTAAATAAATGCCATTTTGGATATTATCATTGGCGGTGTTGTTGGTCAGCGTGTTATTACGACAATCATCTAAGTAAATTCCATGCCATCCATATCTGTTGTTATTGGCGGTGTTGTTGGTCAGCGTGTTCTTATCACTAATATATAAATAAATTCCATATCCGTTGTTATTGGCGGTGTTATGGGTCAGCGTGTTCTTATCAGAATCATAACTTAAACAAATGCCAAGTAGTGTATTGTTATTGGCGGCGTTGCCAGTCAGCGTGTTATTATCACAATCATCATCTAACCAAATTCCATATAAGTTGTTATTGGCGGTGTTGTTGGTCAGCGTGTTATTATCACAATCAATATCTAAATAAATGCCACGTTCTGTATTGTCATTGGCGGCGTTGCCAGTCAGCGTGTTATTATCACAATCATCTTCTAACCTAATTCCATACATAGCGTTGTTATTAGCGGTGTTGTTGGTCAGCGTGTTCTTATCACAATTATTTAACCAAATGCCAAACGGTGTATTGTCATTGGCGGTGTTGTTGATCAGCGTGTTATTATTGCAAAAAAATTCAAATAAAAATCCTACCCCTCCATTACTATTGGCGGTGTTGTGGGTCAGCGTGTTCCAGCTGCAATTTACCCATAAATAAATTCCGTGTCCACTATTGCCAATGAAGGTATTATTGCTCAGCGTGTTATTGTCCGACAAATTTATCCTGATGCCGTGCCAAGTATTATTATTGGCGGTGTTGCCCGTCAGCGTGTTATTATCGGAATAGTCCAATAAATATCCGCCCCCGCCGTTGTCGAGGGCGGTGTTATTGCTCACCGTGTTATTGTTCGAACGTACTAACAAGATGCCGAGACCACCATTGTAATTGGCGGTATTGTTCGTAATGGTCCCATGGGTCACATTTTCAAGCATGATGCCACGAAATCCAGTGTCCGCGTTGGTCACGGTACAGTTGCGGAGGATGAAGAACACATCGGTATTATTGATCAAGATACCATGCACCCCCAAACCGCTGGCATTGATGACATAATTTTCGAGTATCCACGGAGTGCCTGGCTGCCCGTTTCCGCCAGAATCGTATAAATCAAAATCCGCATTTGTTGTAATGTTAAATGGAGAATCCGCCTTTATAGTCAATTTGCAGTCCTGTTCACAAGCTAGTATTGCATCCTCAGGTTGACCGAAACGGCAAAGTGGTAATATTACCAGAATTAATATGCAAATTATTGGTAGATGCTTAATCTTCTTCCTCATACATCTCCCTTCATTCATCAAGCAAAATTAATAATTCTTTAAAAATTTATAATTTACAACATTTATCTATATCAAGAATCTCCTTTTAAAATATGAGACTGAAGTCCGATAAAAAACCAAAACATAAAAATCAAGTTTAAATCTTATTAGTTTTTATAAGAAGGTGGAGACTTTCATGTCGGCAGAGAAAGAACCAAAGAAAACCAGACACCGCAGTAAAAAGAAGGATAAGATAAAAGAGGAAGAGAAAGTAAAAGGAAGCTTCTTCGTCGGTATTATAATGATTATTATTGGCGGCTTGCTGATCCTCGGGGTACTTTTAAGTGCTTTCGAGATACCCGTGCTTGGGGAAGAAGTTAGGGCATATTTTCTACAAGATTCCATAATGAATTTTATCTACGGCATTATTTTCATCGTTACCGCTTGGGGGATCATCCAAGCTGAAGAGTGGGCACTAGGAGTTTTGAGTGTAACCTTATTTCTCATTTTCTGTAACCGTCTTGTTGCCATTATCAGCGGAACTGAGAATGTCCCTTTATGGATCTCCATTCCCGTAATGATTGGTGCAATATTCCTGATTATCTATCTCTATAAGACCCGTAAGATCTACGATTAAAATATCTATAATCCTCAAAATCTTCTTTTTTTTCTTGCTAAAACTCTCAATAACAATTTTATAGGTACGAATTGGTAATTGTGCTATGCGATTAAAAAAATTCGTCCTAATAATTAGCTTAATCTTACTTGGCGTAGGCTTGATAGGGAGCATCTTTTTTACCTATTTTGCAGGATCCTACACGATTCGATCCCAACAGTTAACTAGCGCTGATGGGACGGAACTCACCAGCCTCGTATATACACCCACCGATACATCATCGGGTAATCTACCGGGCATCGTCATTGCTCACGGATTTTGTTCAAACAAGCAAGCCATGCAAGGCATCGCGCTAGAATTGGTGAAATGTGGCTTTGTGGTCATCAACATCGATTTTCGAGGACATGGGGAATCAGATGGGAACCTTGACTTTGAGCGTGATGCGCTCATCGAAGACGTCTATTCCGCGGTTCAATATCTTAAGAGTTTGTCTTATGTTGATAATAATAGTATCGGTCTTGTTGGTCACTCGATGGGCGGGCAAGCCGTGATGCGGACCGCCATCCAATACCAAGCGGAAATCAATGCCACCGTCTCGATTGGGATGGTTGGTTCGAATGACTCACGGTACGCCATTAATGGAACCGCTATTAGCAATTTACTCATCGCTATGGGGGGTCTCGAAGAATTATTCACTGAAGCCCAAGCACTAGCCTTCCTTCAAAATGCCACCGGTGGAATCCCGGGTGTCGTCCCTAACCAACTGTACGGGAACCATACCTACGGCAATGCAACGAAACTCTTCATCGCTCCTTTCGCAGATCACATCCTTGAAATAACTGACGTGCAGATCATGGCAGAGACTTGTGCGTGGTTCCGGGACAGTTTCTATACCACTAGCACCCCTCCCATTACTGACCTCTATCGGCAGATCTTCATCCTTCTTTCTGTGGCGGGGGCCGGGATGGCATTCTTTCCTGTTAACGCGTACCTAAAACCCATAATACAGCGACATCAGCCCGAAAATCCCCGGAAAATCGATGATCCCGGTTACAAAAAGAAAGTCTTTCTCTACATTGCAGGCTACTGGCTCGTTACGATTATCGCCTTCGTCCTCTTATTACCCTTGAGCATGATCTTTGCACAAAACCTGAATTTCATCATGGGGAATTTCCTCATTGGCCTGTTCGTGGGGTATGCAATTGGCTTATTGCTCATGTTCTACGTGATCCATAAGCGTGTTGATAAGGATCCCCGACCGTTCCTCCGGCGCATCAAGGAACAGATTTCAAACCATTTCAATCAGTCCATGTTCTTTGGTATTGTGATTTTCCTATTTAGCTTCGGAACTCTCGTTGGTCTGCTTCATTGGAGCTTCTTCGATCTCCTCCTAACGACGCGTGAATTCGGCGCAACCCTCATGTTAGCTATGATCCTCTTCCCGTACGCCCTTCTTGATCAGCTCTACATTCGAAACATGCAATCCCACATTGCTAAAGGGCGTTTAAAGGAAGAATTTAAAGTCGTCCTCCTCGCGTCGGTTGCGAAAATCACGATGTTCATCCCCGTTCTATTTGTTGACCTCGGCTTGGCTTCTATAGCTGTCATGATTCTTTTGATCGGCTTCCCCTTCCTTGAACTTCTCACCACATGGATCTATATGTATTCAGGTCGCAATCTTATCGCTCCCGCGATTTACCTCACGTTAATCCTCTCTTGGGTGCTCGTCGCTGTCATGCCGTTTGGAAACTATGCCTATAGCTTTATTTAACCCTTTTTTTCTTACTTTATGATTAATTCATTATTCTAAATTTCAATTCCATGCCATGATATTTCTCAACTATGCCAATTTGCTATACAGATAGATATCATGAGAGGTCAATTTATCAATTCTGGGAATAACCCTTTATTTCATAAATGTTAAAATTCATAATTATTAAACAGAAGATGATAAAATCACCAATAGAAGGGACATGATCGGAAAAGGCCGTGATATGAAAGCTCAAATTAAATTAAAGGGGACGAAATCAGATGTATGAAAATCTTTCTGGCGTTCAACACAAGAGTGCGATAGTCGATGTTACTGACAGGTGCAATTTAAGATGCAAACATTGTTTCTATTTCCGTGAGGAGCATGATTCGAGAGAGATGGACGCCGAGGAATTTTTAAAGGGACTCAAGATTCTTCAGAAGCGGCATAACATTATCAGCATGGGATGGAGTGGTGGAGAACCCCTTTTTAGACCTGAAGTCGTCCAGAAAGGCGCGAAATTGTTTGCCATAAACCAGTTATTTACAAATGGTACGATACCCATTCCGAAAATTCGCAATCTCATGCCTTTCATCTCGTTGGACGGAACCCGCCCTTATCATGATGAGGTCAGAGGAAAAGGTACGTACGATAAAGTCATGGAAAATCTGCAAACCACTCATATTAGAACGATTTTTTTTCTCGCAACGTTCCATCGTTTTAACGAGAGTTGCCTGGAGGACATGGTGAAAGAACTTTCGGAATTTGGGCGTCCAGTAGTAGGCATAATGGCAATGCTCTTTACCCCGTTGAAGAAATACAAGGAAATTGAGGAGTATAGACATACCACGACCCAGAAAACTCAGATTGATCTTACATGGGAGGCGAGAGATCGAATAATCGACCGTTTGGTTGAACTCAAGCGTAGTTATCCGAAGTTTTTGCTCAATGAAGAGGTAGACCTTGAGATGATGCGTAGCGAAAACGCACCAGAGGCAACTTCTCGGTGCAACATGCCCCAACGAACTCTCACTTTGGACCTGAATTTAAATCGAAAATTACCTTGCGTTCTCGGAGCGGATGTGGACTGCACGAAATGCGGGTGTCCCTTCCCATACGAACAGGAGGCCAGAAGAAGAGGCTTGAAGCCCAAATCTTGGGTATTAAAATCCTACGATAAGGAATTAGATGCCCAACTTGACCGAGTCCAGAAGAAGACGTAACCGGGCATTTTACTCCTCTTCAGGACGAAGATACGTGGTCCCCAGACCGTATCCCAGTGAAATGATGTTATCCCGCGTGACCTTATCAATCTTTGATTCGTGCGTGATGTCAAAGAGGACGCCATTGAGCGCTTCCTCAAACGTGAGTCCCAGGTCGCGATTATAATGAATGCGTGGGCCCTCTGGGAATGTGATCCCCATAGTTTCCCACTTGCCTGTTTTCTTATTATAAATGGGAGTTATGGAATTTAGTGAGTGAACGGGAAGAGGAATGCCATTTTCCAGCTGGTGCGAGTAAAACCTGATGAAGTAATCATAGGTTTCGTAGTCTTTGACCTTGTATTCCTTTAAATTATCAATATTCATATAATTCCAATACATTTTATGCTCCGTTAACGTCTTCACGAGACGCTCAGTAAAAAGCTGGCGATTTAACCCAAACATTATTTCCAAGATCGGTGGGAGCGGCTCGTAATTAAACATACAATCCGGCAGACCATATTGCATCGCATTGACGCCATCCCAGATGTCTCCCAAGGCATTCCAATTGCTAAACTCCATCGATAGATTGGAACCACTCGCCGTGAAGTAAATCGCGATATGATACGTGGAATTAGCCCACTCGGGCGTCCTTTCGTTCCGAATATCAATTAATATTTCCCGCATTCTCCGCGCTACCTCGAGGTTACTCTTGATTTTCTTCCCAAGATCGCACAATCTTATTCCAAGTTTCATGTGACGCCGCTCGAAGATCTCGGGGTCCTCGCCCTTCAAGACGAAAAAATAACCCTCGGGGACTGACTCTTCCACATGTAAATTAAAGATGAAAATCAAATCACGGTCCATATCGGAGATACAGGCGAAGGAGATGTCCGTGGAGGAACCATAAATCATTTTCGTGCTCATATCCGCCATATCCGTCCTGATAGGCAAAGTTGGGGGATAGCCCCAGCGCACGATCGTTTCCTTCAGTCGCTTAATCTTACCGTCCCTTGCGGCTTTGGTAGCTTCCATCATCTCATCGAACTCTATTTTGAGATTTTTTGCGATCATTTCCTCGACATCTTCATACCTTTTCTGGTACACTTTCCAATTCTCTTGCAAGCGGATCGCGGTAAAAACGTTATCACATAACGGGAGATACTTTTTTGCGTAAAAAGAGTCCGGAATTTCGGCTAAAACCTCGCCCTTCCTGCGTAAATTAAGCTCTTTTAAATCATAACCCTCGATCATCGGTGCTCACCCTTTCAGTTGAAATTAATGAAAGTAAGATAGATTCACTTAATTTTTAAATTCTACTCTTAGAGGTATTTAAGTAATGAGCTTATTTCTTTTACGCGCACGCAATAAAACTAAACTCTTTGAAAAAGCGAGGCAAGAAGCTTGGAACGAAACAGAAAAAGACAAGGTATCACAGGGAAAGAATTGTCAGATCTTTTAATAGTTAAGCCGGGTTTTATTTAGATGAGGAGACATCAGCTTTCTTCTATTTATTAAATCTTATGATTTCGGGTGCTTATTTTGAAGATATTTAACGAAAACGTCCACATTTGACTGGATTATGAAAAAATCTCCTTCAAAAACTCCCTGAATTTTATTTTCGTCTAGTAATTTATGAATTAATCGCTCGATATCTTGTTTACTTGCTCCCTCTATTAAGTCTGACGCTCTGTTGAGATCAACTGCTGAAAGAAGATCCTCTTTCTTACCAATCAACTTCATTTTTGGAGGAAGGGTAGTATCTTTGCGCCTTTTACGGGAATAATACCGGCTTGTAGCAGCGATGGCAGCAGTTGCTGCCATTACGGCTATAGCAAGAATTATAAAAAGCTGTTGATAATCTGGTTGGATTCTAATTTGAATAGTAAGCGCTTCCCCCATATTATTAGCTTCGTCAAAGGGAATAATCTCATATTCATAGTCTCCTGGATTTAACCATGATAAATCAAAGAAATAGTCATTAGTCGTATTTCCAAGGGTTATGCCATTCCGCCGCACTTGATAATACACCGTATCGGGGGATCCAGTCCATCTGAGGGTTAGATTGCCTCCTACATAGGTATAATCTCTTTTTACCGGCGGAGGTGGAGGGGTATCATCGAAGGTGAGGAAGAATGTAATCCAATTATAATTATCGGCCGTATCGTTGGCGCGAACCCAATATTGTACTGCTTGATTACTGGTAACATTTAGTAGATCAATGTCATAGTAGCCGAGAGCAAAATTAGTCCAATCCGTTTGTGAGACATTGTCCCTCCATTCTGCAGTATTACTATCTAAATTTGTATCACTAATGGTTAAATCAATGAATGAAGGCTTCTGAATAATTGAGTTATTTTGTGGGGTGTGCAAAACAATTGAAGGCAGAATATCGTCAAATACTAAAATAAAGGTGTTCAAAGCAGCATTACCGATACTGTCATTCGCTCTCACCCAGAATTGCAGTGGTTGATTGCTGGAAAAACCTGCTAAATCTATGTAATAAAACCCGATGAAGGTGTTCGTCCAAGTAGTTTGAGTGACATTCGCCTTCCATTCTAAGCTGAGGGGGTCCAAAAAGGGGTCATAAATAGTTAAATTAAGTAATGTAGGTTTTCGAACGACCGTTCCATTGGCTGGAGTATTCAAAGTAATTAAAGGTGGAGTATCATCGAATGATAGAATAATAGTAATCATGGCGGTGTTACCAGCAGAGTCATTGGCTTTCACCCAGAATTGAACTGTCTGGTCGCTAGCGAAAAATCCCAAATTAATATCATAGGATCCATTGAATGCGGTCGTCCATATGGTTTCTGTAACATTAGCCTTCCACTGTACGGAAGAAGGTATTAGAGCATTGTCAGAAATAGTTAAATTGATAAAATTAGGCTTATGAATTAAAGTCTGATTTTGGGGATCATCCAAAGTAATGGAGGGTGGCGTATTGTCAATTTTGAATCGCCTCGTACTGAAAGTGGATAAACCAGCTGAATCGGTTGTATTAACCGTAATTGCGATGTATCCATCCGGTATATTAGTAGTATTACAAAATTCAAATACTCCTGCAAGACTCAATGAGGGATCTCTGAAAAGTCCGAACCGTGAATCATTAATCGCCACGTTAGCTATATTTGAGCCAGTACCATCAATATAACCGCTAATATTAATAATTGAATTCGAAACATTAACTCCATCAAATGCGGGATTTAAAATATTTATTGTGGGGTCGGAAATATCGAAATAAAACCACCATATCAACTCATTAGTTAAGCCACCTGTGGTATTTATTGTTAGATTGACCTGTATAGGTCCCTCTGTGATGATACTTGTATTTTGAAATTCGTAATAAGCAGTTGCGTTCCCTTGTGGATCCTGGGTTAATGTGAAGCGGCTATCATTTATTTGGACTGTATCAATAATCTGACCACCTCCATACGCGGTTCCGTTAATTATCAAGGAGGGACCAGAGAACACAAAATCTAGGGAGGGATAATCGATTGTTAGACTAGGTCCTGAGCCCACTTCAATGCGGCCCCAATCTGACATCCTATAGGGTTCCAGGTCGGGAGAAAGTGTATTATTTTTGCAATAAACTATCTCTGCTTCCCAATTCAAAGCCTCATTTTTCGTAATAATTGCACTCAGATTGAAATAATAATAGTCACTAGGAAAGGGATTTAAACCACTAACAGGATCGCATTGAGGATTAAGAGTAATATAACTATTATAACTGCCGGGAACCGCTGTTGGAAATAAAGGTCCACTCGTTCCAGGCACGCCCCCTTTACTAAAATTGGCATATTGCTGAGAAAAGACGAGTTCCCATATAGGATGAACTGCGCCCATCCATGGATTTGGAAGTGAATTAATAAAGGGAGAATTATTATCCACAGGAATACTATGGGAAACATCATATAAATCGATCTTGAAATTGAGTAATTCTCCTTGTGAGAAATAGGAGGGCGGATCGGTCAGTGACGCCAAAGGATTTAGCGTCATATTGATGTTAGTGATCACGTAAAAACTTCCTGAAATTTCAAATAGTTCGGATCCAGTGCCATTAAACTCAGTAGATTCGCTTTCAAGCACGATAGTAAAATTATGAAGCCCTGTATAACACCAAGTTTCGTAATCCGTTTGAGAAATTTCGTAATAAAAGGTATCTCCCATACGAGTAAGGTTCTTTTGAACAATGGTATAAGGAGAGCGATCATCATACGGGCTGGGATCTGGCGGACCATAATCGCCAGTAATATTGATGTATGCGTTATCATAATAGGTTACACCTGATCCCGAGTGGAGATCCGTCCATGTAATATTAAGTAAGAGCGGACCCAAGTCCAGGGTTCGATTAACCGCATTAATCGAGCTATTACCATATCCTATTTGGCCAGCTATTTTTTTGCCAAAAATGACCCCTGTGGCTACCGTTCTTCTTCTAATCTCTAGAGGAATGATCACATGCCCAACCTCTGTTACTTGTCCTGCTATCAGTGAATTATTCCACTGAAGTACATATAGCCATTGTCCTGGTACTGCATCAATAGGAATCTGCCACGGTGTTGAGTAACTTTCGCTAGTTCCAACGTTTAGAAACTCGCGGTGTTCAATACTATAGTTTATCACGAGTTCTGTACCATTTCGTGCTGCTTGCCAGAGCGTCATATTCAGGTAGCCATTATCATCCGAGGATCTTACCCGTATTCTCGTAAAATTGGTTGGATAGACTATTGCCCAGTCAATAAAAGTTGCTGTTGAATTTTCTTGGCTCCTAATATTGACAATTTGCTCGTACAGCTTATTTGGAGAAGATACGGCTAATGTATAAAGTGTATTTGAATGTGAATTACTGATTCTGAAAGTACCTGCTCCTGCCTTGTAGGCGCTTTCACCATTATCTGAAGGAAAAATATTAACGTATTCATCGCCCCAATCACTTGGAACGCCTGTTATTTCCATTTGTTCCGACGAAGTCCTTGCATCATCTTGTTTTTGTGCGGAATTCCAATCGAAATACCAAGTGTTTGTGGAATTCGCTTTACACGAAAATCGGGTCGTTGCATTGGTTAGATATGATTCCTCCATGAAAATGTCGCCGTGTGTTATGCTTACAGAAGCTCCTTGATAATATGGATTTTTTATTACCCACTGCAGATCAGGGGTTGCACCTCCTTGAAATGTACCAGTCCAATTATGTGTTGTCTGAGAATCAAAGTAACCACTGCCATAACCCAAGGATTGAACCGGAATATCCGGACCACCATAGGTGGCATCATATATGTATAATTGCGCCTCTTCAGGTAAAATATCTGCGGTAAAATCAAATTCAAGATTATCAAAATCAACTGTGAGTAAATCATTGGTGAGAGGACCCCAATTGTCCTTCCAGTGGACAGCTAGCCGGAAATAAAACTGAGGTACCGCCCCATCTTGCCCTAACCCTGTTGTGAGATCGATTGGACTCGAAATTGTACGCCAAGTATTGTCCTTAACAAAAAATCCATCATCATCCAGTGAATGGACCCAAACCCACGCCGGACTGCCCGTACTGGTGTTCGACATCCAGAGCGCTATTTCCGTATGGTCACATGCATGCGTATTTCCTCCAACATCATCCCAATTCTGGGATAACTTGTAATCAAAGCTAAAGCTGGCCGCCTGGGTATCTTTCGAATAATTGTAACTGTCGCTTTGTAATCCCGCTATACTCCCAGCGGAAAATTTTCGCGACTCATTATAGTCAATTTCTAAGGTCACGTAATCGATATCGCAGGACAGATATTCGGGATCTCCGGAATTGCTCGACGCTAGATAGACAAAGAATTTCAACTGAATCTTGAGATTGGTATCAAAACTAGTTGCTTGGATTATCGAGCCCACATCCCATGTTGATACATACCATCCACTCGGATTGTTCCCAGTTCTTGTCCAGAGGCGATGTGAAGTATAGCTCGACCCCCCATTCGTGCTCAACTTAACATCTAAGTAAGCATCATTATTCGGATCATCAAAATCAGGGCTATGGACGTTCCATCGCACCGTCAATGTTGCACCGGTGATCTCGTTCCCTGCCTCTGGCCCTGTCTGGATCCCATGTTGGAATGAGGGGGACGTGATCTTGAATACATGCAGATCATAATCGGCATGCTCAATTGTTCCATAATTACACCATGTATCATGGCTCCCCACCGTTGCATACCCCTGCTCATGGAGATAAAAATAGTAATTAGTAGATCCACTCCACGAGCGAATGCCATAGAGCCGGGTTCCCGTGCCACTATCGCCAACATCTGATGCATATTCCTCTGTGTAAGTCCAATCATAACCCCCCCCATCCATGCCTGCGTCAAACCCTCCTACTGACGTGGTCTGCGGATTTTTTTGCCCATCCATGGAGATCTGGACGTATTGTGGGCTTCCGGGAACATGGGATTCGTTCATATAGCCACCATCTGACCCTGCATCATACTCATACGCCGTCCAGTCTTCCCACCCCCCGGAAAAATCGTTGTCGAACGCCCCAGGGTGATTCTCGACTAGCGATGTCACCGTTCCGAATACTCTGCTCGCGTTCTGGGAGGGATAGCCTGGCGACAACCCGAGACTGATATTCGTCCCATAACTCAGACCGGCTTGGGTACTAGCCAATTTCGCGGTCTCATTGAATGTCTCCAGAACTGGGTAGGATGGGCCTGCTCCGGAATAATTATAAGCAGCTGGCGTGGGACCTAACGCCCCATTACAGGTTGCTAAAGGATTTCCAGATGGAATATGGTCAAAAGTCCTAAGAGGAGGTGCAGTTTGTTCTACAATAGTGAATTGAGTTATAATCAAGAAACTAAAACCGAATAATATCAAAAATAGTGATAGCTTTTTGAGGATATCTTTCATTTCTATTCACTCACTTTCCCGGTTTTCTTCACTCAAATTCCAATAAATTTAACTTTTTTAAAGAATAGTAGCGTCAATTGCTCATGCTTCTATTCAGTCTGATTTTAAAAATACCGCTCTTTAGTCGCGAGAAGCCATGGAATTCCTAACGCTGCAAACGGTACCGATACAAGTTGAATCCAGAAACTTATGTTATCTAGCGAGAAGGAACCTCCCGCTAACGTATTAATCAATGTTACTATCGCATTTATTATAATGAACGTCAATATTAATAACGCCATGCCCCATGCCCATTCCTGTTCTTGAAACATGCCGACCCCCGCTATAATTGCAAAACATCCTAAAATAACATGAATAGAACCTAGTACTGTGAAGTAGGTTTGGAAATCCGGGTTGGTGGTGATATCTTGGAGCCAGGTAAAGAGATACGGAAAAAAATAGGATAACCCATAGATCACGGTTATTCCCCCAATAACTATCAGAAATACATTTAATAATTCGTTACTATCAGGAAGAGTTTCTTTATTCTTCCAATCAGAACTGCATTGGTCGCAGCATCCAGGCCATTGTTTATTCGAGGGGGCTTCTGCGGGGCTTTTTTCTTGGTTTCTTGTTGGTTCTTGTTCTGGTTCGGCTTTTCTTTTACTCATTTTTTTCAATTCCCATTTTTTCCTTATGTGTCGATTTTTAACTTAAAAAATTGTTAAAAAGAAGGCATATGAACGCAGTATTTTTAGTCATAGTTGGTTTAGATTAAGCTCTATTTAAATATACATTAACAACAACAAACAAAAAAAAAGACAAGGCATCACAGGAAAAAAAGTCCCAGAAGTAGATAAAATATTGAGTCTTGTGCCAGGTTTATTGGAAATCCCGTATCCAAGAATTTGGAGCACGTATTATGGTTGAGAAAGATTTATTAGGCAAGAAGCCACATAATATGCTCCGCCTTACCGCAGAAGGGCGCGCCGCGTTCCAAGCCTATCGGGAAAGCATGAAACAATTTTTTAATGGACTCCCTGAATAACCTCTTTTTTTTTCATAGCGCACGAGTCCTACAAAGTACTTTGCGACACAAAGTTTAAATACTTTGCAATACAAAGCTATGTTAGATGAAATCAAAAAATTCAAAGTGATGAAAAAATGTCGAATGAAATCGATTTAAAACAAATTGAAAGACGCGCCTTTACTTCAACCTTTCAAGATGGTTTAGTTGAAATGGATATCGGCATTATGATCATGGGCGGGGGTTTCAACATGACCATTACTAATTTCTTTGATTCTTCTTGGTTTGCCCTATTGTTCATAGTCTATGGGATTGTTGGCTTCATGACGTTTTTCTTGGGTAAGAAATATATCACAAACCCGCGCTTAGGAGTAGCTAAATTTGGTCCTAAACGCACTGCTGCCCATAAGAAACTCCTAATGATCACACTCCTTTTCGTAATTGCGACAACAATCCTCGTAATTTTAACGGCGAATAATCTACTCCAACAGAGTTTATTTGTAGGAATTGGTGGGATAATTATCATTTCTTTATTGATTGTCACGCTCCCAATTAGTATAATTGCATACCATCTAAATTTTACCCGATTGTACGCAATCGCGGTGTTATGCGGTTTAGCTTGGCCTTTTGATGAAGTGTTACGTTCCTTTACTGGTAGTCCCTTTCGCGCACTCATTTCATACGGTTTGTTTGGAGGCAGTCTTCTGATAATGGGTTTGATATATCTTCTTCGGTTCATACGAAAATATCCATTGCCATCCAAGGAGATCGCTGATGCCCCCCAATAAAGCCCCCCCTAATGAAAAAAAAGATTCTATTACAGAAATCGATAAACTCATCCATGAGCCCGCTCGCTTGAAGATCATGGCACTCTTATACGTGGTGGAAAGCGCTGACTTTCTATTCATAATGCGCCAAACTGGATTAACTTTTGGTAATCTCTCCTCCCATATGAGTAAACTCGAAGCCGCTAAATATATCGACGTTGAAAAGGAATTTGTCTTCAGAAAGCCCCACACGATGCTCCATCTCACTGAGAAAGGACGTGCTGCATTTCAAGCTTATCGAAAAACTATGAAACAGATTTTCAATGGTCTGCCCGAGTAATCCATCTGGGGAGCATTGCATTAATGTGGGTATTAAATTCTATCTTTTTGGTGCCGCAGGAAGTTTCTCTTTTGAGGCAGGAGTTTGCTCAAGATCCTTCTTCAATTTTTTTATCAAGATAGTCTGAAGGGTGGCTCGAGATTCCTCAGAAATGCCAATAAGTTCCATGAGTTTCTCAAAATTGGATTGAGTTGGCGTGATATTATAGGCGTTGATTCGACGTAAGACCTCTTTATCCTTCAGAAAGTTTTTATTGTCAGTACTCCAGACGCCTAAAACATCCCCGTTTTTGATAAGGATTTTGATCAGCCGTCGCATTTGAATTTCACTAAGGTTTAATTCCGTTTCAAGCGCAGGCATAAATAAGATTGACGATTTCTTTAATTGTACATGCATTTTATCCAGGTCTATTTTTAATTTGTCAAGATATTCAGATAGATTTTGCACGATCTCGTCAAAATTCTCATACGTATAGTCGAAGCCAAATTCGCGGTGCATATCCAGCTTAGCTAACTGCTCCCACTTTAGTTCTTCCGATTTGAGGGGTACGATGAAAATGTCATTCTCCCGAGCCAGTTTAATCTCTCGCTTGCAATCCCTGGATTTGATCGAATTTTTGGTAGCGATAAAAACAAAAACATGAGAGAGGGGAACCGTTTGCTCCATCCACTCATCGATATTCGCCTTCATATCTTGCTCACAGATGAAGCCCTGCTTTACCTGCTTTTTACTCTCTAAATTGGAAGCAAGCTCTCCTACTTTATATTTTTCATAATCAGCCATGGCATGACTGACAAACACGTTAATTGGGGGTTTTCTCCCGATGAGCCCTTCCCGGCGGAGATAGTATAGCAAGCCAGCTGTAACAGCAATCGCAATTACTATCACGATATAAGGCCAGAGTTGGAGTGGCTCAGGATTGACTTTGACCATAACTTCATCAGAAATTGTGGCGCCTGCGCCATCATATAATATTATTTTATAATAGTGGGTTCCAACACCTAGTGCACTCACATCAATGGTGATTGGCACGTCCGCACTCCAGTTCCCACTCGCAACGAGCGCACCACCCCGTGTAATGATATATGTCGGGTCTGGAGAAACGAGGTCCGTGATGATCCAGCTGATCGTTTGGTTCGTGGCACCAAACTGATAAACCAAATCACTTGGTGTCGTTACAGCAACCGGATCATTAACTGTGACAAGAACCGTGTCGTTTAAACTCCAGTTAAACCCAGTAATGCCATCATCAATTGTGATCGTATAATACCAATATCCAATACCTAACGTATCTAAACTTGTATTAATGATATTCTCGTTGATCTCAGACGACCACGTTCCATTTTCGATTTCCGTGCCATTCCGAATTATCGTATAGGCAGCTGAACTGTTGAGAAAGCTATCCGTGATAATCCACTCAATTAAAGGATTCAAATATTCCATGGTCCCGTTCTGATACGTCAAATCAACGGGTTGGGAAACTATCGGGCGATCATTCACTGTCACAATCACGTCATCGTAGGTAATTCCATACAGGCCATCATCTACGGTCAAGGTGAAATTCCATATCCCCACACCTAATCCATCTGAATCATAGGTGATATTATCATTAGCTGTCCAAGTACTATCCGCAACCAACGTCCCGTTTCTGCGAATGATGTAAGTCGGGGAATGCACGCCGATATCGGCAATAAACCAGTTAAGCGAATTTCCCAAAGACCCTAATTCATAATATGGATTGGAGGGACTTGTTATTACAGGTGGGGAGTTCTTGTAGAGAACTGTTTTATAAAAAATACTTCTATCTGCGACCTGCTGGATATTTTCTTGCCATGCAATATGGACATTCCCATCGCTATCAACTGCTAGTGATGGATCTCCACTGTCAGTTGTTGATTCCCTAGATACTATAGTAGTCGGGCTCCATCGTCCCATGGAAGGTCTCCATTCCTGATAGACAATATCCATATCCCAATCCCCATCACCGTAATTAGTCCTCTCTTCCCACGCAATATGGATATTCCCATTTGCCTCCACTGCGAGAGATGGACTCCGAGAGTCGGTAATTGAATCTGGGGTAAGCATGGTTGTATTGCTCCACACACCAGTAGAGGCAGTATAATTCCTGAAGAAAATGTCTGTATCTGCAAGAAAGTTAATCTTATCCCGCCAGGCAATATAGATATTACCAAAGCCATCTACTGCAAGAGAGGGTGTAGCTGACTCTTCGGTAGATTCAGTAGAGATAACTGTGAAATTACTCCATGTGCCCGTAGAAACGGTGAGGTTCCTGTAAAATATATCATAATCATAATCGGAACCGCTATAATTGGATTTATCCCGCCAGGCGAGATGAACATTCCCAATTTGATCTACTGCTATAGATGGCTGTTCTGAATGCACAAAAGGTTCCCATACTGGTTCCGCATATGCCGTGGAAACCACAGTAGTATTGCTCCATATACCAGTGGTTGCGTTGTAATTCTTATAAAAAATGTCCCAGTCTGTACTCGCCCCAGAAAGATTTGTTTGGTCTTGCCATGCGACATGGACATTCCCATCACTATCCACCGCAATAGCTGGAGTAAAAGAGGAGGAAATAGATTCTGTAGAAACAATGGTGAGGTTACTCCACATGCCAGTAGCTACCGTATAATTAATATAAAAAATATCTAAATCCGTTCCTGCACCGCTGTAATTTGTACCATCATACCAGACAATATGACTATTTCCAAGGCTGTCCACCGCAAGGGCTGGTCCAGAAGTGAATGTGTAATTTGATTCCGGGAAGATTACAGTAGTGTTGCTCCATTGGCCTGAAGTTATTGGGAGATTCTTGTAAAAAACATCAAAATCATCCAAATAATCTTTACCCCCAAGATTTGCCCGATCGACCCAAACGATGTTGATATTTCCAGTTCCATCTATTCCAAGATCTGGCGATCTAGATTCTACGGTAGATTCCGATGAGACCCATTCGGAATTCATCCCAAATAATGGCGTAACCACGAAAACCTCGTCTTCTACAATTCCACCTATCCCGTCATCCACAACAATCGTATAATTCCACGTGCCAATTTCTAATTCATCAATATTTATTATTATGTCTTCACTAGACCTCCATGTTCCTTCTCTAAAGGATTGGTTATTCCGGGTAATTACATAAGACGTGTTCCTGACCGTATTATCTAGAATTGTCCATACAATTGCATCATCTTCCAGTTCCGCATAAAAATCGGATGGTGTATTGATTGCTGGGAGTAGGTTATTATAAATCAGCATTTTGTAAAAAATATCCTTATCCGTCCCTGCGTCCTCATAAGGATGCTGATCCTCCCATGCAACATGCAAGTTCCCACTTTCATCCGCTGCAAGCGTTGGTTTCTCAGAAACCCAGCTTGATTCCGTGGAGATCACCGTTACATTACTCCAGGTGCCGGTAGCCGCGGTGTAATTCTGGTGAAGAATACTCGGATTTCCACCAGTTCCATCATCCCATACGAGATGGATGGTCCCATTTGCCCCCACTGCAAGCGCTGGATGCTCAGCTGGCCCAGTTGATGCCGTAGAAATCACTTGCGTCGTGCCCCACGTGTCAGTAGCTACCGTATAATTCTTGTAAAAAATATCCCAATCGGTACCAGCTCCATCATAATTTGTCACATCATCCCATGCGACATGGATGGTCCCATCTGCCCCCACTACAAGCGCTGGATTCCGAGCTCCTGAGCTTGATTCTGTAGAAATCACCGTGGTATTGCTCCATGTGCCCGTAGCCGCCGTGTAATTCTTGTAGAATATATCATAATCGGTATTTCCATCTAAAGCTGTGCTATCCTGCCATGCGATGTGTATGTTCCCATTTTGCTCTACTTCAAGAGAAGCTGAAATAGACCAGCTGGTTGATTCCGTGGAAATTATAGTAGTATTACTCCAAGTGCCAGTAGCTACCGTGTAATTCTTGTAAAAAATGTCCCAATCGGAACCTGGTCCATCTAAAGGTGTCTGGTCCTCCCATACGAGGTGGAGAGTCCCATTTTCCTCCCTAAGTGAGGGATGGTACGAGGTGGAAGTTGATTCCGTGGAAACCACGAAGGTCGTGCTCCACGTGCCCGTGGCCGCCGTATAATTCTTGTAGAAAATATCATAATCATTAGAACCGTCTAACAATGAATTGTCCTGCCAAACAATGTGAACATTCCCATCCCCATCTACCGCCAGTGCTGGGTCCTCCGCAATTGAGGTTGATTCCGTGGAAATCCATAGGGTCGCACTCCATCTCCCCGTAGCCGCCGTGTAATTCTTATAAAAAATATGCTTTGGGGGATCATTGATGAAAGAATCTTGCCATACTACGTGGATGTTCTGATCATCATCCACGACTAGAGCGGGATCTTGAGAAGCTAAATTTGAAGCTGGATAGAACACTTTCAGTAGACTCATTGGCGGCGCAGATCCCGCATGTATGCACACATCTTGATTTTCCATCTTCCATCTATTTTCGATATTCTGCGAATTTAATGTACAAGTAAAAATTATAACCAGAACTAAAATTACCGTCAATATACAGGTATAACGATTTCTCATTCTTTCTTCAGCCCCAATACATCATATGAAAAAAAATAATTCGTAAGTGAATCATGTAAAATTATCATATTTGTAGTTTTAATATTTTTTTAGGTCGATGAAAGGAATTTGTAAATTCAATTCATCTATAAAACAAAAATTATGGAAAAAAAAACTAACCTTTACTTGATGAATGTCCCTTTTCGATATTCCTCAAAAGCCAACCTTAACTCTTCTTCGGTATTCATGACAATTGGGCCATACCACGCAACCGGTTCTTTGAGAGGTTTGCCTGAAATCAAGAGAAACCGAACGCCTTTCTCTGTGGCAGTAATTCTAACCTCATCCCCATCTTCAAAGATAACGAGATGTTCTGTACTGACCGGCTTACCATCTGCCTCGAAATATCCCTCTCCCTCTATTACGTACGCAAAGGCGATATGCCCGCGCTTCACGGGATGCGTGAATTCCGAGCTTGGAGGGATCGTGATATCTAAATACTCTGGCTCCGTGACAATATCCTGCACCGGTCCCTTTGTCCCATTCACTTTCCCACAAATTATTTTTAGCGTCGCTCCATTTTCGAGCGTGACTTCCGGTATTTGGTCTTTAGTCACGTCCCGATACCTTGGATCCATCATCTTATGCGATGCCGGGAGGTTTGCCCAGAGTTGAAAGCCCCATAATAGTGTATCATCGTTCTCAAACTTAGGCATTTCTTGATGGATGATGCCAGAGCCTGCTGTCATCCATTGACAATCTCCTGCCTCGATGACACCTCCATTACCCATGCTGTCCCCATGTTCGACTTTCCCATGAAGCATGTAAGTGATGGTTTCGATGCCGCGATGCGGATGCCAGGGAAAGCCAGCAATATAGTCATTCGGATTATTAGAATGAAAATCATCCAGCAATAGAAACGGATCTATCAAGGAAACATCTTGCTGCCCCAAAACCCGCTTTAATCGCACGCCTGCACCTTCCATGGTTGACCAACTTTTTGAAATTCTCTTAATTTTCCGGACTAATCCCATATCATTACCTCTTAAAATTCTATAATTACCAAATTTCTTTAAAATTCCAAACCTTTTCAAAATATAGGAAAAAATTGCTAAAATCGTGATAATATGCCCAAATTTTTTATCCTAAGATTATTTTTCATTATGTGAGTTATGGAAAGACTAACTCGAAACCTATACAACCTGAATGAATGGGCCCTCTTACGCTTGTTCAGGGTTGTTACGGGGTTAAAACTGGCCTATAATCCCGATTTGAAGAAAATTCATCTTATTACACTTGATGCGGTGGAAGATGACATTCTTCAAATGATTTCAGGACTAATCATTGATGAATTCGAGATTGAAATCGAACTCCTTAGTGAAAAGATCGATTATCGAAAAGCAATTCGGGGACGATTCCTAAATACCTCGCGAATGACGCGCAAGTTGAAGAAAGCAATCCCACAGGAAAAAACTTCTGCCATAATGGTCGTTACTAATCACTGGCTAGCCCCCACTGGTCTCCTTATCTCTCGGGTTCTTCACACAGTCTTTCCAATTCTGGGAATTACGTATCTCCTTGACGGCATTTGCTTTGTCACGACTTTGAACGGGCACCTTCCAACAGATCTCATCCAATTTGGCACTGTCCACGAAGTCGGGCACCTTCTCGGTCTTCACGGATATCCATTAACTTGGCTCAAAAAGAAGAAAATGAGTTAAGATCATCAGGATAAATCTTCAAAAAAATCAATTTTGACTTCCTTTGATAAATCATCATAATTTTTTACTAATTCTTTTTCTTTAAAGGCGAAAATCGCATTAATTTTGAGAGCAAAAGCAGTTGCTAATGTCCAACAATCAGCTAATGCGATGGGATATTTACATTTAAACTGCCCTGCTATTTTTATTATTTGTTCTGTGGGTATAATTTTTACTGTTTTAACTAATTCGTCGATGTAATTTAATGCTGCTTTGTTATTTTCTTTTCGACATATGATGTAATAACATTCCGATAATGCTACTAAATTAGTTACTCCATTTTGGATTATTGATTGAGTTAGTTGATCCTTTACGTAATATTTTTGGATTAAAATGCTACTATCCAGTGCGTATTTTCTCTGCCCATTCAAGTAATTCATCTTCCCGTGCTTTCTCTAAAATTCTTTCATTTTCTAAAATTAATCTTGAATCAACAATATTAAATGTAGTTTCTTTAACTTCCTCTTGATGATTTTCTACGTATTCTCTCAATGCTTCTTTTATCATTTCACTTTTATTAGTAAACATTTTCTTTTGCATCAATTTCTCTAAGTATTTCCATAGTTTCTTTGAAATTCTAATTGCAGGTAAAACGACTGAATCGTGTTTAATAACAACCACCTGTAATTTTTCTATACATTAGTAAATATTATTTACAAGAGTAAATATTAACTTTATGATCTTGGTTTTTAGCATTCTTATCCGCCCACCTCAAATGTAATAAAAAAGAAAGTTAAATTCAGAATGATTTAGTCGTTTCCACTTTCGCTTTGATTCTTTTCCACCCGTAATACGCAACCACGCCGTTTCCCACGAACAAGAGGCAAACGTAAATAATCCCGATAAACGAATTCAAACTCGCATAAGTATCATAACAGAAGTAATCCACGTGACCAAAAGTTAAAAATATATTGAACTTGGGTTTATACGAGATCTGAAACGGCTGAGTGGAACCCGCCCCGTTAATTGAATCGTTGAATCGGTCCAAAAAATCGCTTCCGTAGCTATCGAACACCCCTCCCATGGAGTATCCGTTTTCTATTACCGTCGTTAAGAGAAAGATGGTGATCCGTTTGACTCCGAAATGCTTGGCGATGAGCGCATCTCGAACCAGGTTGTCAAATCCCTGGCTCGCAGCGGTGTAACAAGTGCAATTCGTGATGCCTAGATAGATTCCCATCTTGTCGTGATTTCCAAATTTAGTATCCAGCGCCTCGGCCAACAGGCTCAGCTCCGTGTAGATCCAGTAGGGTCCCCCATCCAAGTACCCGATGAGGGGATCGTCGGTGGTACCTCCATAAGGCGGCTCCCCCCCATACCAGCACCTGTAACTCATAGGCGCATATTCATCCAAGGCGTTCGTGTCCAGATCGAGGAACGAAAAGCGCCTCATGTAGTGGAGATCATAATCTCCATCAAACACGTCAACCGCCGATTCCACGTAATTAATTGCCAGGAGTTCTACTTCGGGTGCATTGAAGTCCGTCCAGTTGAAAAAATCGTACCACAAGTCCATCGCTTGATCGTGTCTCTCACGATTTGGGCTGGCATCGACATCCTGAATTAAATGAACATAGGGGCCCTCAATATCGAAGGCCAGCCCTTTTACGGTCGTGAGGTTTTGCTCTTGTATCACGGAAATGAGCACTTTTGCGTAATCGATCACATTCTGGGTATTCCCATCCCAAACGAACGCGCCCGGGTACCCGACGACACTTAAATAGATGGACATATTAGGATACGAATTGTTATAACCGGTTATTGTATTTACAAAAGCCGTTCTTCCAGGACCAGGTTCTGAGACATTTTCAAAACAGCAAAAAACAACCGTCGCTCCATGCTCGTTTAATTCTTGGCCAATCGTAGAATTAATTCTCCCATATCCTCCCCAAAACGCGATTTCGGCTTGATAATTCTTCGGTTCTATCGTGATGGGGATTTGCAGGACGCCAGGAATTGCCATGATCGCGAAGGGAATCCCCAGTAATAGCAACCCGATGATCAAAACGGTCTTTATTTTCCCACTCCGATACGCTTTAAACAAGCTCAAATTCTGCTTTCTGTATTTGAACCGAAAGATTAAATTGTAAGCGTTGGCGACTAAAGTGATTCCGGCCCCAACGCATAAGGCAATGAATAGGATCAGGGATATTGCGTAGGCAATTGGTAAGATGTTCGCAAAATTGAAATAATACCACATTGAGAGCAAATAAATCATGACGATAAAAATAACGTTTCCAACAACCGGAATCCCTGGTTTAATTAGCCTTACTGGATCGTCGGTGAAGGAATAAGCAAAAAGAAATCCTAAGAACAACCAAAACATGACCGTTAATAAAATATCTGGCCAAAATATGAGTGTCGGATGGGAAATCGCTGAAAAGATTACCAATGAAACGAATAAGCATAGGGATGTTCCTAAAATGACCTGATTAACTTTTCTAATCAACGCTAATTTTAAATAAATGCGCACTTGTTTTGGTCGGATGATATTCTTTTTCTCCTGTTTTTCCATATGGATAACCTAATCAATTATTGGAATCAAGATTGCTGACTAATAATTGGATTACATGGACATCCCTTATTTTAGCTTTGGAAAAAGAAAGAAATTAAATTGATATCACTTAAATTTATAGAAATAAAAAAAGAATCATAAGATAAGGGAGTTAAGTATTATTTTTAGGGATTAAAATGAACGGAAGACTTTTAGATTTATTAGTTGAACCGGTTCTCTGGCTAATAGCTTCGGGATCAGGGGCAATATTAGCTGCACTTTTTATAAAAAAATACTTTAAGATCGGTGAAGAAGCTAAACCTTTCATTCTAGGAATAGGAATGTTCGCCCTTTTTTTCACAATAGCTCGAACCATAGAGACTATTCGCCGCTACTTCGGGATTGGTTCTTATTACGATATTATTGATACTAACTTCGGCATAACAGGGTTGAATTTAGGCTTTCGCTTTACATATTATATTATATCTTATACTGGCATTGCTATCTTTTATTTCGTTTTTGAACGAAATGTAATAAAAACAGGACTGAAAAAAAACACGCGATATATTCTTACAATCTTTTCGCTCGCTGAAATCTTTTTCACTTGCATGTTATACTTTACTGGCGCTGCTGTATGGGCAATGACTGGCGTTATCGTATTATTTTTCGTAATCGCATTCGTTCCCATCTATTTCTTTCTTTATCTTGCAAAGACGGCTTTATCAAGGGAACAAAAGATTGCTTGGTTGATCGTCACTGTCGGATTTGTCCTCTTTGTGTTGGGCGTAATGGGAGATTTACCTGAAGCGTACATGATCACGCAGTACATCCCTGCTGAATTCATTCATTATGGAACGCCCCTCTTACAAGCGGGAGGATCCATTCTGATGGGAAGCGGATTTGCCATAATTTATAAAAATGTCTAATATTCAAGAAGTCCAGAAATTACCTCGCATCAGTATTGATTGATAAAAAAAAGTAAAAAAGATAGTTATATATTATTGTGCAAGGATGCCTGGCGCGACTTTGGTATTCATTTCCTTGATGGTTTCGATGGCTTCCTTCATCATCCGGTCGATGACTTCTTTACAGGTCGGGAGGTCGTGGATCAACGCGACTGTTTGTCCAAGGAGGACTGCACCATTCTCGATGTCGCCCTTATAGACGAGATCGTAGCGCATCATATCTTCTTTGAACCTATCTGATTGCGATTCAACGTTTCCCATACTCTTTTCCAGGGCGATGCGTTCTTCTCTGCTCATGCGGAGTGGGTGCGACAAGGCGTACTTGTTTTTCATGAGTCTGATGGGTCCAAACGCACCATCGCACATCATCGTGCTCGTATCGTCAAGGGATGGAATTACATTCTTCCAGTTTTCGTGAAAGTCGCCGTCACTCGTTGCGATGAATCTCGACCCCATCTGGATTCCGTCACCCCCGAGTGCTAGTGCAGATGCCAGTGACCGTCCCGTGACCATTCCGCCTCCTACAATGATCAGCTTATCGGGGTATTTTTCGCGGACCTCCGGGATGAGTACGGAGGTCGTGACCTGCTCGTAACTCTGGTGACCGCCTCCTTCGTAGCCTACCGCGACCACACCATCACACCCTGCCTTATCAAGGGTGACTCCAGCGAGCTTGAGCGACGGGGACACGTGGAGGTGGAGTAAATCGGGGCCTCTTTTTTTAATTAACTTATTAGGGGGCAGTGGATTTCCTGCGGAGGTAACAATTAATTTAATCGCCTCTTTCAACTTTGGATTCTTATCCCTTGCCTTGCAAACAGTTCGAATCACGGAGGGTGCATCCACTTGAATGCGGGCAACGCGAATATTACACCCAAACACCGCTCCATCATCTGCATGCTCCGCTATATAGTTTAGATCGAATTTCATCTTCTCTACGGCAGAGATCAATTTTGCATCTGGCGCATCGCTAATCAAATGCGTTTTTGGGTCCACTTTTGAGAGGATCCCCCAATGGCTAGTCAAGCCGATGCCACCCGCATTCGCGACTTGCATTGCTGTTTTGTAAGTTGAGAAAGGCCCCATACCAGCAAGCATTATGGGGTACTTGCAACCAAGCATTTCTGTCATACGAGTTTTAAGCAATTTTTTTCACCAATTTTCTATTTTTTCTCATATCCTGAGTTTATTCATAATATTAAAATAATAAATATCTGAGTTACATTGATTTGAACGTTTTTTAAAATTTTATGCTACAACTCAAACTGAAAATTTGAGTGTCTTCTTTTACGACCTCGCGAAGGTTTTATAATGATGATTAGCATCTATTGAGTGAAGGCGTATGACTTACAATCCAATTCCTCATTACATGCAATTGACAAACACGTGCGGGCTGTCCTCACTATTGATGATTGCAAAACCCGAAGGCACTTCGATCGAACTCCTGCTAAATGACATCGCTACGAAGATGCGCGTGGAACCTTTTTATCGAGGCAGAATTGGATGGCAATTGGCGGAAGCATATCTCTTGATGAAAATGTGTTTCAATCGCAGTTTAGCCTACTATTTACGGAAGACCTTCCAAGATGAATATTCCTATTTCAAAATCGTGTTGTTACAGCAACTGGAAGATCGGATGAACGCCTTTCTCACCCTCAAAGAGCATGATAAAGTATCGGACATTCGTTTGTTCCTCAAGAAGGGAATAGTTCGAAAAATTGCATTTTACGAGTACGTATTCGAGATGAAGACCAATCTAGAGTTAAAAATGCTGGCGTATTTCTACGGAGGGCAACAAATCCTCTTCCCAAGCCCTGATGGGACGGGTTGTTTGTTCTTGGATGGGAAAGAGAATAAGAAGAAACTACAGACGCTCTATCAACACGTGCCTGACGGACTCATCATTGGCTTGGGCTACCATTGGCTTGCAGTCCGGGGAATGGAACAAGTAAACAAAAATCACTATAATTTCCTCATCAACGATCCAAATGGAGAGCAACGAATCGTTTCTTCTGAGAAGATAGAAAAAAATTTTCGATTTTACGCATTCCAATTTGCTGTAGAGAAACGAAAAAAGATGGACGCCATTGTGCGTCGGGCTCTTAAATTACCTAAAAGAATAAAGAAAATGTGAATAGGGTTTCATGCGACCCTTCGTTCTCTTCCGGTCCAGTATTTTTTGCGTTGGAAAGGATAAATACCAATCTAAATTGTTTAGATTTAAATGGAATTATATCTCAATTCAAAAGACATTTATATATCCCCTACCATTGAATTATTGATTAATAATGGGAAAAAGAGGGTTTGTTTTATTATCCTTATTAATTCTGGTAAGTTCTCTTTTCACCATTTTCTATTTTGTTAATTCATACTGTAGAGCATATAATAATCATATAGAAACTCAGTTTTATGAATTACATGACATTTATTTTTTTAATTCAAGCCATGGATGGATCGTTGGTAGTTCAGGTCATATATTCATTACTCGTAATGGGGGTGAATTCTGGGAGAAATATCAAATAAATGCACTACAGTCATTTATCCAAGTACAATTTGCCTCCGACCAAAATGGTTGGATACTCGAAAGAAATAGTGGAGAAATTTATAAAAGTAAAGATGGAGGCTTAAATTGGAATCTCCAAACAGAAGATGTACCTTTTGAAGTTACGAGCTTTTACTTTATCAATGTAACTACAGGATGGGCTACGACATCCTCCGGATTGATATTAAAAACTATAAATGGTGGGAATCAATGGAACATTCAACTAAATATTACTCCCTCTCGAATGTTAAAAATGGTGCCACCTATTTACTTCAATATGAGCATTTTTAAAAGTATTTATTTCATGAACGAAAGTCAGGGATGGGCACTTTACCAAGGTAACACTTCACTGAATCCTACGAATCTAGTTTTTCGGACGGATAATAGCGGGAATTCTTGGGTAAATTATTCAATACCCTCACAGCTTTATCGGAAAATATTGTTTGTAGATCAGTTTAATGGATGGATTATTGGTGATCACGGGGCTTTTATTTTTACTAATGACAGTGGAATCACTTGGAATAAATTCAATTTGACAGATGCTTCGCTTTTTGACCTTCATTTTTTAAATGAATCCCATGGTTGGGTTTGCGGAACATTTGGAACATTATTCTATACACAAAATGGAGGGAAAAACTGGATAGATTTATCCGATCCATCAAATACTAGAAATTTTAAGGCAATATTTTTTCAAAATGAGTCTAAAGGATGGGGAATTAGTTGGACCCATACGAGTTTTGTTTCTTTTGATGGAGGATATGCATGGTATCTAGTTCGATTGGATCAAATAGACCCTTTTTATTTTAATAATTCTTGGATTTGGGTCCTTCTAGCATCAGATACCATTTTCATCATTCTCAGTACTTATTTAATCCTCAATTATAATAAAATTAAAAGAAGTCGCATTATGGAACGACTTAGGACCATTTTAAGTGACGCTTCAAATACTTTATTTACTGTCGAAACGAAGACACAAATGGTTATTTCCTGTATTTTTATTCTTTGTCTGATTTTTGGCTTCAATTTCTTATTTAGCTTGATTCATGAGTATGGGCACGGGTTCAGCGCCATATTACACGGTGGCTATTATGAATATATCGAAATGGATCTCACAGGCTATGGAAGAGTCTATATTAGTGGCACCTTCACCTCTTTTGAACGGGTACTAATCTATTTTGCAGGATTTTTAAGCGAACTCATCGTTGCTACGGTCTTAATTTGCATTCTCTTTCTCTACTTTAGGCGAAGTAAATTACTTTCCTTTATGTCTATCATCATTTATCTAGTAGGCATCTTGGGCGTATTCTTTTACTACGGAATAATTCAAATGTCTCCCAATCCAATTGGAGGCACCAGTGATATCTTTCGTATTTCGGGGATTCTGCATGTCCCTCCATTCGTTATTTGTCTATTTCTTATCCCTTTCTTCATACTGGCCCTTTATCTTGGAGGAAAACTCGTGCTCTATTTTTACAGGATGCATTTAGATTCTAAAAAGCCGTTTTTAATCGTGTTGCTCGTTGGGATATTAATCAGTTTGGGGATTGTTGGAATTTTTATTACTCTTCCGAAAAATTACGGGATTATTTTTTATTGAAATTCGATGCAGAGAAACGAAAAAAGATGGACGCCATCGTTCGACGGGCACTCAAGTTACCTAAACGAATAAAGAAATAAGAAATAAATATTTTAGGCGACTCTTCTTTCTTTCCCTTCCCAGTGCTTTTTACGCAAATCTTTCTTTAGGATTTTCCCTTGCGCACTTTTAGGTAGAGAACGTTTGAACTTAATACTTTTAGGAGCTTTATAACGCGCAATTTCCTCTTTCACATGGGCGATGAGGTCTTCTTCTGTTACATTGACCCCTTTCTTATAACCTCTTTTCAACACGACGATAGCATGCACGGCTTCGCCCCAGCGATCATCTGGAATGCCAATAACGGCACATTCTAATACTGCGGGGTGGGTATAAAGGGCATCCTCCACCTCTTTCGTATAGATGTTTTCACCGCCTGAAACGATCATGTCTTTTCGTCGATCCACCACGTAGAGATACCCATTTTCATCCACTCGCCCCATGTCACCCGTAAATAACCAGCCATCCTTAATAGTTTGGGCAGTTTTCTCGGGTTGATTCCAATAGCCGATCATCGTTCCGTCTCCCCTAGCAACTATCTCTCCCACTTCCCCAACAGGTACTTCATTGCCGTCAAGGTCGACTATTTTTACATCCGTTCCAATGAGTGCCCTTCCTGCGGCGGCCAGTAAATATTCATTTCCGGGTTCCAAGGCTTTCTCGTGGTCTGAGGCTTCCAGCACGGTTATTGTTGGGCTGTACTCAGTCTGTCCGAAGTGTTGATAAAAGTCAGCATTCGGGAAGGTTTCCATTGTTTGCCGTAATACTGCGGGCGAGATAGCAGATGCACCATAAGCGACCCCTATGATACTTGGTAAATAATCCCGATATTCTTCTATCTCAGGAGAATTGATAAGAAGATTAATCATCGTGGGAACCAAACCAAAACCAACGACTTTATATTTAACCATCTTTTCCAAAAATTCTGAAATAACAAAGCCATCCATGATAACCAAGGTAATGCCGCCCAGCGCAATCTGCATGACACCAATATTGGCCGCAGCATGAAAAAGAGGCAAAGCACACAAGGTAACATACTCATCGGGGTCAACTTTATGTTTACTTAAAGACGCTGACCACAATGCATTTATGGTTAAATTGTGATGGCTCAGCATCACACCCTTCGGGAGCCCCGTGGTTCCGCCCGTATACATCAGGTACGCCATTTCCCGATCTGAAATTGGTTCTGAAGGAACGGGTTCCTCCTTTGAATAATTGGTAATTAAATCATCGAAATTGATGTATTCCGATGGTACTCCACTCCCATCTTGGTCATACACGATGATTTTTTCGAGTTTTGGACACTCGGCTTTTATGTGATCGATATTAAACAAGAGATTGTTGCTGATTATCAGGATTCTCGCCCCGGAATCGTTCAGAATATAGGCCATTTCCTTTTTGCTCATCATGTAATTCATGGGGCAGACCACCCCAATTTTTGTAATTCCATAATCAGCAATCATGATTGCATCCGAATTATACAAAAGTAGTGCGACCCGATCCCCTTTCATTACGCCCATCTCTTGCAGGGCGTGCGCCAAGGAATTAGCCGCTTCATTTAACTGCCGCCAATTATATTCTCTCTGCTTAAAAATTATAGCCCGTCTTCTTGCTATATGGGGCTGCCTTGCATTTCGCGCAACCAAATCTCCGATCAACACGTTCTATCACCCTTACACAATTAATTTAAATCAGAAAGGATTATTATTGATTCAAATTCATGCGAATCGTTTTAATAAGAGTTATCATTAGTGCATGAGGACACAGGAGTTAATTGAATTGGGCAATAAAAAATGCACACGTTGCGGCTGGGAAGGGTCTGAATCTGAGTTAAAGATGGTGAACATCTGTCCAGACTGTGGAACAGGGCATAGCCCACTCTGGCGGTTAATGAAGAAATTGAATGATGTGGAGTGTCCTAATTGCTCGTGGAGATCATCACCCGATATGGCAAAGAAAGAACCGGAATGTCCTAAATGTGGTGATGAATATCTCGCCGATATTGAAGCCGTATGAATATTATAAACTTCTCTACAACAAGACTTAAAAAAGGGGTAAAAGAATTTATACCACAAATTGAGAGTATTGATCTAAATTAGATTTACCCACTTCAAAATACGAAGAAGTTACAATTTGAAACTAAAATGGCTTGGTGAATGGCACGTCTCCCAGAAAGGATCCACAGAAAGAGATTGCTAAGATTCAAGATCAAATAGCAACACTTAAGAGGGAAAAGAAGAAGGATTGGGAAGCGATATCAGACACGTATCTAGCACTTGCCATCGTCCTAAGGGAGGCTGAAGACTGGCTAAGGTCTGAGGAAGCAGCCGAAGACTCCATTAAATTCGCAAAAAAAATAAAAAACGACTACATTAAGAATTCAAAAATTGGGCAGGCATTTGAGGAAATAGGAAACACTTATGCAGTCATTCAAGAGTACCCAAAAGCACTCAAGTATGTGGATGATGCAATAAATGTCATAGAGAAGAGCTTGGCTTCTCTAACCAAAGAAAAAAAGAAGCTTGAGCCGGAAGAATTCGTGAATTATTCTACACTCACGAAATCTTTATATGTAGAGTATTTAAAGCATAAAACTGAGATTTTACTGGTCCAGAACGAGGAGAAAAAAGCGAGGGAGAGCATTACAAAGCCTTGGGAGAAGTATCTGAAAACTAAAGATCCGAAATATATTGAGAATTTGACGTTTCTCTCTGATATCAAGATTCATTTAGCCTTGAAGTTGAAAAATGTTGAGCAGGTAATTGAAGCAATTGGAGAATTAATCATTTTGGAATTTTTTGCAAAGAAATTTAGTGATGATAAGAAGTACTGGAGCAATAAGTTGCATAGGGATCTGAGAGAGAAGGGCAAAATACTCGTCGATGCGTTTAAGATTCCAGTAGATCAAGAAATTTTAGGAAAGGAAACGTTAAACATACTCAAACAGTTAGAGTTAGAAACTAAAGATCACATGTTCATAGATAAAATTCTTGAATTGAAAAAATCTGAAGATTATAAGAAAAATATTGAGGATTTAAAAACAATAACCGATAACATCAAGAAAGAAGAGGCATCTAAATTAGTTCTAACAATCGCAGAAAACGATTTAATGGTGTCTCTGGCCCAGATCAACGAATATAGTGAAGCATTTGAAAAAGCAAAAGATATACAGAAAGAAATCAAGAAGATAAAAAATAAAATCGTTAAAAATTTTATTCTGGGGGAGACTCAATTAAATTTATTTAAAGTAAATGTAAGGCGACAGGATTATAAACAAGCAGAGAAGGAAATTAAGAAAGGAATTGACTTTTTTGAAGAGAATATAAATACTCTAGGGCACGCGTGTTTTGCGATGCTCGAGCTTGCAAGCTGCTACATAATGCAAGATCATTTCGACAAAGCCGGCTCAATCCTTGAAAAACCCCTTGAAATGTGCGAACAGATTGGGGATCCCTCCTTTTTAGCTCGTTTATACGAATTGTTAGCCGGAATAAAGTTGCAGGTGAATGATTACAAGGGTGCTGCAGTCAATTTTGCCGCTAGTGCCATTTTTTATGTCATTTCAGACGAACAAGATAAATACAGAGAATTTTTAACTCTTGCAATCAATTTATATAATCATTACATGGAATCCATCGGATTTGTAAGTGTAAAATTTGAGGAGTAAAAGCTTAAAGTAGGTGAGCTGATGCCAGACAAGTTTGAAATAAATTTGGATAAGAAAGAAGTGAAAAATACCATAGATGAAATCGAGCAATCTGATTATTATAAGAGAATTGCTGAGCAAGTAAAGAAGGTAAGAACGGGAGAGATCCACCAAGCTTTCAAAGGAAACGCGGAAAAATGGAAGAATCTCTTTCACACATCTGCTCTCGACAGTTATGATAATTTAGTCGTATCTATTTTACGGGAAGATTATCAAGATTATCAAAAATATATTGAACCAATAAAGAAATTAGTTGGTTTTCACAAATTGAATCTCAAAAATGCCATATTCAAAGAGAAAGACACGAAATAGGAAAATTGATTGAGGTGAATAATAATGGGAAAAACGATTTCTGTACATTCCTTTAGAGGGGGGACCGGTAAATCGAATATCACGGCAAACCTTGCCACCTACTGCGCAATGCAGGGTGCAAGAGTAGGTGTAATCGATACAGACATTCAGTCCCCGGGCGTGCATGTCATATTTGGTTTGGGAAATAAAAAACTGAAATATACATTAAACGATTTTTTGTTCAAAAAGTGCGAAATTGACTCAGTAGCAGTTGATGTCTCGAAAAGTTTGAAAGTCACGGATGGCAAGCTGTTCGTCTTTCCTGCGGCGTTAGATGCCAATGAAATCACGAAAGTTTTGCGAGAGGGTTACGAAGTAACCATGATGTCGGAAGGTTTCAGCGAAATATCAGGATCGATGAACTTGGATTACCTCTTCATCGATACGCATCCAGGCCTGAACGAGGAGACATTTCTATCCATTGCCTTATCTGATGTGCTCTTTGTAATTCTCAGAAGCGATCAGCAGGATTACTTGGGAACTGCCGTCACTTTAGAAATCTCGAAAAAGTTTGAAATCCCCAAGATTTTCTTAATCCTTAATAAATTACTCTCAAAATACAAGCCAAAGGATGTCGCGAAGAAACTGTCAAAGACCTTTCACGTACCTGTTGCAGGCGTGATAATGTTTTCCGAAGATTTGGCTGATCAAGAATCTAAAGAAGTATTTATTGTTAATCATCCAGACCATAAATTCACGAAGGTAATCAAGCAGATTTATGGGCATTTAATCGAATGAGAAGTGGAAATCTCTAAGAATTTCCCTTTTTTTCATTTCCCTTTTTTTCATTATCAGATCCCTCAGCAATATCGAGAATAAAATCTCGTTGAGATAAAGTTAATTTTTTATGTAAAAATTAACTAATTTATGATATGAACAAATCTAAAATTAAGTTCAATCATGATGAGGGAATAAATAAAGATGCTTTACTGGACCTTGATGAGGGAATATCATTAGGAGCTCCGATAAGGATATCACGAGATGAATTATATGAAACTAATCGATACTAACGTTTTCAAGACTTTCATTTGAATGAGAAGATTCTAGCTAACCATTCTTCTTTAAAGCTTTGATAGAAGGAGCCGCTAAATTCTAAGGTCGTATATTAATTCTATGCATCCCAAAGGCTTTTGTACCTTTTCTCATCCCAATATTTCAAAATCCTTCTCGTCCGACCAGCCGGAATGGATTAGTGGGTCGAAATATTGTTCATCCTAAATTCCCCACTAAATAGTAATGATTTTTATAAATTCAGGATCATATAATTTTTCTATCACTATCCTAATAAAAGCAGGAAGTAAGACAAGAAAATGTCCAAATCAGACAAGATCGTTGAAGAAATTCGAAATTTTTTTGAGCCTTCAGGCGGTATTGCAGTCATCGGTGCATCTAATACGAAGGGTAAGGTAGGAAATGCCATCATTACGAATTTAACACAAGGAAGTGTCAAGAAAGCTGGGGTCGGGAAGGCTGGGCTTTTTGCAAAAGGAGATGCGATAAAGGGATTCGATGGTACTATTTACCCTGTTAATGTCCGCGTCAAACCGGGCGATACCATCGGGGGATTGCCCGCCTACAAATCAATTGAGGAAATCCCTGACGCTTTTGAAAATGCAATCATAGCGGTTCCCTCAAAATTCGTCTCCAGCGTGATGGAGGATCTCGCTAAGAAAGGGGTCAAATCCGTTGTCATAATAACTGCCGGCTTTTCAGAGTATGATGCGGCTGGCAAGCAGCTAGAGAAGGATGTGCTCGAAATTGCCAGAAAAAATAACATGCGTATCATTGGTCCAAACTGTCTAGGCATCATTCGCACCTATAACCACCTCAATGCATCTTTCTCTGATTTGATGCCCCCCAGGGGTCCAATTTCCTTTATATCCCAATCAGGAGCCCTTTGTACCGCGGTGATCAACTACTCCTTCGACGAACGAATCGGATTTTGCAATTTCACGAGCATTGGAAACAAATCCGACATCGACGACGCGGATCTGATGCTCTACTTCGCCGACGACCCCCGCACGAAGGTCATCGCGCTGTACATTGAATCCGTTAAAGATGGGCAGAAGTTTCGTAGAGTCATCGAAGAAGTAATCGTACAAAAACCTATTGTTGTAGCAAAGGCAGGGCGCACTGAGGCTGGCGCGGCAGCCGCCTCTTCCCACACGGGTAGCATTGCAGGGAGTGATACTATCTACGACGCTTTATTCGCCCAGTACGGCGTCTATCGTGCCACGAGTATGAACGAGCTTTTCTATTGTGCTAAGGCTCTTGGGTATCAACCTCCCGCTAAGGGCGACCGCATTGCTATTTTAACCAACGCTGGCGGACCTGGCGTGATGTGTGCAGACGACATTTTCACGCAAGGCTTGACCATTGCAACCCTAGAAAAGAAGACCCTCGATGCGTTGAATGCAGAAATGCCTGCGGCGTGGAGCCGCCGAAATCCCGTGGATATTTTGGGCGATGCCCTCGCCGATCGCTATGAGACGGCCCTTAATCTCCTGGTTGAAGATAAAAATAATGACGCGATTATCGCTATTCTCTGCCCAACCGCTATGGTCGAACCACTGCAGACGGCGAAGATCGTCATCGACGTGATGAAAGAAAATCAGGCAGGCGATAATCCCAAGCCCATAGCAGCTTGTTGGCTGGGTTTGGAAAGCCGAATGAGTTCCTACCTTTTGGATGATGCTGGAATACCTGAAGTGAGCTTTCCCGATCGTGCCGTAAAAGCGATAAAATCTTTAGTCCATAGAGGACATTTTCTTAAGAACAGAGGTTTGCTATAAAAGAGGTGAATAACATGGAAGGTGGAAGCGATCAAACTAAATCTCTACTGAAAGAATTCAAAAACATTGAGGACAATTTCAAAATCGTTCAAGATAGCATCAATAACATAAAGAATTTGATTGAGAACGTGCTTTTAAAAAAAGAGAAACCAAAAAAGAAATTGGCTTCCCTTCCCCACGTTACGGACCTGCTCGAGCTCCCCGAGGAACTCCGCAAATCTGTTCTTGCTGTCATGAAGTTAGGAAATGCCACGCTAGATCGGGTAGTTGAAAGAACGAATCGTGAAAGAAATTTGGAAAATGGCTATCTCGAAGCTCTCGTCGCAATGGATTACCTCAAAAAACAGACCTCTGAGGAAGATGGTAGCACCATATACCGCCTAGGGTTAGGAAAGAGAAAATCAAAGGTATCTGACGATATTTGGAAGGTACTCATCAAAGATTCCGCTGAAATGGTCACTTTTATCTGTAAAATGGAAATAGAGAAAGCCCAATTGAAGATCTATGATATTGATGAAATGCTTCAAATGGCGCCTCAAGCTCAAACCGATTTAAAAAGAATCAAATCCGAAATCAATCGTTACATTTCAGCATTGCAAGAAATCATAGTTAAGTATTAAAAATAAAATTAGAAATTTTCTCAATTTTCTCTCCACAGTTCCCTTTCATGCTTTTTTATCATCAATCTTTTCAAAAATTACTGTTTTTCCAAAACTTTCACCTAACAAACTGGTTCAATAAGCTTATAAATGAAATCAGGTAATTCGAAATCAAACAATTCCAAAATCCCGAATTTCATGATTTGGAGGTAAGAAAAATACCACAGGAGTTTGTGAGACCGACGAAGGTTTGGGCTCATTTCAAGGAAAAGGCCGTTCGAGTAAGCGGTGATGCGAAACCAAAAATCATAGAGATGCTGAATGATGCTGTTGGATCTGAATTAGATAAGATGATTGAGAAATTGCCAAAATTCTCGAAGGGGCAAAAGAAAGGAGAAATCAAAAGAAAAACTATAAAACCAGAGGATTTGAAATAATCAATCTTAATTCTTTTTTCTTCTATTTTGAGAGAAATAAAGGTTAATCTTAATCAATCAGTCTGATACCTTTTTCCCATTCTCTGATTTTTATTAAAATTTTTTCTCTTTCCTTTTTATTCAACTCAGCTTGAACGGGATACTGTTCTAATCGCTCGATTAAGATGGATATTTCATAAAATATTTTATTCCACGAGAAAAAAGTTGAAATTTTCTCTTGAATCGTGTTCAAATCCTTAATGATCACTTTTGGGTTAATAGCTTCCAGTTTCTTTTGTAAATCATCGAAAAGTGTCAAGACGACGTTCTCTTCAGGCGGTTCTATTTTATGAGATAGAGGGTGGCTATCGAGGTACGTTTCTAAATTTGCATGGTATTGCGAGAGATTTTTTTTAATCACGTCAATTAAACCATCCAAATCGAGTTTTGTAAAACATATCAACATGACTTGCTGATGAATTTTTAAAAATAAAAAATTTTGTTCATTTTGTAATCGAAGGGAATCTCCATAATTAATTGAATCTATTTTATAACGCACAAAATTTTGAGCCACTAGTAGATCAGCTTCGGACCATTGACGGCTTCGAAACAGGACTTCTCCTTGGTGCGCTATTAAACAAATTTTTAGCGTTGATTCTAATTCGACTTCCAAATCGTTTACAATATTACTAGTCATCTGCTTAATTGCTTCATCCCGACTATATGCTCTGAGAGCATCCCCTTCCCGCGATAAATATTTGAATTGCTGGCAGAACTCCCAATTGAGGCTTCCAAGACAATAATGTTCACCATCTCCACGCATCTGCCGTGTTTCAGCATCGCATACTTCATAATAAGGGCATCGCTCCAACATAGTGAAATTCCTCTCCTGTATAACAGAGAGCTAATTCCAACAAAAAGGTAACGGTCAATTCTCAAATTAATAAACTATAAATAATAAAATTCCCTTCATTTTATTAAGGTATAGTTTTTAATCTCATTTAATATCATTTGAGATGGTTACATGGCATATGGAACCAATTTCTTGCAATGCGGGCGGTGTGGGCAACCGAGGGTGGTTTTTTATCTCAAAGTGAAAGGTTATATTGCAATTTTGAAGGCTATCTGTCCGAATGATCACACAAAGAAGGCGATCCGACTCCCTGTAGAATCCCGGGATCAGTGGATAGGTCCTGTTGCTGAAAACATGTATCGCTGTGCTGTCTGTGGTCAACGTTGCGAGCCGGCTAAAATAGGACGTGAAGGGCGCTGGATAATCCTTTTCATGGAGTGCCCTACCCATGGAATGCGCGACGCGAGAAGGCACGTTCTTGATACGATCTACCCAGCGATCGAATCAATTCATAATAATCCTATAGGTGCAATGGCACCAGTTACTTTTGCCCCACCAGCAGGAAACTATCCACCCCCACCCCCTCCTCCTGCTTCAATTAGCCCCGGGGCTGCCCCTGCATATCCGCCGCCCCCACCTGACGCCTTCACCCCACCTCCTGATCAAACACAACCTAATAAAACCTTTTGTCCAGATTGTGGCGAAAAGCTCAAGCCCGGTGCGCTGTTCTGCACCAGTTGTGGGATGGCTTTAGACGACAATTATGATGAATTGTAACTATAGCTTAGATAGTTGCTCTCCTTTCTTTTTTTATTAACACGCACAAAATTGCCTTAAATATCGAGAGATCAGGGAGAAATCTATCTAAAAACGAAACAAAATAGCCTCCTTTCTTTATTGCTTTAATCCGTGCGTTCTCTGGAAGCAGCTTTTTGAGCGATAGAGTGGTATATTCACGAAAATGCCCCGCCCCAAGAGAATCAAATCCGTAAATATCTGAAAAATTATTTAGAAATCGCCAGAATATGGATTTCAGTGGCACTGTAATGATAACGTATCGCTTCGCCACACGAATGAGTTCCAAGACAGCCTTCCGGTCATTCAAGACATGTTCGAGTGTTTCTGAGCATAAAACCCAATCAAACGAGTTATTTTCAAATTCGAGATTTTCCGCATCCATCTCAAAAAAATGACATTTGAAACCGAGTTTTTGAGCGATAAGTTTGGCTTTGCGAATTTTAGTAGGAGATATATCAACGCCAGTCGCATCCAGACCTTGTTCGGTCAATTTTCGAACAAAATAGCCTAATTCACACCCAACATCCAAAAACGTTTCTTTAGCTTTAGCAAACCTGAACCATTTCTCAAGTATCACGCGTCGGCATCCATGCGTCGATGCATACTTGAATGCTCCCCGGTAATATCGATCTACGTCAGCAGATTTAAGCAGTTGCCCCTCTTTTTCGTAATAAGAAACGATTTTTTGTTTATCCACTATCGCCACCGAAAATTGTCCAAAAATTGTACTGGCAACAAAATTTTTTTATGTTACGAAGGGTAACACGTTTCTAATTAAAGGAGATCTAAAAAAAATTGTCGAAAAAGTCACAAGTAGCCAGTAGCATTTTCGTGATTTCAATCATTATCTTTCCAGCATTTTTTGTTTTGGGGATTGTTCTTCCAAATTTCATCTACGATTTATCTACTGTACTTTTCGGCGACTGCAGCGGTTTTTTCACTGGTTTAGGGATTGCACTTTTAATTATGTTACTCATACCACCCTGGCGCAAGCATCAGAGAGCCGTTGTTTCCAAAACTTGGAAAACAATAATGAAAAAATTTTTCAAATCTGAGCCGAAAGATGAGGTTGTTTTCAAGGATGACATCGTCCGCTTTGCAGCGACTGAGTATTTAGCAAATGATTCTGATTTTAAAAATGATTTAATCAAGGAAGTTCTAAAATCCACCGAAAATTATAGTGTTGAGCAATCATCACAAGCTAAAGAAGAGAATCTTCTTGATCTCACTAAGTATCGGCAATTTAAATTACGAAACTTAAACAAAACTTCTTTTCCGAATTTAGATCTCACGAATTTTTTAACAAATATTAATTTTGAATTAAATCCTACACTCTTTTTGGAATTATTTTATAGCAATTCCGCATCTGCGGAACGCTTAGTTTTTGGAGGGGACAAAAGGAACTCTCAATTTCCAATTGATTTTTCCTTATACTATAGAAAATTAAACAATAGATGTGAAAACAATGGGTAAAATACTATATTTAATATATGGATCAATACTAGTAGGCATTTTCGCAGTGATTCATCTGATTTTTCCACCTGAATGGTCGCTCTGGATTCGAAAGACAAACGAACTTTTTACAAATCCACCACCGGTATTTACCAATGGATGGTACTTTCTTTTTGGTCTGGGAGTATTTTTCTTCGTTGCTTTTATCCTCCAATACGGAATTGCTTTTCTGGCCTCCTTTGGAAAAATAAAATACCCTGAGGGGTCTGAAAATTTTACTCCCCCAATTTCCGTAATCATCCCCGCACTCAATGAAGAGAAAGTAATCGGCGATACGTTGGAAACCCATCTCAATTCGGATTATCCCAAAGAGAACCTTGAAATAGTCGTCGTAGCAAGTGGTTCGACTGATAAAACTGAAGAAATTTGTAAAAAGTACCAAGATCGCCTCAATATCAAAATCGTGACTGATCCCCTTCCCAAAAAGGGAAAACCGGCAGCTTTGAATCTCGGATTAAAAAACGCCTCCCACGACTTAATCGGCGTGTATGACGCAGATACACAAGTTCAAGAAGATACCTTGCGATATTTGGTTCGAGCATTTTATGATCCAAAGGTTGATGTGACAATCGGACCTGTTAATGTTCGAAACTGGAATGTCAACAGGTTAACAAAGGGCGTGGCGATGGAATACACGTACATGGTAGGATCTGCATTGTATTTCGAGATCCGGAATCGCTTGGGTCGCCAACTCTGGGTCTTCAGCCGAAACGTGTGCTACCGTAAATCAGTGCTTGAGGAAACGGGTGGTTGGAACGAAGATTCACTTGCCGAGGACATGCACATTTCAGTGCAATTGGCAATGCTCAAGAAAAAAATCGTGCACGCGCCCCAAGCATTCAGTACTGAGAACACTCCTACTAATTGGGAAAGTTATAAACGTCAGAGGCGACGATGGGTCGGAGGATACAAACAAAGCATGGATGCCGTAATGGAACTTAATATAAGAGCTGTAATGCTACGCAACTTTGGAATGCTACATTTCGGTCACATCAACAATTTCGCTGTTGGCGCGTTGGTCGCCGCCTTAATCTTCGGATTGGTCGTCAAAGATTTCTATGTCATGTTGGTGTGCTTGGTGATTTTCGGTTTTACTTTTGGAATGGGTCTAATTGGGCTGCGTAGATACGGTCATGGACGCTATAGCCTTCTCCTCCATTATCTTGCGTTTTTCGTGAGTAACTTCTACATGTTTGCCGTGCAATTCAAAAATATCTCAGACCAAGAATGGGAGAAAACCGAGAAATGATCCAATACCCTTTTTTTTATACGACTAATTCCATCAAAATTTTTTTATTGTTTCAAACGTAATGAATTAAAGGAATCTAAAATGCCTAAGTCACCACACCTTTTCAGTAGCATCCTTATCATACCATTATTAGTTCTTCCAATCATTTATGTTTTAGGTGTTTTGTTACCCGTAGGTCTCAATGAGCTATGCACGCAGGCTTTTGGTGACTGCAGTACTTTTTTTACCGTTTTAGGAGTTGTTCTCCTAATTTCTATCATGGGACCTCCACCTCCCAATAAGAGGAAACTTGATTTCTTTAAGAGGGCTATAAGATCTTTTCTCAGAAAGTTCTCAAAGCCCAAACAGACCAATGAAATCACATTAAAGGAGAATGTTGTCATTTTTCCTGAAACTGAACATTTAACAACGAATAACATCTTAGAACTTAAAAATGAAAATGAAATTCTGCGATTAACTAGAGCTAAAAAAACAACTCATGTTTCCCTCTTCACGCTAATTTCACAATCTGCTTTGAAACAAGGATTAAATAACTTCAATTCTGGACTGACTCTTCTTCACAAGTTAAATGATTTTTTTCTAGAATTCATATGGGGCGATTTCAAAATATCAGGAGGAGGAAAGGGAAATTCCCAAACTAATTCTATTTTTAAGATTGATTCTTTTTCAACTTTTAATAATATTTTTATAAGAGGTAATTACATTGGGTAAAGTTCTACATCTTATATATGGCTCTATTATAATAGGTGCATTCGTAGTAATCCACTTGATATTCCCTCAGGAATGGTCGCCATGGATACGAAATACTAATGAAATGTTCACTAATCCCCCACCGCTATTCACAAATGGACGATATTTTCTTTTTGGATTCGGAGTCTTCCTCTTTGTTGTTTTTGTACTTATGTATGGAATTAGTTTTATGGCTTCATTTGGTAGCGCAGATTATCCAAAAGGATCCGAAGACTTCACCCCTGCCATTTCCATACTCTTGCCTGCCATTAATGAGGAGAAAGTCATCGGAAATACTCTGGATTCCTTTTCTAAGACGAATTATCCCAAGGATAAACTTGAACTCATCGCGATAACGAGTGGATCAACAGATAGGACCACTGAAATCTGCCGCGAATACCAAAATCAATTAACCATTAAAATTCTGACCGATCCGCTTCCGAAAAAAGGCAAGCCTGCCGCTTTAAATTACGGCTTAAAAAATTCCTCCCACGACATCATTTGCGTGTATGACGCTGATGCCCAATTACAAGCAGATACCTTGCAATATTTGGTTCGTCATTTTTATAAGCCTGAGGTAGCTGCAACCTGTGGGCCGGTTCTCGTCCGAAATTGGAATGTAAATAAATTAACTAAAGGTATCGCGCTGGAATACACATTTCTTTCGGGAACGGGATTGTGGTTTGAGATTCGAAATCGACTTGGACGTAATCTATGGGTATTAGGGGGGAATTATGGCATCCGAAAAGAGGTGATCGAGGAATTTGGTGGATGGAATGAGGAGGCCCTTACCGAGGATCTCCATTTATCGTCACAATTATCAGCAGCGAAGAAAATAGTCAAATTTGCGCCACATGCATTTATTTCAGAAAATGTTCCCATCATATATGAGGCATTCAAGCGCCAAAGGCAAAGATGGGTTGGCGGATATTCCCAAAGCTTAAAAGCCGCAATGGAACTCGATAAACGAAGTGTAATTCTACGTAATTTTGGGATGATGCACTTTGGACACATCTCTGATTTTTCTGTGGGTGCCTTAGTAACCGCTCTCATTTTTGGGCTCATTGGCTATTTATATATCATGGTAATCTGCACCACAATTTTCTGCTTTACCTTTGGAATGGTCGTGAATGCCGTGCGCAAATATGGCGAGGGCAAATACCGTCTGCTTTTATATTATCTGGTGTATATCTTCATCAACATGTACATGTTCGTAAATCAATTCAGAAGCACCGAAGGAATGGAATGGGAAAAAACTAGTATCGAATAAGCCTTCTAATAGTTTTTTTAAAATATCCCGTCCCAAACTGCACGCTCATTTTCATAAAGTGCTTCAACCACTTTAAATTCACTTCCGATCAGCATGGTCGCTCTCTTTTCAACGTCATATGGTGGCCAATCGGGGATGCCATCATGGTTTGGATTTCCCGTTCGCGCAAATGCAATCCAAGTATCCATCACTTTTTCGCTGAGGACTTTCACGGCATCTCCCTTACCCACAAACGTATCAATTCTTGGAATCTTATACGTGCCAAAAACAAAGGCAATCTCAACAGCATGGCACGCGCCTAACCCCCCTTTGAACATTGGTGACGACCATGTGAATAAATAATTATAGGTTTTGGGTTGATGGAGATGATGCGCCTCAGCTACGCGAATTGCTGGAACGCGAAAGGCAAAATCAGTACCGATAGCATCCATTACATCTCGAGGTGTTTCCCTGGTTTCTTGATACGTGTTAATCAACTGCCTAACTTTCTTTTCATCAAGCCCCACTGAACCCATCATTGTTTTTAATAGTTTATATAATCCATCGGTATCTATCTTGCGCATACTAGGATCTAAGGCACTGAAGAGCTTCATCTCATCTTGATTCGATCCTATGAGTAGATCCACCTCACTCGCCGATCCAGCACGCACTGCCTCAAGTGGGTGCTTTGGCAGAGTATTCCCATCAATCTTTGGCGAAAACGCAAGAAGACTAGCGGCTCCACCCTTAAGAGTAATTCTATTTTGAATTTTTACAATCTTTTTCGCAGGAACCTCACGCAACGCATCGATATCATCTGCCTCAATTCGCAGCTTTTTCATGAGGGTCTCCGAACTGTTTTTGCCTGCCAATATCGTGGGCCTTATTGCGCCACTTTGTGAGATCGTATGCTGAAAAAGTCCCTTCGCAGCAGGCATGGCGAGTAATGTAGTGACTGACATTCCGCCAGCAGATTCACCAAAGATGGTGATATTATTGGGATCACCGCCAAAGGCTTCTATATTATTTTTGATCCATTCCAATGCAGCTATTTGATCAAGCAAACCTGCATTGGCAGTCACGCCTGGAATATATAGAAAGCCCAAAGCACCCAATCTATAATTGATCGTAACAACAACTACATTCCCTCGGTGGGCTAAAGCGGAACCATCATAAATCAGATCGGCCCCGCTTCCCATAGTAAAAGCGCCACCATGGATCCACACCATCACTGGGCGTTTCGCATCATCCGTGTCAGGCGTCCAAATATTAAGTGTTAAGCAATCAGCCTCGCTTTCTTGAATAGGGATCTTGCCAAAAAGTATTTCAAGTGCATTAAAACCCTGCATCGCATAAGGTCCAAATTTAGTGGCATCAAGCACATCTTTCCAAGGTTCTCTCGAGGCGGGAGGCGAAAAACGCAAAGCCCCTATTGGTGGAGCTGCATAAGGAATTCCTTTAAATATTTCCAAATTTTTACTTCTATATCCTTGAACTTTACCTGATTTTGTTTCAACAATGACTTTTTTAGTTTCAGTAATAGTCTTCATATCCATTACCTTTCCTTTTTTTAATTTCCTTATCTCTAAAATTAATTATGATAGCAAGGCTGATTTAAATTCTTTTAATAATCCGTACTTGACAAGAGATGGAGATTCCCAATTCTCACTCGCGACAACCCTTCATCTTTCGCTGCATTGAGACAGCGGTCCGCGTGGGCTTTACTCGTCGTGGGGAGGTCATCCAAGACGAAGTGGGGATAAAACCCTAAAAGGGCATATGGAATCGTGGGGTCGATATCTGCAATAAAAGAGGCAATGGCTCGCACCTCCTCCTCATCCACGTAGCCCGGAACGAGAAGCGTGCTCCCAAATAAGAGAGGAATATCAGGGCGATCTTGAATGAATTCTCCTATCTTTTTAAAGTTTTCAAGGGTTTGACGATTTGTGACTCCACAAAGGGCAAGATTCAGGGGTTCATGAAAAGTTTTCAAATCAATTTTGATTGTTCCCCCGCTCTCCAAAGCGAAATTTGTTGCTTTTTTGAGGAGAGGCCAATTTGCACTTCCATTTGTTTCCCAACAAATCCGCACTATTCGCTTCTCACGTTCGGCCAACTGCACTGCGTGTTTAGAAACAGCTAGTGAGTGAAGCATTTGTGGTCCAGGATCACCTCCAAAATAACAGATGCAGCTCACCCTTTTATGCACTTTGCTTACCAATTCTTCCGCGGAGATTAATGGTCTTAGTCTTCGGGGCATTTCTCGATACTGCGCATTTTGACAAAAAAGACAATTGAATCCACAGGCTCCGTAAAATACTGCTAAATTGGAGTATCCGTGTTCGGGACCATCTTTATAGGCATATTTCGGATACCCATGCCCGTGCGCAGGACAAATGAATGCGACGCAATTAGTAGGTAAAGGGTCATAATACCAATCTAGGAGCCCAACTTCGGGAGTACCTGCCTTTCTAATTAATTTATTACCTTTATTAACTACCAATCCACAATATCCTACTTCATTTTCTCCAATTCTACAATCATTGACACACAAACCACACTTTAGTCCAGTTGTAGTTTGGGGTGGGACATCTGGAAGATCGAAGTGTTGGCGACTCGCTACATGCAATTTATCAGTAATAGCCAGCGCTTTTTCGGTCTGATGAAGGATGCAATCGACACAAACTCCTAGTTTCTTCGAGACTAATGAATCATTTTTCCCACAAATTTTACAGGGTGGGCGTTCCAACTCCTTTTTACCAAAGAATCTAAACATGGACATCAAAAACAATGGAATAAGAAAGTAACGAATCTATTCAGAGTCAGTTTTCTTGTCTTCAGACTTAGTTTTCTTGTCTTCAGGCTTAGTTTTCTTGTCTTCAGGCTTAGTTTTCTTGTCTTCAGGCTTAGTTTTCTTGTCTTCAGGCTTAGTTTTCTTGTCTTTGAGGATCTTATCGATGAATTTTTGGATTTCTTTTCGGGTTACACGGGTAAATTGTTTTGTATCAGTGTGAATGGTCGCGATTTCAATGTTTGTCGCGTTAAATTTATCGCCTTCAACAACCTGTTCGATCGCCCGAAGCGCGAGGAGGATCGCCTCGTCAAGCGTTAGATCTGGTTTGTATTCTTCGTCAAAAAAATCATGAACCTTGGGCGCTCCCCCACCAATTGCTTGCGCTTTGAAGGACCAGAACGCACCGCTGGGGGCAGACATCAAGAGCTGTGGACCATCAACATCAATGCCCGCAATTAATAGAGAAACACCGAAAGGGCGAACTCCGGCATTTTGGGTGTAAATCTGTTTTAAATCGCAAATTTTTCTGGTTAATTGCTTAACCGTGACATCTTCATCATATGTCAATTTATTAATTTGTGACTGCACGCGAGCGTGGTCAACCAGAACCCTAGCATCCGCTGTTAAGCCCGCGATGGCAGCCCCAATATGGGTATCAACATCAAAGATTTTCTCGATGGAATCAGGGTCTTGAAGAGTATATATCCTCTTTTCTACGACGAGAACCACTCCTTCCGAGCATTTCACGCCTACTGCAGTTGTTCCATGTCGTATCGCTTCTATTGCATATTCCACTTGAAAAATTCGCCCGTCAGGACTGAAGGTCGTGATTCCTAAATCATAGCCTTGCTCATTTCGCATCATTGTTACGCATCTTCACATACTAACTCTTTACCCTATCTTTACTAACTTCTCATTTAAAGGTTTGGAATGAATTAAATAATCATCACTCACATAAAATCTCGTGAGAATCCAATATTTTACATATAAGGTGAAAGATGGATGAGGAATAGAAAGGAATCTTTAATAAGTTCTCTATCGGGAGAAAAAGGTTTTATCTTGGCAAAATTAACCAATACAATTAAGATAAGGAAGAAAGAACCCCCTAACGGTAAAACTTATGCGTTCGAACGGAGCGAAATAGAATACGATGAGGGTGGAGAGGTGATTGTGTATGAAGAAAAGGGTTATAAAACTAGGGATCGTAGGGAGAAAACAGTTACTTCTTATTCTTATAATAAGTATGGAAGGGTGATTGGTACCAGAAAAAAGGAAAGGAGTTCTGACACTCCCGCATTAAAAACCACGGAATATGAAAAATATGAGTATCATGCCCTGGGTAGGAAAGACCGGACCGAAACCACCACTGAAATGAGTGGCGTAGATGTCGATGCTGAGGAAATATCGAACGTCGAGCTTGATGGAGAAGGAAAAATTGTAAGCTATGATTATACCAAAGACGGGAAGGGCTATCACGTTTCTGACATCACGTACTACGAAAATGGTCCCTTTAAGGGGAAGGTGGCGTCATATAACCTATCAGATGGAACTGAAACCGTAACATATTCTGATGTGACCTACGATGAAAATGGCAATGTCACTTCCTTCACCAAGACTCTACCTGATGGCTCCGAGGAACACCACGAGATCACGCGTGATGAGAATGGTGAAATCACCGAATATGTCATACGCGACGAGAATGGTCAGGTTATTGCACACTACGTGGTGTGAGTTGAAAAAAATATGTCGTGAAATTGAACTTTCACGTCATTCAACTCGAGAAGAAAGATTATAGCATCTCAAAATCAAGCAAATAAAAAAAAGATTAGGGATAAGGTGCTTTGCACTTCGGACACGAAGTGACTCCTTCTGGCACCTTGCCGAAGCATTTTCCACATCTTAGGACCATTGGGTGTGACTTGAACCACTCTTGCAGTTTATCCATTAGTTCTTTTGGTAGGTTATTCTCATACTTGAAATTGCTCTCCTTGTCTATGACGAATCCAAAGAGGAACGTGAGATAGACATCGTTGAATAGACCGAGGAGGGGCTTCGAGACTATCATTGATACCAGTATGAAGAGAATGACTCCGATGATGACCATGATGAGGATCCAGTCAAAAAACTGAGCCGCTGGGAACATTACCACCGTTATGACAAATCCGAGGAGCCCGCCGCCCAACGCAAACAATAGTACGATGAGCAATTGCAACGTTCCGAACACGCTTCCGACTCCCCACTCCTTTAAGAGCACGTCGACCCAATTATCGAACAGGCGATGCACTGACCTCTTGATTGCGGTCGTGGTCGGGACGTCCTCTACCACGATGGAGGGTAGCGTGAAGTAGTTGACATACATCCAGACAGTCCCTAAAATGCCATCAGCTAACCGGAAACCGCCGCCACCAGACCAACCGGATTTCGATTTTGACTTAAGAGCCGCAATACGCAACAGCATTCGAACGAACTTAATTACAGCAGAAAATACGGCGAATACCGCGATGTCAGGTAATTGGTAAGTTGCAATTGCCAGCCCATCATGGAATTTTGGATCTTTCTTTCGATACCAGATGTACGTAATGGCATAAATTATGGCATTGAAGAAGTAGATATTAATGTAGAGGTAAAAAAAGAGCCCAAAGTAAAAAATACCAACGGGAACAAAATGAAACCACTCAGCCCCTGCAGTTGGAACCGTGTAAGCAATGATATCTAATGAGATAATCAGTCCAAAAGCTGAAAGAATTCCTATAAAGAATACTTTCAATATGCCAGGGACCAATAATTCCTTTTCCTCGTGGGTTACCTGGCCCGTGAGCCCTAGAATGCCAGCTGCTAGTTCAAGTCGCATCTTCCAAATTGTAAAGTATAGGATCGCTAAAACAGTACTGGCGATCCCCATTATCAATGGGAAAATGGATCCCCAATGAAAGCCAGTAAGCACGATGATAACAATAGCTAAAACCCAAATCAATGCCGTCTGAATGATAATCGACCACTTGAGCAACCCATAAGCATGATTCCTGAGTAAACGTAATATTAGTAAAACTATCCCTATTGCCGTACCTGCCGCGATGATGATAAAGATCAAAATTGGAATCCAAAGTTCAGCGGCAATCATCGCTGTTATCCATGCAATTGTGGCGGCCTGTGGCCCATAAAGATCTATTAATGCAATAATGCCGATTAGGATGAAAATGACCCAAGAGCCGACCAATACGATTAATTTTCCTTTATGGAGCGTTACTGGAACTTTTCCTTGTACAAATGCTTCGATCCGTGCTTGTTTTTCCGCTTCTTCAGACATTTCATTCACAACTCTAAAATAAATTGTATTTAATGTGTTAGTTCTTCAGTTTAATAAATGGATAGGTTTGGATCTAGGTTGAAATGTACATTAATTAAATATCAAATTGTAGAAAAGGAGAAAAAAGAGTGCGAGATAATATAGAATCCATGAAGCAAATTATTTAGATGCAACCTTTATACACGCTTCAGCAATGATCCTGAAAGAGTCCTCAACTTTTTCACCGGTTTTAGCTGAAGTCTCGAAAAAAGCTAAAGACCCTGTAGTCTCCCCTAGGTTATTACCTTCCTCTTGCGTAATGTGACGCATATCACTCAAATCGACTTTATTACCTAACAAGATGAAGGGGACTTTCTTTTGAAGCGTGTCTTCTAAATCTTTTAAGAATATAGGAACTGCGTTAAAAGTCACGGGACGTGTGAGATCATAAACCACTATTGCTCCATTGGCTCCGCGATAGAACATGTGGCGCACGTTGGTATATTTCTCTTGCCCGCCAATGTCCCAAAACATCATCTGAATCTTATATTTTTCTTGATCTTTTTCTAATTCGATGTCTTTAAGGAGAATGTTCACGCCAATCGTTGAAATATAGTCCTTATCGAATTTTTTTGAGATGAACTGATTGATAAGACTTGTTTTCCCAACACCGGAGTCGCCTATCACTACTATTTTAAAGTTGTAGGAGCGCATTTTAATCCATCCAAAGTTCATTACAATGTTAATAAATCTCCCTTAAATACATTATTTTAATTTTACAATTTTAGAAAGCCACTTCCTTTAGGGAGTGGATGGATTATAGCTAGGAGAATTTTTAGATTTGGATGAGAATTAGGAATTTTGCTACCAATAATACTTTCAGGCATCTCTCTTGCTTTTATAGAACCCAGACCAATAATAATTTAAGAAATCGTTGTCGGTCTAAGGTCAAAATGAAGATAAATCAAGGGATGAAGGTCAGAATCTACCCGAACCAGCAACAGCGGGAGCTACTCAACAAGACATTCGGCTGTTGTCGGTTTCTCCACAATAAAATGCTGGAAGAACGAAAAACTGTTTATGAGGAGCTTAAAGATGATAAGGAACAATTATATACCCACAAATACAAGACTGAGAGGCAGTACAAACAGGAGTTTCCCTTCCTAAGCGAAGTAGATTCTAAAGCCCTCCAATCGGAAACCCGAAACCTCCTCCAAGCGTTTCAGAACTTCTTTCGAGGGCTTCGTAAGGGGAAAAAGATTGGTCATCCTAAATTCAGATCGAAGAAGCAGAAGCAAACTTACACCACTTACAATATCAATAACAACATTCGAATCGATCCAACAGCAAAAAGGATCAAACTCCCGAAAGTGGGGTGGGTGAAATATCGAGATGGCAGAGAACCAATCCATCCGATTAAGCACGTAACTGTTAGCAGAACGAGAACAAATAAATATTTCGTGGCCATTATCATTGAGCTAGAAATTGATGTAGAATCCCTTACTACCATCCCGCTTCACAAGATTGAAGCTTTTGACATGTCAGCTCCGAACTTTCTGGTTACTGAAACCGTGACATTGACCAATCCCCGCTTTTATCGAACCCAAGAACGCAAATTGAAACGATTGCATGAATTACTCTCCCGCAAACAAAAAAGTTCCAAAAATCGAGACAAAGCACGATATAGGTTAGCAAGGTTCTATGAGAAAATCCAGAATCAAAAGAGGGATTGGACTCATAAAGTCACACATCAGCTAAGTAACCAATTCGATGCCATCATCTTAGAGGACTTGAACATTCAAGGGATGCAACAGTTCAATTCGGGACTGTCCAAATCCGTGACCTTAGATTTCTCTTGGCATCAATTCGTCTCGTACTTGCGGTATAAACTGGAATGGCAAGGTAAACATCTTGTCATAGCTGATCGGTTTTTCCCGTCCAGTAAACGGTGCTCAGTGTGTGGGCAGATAAATAATGACCTGCAACTGAGTGAACGGACTTGGACGTGTCAATGTGGAGTAACTCACGATAGAGATGTAAATGCTTCAACGAATATAAAAGAGGAAGGAATAAATCTTCTTCTAGATCAAGGTATCACAATCATTAAAGATAATAATACTACCGTAGGGACTACGGGAAGTCACGCCTCTGGAGATCGTGTAAGCCCTGTTTCGGCAGGCGGTGGTCAAGGAAGGAGGAATCCACCTGCCTTTAGGCAGTGGTAGTTCAAAATTTCACAATCTATATTTTCAGGCGTAATATATAAAATCCCGACTGAATTAGAAGTCATGAAAGCGTTGGGCGCAGAACCTGGATTGATAAGAATGAGATTTTTTTCTTTCTTGATGGATGGCTTATGAGTATGTCCATACACGAGTACATCAAATTGCCCTGATTTTTGCAATTTTTTAATTCGAGAACCCCACCCGAGATCATGAATCACTTTTATAATTCGTTTTTCAATCTTTAAGGTCGCCACTTTCGTGAGTTTATTTTTAAGTATGGTCGGGTCCATGTTTCCATAACAACCGGTCATGGGCGCGATTTTTTGTAATTCCTCAATGACTGTATAATTAACGTAATCCCCTGCGTGAATGATATGATCAACATCCCGAAAAATTTCAAATAATCGTGCAGGCAACTCTCTAGCCCGTGTCGGAATGTGAGTATCTGCTATTAACCCTAATTTGATTGTATTTCCCATGTTGATTCATTAACTCCTTGGCTAACCTTTTTATTAAAGATTTTGAATAAGAAAATTGAGTTGGTACGGTGTCGAAAGGGCAGAAATTACTCAGAAATGGCATTTTGTTAACTGAAGAGGGGAAATGGAAAAAGTCAATCCCAAAATTAGAGCAGGCATTAGAGATTTTCTTGACAGAAAAAAATCAGGAGATGATTGCTCTAACTAGGTCATTTTTAGGAATGGCATACCGCCCTTTAAAACGGTATGAAGATGCATTAAAGCAGTTTGATGAGTTCTTAAAGCTCGTAATAGAAATGAAAGACCGCTTCGGCGTTGCTCAAGCCTACCTCGATATTAGTTTGACTCTTTCGCTCCAAAAAAAGTATGATTCTGCTTTAAACGTGATGAAGAAATGTTTAAAGATTGTACAAGAGGAATTAAAAGATAAGGACGTTGAAGCAAGAGCACTCGCAAATATTGGGGGTATTTACTTGCTAAAAGAAGATTATGACACTGCTTTAGCCACCTATAAAAAGGGGTTAAAGATTTCAGAAGAAGTTGACTTTATTGACGGATCTTCCGAATGCTATAAAGGAATTGCAGAGGTTTATGAGAAAAAAGGAAACTATGAGCAAGCCGAAAAAAATTACCAAGAGAGTTTGGGACTCTTTCGTTTATTAAGAGATAGAAGAGAGGAATCCAATATTTTACTTCGATTAGGGGTAATATATTCACAATTTGGCAAGATTAAAGATGCTATTTTCTACTTTAAACAATCAAAAAAATTAAAGAAACAGCTGAAGGATATTCTGGGAGAAAATTTTTGTGATAAAAACTTAAAGGCTTTACACGAAAAAATAAAAGAGAGAAATCTCAAAATATAAGTAGTTCTCATTTTTTGGGGTTTTAACATGGTAATGAGTTCAGAAGTTTTTCTTCACGAGTTATGGGTGGCATGGAGAATCACTTGTACCGTGCTATGCATCATCTTTGCTGGATATTTTTGGAATCGCAGGCGAAGGACCGACTTTAAGGACACGAGAATGATTTTTTTAGGACAGGGTTTGTTTATGATCTGTTTTGGACTCACTAGATCTTTATTTGCTATTTCGGATTTCTTTACAACAGATCCATATTACATAAATAAAGATTTAGTTCTTGTTGCCGGCGGGGATCTGTTTATATCTGATTTATTTTGGAAAATATCCACGTTAGTTGGAATTTTAGGAATTATCTTTTTGTTACTTGTTATTGAAACTTACCTGGTTAAATCACGATATTTTTTCACGGTTATCGCAACCATTGGATTAATTGTCGCTATGGTTTCTCCCGACATCAATCTTTCACGTTGGGCTACCTATATTACGCTTCCCATTGCAATGCTTGGATTAATTATCTTGTATTTCTACCTTTTATACAAGGGAAGTGGGATAGTTCGTAAAAAAGCAGGGGAAAGCATTCTCGGCTTATTCTTGCTTGGGGTGGGAACTATTCTGGGTACGAGCGCAGGGATGGGGACCCTGAGGACGATATTTGGATCCTTTCCTGAATTCATCCCAGTGATTATTTTAACTGTGGGGTTAGCAATTTACACGTATATTAATGTCAAAGAATAGAGAGGAATGAGCATGGTACTATCACCGGACGTCTTATGGCATGAATTTGAAACCGCAGCAAAATTTATAGCGGTAATACTCTGCACTTTATTCGCCATTTACTTTTGGAAACGTCGCCAAACAGCAGAAATGAAAGAAACCCGCAGGATCCTTCTAGGTCAAGGTTTGTTCGTCTTTAGTTTCGGATTGACGCGCCTCGGGTTTCTCATTGCAGATTTATTTTCACCAGACGTATGGAAGGAATCACCAGATCTGGTTCTTTGGGTTGATCTCGATTTATATTTTCTTCTCTGGAAGATTTCAACCGTTATCGGCCTCCTTGCCATCATTTTCTTGCTGCTCGTTGTTGAATCGTATTTAGTTAAAATCTCGCGTTACATTTTCTCAATTGTCGCATCCATTTGTTTAATAATCGTAATATTTTCCCCAACTTATGAATTCGGGCGTCCGGTAACTTACATTGCCATTCCCATCGCCATGGCAGGAGTTATTGCGTTATATGCTTATCTCTTTTTCAAGAGCAGCGGGGAGCTCCGGAAAAAAGTGTCATTAAGCCTGGATGGGTTCATCATTTTCGGTGTGGGCGTCATGCTCGAAACTAGAGCAGGACAAGATCTGATCGCTTCCTGGGTTGGCTTCTTCCCTGCCTTCATTTCTATCGCGATCATGGTAGTTGGACTGGCGATCTATACCTATTACAATGTCAAAGACTAGTGTCTAAAAAAAAAGGAATTAAGGAAGGATTTGTTTTCGGCTTCTAAGCAGTATGAGTGCCAAAACGGTTGCTGCGATGAGTCCGACCAAAGTTGGTATCACTTCAAAGCCTGGAATACCAGCACAATCAGTACCCGTCGCACCCGAGACTATGAGAGTTACTTGAAAAGGTGTAGTACCTGCAAAAGGGTATACCTTTACAAAATGGAATCCACTTTCCGCACACGTGGTATTTACTTGATCATTTATGCTTGAAAAATAACTTCCATCAATCAGAGTATGATTTGGATGATAGAGCACTAAATCGAGATCTTGGCCCCCACCATAATGGATCAAAGTTACTGATAAATTATCTCCAGCGTTGCAACATATTTTGTAATAGATATCACCATTTGTAGTGCTCCATTCATTCGTTGTTCCATTTGAGATTTCGGTTGCATTGTTCCAGTTCGAGCCATACCCAGAGGCAGCAGGTAGAGTGATGAACAGCGCAAGTAGACAACAGAAAGAAGCCGTCAAAGTCAATCTTTTCCGAAGAGCCTTTTTCATCGTATCTTCTCTCCCTTAAACGACGCCATAAATAGTAACTAGATATTTGTTATTTTACCTATAAGTAATTTGTCATTTTACCTTGATTGAAAGCCACTTCCTTTAGGGAGTGGATGGATTAAACTCATAATACTTTCAGGTATCTCTCTTACTTTTATAGTACCAACTCCAATAATAATGTAAGAAACTCGTGTCGGTCTGACATGCTACCGTAGGGACTACGGGAAGTCACGCCTCTGGAGATCGTGTAAGATCCGTGTTAGCAGGCAGTGGTCAAGGAACGAGGAATCCATCTACCTTTAGGTAGTGGTAGTTCAACTATAAGTAACTTAGGTTGGAGATTGAACCGCTCTCATACTAATAAATCTTCTAATTTTTTTTGTCCCGTCCCGCGGAAGATTTTTTCAATTTGGGATTTTAAATCTTTCTTTGTTTTATACACGATATCTGGGAGGTTCGATAATATCTTAGTGGCTCGGATTCGGTTGTTATTTTTTAAATCAATAATCTTCCAACCATGCGCTGCTAATAACTCCTGTTTCGTGATGGGATACTTGCGATATTCATCGATGGCTACCATCATTGAATTGACTTCATATTTTCCCGTGGTATTGATCAACCGTCCTGTCTCATCGAATGCTTTCATCCGGGCGGCGTCGTGTGTTTGCCTTTGCGTGTGAAAGGTCACATACGTCGTTCTCGGTAACTCACGCGCCCGTTCGTGGAGAACGTGAATCTCAGAATCATCAAATTCCCACTGATTTTTCTCACCTAGCCCAAAAACGCGGGTATATGAGATATTTGCAGAATGCAAGGGCATTGTTCTGGAAATATCAGAGCAATGAGTCACATTATGACGCGTAAGGACCTTTCGTAATTCTTCTTTCGCGGAACCTACCGTCCATCCGGGTCCTCGCGGCTCCCATACTAATTCTACTGGAGAATCATCGTAATGTGAAAAGAAGGTGTCAGCAAATTGCAAATTTTGAGAAGTAGGGGCAAACTTAGGAGGCGTTTGAATGACAAGAGCGACCGCGTCTAGCACCTTACAGATCTCTAGCATTTTACCCATTGCTTGAAAATTAGATTCTATGCTTATTAACGGATTTTGATGTGAAATTTGCCGCGAGCATTTTACAGCAAACTGAAAATCCTTTGCCACGCAAATTCGCCATGATTTCACGTCTTCTATGGAAGGTACCTGATAAAAGGTGTTATTTACCTCAACAAAATTGAATACCGTGGCATAATCCGCAAGGCGATCATCACTAGACCGATATTCTCGATCTACCTGCCAATAACTCCACCCACCACAACCAATAAATAATTCCTTCACGCGAATTCCTCGTTCTTTGAAAGGTTACATTCTTATTAAAATGAGCGCACCACAAAGTATAACAGAATGGGATAATTTTATAACTCAGAATAGCAAGGCTGTATTTTTTTATGTCAAAATCAATGAGAAAAACAACGATAGAGTTGACCTGCCCCCAACTCGGCACGACCGACTATTTAACCTATGATGAAACTACTACATTTAATGATATTCTAAATATACTCAAGGAGAAATACAAGCAAGAAGTTCTGATTTATATCAGCAAGAATTTTCAGAATATACGCCGTGAAATGTCTTTAGATGAAGTAACTGTGAAACTACATTACATAGATAAAAAAGGCATTCGGCAAACAGTTGGGTTATTCACAAAAGTATCAGAGCTCAGAAAAAAGTTCTCGAAAATTTATTGGGAAGCAGAACCTATTGGAGGCATACTTCATTTCTAAACGAGTTTTTGCTGAACATGTTTATGATTTGTGTAATCGCCCCGGGTATTATCAATCTACGTGGCAGCTTTTCAGTAAAGAGGAGCCAGGTAAGGGCATCCATGGTCATTTTATGGATCGCTCAGGGCGAGTAATTGTTATTAGAATTCTCTTTAATGAAGGATATCCCGAAAACCCGCCCATTGTCATGACAACTCCTCCCATTCGCGATGTCTGCTTTGATAACCAAGGCGTCCTTCAGTTTGCGAGTAGGAAAGGGTTATTCGTTTGGAAAAAGTATAAGAGATATTCTAATCCCTTAGTTTATCTAGCTGATGAATTGGCGAACAAGTACAATGCAATATGAAGTGGAATTCCGTGATAGTTCATATTCCTAAGCAACCATTGGAGAAATGCAAGGAAAACGTGCAAGCATTTAAGAAATCACTATCAGGTTTCAAAGAGATGGGAGGGTATTTGATTGGTTCCTATGATGGGAATTTTACGGTTAACGAATTTATTTTAGATTCCAAATCGGAAGCTACAGGAACTCGAATAAAATTAAGTGCTGAATGTTTTCAGCAAGTCCAAGAGATACTGGCAAAGCAGCCCAATTTATGTTACATTGGCACGTGGCACGTGCATCCTGGAAAGACGAAACCCACCTTCTCGCACACCGATGAATCGACTCTCTTTTTGGAAAAATTAGTGATAAAAACCGATAATCCAAAAGAATATCGGACACCTCGCATTCATCTCATTTATAGTGAGGATTTACAGCTCATTTCCGCATACACCATGCATCTTGAGCTTGACTATGAACTATTTGATTTATGGAAAGTGGATAAGAACATACAGGACAGTGATGTAGATAGAGCTGATGAAGTTATAGAGCGTCTTCAACGCGTTAAGACAGAATTCCAACGATATGAGAAAACTCAAAAGTTGGAGATATTGGAAGATTGTTTTTATGAATTGGGGGAAATTCGGCGTGAAGTAGATCAATTAATCGATATTACAGAGGAAATATCGGACTTCCAAGAGACACTTCAGCTAATCCGGAATGAAAAGAAAAATATTGAGAAACAAATTAAGGCTAAACTCAAGGCTGGGGCACAAATAGGGATAATTATAATGAATACGGAACAAAAAATTGACCTATTAGATTATCGTCCTAATTTGTTAAACCAACATCAAGAGGCCGGCGCATTAATAGGGTTTTGGAAGAATTATCCACAAGAAAAACCTCCCATCGAACTACAGGAGATTTTTCTGACCAACTTTTTCATGAAAATTGGAGAAGATTACCTTGGATCGTATGTTTACATCCTCTCAAATCCTACAGGGATTGCTTTCTCTTATTTGAAAATTACCGAATTCTCAGGAATATCATTCGAAGAAGTGGAAATCGCGCTTGAGGAGGTGGAATAAATGAAAGTTCTCTTCCAAAATGCAGATACTGGCGATAGTTTCGAGGTCGAGAATGGCAAAGAAGACTTGCGAATCAGGGATATCGCCGTTAAAATAATGGAAAAGTATCAAATTACAAAGCCTCCCATTCTCTTTACCATATTGAAGGAAAATCCAACCACTGAAACTGTTCTTGAAGAAGATGATATGTTAACTACAATCATCGAAAAGAAATTGGATGAAAAAACCCCGATTTGGTTCCGATCCTCAGAATTACACCCGGATATGATTTATAAATTAAGGACGGAAAGATTTGCAATGTCGGGATATAAAATTCCTGAAATTAGCCAAAAAGCCGTATTAATTGCAGGCATTGGACTAATTGGGGCCCCTCTTGCAGCTCATTGCGCAACAATTGGAATTAAAAAGATTTTTGTTTTGGATTATGGGTCAGTTGATTGGTATAACATCTACCGACAAACATTATATCTCAAAAAAGATGTTTTCCAACCAAAAGTTGAGGTCGCCCGTGAAAATCTCGAAGAATTAGGCGGGTTAGAGGTTATTCCCATCCGCATTGAAATTCCAAGTTTCATATCTAGTTATAAGGATTCTAAGTCCCTTATGGCGGCACTTGATAAAATTGAAACTTATATTGAACAAGCAGACTATATTATAACCGCTTTGGATACATTTAGCGCGCGAATGACCATTCAGACAATAGCGCTCGCTCATAATAAAACCCTGATCAACACCGCTGCCGGTCTCATTGGGGGGGTCGTACAAATAGCTCGCCCTAACATTGATCCTTGTTTAGCTTGCGGCGTGTTTTTCGAGCGCACTCAGGATATTGGTGCCTGTACTTTAGCAACCTTCGGGACGCCTAAAATTATTGCTGGTCTGGCCATCGATTTGATGTTAGATGTGATAGAAAACCGCGAAATCGAGTTTAATCATCTTAAATTCACTCCAAATTACGAGCTTCAAACAGGGCTTTTTGAAAAAGGGGCATCTTGTACCTTTTGTGATGCTGATGAGGGCATCATCCCCTCATATCGGGCCGGAAATAAACAACCCTTAACCGACTGGTTAATGAAAGAATGAATTGCGTCTTTGTTGGATAATTAAATTGTAGAGAAATGTGATTTAATAAATTGGGGCTGAGTTAAATGGGTAAAAATAAAAAATTATCGTTTTTTGGTATATTGTGTTAATTATAGCAAACCGCGATTTCTTATCTATCAACCTGAATTCGAAGAATTGATTCAATTATTCAAGCAAAGGAACTCGACGGTTGAACAATACATTTCCACGGACCAATTTCAACAACTGAAGAGGGAAGCTCCCGAACCACCACAGCGCGCAAAATTTAGCAAGCGTTCAACCGCATTCATCCTTTTCACGGGGGGAACAACTCGATATCCGAAAGGTGTTATGTTGAGCCATTACAACATTGGATGCATGATTGCTATGGCTGGCCAGATGCTCGTGCAAGGAACCAAGGAATTCCGGGAGTCTTTTTTAGATGAGGATCTAAAAAATAAAATGCTAACAGCCCTTCCCCTGTTTCATGGCGCGGGTCTATTTTTGGCCTTGTGTTCGATGTTCGGTGGCATAACTTTCATTACCCAGAAAAAGTTTGACGCGGTAGAAACGCTGAAAACCATTGAAGAGGAGAAAGTAACCTTTTGTGCAATGGTTCCAACGACGCTGAAGCAGTTTATCGAGCATCCCGACTTGAAGAAATATGATTTAAGCACATTGCGGACTATAATCTATGGGGCTGCTCCCACCACACCTACAATCCTTGGAAAAGCTCTCAAGACTTTCCCTAATTCCGATTTCGTCCAAGATTTTGGCCAGACCGAGGCAAGCCCAGTTCTAACTATAATGAGCGCGCTCGGTCATATGGAAGCTCGCACGAACCGGCGACTACTTGCTTCTGCTGGACATACATTACCCGGTATTGAAGTGAAGGTTGTCGATCATGAAGGAAACGAAGTTCCACGGGGTGAGGTGGGCGAAATCATTGCGCGCGGTGACAACATAATGCAGGGCTATTGGGAGCAACCAGAGAAGACGGTTCAAACGCTTCGCGGTGGATGGCTCCACACCGGCGATCTAGGCAAAATGGATGAAGAAGATTTTATTTACATTACCGGAAGGGGGAAAGATATGATAGTCTCTGGTGGTGAGAATATCTACCCCATTGAGGTAGAAGATGCCATCCTTTCCCATCCTTCGATCCTTGAATGTGCAGTAATCGGTATCCCAGATGAGAAATGGGGTGAAGCCGTCACTTCTTTCGTTATACTTCGCCGTGGTCTAAAAGAGGGCGTTGATGTTACAGAAGAGGAACTCATTGATCACGTAAAATCTAAAATTGCAAACTATAAAGCACCTAAGAAAATCACTTTCAGACGTAAGTTACCAAAATCGCCACAGGGTAAAATCCTCAAACGGAAACTTCGAAAACCTTTCTGGAAAGATCAAGAACGACAAGTAGCCTAATTTGAATCACAATTTTCATATCAAGATTGTGCTAGCCTTTCTCAAAAATTGTACTAGAGCGTTTTATATAGCAGAAGTACACAAGTCCTTTAAAGATAAGAATTTAATTTCTTTTAAAATTTAATTTTAACATAAAAATTATGAATAGGACAACAAGGAGATGTCAAACACAATGATGAATAAAATTACGTTTAAAAAGGTTTTTACCCTATTTATTATAAGCTTTTTAACTTGTTCTTCTTTTTTAACGATGTTTAATTTCTATAATAGAAATGGTAATGATGAAAAATTTAATCATCCAATTACTTTATATGTTCAAAATACTCCAACAATTACGGTAAATACCCCATCGGGAAATTATTACAATTCTGCACCAACAATGGATGTAGATTTCGATGATAATAATACACTCGATGATGCTTATTATCAAGTGGATTCTTATACTCCAACTGGAACTAATACTACCAATTGGACCACAATCTTTACTGATTTAGGAATCAATAGTTATACGAGTGATTTTGTAATAGCAAGTTCCGTATGGACTGCCTTGAATGAGGGAAGCCACAATGTTTATTTCAAAGTATGGGACAATTCTTCCAATATAAATGATGGGGTCTCTCCTTCCTGGCAATTTTACAAGGACACTAATCCCCCCATTACCGCTACCATTGATTCCCCTAGTATGGGTGACGACGTTGGTGGCACGGTTACCCTTAACGCAAGTGCAACGGATAACGTTGGTGGATCGGGAGTAGCATTTGTTGAGTTCTGGCTGGATGGAACGGGCACGGGCACCTTGATCGGGACCGATTTCTGGGCTGCTTATTCTCAAACTTGGGATTCGACTACCACGACTGATGGCTCCCACAATCTTACGGTTCGAGTTTATGACTTCGCGGGTAACTACTTGGAAAGCGCCGCAACCTCCATTACGGTGGATAATACTGATCCTACCATTGCCGTCATCACCGTTCCATATAATAATGCATGCCTCGGAAGTGTCACATTCATTGATACGAGCGTAGGCGATAACGTTGGTGGATCGGGAGTAGCATTTGTTGAGTTCTGGCTGGATGGAACGGGCACGGGCACCTTGATCGGGACCGGTGGTGGTTTACTAACTTGGGATACAAAAACTACCACGGATGGACCTCATGACCTATACATACGGGTGTATGATTTTGCAGGCAATTACTTGGATAGCGCAGCCGTTAACGTATTTATTGATAACTTGGACCCACCTACTGCCGTAATCACCAATCCCTCTACAGGAGATAATGTCAGCGGCACCATTAACGTGGATGCGAATGCTTCAGATAATGTTGGTGGCAGTGGAGTCGATCATGTCAAGTTCTGGTTGGATCACATCGATGGTACTTGGATTGGGAGTGATTCCAACGCGCCTTATTCCCACTCTTGGGATACCACCACCGCGGGTGATGGGTCCCACGATTTAATTATTCAGGTTATTGATAGTGCAAGTAATTACTTGGATAGTAGTGAGGTCACGGTGACCGTGGATAATAATAATCCATCGATTGCGATAACTGAACCCTCTTTTGATGGAGCCGATGTTTTCCCAATGGCTGGTTACATATGGCTCAATGGAACCGTCTCAGATCTCACGACGACCATCGCTAACATTATTTGTAATAATAGTGACTTTACTCTAATCGTGAGTCCCATTGGCCTATCTTCAGGGGCCTTCGCGTTTCGCAATAATACCGCTGTCACGGGAACAGTGCGTGTTAATGTGACCGCATGGGATGAGGCCGGGAATTATGATTCTGCAACGAGATTCTTCAATATACCAGTACCTGTTCCCACGGTATCGATTACCACTCCCTCTGATGGGGCAGTACTTAGTGGTTCCGCGTTTTGGATCAATGGGACCGCAACAGCAGGAGGTACCAGAGTCTTTCTAGATGTGGTCATCAATAATACAGCCTATTTCACTAACCTCACGAATTTAATTGGTCTAAACGCAGGGACCTTCCACTTCTTTAATTATACAGCCCTTCCGGACGGAACCCATGTAATTAATGTTACAGCCATTAATGATCTCAATCAAAGGAGCTTGGATATTGTCACCTTTACGGTCGATAATACTGCTCCTATTACAGCAACCATAACCTCACCTACTGGTGGTGCATCCGTCGGAGGTACCATCTCCATTGATGCGAACGCATTCGATAATGTTGGTGGAAGCGGGGTCGATTACGTGGAATTCTGGTTGGACGGTGCGGGGGTCACCCTGATCGGGACGGATAACGTGGCACCGTACTCACAGAGCTGGGATACAACACTTACCACTAATGGCCTTCATGAACTCACCGTGCGGGTGTATGATTTTGCGGGGAATTATTTTGATAGTGCAGCCACCTCGGTAACGGTGGATAACACGGAACCGATCACTGCAACCATCACATCGCCCAATACAGGGGATAATGTAAGCGGGTCCATTTCGATTAGTGCAACTGCCGCTGATGATGTTGGTGGAAGCGGGGTTGATTACGTGGAATTCTGGGATGGGCCGATAGGACCGGGAACTCTATTAGGCACCGATAATACTGCAGCTTATTCAATTAATTGGGATACAACCACCACAGGTGACGGGTCTCACGATTTATATATACGTGTTTATGATAATGCAGGAAATTACTTGGAGAGTAGTGGGGTCACGGTGACCGTGGATAATAATAATCCATCGATTGCGATAACTGAACCTTCCTCTGATGGAGCCAATGTTTTCCCAATGGCTGGTTACATATGGCTCAATGGAACTGTCTCAGATCTCACGACGACCATCGCTAACATTATTTGTAATAATAGTGACTTTACTCTAATCGTGAGTCCCATTGGCCTATCTTCAGGGGCCTTCGCGTTTCGCAATAATACCGCTGTCACGGGAACAGTGCGTGTTAATGTGACCGCATGGGATGAGGCCGGGAATTATGATTCTGCAACGAGATTCTTCAATATAGTTCAAATTCCGACCCCAATTGTCAGTATCACCACTCCTTCTATGGGTGCGTTTTTAAGTGGCTCTAGGATTTGGATTAATGGAACGGTATCAGCAGGAGGAAGCCAAACTATCACAAACATGATCATAAATAGTCCATCCTTTATGAATCTGACAAATTTAGTGGGACAAAATTCAGGAACATTTCACTATTACAATAACACGTTCTTGCCAGATAGCAATTACACTATTAATGTCACTGCAATCAACGATCTGGGTCAGTCAGATTTCGATGTAGTTTCCTTTACTATCGATAATACTCCACCTTCAGATTTTCTGGTCATCGGGTCTTTGGGTATTTTTTATGATACAACACCAGAAATTATTTGCCAAATATCAATATCAGGCGCAGGGATTAACCGCTCCAGTGTCCAATTTGCATATTCAACGACGGGATCTTTAACGCCGGACAATTGGGCCTCGGTCGATGGTGTTTTTCTAGATGCAGCTTGTACAAATCCCGCAAGTGATGGTGATACAGGCACGCTTTACATGAAGGTAAATGTGGTACCCTTCAATCAACTCTCCCTCACGCAAAATACGATTCGATTCCGCGTTGCAGATTTAGCAGGCAATGAAGCCGTTCAATCTAGTGCCATTATCATCCAAATCGCAGAAGAAGAGGCTCCTGATAATACTCTTATTATCATAATTATAGTCATTGCAATCGGCGCCATCGCTGCAGTAGGAATTACTTACCGTGTTAGAAGCACGCGAGTACGAAAGAAAAAAATCCATAATTACATCGATTTAGCGAAAACTGATGAGATTTCAATTAGGGATATAGTTAGAGCGACATACATTAATGAAGACAGAGTTTCGAGCATTCTCAATAATTTAATCAAGCAAAATGAAATTAGGGGAACTGTACTAGGTGGGGTTTTCACTCGAAAAAGAATCAAACCGCCCATTCCTGTTGTAACCGAAGAAGTACCACCAAAACCGGAAATCTTCCCAGAAGGAGTACCAAAAGGCGTGGAAGTAGGACGTGAATTCGATTATATCAAATTGAACGTCCTAAATACATGCTTAGCAAACGTGGAAACATATCTCCAATCTGGAGAAGTCACTAAAGAAGAATATAACGAAATTAAATCTAAGCTGATGTCACAAAAGCAAGAGTTGGAGAAGAAAATGGAGTTTTTGACAAAAGATCTTCACCTTGTCGCAGCGGATATTCATAATATTATGGATAAACTTCCTATCTCCCCAGAAGACAAGTCCATCATCTTAAATGAAATCGCCGGCTTGCCAGCTGAAGAAGGTAAAGCTCTACTTGAAAAATATAAGAAACTCTTAGAATCTGACAAATATAATGGGGGAGAGATAAATCAATGAAATCAATGACCTGAGCTTCAGATTTTCAAATAACTTTCCACTATTATACATCCAAAAAAAATTTAAGAATTTGCAATTAAAATTAGAAATATTGAATGTATGCTTCAGATTTTCAAATAACTTTCCACTATTATACATCCAAAAAAAATTTAAGAATTTGCAATTAAAATTAGCAAAATTGAATGTATTATAATACCTGATATATAATAAGTGCATAACATTCTTGGTGGAATAACATTTGGAAAAGGGCTATCCAGCGAGCTTATCACAAGTAGAAAGTGATATTTTAAAAGTCATACTGGCAATAAAAGAAAAAAAGAAGATGTTTAACGCAAATAAAATAGTTAAAATATGTAAGACACGATTGAATTATGCAGAACATGAAATAATTTCAAATTTAGAAAAATTATATCAAAAAAATATTCTAGTTGAAGGCACTCAACTACTTAAACCAGAAATTCTGAAAAATCCAAAAAGAAACATTATCTATCAAACAATTGATAACAACCCTGGAATTCATCTTAGAGAATTAGCACGCGAATTGAATTTTCCGGTCCAAACATGTAGCTGGCATTTAGTTATTTTAGAGAAATTTGGTTTTATCAATTCCCTTAAATTCAAGAATTGTTATTGTTTTGGGAATGCAAATATTTCTGGTGATGATCTCAGAATTCACCACATTTTAAGGAATGAATTAAATAAGAAGATAATTACTGAACTCCTCCAATATCCAAAAACCAAGATCCCAGATCTTATCGCAAAATCCAAAGTGAATCAAAGTACATTCCATTATCACATTGAAGAATTAGAAAACTACGGAATAGTTAAAGAATATCAAATAGAAAACATGAGATATTTAAATCTAATGAATGAAGATCTCTTGAGAAGGATGTTGAAGCTTGAAAAAGTTGCGCCAATATCATTGGTTTCTCACTTTATTAAAGAATCTAAACCCATTGCTGAAGAAGCCAATGAAATTGGCCCCGAATCATTAATAATGATACGACGTTCTTACCCAGTTATTGAAGGGGACAATTTCAAAATATTCATTCAAATTGAAAACCAATGGAATCAAACCATCATAAATACTCGTTCAATTTTGAATTTTGACGATACGGTTCTAGAGATCGTAAAGACTAAACCAATGGAAAAATATCCTTCAGATATAGTAAAATTGCGGGAAATTAAACGTTCTGAAAAAAATAGCGCAGTTTATTGGTTCAGAGCCAAAACTTGTAATTCCACAAAAATTACAGGCGAAATTAAATTCGAGGATTCGTTCGAGAATATTTACTCTCTTCCTATTAATCCAATACCTGTTGATGCATGTTTTTATATTAGACCGAAATTAATTGCCAAGGATGAGTTATTTCGAATAGTACAAAATCCAGATATTATTAATACTAAACTTGATTTAGAATTTACAGGCGATTTTAATGAGTTAATTGAAGTCATTCTCAAAAATTGTAGTGTTGAGAAAGTAACCGACGAATCCAATGAAGATATACAAAGAATCTGGCTTTCAGGAGAAGATATAAATAAAGATTGGTTTATTTTCTCAGTTTTAAGGCATAAAAGGGAGAATATATTTAACATTGAACTTGAAATTTACTCTTTATTACAGCATTTGATTCCCCCTATTTTAAATTCATTAAAAGACTCAATTACCGAATATGAAAATCGGATTAAAAAACAGAAGACAGGTAAATTGCCTTTTGTTGATGAAATTTTAAACAAAGTTGATAGGAATAAAATCCTTCCTTCGATAGCGGATTTTAACTTCAAAAAGGGCCTCATTAAAAACGAACTTGAGCTTATATTTAAATGCCAGCAATGCAATAACCAAATTCATCCGTCACTTTATGACTCTAAGGGAGATAAATGGGGCATTCATCTACTCCAATTTGAAAATCCAATCAATCAAAATTTAAGCCAATTAGAACAAAAGGTTTTAGCTGAAGGAATGGCTAAAGATGAACTGGAAAAAATTCAAAAAGAGATAGAAGTGTTAAGAGAAAAAAAACGTTACCTGGCTCAAATAAACGAAAAAATTTCAACAGGGCAATTAGTTGCAGTGGATTTAAGATATAATCTGGAGAAACTATATAAGGATGGAGTATTAGATCAATTTTCTTTTTGTAATGAATGTAAAAAATGGGTGGGGAATCAATGCTGGGATTCAAAATATAATGCTTGTATTGGTTGCACCTTAAATAAACGTCTTGAAATTATTAGTGGGGAATCATTTGACAGAAACTCAAGTAAAACGTAGAGAATTTAAACGGCTTCCTCCCGAAAAACCTAATCCTTATTGGGAAAACGCTACAAATTTAGATCCAATCGGAAAACTTTATAAGAAAAACCGGTTGCTGGCGCTCTTCATTTTTTCTATCCCTCTTATTATTTGCGCTCTTTTAATATTTGTATTCCCATGACCACCAGGGATTCCTAATGTGACCACAATAATGATTTTCGGGCTTGCTATGTTATTTGTCTTCATCTATGTTGGCTCATTCCTAACATATTATTGGGATAAAAATACCTTCTATGATTTTTTTCAACGATTTGAGACATTGAGGAATGATGGGATAGTAAAAATCGATGATGATAAATTTGAAGAATATTTTAATATTTTTGATAAAAAAATGAATTCCTATTCACCAATAATAATTGTTGCTTCCTTGGTTCTTTCAATAGGAATAGGTTATATTCATTATCTTTATTTCGAACCATATTTAACTCTAATTTCCAATTTTTTTTGGAACTGACCCTTGTTTAGCTTGTGGGGTGTACTTCGAACGGACGCAAGATATTGGTGCCTGCACCTTAGCCACCTTCGGCACCCCCAAAGTGGTTGCGGGGCTTACGATCGACTTATTGCTTGACATAATTGAAGATCGGGTCGTCGAATTTAACCACCTCAAATTCACGCCGAATTATGAACTCGAAAAAGCACTGTTTGAAAAGGGATCGTCCTGTAATTTCTGCGATTCACCAAATGGAATAATCCAGGCTTATAAAAATGGAAACAAATTGCCATTAATGGATTGGCTATTAAAGAGTTCTTAATAAAATTTTTATAGGATTTACAAGAATTGAAGAAATATAACATTTCAGTTTAATGCTAGTCAAGGTGGGTATTATGGATGAAAAATTAAAAGATCTTTGTTCAGCTATTTACGTCGGACTTGCTATGACAACTTTAGAGGTATTAAGAGAGGAAATGGGACTTGCCAGGGCGATTGAAACAGGCTCTAAAACTTGGCAGCGATTTGGAACTTATATTGCACCAATTCTCGAAGAAGCATATGGGCTAACTGAGAAAAATATTCCAAACATAGTGGAAATGTTAAACACCTTCTTAAAGGACGTTCTGTGCTTCGAAGCATCGATTACCGAGTCGTCTGATACAAAAGGTATGATTACAGTTAAACCTTGCTTCGAATGGACCAAATTCAAGGAAAAGCGCCTCCCGCCTCTCTGCTATCGATTGTGCTACCCTATGATCGAAAGCATTGTCAAGCAACTGAACATGGATATTAACTTCCAACCAGGTGCGCAGCTGCGGCAGGGCGCTGACCGCTGCGAATTGGTTCTCACCAAATGAAAGTGAAACCACCCTCCTGTCTTTCTTTTTTTAAGATGTAACATTTTAAATACATCTTTTAAATTTCGTTAATGTAAAGATTCACCTGATAGAGGTTTTAGAATGGATTTAAAGCTTAAAGGTAAAACAGCCATTGTCACGGGTGGCGCCAGTGGAATTGGTCGCCAAGCCTGCCTTGATTTTACTGAGGAAGGCGCGAATGTCGTCATTGCCGATATAAACGAAGAGGGGGCGAAACAAGTCGCGCAGGAAATCGAAAATAAAGGCGGTAAAGCCCTGGCAATGAAATGTGATGTCAGAAGCACTGAAGAAGTGAAGGCAACCGTTCAACAATGCATGGATACCTTTGGAAGCGTCGATATTTTGATCTGTAATGCGGGAATTTTGCGGGATAACATGATACATAAAATGCCTGAAGACGATTATGATTTGGTTTTAGATGTGAATCTAAAGGGGTACTGGCGATTTTGTAAGGAAGTTATCCCCATCATGAAAAAACAGAAATATGGCAAGGTCGTGATGATTTCCAGCATGGCTTATAAGGGAAACCGCGGCCAAAGTAATTATGCTACTGCAAAAGCAGGGGTCGTTGGATTATGCAAGACGCTCGCTCAAGAAGTTGGATACCTTGGAATCACCTGTAATACCATTGCCCCAGGTCTTGTCCATACAGCATTAACAGATTATTTCGTCAAGGATGAAAAACTTCGTACTGAAATTGAGAAAGGTCTCATCTTAGTTCGACAACCTGAGGTTGGTATAAAATTGGGGACCACAAAGGATATTTCAAATGCCATCCTCTTCTTTTCCTCGGATGTATCTAGTTACATCACCGGTGAAGTCCTCCAAGTTGCTGCTGGCCGGAAAATGTAATTCTGTCTATTCTTTCTTTTTTTCATAATCCGCAAAAGTAATCTTTTCCGACAAAAATCACCACATGGAAACATTTAAATCCCGCTGAGAGGCAAGTATTTTTGAATGTCGACTAAAACGGAAAAAGAAAGTCTCGCGCTCTTGTATGTTAGATGGAGTGATAAGGATCCGAAGGTCTGTGCTCAATGTGGATCACCTATTGATTACTTGTATAACGATGGGGGGCGCACGGTCATCACACTTCATGGAAAAGTCAGATTATACACGTGTTATTATGCTTGCACTAATCCCACGTGTCCATTCGCAAAACCTTTTACGCTTCCGCAGGAAATTGTTTTACCTTACAAACATTATGGGCTGGATGTCTGGCGATGGGTCATTACAAGCCACGTCGAGTTCCATGACGCCCATGAATCCATCGCAAAACGCCTTCAAGCACATTT
>JABXJT010000087.1 GCA_013375455.1 Candidatus Helarchaeota archaeon | reverse complement strand
GAAGATCCGTCAGCTCATTAAGGACACCCACGAATTCCTCGCAAAGCCCTAAAAGACTACTTTTGCGGATCATGTTTAAAAAGAATATTAAAATTATAATTATTAATTTTTTAGAATAGAGTTATAAGCGAATATATAATGAGTTGTTAAAATGGAAGCATTAATAGATCTGGCACAAAAAATTGAAGATAACAAGCTTAGAGAGATTATTATCTCTTTTTTAAAAAATCCTGAAATATCAATCGAAACCTTTGGTGACGAAATGGCATTTGAAGAAGCCCCAGCCTCGAAAATATATCATCACTCATATAGAGGGGGATTGATTGAACATACAATCGGAGTTACTTTCATTGCTATTGAAATTGCAAATATACTACAGAAAGTCCATCAAATTGATTTCATCAACAAAGATCTCATTATCGCTGGTGGAATTCTTCATGATCTCTATAAACCATTAACTTACCATCAAGCTGGGTCAAAATATGAACGATCAAGACTGGGTAGTAAAATTGATCATACTTCTTTAGCTTTTGCAGAGGCTTGGACCCGTAAATTCCCTTTAGATTTAATTCATCTCATACTTTCCCACCATGGAAAGGGAAGCTCGGCGCCACCTAGAAGTTTAGAAGCCTTAATTCTTCACGTTGCTGATTATGTTGATAGTAATCTTCTTGGGGATATCTTAATTGGTGCCCAAAAGATTATGGAACGTGCAGGAAAACCACAGAAGATTGAAAATTCAAAATTCGCAGCGATTATTTGTGATATTATGGCCAAGGAAGGGATCGATGGCGTGAAAAAGTTTTTAGAAACGTAACTAAAATATTTGAGGAATTTTTACGATAATTAAAGAATTTGAAAAAGAAGATCAAGAATTATATAAAATAGTTCTGATCCAAGGACTAAAATCCGTTAAAGCTACTAATCCGCAGGAAATTATTAAATTATTAGACTCCGTTAATTCAAAATATGAGGTACTCATTCAATTGTGTTCCGCTGCACTTATTGCAACTTGGGAACACATCTTTTTTAGTGTTCTTCATGCATTGCACGCATTTATCCAAAAGAGGAATATCTCAAATCAACTCTCACTAGAAATTCTATTATATATTTCAGGCCAGCGTCAGATCAAAGTTGCTTTGGAAAAATTTGGTGTCAAAGCAGGGGATGACGTTGTAATAATTCTCGGAAATTCAGAGGCATCTGTAAAACAAGCCTTAGAAGAATGTGAAATTTTACTCGGCGGAGCGCGTTCTGATGAAGTGATGATGATTTTTAATGATTTCAAACAATCTGAAATTTGTAAATATTATCAAATCGGAAATGATGAAATTTCCGCCATTTCTCTAACAAATAATGAAAACCAAAGGGATGAAGCAATCTTTAAAGCTATTCTTAATCGTATCGCTCTCGTTTCCCTTGAAAAATAACGACTAATATGGAAATTCAGCCTTTGATAAAATATCCCCTGGGCTTAATAACGAGATCCCCGTAATATCTCCTAATATTTGAATCATCAAGGTTTTATCTGGCTCATTAAGATTCACTTTTCTATCAACTTTTTCAGCCAATTTGATTATTAATTCTTGAGAATCGAATGGCGATTGTCTGCCTTTTAGAGTTATTCGGAAACTTTCATTCTCGGAGATCCTTTTTCCAAATTCGTCAATGATTTTACTAATCTCATCGAAATTAGTCTCAGTAACCACTTCAATTGGAATGATTTTTAAGACAAATCTCAAATAAGAAGGGTCTTCTTCAATTAAAACCCTTAAATCTCTAATGCACTGAATAGGATCTTGGCTACATTTTGCAGTAATGAGTCCTGGAAAGCTAGATAACTCCCCCCTAATATCTTCCTCTCCAATATTTGAGAATAAATACCATGCTTCGGCAATAGCATCCCTTTCGTGAAATCTCGGGCATGAGATGAGTAGATTGAATTTTTTCTGCAAATTTTCACCGAATTCTTTTTTTCTTTGAGCAGAAGAATATAAATATATAAATAAAATTCAAAATATAATATTTTGGAATTCTTTTTTAATATTGAGTTTCAGAATGAATAGGAGTCACATTTAAAATGAGTATACCACCAATGGAACTATATAATGTAAAGGATGAAGGAGATATCGAACAATTGCCTATCACAGGACCAATAAAAGATATATTGAGTGAGGAAATGGTCGTTTTATTGGTAGTAGATGCTGCGAAAAAAATTTACCTCTGGAAAGGAGTTAACGCAAAGGTTCGGCGAAAATTTATTGCTGCTAGAGTATCACAAGACCTTCGAGGTCAGAAAGGATTGAACTTTAAAGTTGATAGCATCGATCAAGGAGATGAGCCACAAGATTTCATTAATGCCGTAGGTGGTCCAGTTCCAATGGGCGCCGCACCTGCAGCGGCTCCTGCCCAAGCAGCAGCCCCGGCATTTGGAGCACAACCTGCCCTGACTCTTGGAACTCCACCCCCCTCGCCACAGCCAACAATACAACCAGTTATACAACCCCCAACACAACCGGCAATTATCTCTCCAGGACCCGCAATTATATCTCCCGAACCAGTTACCCAAGCTGTCGGTGGCATTCAGCTTCAAGTTCCAGATAATATCGAAGAAAGTGTGAAGATAATAATAACCGAACTCGAAAAACGTCCTCCTCCCACACCTTATACTCGAGAAATCGTTTTTATTGGGCCGTATGCTTTCAGTATCGCAGAAACAAAGAAAGCAGCATTTGGACAAGAACAAGTCGAGCATCGATGGGAACTTGCCGCCCCACCCGAAGGTCAATTTATCGCTAGTGAATATACACCTCGTGCAATAATCCAATCCGGAAAAGTTCTTGCCGTTGAATTAATGAAAGGTGGAGCTGCAGGAGCTTCTGGTGACACGCAAATACCCATCTTCAAAATAAAATACCAAAAATAACTTATAATCAATCTAGCAAACGAAATTCCTTTTTAACTAACTTAAAGGAGGTTAAACCTCAATGGTTAAAGTACAAAAGGACACTGAACTTTATGATGTCCCAGATGATTTACTCTATGTTCAATTTATAGGAACTGTAGGACATGTTTGGGTTCGTTTAGAGAATGGAAAAGCTAGAGTCGGCATCACAGATTATGGACAGAAACAATTGAAAGAAATTGTATACGTTGAAGTCCCATCAACTGGAAGTGAGGTTGAAATGCTAGTTTTTGAAGGCGAAAACCCGAAAAGTAAGCCTATTGGAACCATCGAATCTCAGAAGACTAGCATAGAACTATTTTCACCAATTTCAGGGAAAATTGAAGAAATTAATGACGAAATTGAAGATAATCCTAGTATAATCAACCAAGATCCTTATGATGATGGGTGGATAGCACTCATTGATCCCTCTAATCTAGAGAATGAAAAAGAAAAGTTATGGACTGCTGAAAAATACGCTCAAGAACTAGAAAATTTATAAAAGTAATACGTTTCTAATCCTAGCGCTTTAAATAATTTCGCAACCGTCGGAGAATCTTAGAAGGTAGCTTCCTAAAATCTTCAATAGCATAGAAGAGATGATCAAAAATGATCTTCAATAATCTAAATTTCGTTTTATTGATGATGAAATCCATGATTTTTAATACATTTCTGAAAGTATGAGTCATAATGGGAAAAAATAGCTCTGGAAATATCATATATAATTTCCAAAATTTTTGATATGTTAATATAGTTAGTCGATCTAATTGCGGCATATCTAAAATTGTGTCATGATAATAACTCTCCAAGTCATATTCCACGGGCTTGATCCAATTTTTCTTTTGACAGATTTCTTCAAGTTTAGTCCCTTTAAATGGATAAAATATACACACGTTGTGATGTTTTGTTTTGATTCTTTTATTTAATTTTATTGTATCAAGTATCATCTGTTCAGTTTCAAATGGTAAGCCTACCATATTAAATGAAGTTGTGGCTATATTCACTTTTTTAGCCAATTCAAAGGCATTTATAATTTGGTCATTGCTCATCTTTCTTTTCAGAATTTTTTGCCTCAAGACTTCATTCCCACTCTCAATACCAAACGAAATATGCTTACATCCAGCCGTTTTCAGAATTTTTAGTAATTCTAAATCAACTGTCTCACATCTTGTTTGAAAGACGAACGGTAATCCAATGCGGTTTTGATATTTAGGAGCGAATTCTCTTATCCATTTTTTCCTTATAGTAATCGTTTCATCCGCAAATTCCACAATTTTAATGTCATATTTTTCTTTTACAAATTCAATTTCATCCAATAAATTATTTACCGTTCGATATCTCCCATAATTTCCCTTATTTTTATACATTTTCAAATAACAGTTGTTTATACAATAAGTACAACCAAATGGGCAACCTCTCGAACCTAAAAAAGGAGAACCCGTGTCAATACAAAGATGGCGGCGATCAAAAATCTCTCGGTCAGGAAATGGTAATCTATCAAGGTTTTGTATCAAGTCCCGAATCTCAGTCCTCTTAATTTGGCCATCCTGCTTTGACCAAATATTTTGAATCTCAGTAAGATCTTGCCCTGCCTCATATTTTTGAATAAATTCTTTAATGGCATCTTCCCCCTCCCCAATACAAATGTAATCAACAAAATTGGTATTCAAACAATCCTCAGGATCAACTGTTGCATGGACGCCTCCCCACAATATGGGTACGTCCTCATTCTCTTTGATTATTTTTGAAATTTCAAGAGCTCTATTTCTCTCTAATGATAAAACGCTAAACCCAACTAAATCTTTGTTTTTAACGCATCTAAGAAGTTCTTTCTCATTAAATCTCCACGTCGTATCGTATAACTCAACCTCATGCCCCTCCTCCTTGAGAACTGCGCTGATATAGGCTAAACCCAGAATTAGTTTTTCACTACTGGAAATATTTGGATATACTAAGAGAATATTCATTATAAAATCTCAAATAATTAATTTATAACCGAATTCAATATCTCTGTAATGTCCAACATTTTCAAGCCCGATTTTTTTGCTTTTATTGCATCTTCAAGATTCCGATGACAGAACGGACAGGAGCTTACAAGATACTCGGCATTCGTTTTTTCGGCTTCTTTTATTCGTTCTTTCGCGATTTCTACTGCCCATTCTTTAAAACCAGATTTTACACCACCACCCGCCCCACAACACCAAGCATTCTCTCTGATCCGACTCATCTCAATAAGTTTCAGACCAGGAATTGCTTTTAATAACTCACGGGGCGCGTCATAAACTCCCACATGTCGTCCTAAATGGCATGGATCATGATAGGTAACAGTATAGGGAAATTCCTTTGATATTTTTAATTCCTCATCCTTTAAAAGATTATAGAGATATTCTGTTACATGTAAAATTTCGATTCCCCAGTCCTGATCTAGAAATCTTGAATAATCTTCCTTAAAAGTACGAAAACAGCCAGCACAAGAGAAAATAATCGTTTTGGTCCCAATTTTTTTGGTTATATTTATGTTATGATTCACCACGGATTCCGCAGCTGTAGTTTGTCCCGTCCTAAGCAAAGGAGAAGTACAACACCATTCCTCAGGGCTGATAGTAAAATCCGCATTAATTTTCTTCAGGACTGAATAAGTGGCCCGTGCAATTTTTTTCTGGCGATAGGATGAAGTACAACCCACGAAGTATAAAACTTCTGCTTTTTCAGGTAGATCAGCTCCCCCTAACCAATCTAAACGGCTAGTATGAGGTTCTTTATAAGGATTATTTTCACTCTTAATCCCTTCCGCAAAGGATTTATGTGCGTCTAAAGGTCCTACCCCAGCTTTCACTGCTTCTTCTCTTAATGATTCCATGATATCCAATAAATGCGAACTAACTTCTTGCTGACATTGGACCGAACAATTTCCACATAATGGACACGCAAACAAGGCTTTTATAATTGAGTCGCTCCACTTTAAATTCCCTTTACTAAGTGCATTCGCCATCCAAACTCGCCCAGAGGCCCAGAACGTCTCAAACCAGAATTTTTCTCCTGATGGACAACTTGAATTGTAGTTTTTATAGATGTACTTGCAACTTGAACAACGCGAGCATTGATGTAACCATTTCTCGACAGTTGCTAAACCCATGAAATCACATCTCTATTGACTCATTCATACTATTTATTTAAATTGTTTCGTGTAAAACTAAAAATGGTGATGTGAAGATGGAAGTCATTCAAATTAAGGTTAAAACCACAAAACGAGAAGAAATTATTGATATTTCTGAAAAAATCACGGAGATAATAAGAGATTCAAATATCAGAAATGGAATTTGCCGAGTTTTTGTTCCACACACGACTGCAGGTATCACAATAAATGAAAATGCAGATTACAATGTAAAAAAAGATTTTTTATTCATCTTAAAGAAACTAATACCCCAATCCAAGGAATATCTACACGTAGAGGGAAATTCAGATTCCCATGTTAAAGCAAGCCTTGTAGGCTTTTCTCAAACAATAATCCTCCAAAATAAAAAGCTACTATTAGGAACTTGGCAAGGAGTAATGTTCTGTGAATTTGACGGACCACGGACAAGAAGAGTAATCATTTCTCTTGAAGGTACTGGAGCTTAAGAGGTTATTCAAAAATTTCTGAGAGCGGAATTGGTTTATGACATTGAGGACATCCAGCCCGATGTCCATAAGCTACCCTCCAATGGAGTGAAATGCCACATTCACATCGATAAAATTCATTTTTAGGTTTTCGATTTAATTTTTTTTCCTTCTTTCGTTCCCTTTCAATTTCTCTTTGCCTGCTCCGCTGCTCTCTAGCAATTTCCAATTTTTTTCTTTCTTTCGCTAATTCCTTCTCCTTTTTCTCATCTACTACAAATAATTTCCTTTGTCTGGACATTTTACTCCCTATTTACTATTGGAATAACGACTTGAAAAAAATTGCGTTTTTTATTTCAGTATCCGACGAAATTTCTGAGCGTGGTCCAATAATAGCATTTTGGATTTTTGAATTCCTTCCAATAATTGTTTCATCTCCAATCGAAACATTGGGTCCAATTGTACAATTCTTTTTTATTTGACAATTGTTTCCTAGTAAAATAGGTGCTTTGAAGACGATTTCCTGTGAGAAATACTCCTTCATATTCAATGCTTGCTGTTGGTTTTTAACAAATTTGGTAAGATACCATTCATTAGCCGCTAAGAAATCTTTAATGGTATCCAAATCGAACCAAGTTCCCGTTTTAATTTTGAAAGCAACTACAACATTCTTCTGTTGCAAGTACAGTTGCACGGCGTCTATTACCTTCGTCTTTTTTAATTCTAGACTTGATCTTATAAAGGATTGAATATTTGTGCGACAGATTAACAGTGGTAAAAGCATTTTCTCTTCGCTTTTAACACCAATCACATTGGAATTAATTCCCACTACTCTATAAACCCCATCATTTTCCGAAACGTATATTGTAGTATGGCTTGGCTTAATTTCCTGCTCATCAAACGCGAGCACCATTTCATGATCTTCACTCATTTGAAGGAATTTTGATAATTGAGAGTGTTCTATCAAAAAATCAGCAGGTATTAAAATGAATTCCTCGTCTTCAATTTCATCCAGGCATGCAGAGAACGAATGAATTGGACCCCTTGAGAATTCCGTCGCAACTTTTACTATTAAATTAATACCATTTTTATTAAATTTAGTTAAGAACGAAGTAATTTGATCTTTTAAATGACCAACCGCAATAATAACCTCTTTAATTCCACATCCTTTAATAATTTCTATTAAATGTTCAAGAACTGGTTTATTTACTACTGGGATTAAAGATTTTGGGAGATATTTTGTCAATTCACCCATTCTTTTCCCATACCCTGCCGCTAAAATTACTGCTCTCATTATATTTAACCAAAATAATTACTTCAATAATAATTCTTCACAGAAGATTAAAAGTTTATTTTGTATTAAGTAAATTATATGGTTCAAATACTAAAAATCAATCCACTCCAACCTGATTCAACAGTAATTCAGAGAGCACGAAAAATGATAATTGATTGTAAATTAGTAGTCTTTCCAACAGATACAGTTTATGGATTAGCAGCGGATCCTTTCAATGAAAACGCAGTTATGAACTTGATAAATGCTAAAAAGAGGTCAATTGAAAAAGGATTGCCAATTTTAGTGGGAACCCTCGAAATAGCAATGGGTCTTGTGGAATTTTCACCATTAGCAATGTCCGTGGCATCTCAATTTTGGCCAGGTGCCTTAACTCTCGTGTTACCCCTCAAAAAGTCTATGTTAAATCAGGTTACAGGCAACCGAAAAACTTTGGGAATTCGCGTTCCAAATCATGAGGTTGCTAGGCAACTAGCAGAAATTCCCATCATTGGAACAAGCGCAAATATTTCTGGGCAAAAATCTCCAATTACTGCCGAGGAAGCACTAAAACAGCTTGGGGATTCTGTCGAACTAGTTTTAGATTGTGGCCCAACAATGGAGGGGTTACCATCAACGGTATTAGACCTTTCTGGAGAAAATCCCCAGTTATTACGAGAGGGTACTATAAAATTCGCGCAATTGGAGCCCTTTTTCACTCCAATTTCGTAGCTTCTGGAATGAATTCGATTAAATCCGAAGCGGTTATATGCGAACCAAAGCATGTTTCTTCGGCGAGTTCCCCCGCTAATCCATTTATAAAGGCGCCTGCGTTTGCAGCGCGAAATGGGGGATAATTTTGGGCAAGAAAACATCCTACCACACCAGAAAGCACGTCACCGGTTCCTCCTACAGTCATGGATGGGGTGCCGGTTTGGTTGATCTTAGCAGAAATTCCATCTGAAATGAAATCATTTGGTCCCTTTACAAGCAAAGTTACTCCGAGTTCTTTCGCCGAAGTTTGAACTGTCTTGAGTCTCTCATAAGGATCTTTGATTTTAGACAAATCAACGCCAGTTAAAATTTTATACTCTCCAAAATGAGGGGTAATAACCGCTGGAATCCCGCTTAAAATCGTGTTACTTTCTGCCATTGCTTTGATGGCATCGGCATCTACGAGGACGGGAGTGTTCAGAGATCGAATTTTTTCTAAAATTGTTAGTATCGCTTCTAACGTTTCCGGATCCAATCCTAATCCGGGCCCAATGATCACGCCAGAGGCCCATTTTAAGAGAGGTTCGAGAGGGTCCAACGCGGATTTGGAGAGGAGATCGCCAGGTAGGTCGCGAATAATTAAATCCGGAGAAAAACCCCTTAGAACATTTGAGATACTTGAAGGTACTGCAATATTTACCAAATCAGTACCAGTTCGAAGAGCCGCTAAACCTGCTAAAGCGGGAGCACCAGAGTAATATTTACCTCCACCACCGCCAATGACTAATACTTTTCCAAAATCGCCTTTATGGCTCGCTGCTGGCCGTTCTCTGCTTACGACTCTTAAATCTCCAGGTCCCACGATAAACTCTGCTTCTGGTGGAATCCCGATACCTACAGGAATGATTTCACCAGTATAATCTTTATTTTTTGGCAATCCACGTTTAACTTTATGAAAAGTTACAGTCATATTAGCCCTAACAGCAATATCTGGCACGTCACCGGTATCGGGATTCAGACCTGATGGAACGTCTATGGCAATCTTCAAGCCCTTCAAATCATTAATTAATTTAATCGCACTGGCAATCGGCTCACGCATCCTACCCCTTACACCCGTTCCAAGCAATCCATCTACTATTATATCTGCGTTCTCAGTGGGGAGCCCTTTCAAGTCTGAACTATCACTAATAATAAAGACTTCAATGGAGAACTCCATGTTTTGAAGTGCATTCCAGTTGACTCTCGAGATATCAGTCCTGATTTTATCTTGATCTCCTAAAAGGACAACTTTGACTTCTTTACAATGTTTACAGATATGTCTGGCGAACACAAACGAATCTCCCCCGTTATTTCCTGTCCCGGCAAATATTAAAATCGACTTATTTTTAATGGTTTCCCTCGATTGAACAACTCTTGCTAATTCTCTTCCAGCATTCTCCATTAACAGAATCGTTGGGACTCCTAAATAGCTTGAGTTTTCATCTATGATTCCCATATCTTCTGTTGATATTAATTCTTCCATAAGAACCCTCCGACTTTTTATTTTCTATTAAAAAAAGAAGGTAATGAAATTAATGTCCGACTTAGTCCTCAATTTTGAAAAGAAGGTTCAGTATAAAGCGCTGTCCCCTGCGAATGAAAATTGAAAAGACTATAATTCCAACGACAACTCCGACGAGGATGCCTCCTATTACAAGCACCTGATAAGTCCAATCCCCCAAATTAATAAACCATTCGAAATCTGGTGAAGTCGGGTAAATAAGTAACTCTATCACTGTCCAAATGCCTCCAGTTATGATTATAACAATTGAAATCATTATTCCCCAGCTAATAACACGCGCAATTAATTTTTCTCTACCTGTCCAATCTACACTGCCACTCATACATGCACACCTTCTAAAGATGCTTGTTCAAAAAATTCCGCCCCTTTTTCCAAATATAGATACATAATGTCAGTACGAAGAAAAATTCCAATAATCCTGCTCCTGCTAAGAGAACTTTATTGCTCCACGGTGCGGTATAAAGATACCAATTTAGTTTATCTTCGTATGGGATTAGATTAATGAGAATTATCGTTGCCGCGAATAATATTACCAAGAGGCCTACTATTATCAAGATTGTTGCAAGGGTTACTTTAAATGGGTATTCTTTTGATCCTTGAGTCGGAACATTTCCTGGTTCTTCCATGAAATCCACCTTATCATAAAAATATATGATGCTTTAATTTATGCTTTATGCTTTAATTTATACAAAGATTTATAGATGAAAATGAGGTCATTCAACAACTTAATAAGGGATGTACGGAAAGAAACTATGGAAAAAATGAATGTCGGAAATGCGCAAATTAAACAGACAGCAAATCCTCCGAAAATGATGAAAAATCTCGAATATTATTTCATCAATGATAAGAAAAAGTCAGGGGAAACCTCTAAAACTCAGGTTAAAACGGTCAAGCTAACGGAACGCATTCAAATTAAAACTTCAAAAGCGTTACACTATCTCTTTCGATGCTCCGAAAACCTCTATAACCAGGCAAATACGTTATTGATTAAAGGAACGCATGTATTTGTTTTAACTAAAGGGAGATCCACGCAAAAAGCAGGAAAGCTGATTCCCTATCGTGCTTTAGAACGTGAACTTAAGGATGAACCTGAATATCGTGCATTGCCTGCACAGACAAGCCAGCAGATTTTGTTGCTGTTACAAAGAAATTGGAAATCTTTTTTTGAGGCTTATACAAATTGGAAAAAGCATCCTGAGAAATATGAAAAAAGACCCCAATCTCCAAAATTGAGAAAAAATGGAGAATCAATCCTTATTTTCACGAATCAACAGATAAGAATTAAGGGAAAAATGCTGTATTTTCCAAAACGGACTCAATTACTCCCTATAAGGGTGAATAAGGCACGTTTAGGGAAACTGAAACAGGTTAGGGTTTTACCAAGAGGATATTATTCTATTCTTGAGATCATATATGAACGGGAGGTAGTGATTCCCTCATTGGCTAATGAACAAAAAAACCGGATCCTTGCGCTTGATTTGGGCGTGCGGAATACCATATGTGCTGTGAATAATTGTGGATTGCGCCCTTTTATCGTTAAAGGGGGGGCAATCAAGTGGATTAATCAATATTACAATAAAATACGTGCAAGATATCAAAAAATATATGCTAATTATGGAATTAAAAGCAAAACAAAGCGTTTACAGCAACTGGCTCGGAAGCGTAATAATAAAATTGAAGACCTATTTCACAAATTATCAAAGGTAATCATCCAATATTGTATGTGTAATCAAATAAATACAGTTGTTATCGGATATAACGAACTATGGAAGCAAAGATTAAATTTAGGAAAGAGAAACAACCAAAACTTTGTTGGCATCCCATTTTATCGACTGATAGAAAAAATTAAATATAAAGCAGAACTCAAGGGAATCAATGTGGTTTTAATAGGGGAAAACCACACTTCTAAATGTAGTTTCCTTGATAATGAATCCATCGAACACCATAACACTTACAAAGGAAAACGTGGAATATATCGCCCAAAAGATCGCGGCGGAAATGGGAAAATAGAGTTCGGGCTTTTTAAAACAGCCCAAGGTAAAATTATAAATAGTGATGTGAATGGGGCCTATAATATTCTTCGAAAAGCATTCCCAAAAGCCATCTCAGCGGATGAGATCGAGGGATTAGGGTTAGTCCCATATTCTGTATCATTCGCAGAATTAGAGCATCTTGCTAACCTAAAGTCAGCACAAAAAGTAATCCTGAAAGCTTCCGAAGCGGACGGGATTGAGGTTAGGGGTATTGTCCCATCTAGTCAAGGTCTACTTTAAATAGAATTAACTAGTAAAAATGCCCTGCTTTATGTTAATTTAATAGAACTAAAAATTTAGTTTCATGGAGATCGAGCTTATTTTAGTTTCTTTCTTTCTCGTTTCTTCTTTTCCCGCTGCCAGAGAATCCAGATAATGATAACAGCAATGATCACACTTGGGAGAACAAATCCGAAGAAAATGCTATTTACCGAGTAGTCGATATAGATTTGATAGGTATTTGAACTGATCAACATGAATTCAGATGATTCATTGAAATAATAAATCTTTATAGTATATTCACGCATCCCGGAATCCCAAGGATTCTTGTAATAAATAATGGGTGTATTAATCGTTTCTGTTTTTGCAGGACCTATCGTGATAATTTCCTCATAATCATTGAATCCATCACCATATCCCACAATTTTAATGGTTATCGAGGATGCTTTGTTGTTTTGAAGTTCAATTGCGATCAAAGACTGCTGATTTTGAACCATTTCGGTAGGGGCTTGAATAGAATTTACCTCTGTTGCGGGTACTACTTCAATTTGGAAAGTCAATGGCGTGCCTTCAAGATCTAAAGTATAATTGACACGTTCGACGATAAATTCTCCGGAATATAGACCGTAGGGGATATCATTTTTCACAATGAGGGGGAAGTAATACTCTTGCCATGCAAGAGGTTGCAAAACTTGAATCGTTGGATTCTCTTCTAACGCAGGACAATTAATCTTGATTGATACGTTTGAGGTCTCATACAACTTTCTATGTTCAAATTCTATTACTGCATATCGCACATCATCTTCTGCTATCCAGGTGGGAACGTAATAATTCCTAATTATAGCCGCCGAGAGAATAGTAACGAAAAAGTATGTATCTCTTATGACCTCGTCCTGGAAGCTAACGTTGAGGTAAATGAAATATGACCCGATTGGAGTACGTTCATCTATCTCTGTTTCTATAATGAAGTAATTGAATCCTGTTGTTAAATTTCTATTAACCAGAGTCGGATTTAACACTCCTTCAGCATAAATTAACAAGTCAACCGATAAATTCAAAATCATTCTGTGCTTAATCGTGATATTACATCGAAGCTTATCTCCTTGTACAGCGATTGCTTCAAGAGGATAGAAGAAGGGTATCGAAACACCGTAGTCAAGATTGATTCTAATAAAACCGCTCGTGGACGCATACCAAGTAATTGGGCTAATTGATGTATTCACATGTGAAGCAAAGACCGTAACGTTATACACGCCGAACAATGCGGCAACATTCGGGACGGGCCCAAAAACCAACCGCGCCCACCCGGTGGAGTTCGTAACCGCCAATTCTGAGAACCAAATGGTTCCATTTGGGAAATGAATCGTGAAATTTAGAGATGCACTGGGAATTCCTTGGAAGGTTGCTAAGTCAGTATATAATCCTTCAATGATTATAATATCGTCTCCAATGGTATATTGCCAGTAGTCCTGGCTTGGGACGTAATCGCCGCCAACTCCCCACAATAATGAAATTCCGGACTCAGTCCTATGAAGATAATAGCTATTCCACCACGTGGCATAGGAGGTATTCTTTATATACACGGTGAAATACACGTCTTCAACGTCAGTGAGGCTAACATTACTCACTTTATATTCCTGTGCACCTGCGTCATACTCGTACTCAAGGTATTTCGTATATTTTTGACCGCTCAAGTCTGTTAATCGAACCCAGCCAGAAATCGTGATGTTCAATTCAGCATTAATCTTTGTCCCGTATGCATCAAAGATTGAAATTGTCATATTGCAAAAATCCCCACTGGGCGGATCAGATGCCGGGAGAATTTCGACTGTCGCATTAAGCCAAGGGAGCGTGCTGTTCGCAACTAAATACATCTTCACCAGGGCGCGAATTATTGCGGAGCTAGATTCCAAAGTTCCAACGTATTTCCCATGATATTTTCCAGAAACATATCCACTTCTAAGGCTGTTGGCCCAATATCCAGTGATATCATCAATTTCGGTATTTAAATACTCATTGAAATGATTCGCCAGATGACTATTTATGAAATTCATTGCATCCTCGGCCACGTAATAAAAAGTCGTGTTTCCCGTTGTTTCGTATAATTCTGCTAAGGCAAGAATGGCCCAAGCGTTATCGATTGTAAACTTGGCTAAGTCCCCCATAGTATAAGGCATTGAGAAGTTTTCTAGTAATACTTGGAAAAACCCACCCTGGTCTGAATCATAAAAATTATTAATAAAGATGTCTGCAGTGATGTTTGCCCTCCGTAAATACTCCGTTTGGTTTGGATTATGATCATAGAGTTCTAATAAAGTTAGAATCATTAGAGCATTTGGAAGGGAGAATCTCTGCCGAGGATTGGTCCAATTCCCATCACAGGAAGTGTAATATGTTCCATGCACATCATCCCATAACGATTGGTTCATTACTACGAAAGTTTGATTTGCGAAAACGTAAGCTTGAGCTCGAATAGTGGGATTTATTCCAAGCGTTTTATTCATCTCGAGATTTGCTAAGATTGCCCAGCAGTTAGCGTAAAGAGTTTTGTTAGTTGCGGTCGAATTATCATCATAATATCCATAATTGTTAGGGTCCCAGAATGTTGCATTAAGATAGAGCCAAGTATTATTAGCTAATTCTAAATAGGTTGGATCCGCCGTCGCATTATAGAGATCTAGGAAAGCCATGATGGCTAGAGCGTTTGATACACAATCCGTAAGATTAACCGGGACCCCTCCTTCCGTCTCCTTTAAATAACCTGAAACATTTTTGGAATCCACTTGGATTTCTGAGGAATTTAAGACCTTCTTCAGATTCTGACCAATTAGCTCAGAATAAGAAAGCAAGGTTCGGTTTGCAAACCAATCGAAGCTCCATAAAATATCTCCCCCAATTTCTATAAAATCTAGTAAGGCCTCCAGTGCCATAAAATTCGCGCTTGATTTAAACTGATAATATAACTCATCCCCCATAAAAATTTCCTCAGTAGAATTCCAGAGTTGCAGAAGCAATGCAATGAGGGTCTCATATGATTTTTGAATGTATGTTGGATAAAACCGAGAAAAAGAATATTCCTTAATTCCCGCCGAATAACCCTCTTTGAATGCAAGAAAAGTGATTCCTAAGTCTCCAGCTAAATTGGTCACATTAACCAGACATGAATAGGTGTCATTGTTTAATGGCGTGAATGAAAATACCTGGTATCTCCCATAAATAATTCCAATTACCGTTGCATTCTCAATTAAATTACCATTAGAATCATATACTTTAAGAGTAATGTTTATGCTATCTTGAATTTCGCCCAATTCAGGGGATTCAACTGTAATATTGTCAATTACTAATGGATAATCGATTTTCTGTCGCTCTAAATCTGTTTGAGTCAGACTTCGTAAGAAAACGAAGTTAGAATAGCTCTCTGTTGGAACAAAGTTGAGAAAATCGTATGTAATTGCCCCAAATCGAGACGTTACATTATGGTACAGGGTGAACAATACCCCCCGAAAATATTGATCGATTAAGAATAAGCACTCTTCAGCCAGTTGATAATACGTGAAATTGTAATTATTGGCTCGATAAAGATCTAACAGGGCTTGAATCATTAAACTATTTTCTGTTAATGTCTTGTTTGTATTAAACACCGTTCCATTTCTATTACTGGAGCTAAAATATCCCAAAAAATCCTTATCCCTTAAGGTTTGGTCCATAAAACGGAATGTTTCATTTGCATAATTTATATAATCATCACGTTTAGAACTGTTAATTAAATCTGCATATTTCAATAGCATCTGAATGGCTAAAATGTTCACATCTGCCTTTTTACAGGCTAACGACGTATTAAAGGGAGTCCATGTTGAGCCATTAAATGACGAATAATATCCTAAATATACACCATCCCACAGATTTTGATTCAACAGCGTAATTGTCAGGTTTGCCATTCTCATTGCACTATCACGGATCGTTTGGTTAATCTGTGTGGTGCTATAAAGTGCTAAATTAGCCAGTGCTGCCCAAATATTATCGATGGAATACTTTGTCTGGTTACTCCCTGCCCCAGCTTCGTTCAAGTATCCAGAGTTGTTAGAATCCCAAAGAGTCGTGTTTAAAAATGACCAAGTTCGATTGGCCATCTCCAAATATGTTGAATCATTCGTAATTTGGTAATATTCTAATAAGGTTATAATGCCCAATGCTGTATCTTGACAAAGAATTTCAGAACTAGTTTGACTACCATCCAAACTGGCGCTACTATAAAATGCTAAGGACGTTTCATTTATTGGAGTGTAAGATAAGCTGCTGTTAAGAAAGTTGAAAGTTCTGCTAATGTATGAAGTTAAAATTTGTTCCAAATCCCCGCTTGTTAAATTATAGAAGAGATGCAATCCCGACCCATTGTAATATTCCAGCAGCGCTAAAATAGCCATCCAATTGTCAAATGTATATTTAGTATCATTAGCTCCAGCAATTAGAGATGGTGGATAACCTCCGTATTGTTCATCCCAAAAGAAAAGATGTAGATTAGTTAAGAGAGCAAACGCCTTCGATAAATAGACGTCAAAAGTCCGTTCCTTTGATATTGATAACCAAGTGACTGCCATTGAAGAATTATATGCTGAGAGGGTTAAATGAAAATCTCCTAAAAATTTAGAAATATCTAAAGTACCTGTGAATATATTCGTCCCATTTTGATTCTCTAGCTGGGATTCATTTGAAAGTCCAAAGAATTTTTCTCCTGCAATGGTTTTATCTAATCCACTAAGCGATACTGATACATTGGCTTGATTTACGGGGTTCCCCTCAAGATCTATGAGGTTTAGATTGATTTGCAAAAGAAGCGATCCTCGATCTATCTCCTCAGGTTGGAACTCGATATCTACCACTAGGGCGAAGGGGAGGGTCTCTTTTTTCTTTGAGAGGCTGGTTAATGCTAAAATAGGTGATATTTGACTCTCGATAAACTTGAAGGAAATTAGAATTGTACCAGCTTGTGCTGGCAAGGTTCCCAATACGTATGGAACACCATCTTTAGCACACCAATGAAAAAATCCGCCATACTCGAAATCCCATAGGTATGTATTTAAAAAATTACTCGTATCTTCTGCTAGTAAGTAATATGAAAAATTGCCCGTCTCTTCATACAAATCTAGGAAAGTTAAAATTGCCCGGCTATTTCCAACTGTATATTTATCTGTAATTTGAGAACTTCCATTTTCATTGGAACTTAAATAAAATCCTCCCACGTCGCTATCCCATAAATAATTTAGGAGAAATTCTATAGTATAATTCACTCGATCTGCATATTGAGTCCGATTTGGATGGTTCTGATAAAAATCATTATATTTAAGCAGTGTTTGGACCATGATACAATTCTCTAGCGTTTGTTTTACAGTTTCATCTGTCGTGAAAGGAACCCAATCACTTGAAGCATTTTGGTAATACCCATTATTCGTACCATCCCACATCTTCTGATTTATTACGTCCATTGTTTCATTAACAAGCTTAGAGACGTTACCCGTAATATTTCCAAATATCGTGTAGTTAGAATTAAGAATCTCTAGATTCGCCCAAACCATCAAACAATTTGAAACTAAATCTTTCGAAATATTATCCGTGGTACTTGTATTATACCCATAATTTATAGAATCATAGAGATTATCCCTCAAAAAATACCAAGTTTTATTCGCCATTTCTAGTAGGGTCGTATCATTCGTTTTTTCATAGAGTTTTAACAGGGATAAAATTCCCCAAGCATTAGTTTCTGTGGAGTAAGTGATTTCCCCCTGTCCTGCAGTGGCATTATCTGAAAAGGCATCCGAAAACGCAGTTTCATTTAGAAAATACATGGTTTCATTCGCAAGCAACACGTAATCAATTAATCGAGTTTCTTCTGCTAATTCTAGGAGGGTATAAATCGCTTCTAAGTTTGACTCAGAAGGTTTAAAAACTCCAAAGAAATTTTCGAGCGTAATTGTAATTGGAAACGAATAAACGATTTGCGAAGCTAAAGAGCTCCAATCATACATTATTATATTATCAAATCCATCATCATTATACATATGGTGAAAGAGCATTGTCATTGTCGTATTCGCTCTCGTTAAATATGGACGCTGATATCGGAAGCCAAGTAGTGCCCGAATCGCCCATGCATTAGCTGCCGTTGATTTCAAAGAATTCAACGTGGGACCAGCAAAATCAATTGAAAAATTAAACGCATTCGTGTTGGAATCTAACAAATTTTGGTTTAAAAATCGCGAAATATTTATGGCATCTAGATAGTAAGTTGAATTATACGTGATTTCAAATAATTTTAAGAAAGCAATCATGAGAATGGAATTAATATCAAGGAATTTTGTTGAATTTAAAGTTGTACTTCCATCCCACGAAACCGTGGCATTGTAGCCCCGATACATTCCGCTTGAATCCCAAAACGCCTCATCCATAAATTCAGCGATCTCCATTGCAGTTACTAAATAAGTTAAATTCAAATTAATTTCATACACCAAAATCAATGTAATCATTGCCAGAGCATTGATTAATGCACTTTTTTCTTCAACTGGATTGCTCCAATCGGCATCTCCTGCAGTGAAGAAACTGTCCGTTCCATTCAAATAATTAATTATGAGCAAATTAAGTGTGTTTTCTGCTAATTCTAATGTATTAGCTTGCGCAGTCGCGGATAGGTACCCAGTTCGATATATTTCCGTTAAAGCTTGGCTCACAAGCAAATTATCAAAGGCAAATTTATTAGTATCCCCCGAAGCATTACTCCTATAATAACCTCCATTCGTACTATCATACAATACAGAATTGAGGCCATAATACGTAAGGTTCGCAACATCTAAATAAGTTTGATTTGTCGTAGCATCATATAGCTTCAGCAGGGCCATTACAGCAAGAGCGTTATCGGAACTATTCATGTACGTTGAAGGATTATTACCATCATGGTCACAATAACTAAAAAACAAATTTGTTTGATTATTCCACAAGTAATTATATTCAAAATTGAAAATTTCTTCGGCATATGTAATGTACTCTGCTTTTAATTCAGCATCGTAATATTCGAGTAGGGTAATTATCATAAGCATGTTGTCGAACGTTCTTTTCTTCGCATTTACTGCGTCCGACTCATTAAACCCCTTGTAATTCGCATCCCATAGACTAGAAATTAAATAATCGATAGTTAGATTCGCTTGATATACCGTGGTATTTTTATATTTATAGTATAAATCGGAAAAATCTGCTGCATCCTGAGGATTATGCACGTCCTCCCCTTGTTTTGAATAATCAGTGATGGTATTTGATGAAATTGCATCATTTTCCGGTAATTTTTCTTCAACATTCCCTTCATTTTGGTTAAAATATGGCGTGAAGGGAGAATTCTGAAAAGTAATGAGCATACTAGATAAACAGATCATGCATAAAAGGAGTAAACTTCCAGCTTTTTTCCTCATTTTCTATTGTTCCTCTTATACTCATGAACAGAGATGGTTTTTTTAGGCATTAGCATGCATTACAAGCGAGAAACATTGGAATTAAATTGTAAATAAGAGTTCTAAGGACCTTAATTCTCTCAAAATAATGATTATACTCGCTTTATTAATTTTATGTAGCCTTTTTTAAAAGAATGTTGGTTCAATTACTAAACTTCTATTAGATTTAATAAGAAATTAGATTTAAACAGGATAATCTGTATAAAATAAATAAGTTTTAATCTAACTTATAAAAAAGGGAGATTTTATAATAAAGAAAATATGGGGTCTGAAATGGCTCTCGGGGACGCGGAACTTATATTCTTCATTTCTAACGGCATTATGTTAATACTATTTATCGTTCTCTATTTAAAACTCTATAAAAAACCAGAAATTAGTAGGGTTCGTAAAGTAATTTATGCGATTGCCTTTCCTGCTCTTGTTACTGTAATCACAATTTGCATCTTAATCTTTCATATTTCCATGAGTTGGGACGAAGCGTTAATGTTCAATGTTATATGGATTCTATTCTTCCTAATAATGCTCCAAGACATAGCCGGAAATCCTCTAATGCAAAAAATTCCTTTTGGAAGGCTATTCCTAGTTTTAGGTTTGATGATATTATTATTTGTTAGTGTTGTAATCAGCTTGATGGATTTTATTTGGTTCCTTTCCGAGGGTGAATGGACTTTTCCTTTACCCATTTTTATTGTTAGTACCCTTATAATCGTTCCTTTATTGATTCT
>JABXJT010000086.1 GCA_013375455.1 Candidatus Helarchaeota archaeon | reverse complement strand
TCATCTTGGTGGGATTTAAATGTTTCCATGCCGTGATTTTTGTCGGAAAAGATTACTTTTGCAGATCATGAAAAAAAAGAAAGAAAGATTGAAAAAAATCATACTATTCAAATTTCTTCGGGAGGTTTCATGTCTATGACTTGATAGGCTTCCGTATAATCCAGGAATGTCTGAATTTCATAGGTAAATCCATCAATATCGGTAAATTCCTCATTACTCTTGGTGGTCCTTAGAATGTTCTCCTCGAGTTTGCCTTTTGCGATCTTGCCAATACCGATTACATGAATCCCTTCTTTAGTCGGACGCACCATGACGAGAAGAGTTTTTCCTAAGGATTTATCAGGTGGGAATTTTTTCAGAACCTCGATATATTTTTTGCCTACTTCAGGCGACTTGTCTGAAGGATACCATACATTATTTACTAAATACACCATATTCTTACCCACTTTTCATTTTTTTAACATGCATTTTAAAGATGCGGGTAGTAAATAGATTAGCTCCAAATATAAGTCTTTACGTTCTGTTTATACAAAAATAAAATCTAAAAAAGTTTATAGCGAGAGAAAAAAGGATTATTAAGATTGGTGATATTAAATGGGGTTTAAAAGTAATGCATATGAGTCTTTAACAAATCCTAAAACTGTCAGGAATTTTGCCATTATTGGAGCGTTTTCCTTAGCATTTGCCTTGGTTGTTGGTATTATAATTGCCCAGTTTGATCCTGATGGATATAATCTTTTTGAAAATTATATTAGCGATTTAGGATCCTTTAAGCATACGCCTTTTCCATATCTATGGGATTTTGGACAGATGATATGTGCGTGTTCCATGATCCCTGCTGCATTTTACTTGAAAAAGTTATTTGCTACTTATTCGGGGAGTGACGAAGATGTCAAAGAAAGCTCCAAAACAAGGCTTTTACTAAGTTATTTATGCTTTATTGCGATGCTCACTGCGCTCTTGGGTATGTTCATGGCTGGATTATTTAGTGAGGATCGCTCGGGACCTTTGCATCTACATTTAATCGCTTCTTATATTGATTTTGGTGGATTAGCCCTAGCAAGTCTTTTCTTTGGAATTGCCATAACTTTCTATCCCTCGCCCGTCCCTAGACTACTCGGAAGCTACATGATGATTCTCCCTCCCATCGCCTGTGGCATTTTCTTTGCTACTTTTAACAAATTTATCGAGTGGGTTCTAGGGTTTTCTCTAATGGTGTGGCTACTTCCGTTCGCTATAATTCTATTACGGCATCTGAACAAGGAAATTGCGTCTAGAAGTAATAATTAACACCATCAATTAGTTTTTTATAGCACGTGCCATCTACTCTTTCATACATTCTTCTTAAGAAGGATTGAAAACAATCAAAAAATTTGAGGGAAGAAGTGAAATGACTGAGATTTCAAAAGGTTTGAAAATAACGCTACTTGCTATTGCTGCTTTTTGTTTTTTCTATGCCGTGCTTTTCCTAGGTTTCGTGGAAATAATGTTAGACGCTATGGTATGGCCGTACGATGATCCAATATTGGCGCGCACTGATGGAATATTGTTTTTAGTTTTTGGGATTATAAATATAATAGCAATTAGAAGGGCAGAGTGGGATAAAGTACAACTTTATTTGGAATTTGCGATGCTATGGTTGATGTTCTCATTAACGTTCAATATTGTGGACTTATTTGTGCTCGCCGGAACATCTGTTGCTATTGTTTATGTGTGGGCAATAATCGCAATAGAAGTTGTATTCATAGTGGCACTACTCTATTTTTACCTCAAAGAACGAAAAAAATCCTAAAATTTAATTCCCTTTTTTTTTAGCATCTGGTTAAAATCGAATATTGACATGTTCTTCTTCTGAACTCGTTCGAATGGTTCATCTAATTCCTTAAAAAAAAGGTCAGCGCGTAACTTTTTAAGGGGGGATTTTTTTTATAAAAGTGGTTTAGTCTATGGCAGAACAAAAGAAGCCAGTCGGATGGGCAACAGTCGCTGTCATCATCGGGTTCATAGTGTATGAAGCTGCCACGATTGTTTTTCAATTTTCGCTTTTGATAATGGGGGATTTAATCGAGATTGGGTTTGATCTGCTGTTTATCTTATTGTTAGTCTTCTTCTATGATGTGGATGCACTAATCCTCCTGATTGAACTCATTCCCTTTGTGGATTTGATTCCCCTCTTCGTGATTTACATGATCATTAAGGTTTCCACGGCGGATGAACCACGAAAGCCCCTCATTAGCATGGAGTTCGGCCTCTTCAAGGGGGATAAGGGGGAGGAGCAACGATTCGATGCCACTGATGAGAATGCGCACCCCCTGGGGGATATTACGGAGGAGGAGAAAATATATCAGGCAACATCCGAGGAGGAGGTATGTGTCATTTGCATGCAACTCGTTCAAGATGGGGATGAAGTAATAACCTGCGTGAATGGACACCTGGTACACGTTAGGCACATTCGTCCCTGGACGGAATCCATGGATCGCGAATTTTGCCCGGTCTGTCGCGTGAAATATCCCCGGGTGTTAATCTCCAAGACTTACCGCAAACTCGAGTAGAGTTTATTTTTTAAGTTACCGGCTGTTATTAGAGCAAAAATAATAAACTGATTATACCATAAGAGAGTAAAAATGCGCAAAAGATGAGTGACAGCATAAATAAGTTTTAAAGGGTTTTTTTATTACATCAATCAACTAAGTATGGATTTAATGAGAAGCCAAGGGCGCAAGGAAAATGAGATGGAATAGGCGAAAGAAGTCGGGTGCAGCGCGGACGGTGTTAATTTTCATCGTGCTGGGCATTTTGATTAACATTCAGATTTTTGCAGCGAATTTGAATCAGAGCATGGCTGCATATTATGGAATAGAGTTTGGGACCGAAGCGCAGGTGGCTTCTGAGGGGACGAATGATATATGGCAATTAGATATTTGGAAAAAAAATTATATTGCAAATGGCCAGGTGAAGCCAGAGACAGATTTAGTGGGATTAAATGTATCGAGGAATCTGAACTTAGAGGATTGGTTCGTGAAATCCGAGAATGTCACGGTTGAGTCCCAAAACATGAAAATTGATTACAACTACAGTTTAATTTTCAAGGTTCCCCTTACCGAAGTAATCAACGTGTCCTATACGCTCATTACGAATCAGACCTATAACAATTCAGCCTTGGAGTTGTTTAATTGGACCTCAGGAGGATTTGATAATCAATCCAAGGTTACCACGCAACCTGAAACCTTAATTTCCACTGACCATTATAATAAATCAGCCCAGGAACGAGAAATCCTCTTTCATTTCAATATAACCGAATCCGTGAATTTCACGCTTTGGTTTAATATGACCATTGAATTGTGGTTCTCGGCGGATCAGATCATCTCGATTCATTACGCCGCATTGGCTCCAAACGTTACAGCCCTCAATGATAAGGTTAAGACGTGGGTATTCTTGGACATGGATGGGGATGACATTCTGGAGTATGCGGTCATATGGCTCTACGGTAGTGATGCGATTTTATACGAGATAAGGCCAGGCGCAATTGAAGATGGGTGGTGGGATGGGGAGCTGAAAAAGTACTGGACGGGGGCAGATTGGACGGAAACTGCAGGGGCTGAGAAAAATCTCGGGAATCTCACAACTAACATGTTAAACATAACAATTCCCTCGTTTCTAGCAAATCTGACGCCTTCAGTGAGTTATTCAGTCTGGTCAATGAAAATTGAATCATCGTATCATTGGTGGGATGGGTTGCCAAATGATCCGAATTGGGTCGTCTCCGTTCCGATTCCAGGTTTTCAAGGCCTGTTTCTTGGACTCAGTGTGCTCGTCAGCGGGTTAATCGTGTTGATGAAGATGAAAAAATCTCAAAAAACTCGGAGGATCATGTGAAAGAGGCGATTCCATGGATGAATATTATGATTGGGAAGAAGAAAAACCATTAACTTTCGATGATTTAAAGAGAATCGTGGGCAAATATTTCAAGATCGTGAAGAGTTACATTGAGCCAGGGAGAGGAATCCCAACTTTCACCATTCAACCACTAGAGGGAATCGAATCACCCGAACATATTAAAGAGTGGGAAAAATATGAGCTAAAACGGATTTTTAATGAATTGGTTGATGAAGTAGATAAACACGAATATTTTCCGTTTTTACGTCGTAAAGGTACGTTTCCCCTCTTGGGTGCGCCAAAACCGATTAGTGAGCCGAAATCAGAGGAATTAATTCTGCGCCTATTGCCAAAGAAAAAAGAGGAAATAAAACCAAAACGGGTATTCAATACTAATGCAATTCTGTTCATTATCACCCTCGGAACTGTAATGGGAGCTGCGATCTTCATGCTCACATCAGATCTTTATGTTACGTTTTTTGACACTTCATCGGGATACTTTTTTGCGCTCATTTTGGGTTACACCCTTGCGATCCTGGGAATCATTGGAATCCACGAATTAGGGCACATCGTAGCGTGTCGGAGGCATAAAATCAAGAGTTCCTTGCCGTACTTCATCCCATTCTTCCCCCCTCTTGGAACCATGGGCGCGGTCATCATTCAGAAATCACCGCCAAAGAATAAAGATGAACTCTTTGATGTTGGATTGACCGGTCCATTTTTCGGCTTCATAGTCACCTTGTTTGTATCGATATTAGGATACGTCCTCACTCTTGCCTTTTCGAATGCCCAAATATTTTCAGCCACGGGTTACTCTATAGAACAATTATCGGGATCGCAATTTCCAGATCCACTGTTGTTTAATATATTGGATCGATTCTTGTTAAACCCCATCCCCTACAATGTCTATATAACAGCGCCTGGGGGGAGCATGGTCTACCTGTTGCACATCATTGCCTTTGCTGGTTGGATTGGGTGTTTCGTGACCGGGCTCAATCTCTTCCCCATCGGACAGTTGGACGGGGGGCACGTGTCCCGCTCTCTTTTTGGGAATAAATATTACCGCTTTGTGAGTTGGATTGCCTTCATTGCCATGCTCTTCATCAATTGGTTAATGGCGTTTCTCGTGCTCATTCTGAGTCGATTTTCCTTTGAGCACCCGGGACCATTAAACGATGTGAGCCCGCTCAGCACCTCACGCAAGCTCGTTAGCGCCACGTTTTTCATCGTTCTCTTCTTGACGGTCCCAATGGGCAGTTTCTGGTTCTAATGGGTTGAATAAGTTTTAAAAAAAGCTCGGAGGGTCAGTAATGCAAGAAATCAGCTATTTGCTGAGGGTTTTCATCGCGATGAGTGCGGGCATTGTAGCTAATGTTGGATTATTACTCCAAAAATATGCCATCAATAAATTGCCAGAAGGCGAAAAAGTAGGTAAGAAATTATTTAAAATGCCAATCTGGCTGTTGGGTATCATAATTGGGGCAATCCTTGGAGCGGTATTATTTTTCTTAGCGAATACTCATCAATGGGGTGTTGGACCAGGATTGGTCCCCGGTTTGAGTGCTTTTGGCTTGATAATTATGGCAATTGGCTCAATCAAATTGCTAAAGGAACGCATAAATCGGCAGGATATCTTAGGAATACTTCTAATGATTGGGGGAATTGCCCTGTTAGGATTGACTGAGTTAGTAATCAAAGTAGAGGACCCAGCGATGTTGGATGCAGGATGGCTTTTACGAGCTGGCATATTTACTGGTACTCTAGTTGCAATCTCCATTTTTTGCCAATTAATTCAAAAGCGGAGTGAAAAATATAGAGGAATCCTTTTTACAATCTTTTCAGGTTCGATGTTCGCCATCTCTAATCTTTGGGTAGCCGCGGTGATGGGGCTGTTTGGCCCAGTTTTTGGAGCGGGGCAATACATAGGTTTATTCACCATTACTTCTATAATTTTGGTCGTGACAAATGTGGTGGGAATTTATAAGATGCAACAAGCATTTCAGCACGGGGATGCGAGTAAATTAATTCCACTCCAGCAGTTACCCATTCAAATTGGTCCCATTTTTGTCTATTTCGCGATCTTCATATTGATCCCTCCTAAAACATATTCGTTCCCTTTTATGATAATAGCTATCGTCTTAATCATTGCTAGCTCGTTTTTCCTTGGTCGACGCCAAGCGCAGCTTGAGGAAATCAAGTAACGCGCAATATGGAATCATAAGGGGGTCTTTAATAAAGATAATTAATTTTAAATAGATGTAAATTCAACTTTTTTTACAATATTTACGAAGTATTTTACAATAGCATAAAATGACTTGATTTTAAATGAATAAAATTTTACAGTTTTATGGAAGGGGAGGTTTTCCGGGGTTCATGATGTTATTGGGATCTATTAACCGTTTGATTTGACGCCAGATCTCGCCGTACATCCCTAATTCTTGAGAATCCACTGTCCCCGGGAAGGGACGGAAGAACCCATAGATCCCGATATCTAAGAATGCTGTGCGAATATCTTTAGCAAGTTGGCGAACTCGTTCCACTTCTTCTGGTTTTCCGCCATCCCACATAACGCAGGGGTCAATGTAAGTGAGTTCTCCATGAAATGGATGCATTGGCAAAGCCTCAAAATGCAAGGTATCCAGATCGTTTTTATGACAGAATTCTTTCGAAGCTTCATAGTATTTTGTAACATTCTTTAAAGGTCCATAGCAAGAGCATCCCCAGAGATTGCCTTTCCGCCAGCCTCTAATAAAGCTCCGCATGTAACGGTGGTCCAGTAGGAATTCTTTCTCCATGAAGCCCGGCATGTCCATATCTTCGCCACCCGCGGCTTCGGCAATCTGAACAATCTTGTTTTTCTGCTCCTCCACTTCGTCGTGGGTCCCTTCGATAAATACCAAAGTAGCAAACAGTTCTTCAGTTATGTTCTTTGTATCCATGAAGAGTTCCAAGGCGAGTGGTGCGAATGTCATTGTCCAGACGCCCGCTACCAAATTCTGGAGCGCATATTGTCTAGTGGGTTCTATCATCGATTCAAAATTTGGAAATCGGATCATTCGAATATTAATTTTTTCGGGCATAGGATACAATCGAACGCGTCCCTCAGTGACGACTCCCATTGTACCAACGTTCGCTTGAAATAACTTAGTCAAGTCCGGACCGTTGACAATACCGCAATAGGGGCCAGGGGAATTTGGTGTCGCTGCAGAGCCCGTATCCAAAATTTCACCATTCGGAAGAACGATTTCCATTGTGATTAAATGATCTACCCCATAGCGGGTGGAAGTAGGATAAATTCCTCTCAGCATATAATTGGCGAGGACCGAGGCGGTAGCGGGTGCATCCGGGGTCAAGCAGCGCAAGTGGGGATATTTATTTAGAGCTACAACCAGCTGTGTGAAATTGACGCCGGGGCCAATTTTAGCAGTCATCATTTCCGGATCAATCTCAATATGGGTCATTCGACGCATGTCAAGCAAAATTCCCCCATGAGATGCAATGCATAAACCTTTCCGATTTATGCCAGATGCGAGGGGGACGATTGGGATTTTATTTTCATTTGCGATTCGTACGATTTGTTGTATTTCCTCCGTGGTTTCAGGGCGAACGACATAATCGGGTCTATGAGCAGGCACGGTGGGAAATTGATCGTCCCGTTCATATGGGATCATATCAGCAACATCATCCGAAACGTGTTCTTCTCCAACAATTTTTACTAATTTAGAGGTTATTTCAGGTTTACTCATTCAATCCCTCCGCTAATAATTCACTAATATCAGATATTTCAAGTGATACACCTTTGAAATCCTTGAAGGCCTCCACGAAATTATTTTTACAAAAGGGACACGCTGAGGCTAAAACCTTGGGATTTAACTCAAGAGCTTCGTTCAGGCGATTCGTTGCGGCCCATTTCGCAAATTCAGGATAGGCAGCTCGCACGCCTCCTCCAGCGCCACAGCAAAAGGATTCCTTGGAAGTTCGCGGCATTTCTTGTAAATCTACTTGTAGCTTTTTCAGAACTTTCCGCGGCTGCTTATAAATCCGCGTATGGCGACCCAAATGGCAAGGGTCATGATAAGTGACAGCCTTTGAGAGAGGTTTCAAGTTTAATTTTTTATTTCGGATCAGATTCAGGAAATACTGAGTGGTATGTTGGATTTTAAAGGGGAGTGAAAATCCGAATTTTGGATAATCCTTCTTAAAGGCGCGGTAACAACCAGCGCATGAGAATATAACGCGTTCTGCGCCAAGCGCTTCTATTGCTTCAATATTATGAGAGATTAGGTCTCGAATCCCATCCAACTGCCCGGTACGAATTATTGGTGATCCACAACACCATTCATTCGAGCCGAGAATCGTGAAAGGCGCCTCAGCTGCTTTGAGTACTTTCACGGTCGCCTGAGCTATTTCCTGTCGGCGGTAGGAGGAAGTGCAGCCAACAAAGTAAACGATGGGGGCCTCGGAAGGAACTTCGGATGAAAGCCAAGCTGAACGATCTTCTGGGGGCTCGTGATAGGGGTTATGATTTTTGGTAATACTTTGAGCAAATTCAAGATGTTTTGGTAAGGGACCCCAACCTTTGGAGACGCAGTAGGCTTTCACGGTTTCAAAAAGGTCCACTTGATCGATCTTCAAGCCTGAATACTGATGACATTGTTCCACGCAGGCAGAACATCCCGTGCAGGTGTAGAGAATCTCCAATAAGCGGGGGCTTGCTTCTTGAAGTGTTTCTTCGATAAGCGCACGTGCTAATTCAATCCGCCCAGAGGAGTAAAAAGCTTCAAAGCCAAACCGGGCTGCCGTGGGACAAACAGGGACCCAATCATCGATTCGATGCCAATCTGCCGCATAGCACAGATGACAGTGCATGCAATGATTCAGTTCTGGGTGAAATTTCATGAGTTCAAGCTTGATTTCTTCCTGATCCATCCTTTTTTCCTTCATTTAAGAAATAAGAAATATAATTATGTTATGACGAATCAACTAATTATTTTTTTTCATCAAGTTTAGGGGGAATTTTGAGGAACTTAATTGAGCCGTTTTCAATCTCAAATAAACTGTAAGCGAATTCATGTAATTGACCAGGATTTATACATATTGTTTTTCCAAGTTGAACCGTTCCGGGACTTTCATGGATGTGTCCACAGAGAAGAAGCGGTGGTTGATATTTAAGAATGAAGTTACGGATATCTATAGACCCAACCGGTATGCCTTGCACGGTCACATCGATCATTGTATCGTAAGGGGGCGAATGCATCACATAAATCGTTTTAGAAAAATCTGCGGGCTTTGGAAGCGCTTCCAACAACTCTGCTATTGAAGGTTGAGATTTTAAATAGGCTTCAAAATCAATCTTAATGGCGCTTCCATCATCTTTGAATATAAAAGATGAGTATAAACGATGAAGGGGATCGATAATTCCTCGTGAATCGCGGCGTTCAATTCCCTTTAGAGAAAAGGGCGTTGGAGGGATGTATTTGAATCCAATGAGTTCAAAGTCTTCTATGGCAAATTTATTCCCATGTAACTGTTTACAGAGCCCATCTCCTTCGAAATTCAAAAGATCTCGCTCGAAGGGCTCCAAATCATCATTACCTAACATTAGAAGTGTGGTAGTATCGCTTTTGTTTTTCTCCAGGAGTGGTTTTAAGAACTCTTTCATAAAATTCCGTTGTTTAGGATAAAGGCTCTGGAGGGTACCGCGTTTAGGAAGTAGATCGCCCCCGATGACATAGTAATCTGCCTCAATGGCAAAAAATATCTGGTATCTTTCCTGGTTCCCGTGCAGATCGGAGCAATAGGCGACCCGTTTCATTGTTGCATTCAATCCTAAGTCAATACACAAAGCTAGAGAAACTTGGAATATAATTTTTATTAATTAGAAAAAGGAGAAGTGCAGTGCTAAAGGAGAACGTACATTAAGGCGAAAAGAGCCACGACCAAGAGAGTCACTAAAATGATTATTATGAATTTTAGCCGCACGATTTGCTTCTCTAATTTTTTGATTTCGTCACTCACTGTTTCATCACAGACTCCTTACTATTCGTATAACCGTCTTAGGGCTAAATACAATAAGATCCCACCAAGAATGACCATTAACGGTGAGCCGTAAGCCACAAATGCTTGGTTTAAGCCCCCAGTAATCATGTATCCTTCCGGATTGCTTCCAACTTCTCCGATGATAAAGGAGAGCATTCCCAAAGATAATACAGCCCAGACCTTCCTCTTATTAACGTAGTTGCGAACAGCATAGAAGGCAAAGAGGCAGACTGGGAAAAAACCCGCAAGGATAAACAAAATGGTATTGATGAGTTCAATCGTGGCAAAGGGAAACCTATCCGGGAAATACATTAAAGGATTTGAAATTAATTTAAGAAGAGAAGCGATAGTCAAGACATAGTAAGTCTTCTTTTTTAAGATCGTGCTTTCTATCCGGAAATAGAAATAGGCGATTCCAATCCAAGAAACAAAAAGGAAGGCCAAGCGAAGGTATAAACTGCTAGCAGTGATTGCAACTTCTTCCTGCCACCAGTTCTCAATATCATAGTAATCTCCAATAACAAAATATCGTCGGATAATCTCAATAGTCCTGTAAATCACGTAGGAAAACATGAAGACAGAAGTTCCCGAGAAGAACGCTCGAGCTTCCGTCTCACTCTCCCAATATCGTTTAAAGAAAAAAACTCCTAAGAGAAAGAAAACACCAACAGCAATGAACCATAAAATGGGTTCAGTAATGTAGTCTGGTATGACTAGCTGCATTAAATTACCCCAATTAAATTAATTATTCGATTAAAATATTAATGATTGATATATTTTTTTTCAATTTTAAAAGTTTATTTTAAATATATAAAAGGGAGCCAATTTATTTAGAACCTCTTGAAATGTTAAAAGTGAAGGTGGTTAATGATTATGGAAAGTAAAGAAGGAGATCGGGATAATCTTTATTCATTCGATGATTATCTGTTCGTTCGAGATCATTTTAACTTTTATAATGATGATGATTTCTTCCAGACATTAGTAAGGTATCATGTAGGAGAAGAATTCGATAAAATAAATAGAGAACTTCGTGAACTTTCAAAGATCGTGTCTTTTAAATGGAGAGATCTCGCTGATGAGGCTACTCGACTCGAAAACCGCGTGAAATGTACTCTCGTGCAACATTACGATGCGCATAATCACCGAATCGATCGAATAAACCGCTGTACGGAAACTGAAACATTGGAACAAGAAATTTTTGGGCTTGGTTTATTCGATCCGAAAAGAAACACGCCCTGGTCTAGATTCTGCAAGCTGTTCTTACTTTATCAACTCGGGGAAATGGGGGTCATGTGCCCTATTGTATGCACACATGGGATGGTTTCACTTCTCGAATCGTATGAGAACGAATTGGGACCTGAAGTTCGTGCTATTCTCACCCATCTGCGTAATGGGAATGGAGCTGGGGACTATGGGAAAGGGGCCCAATTTATAAGCGAGATTCAGGGTGGCAGCGATGTACCTGCAAACCTCGTGGAAGCCGTATATGAAGAATCGGAAGGTGAAGATGGAATCTCAAATTGTTGGCGGATTTACGGCAAGAAATTTTTCTGCTCGGCCATTCAATGCGATTATGCAATTGTTTCTGCAAAGCCTAAAGGTACGCCATCTTCAACAAGAATTGCATCTTATGCGGTTCCTTCGTGGTTGCCTGGTAATAAAAAATTAGAAATAAGAAACTCTTACACGATTGACAGGTTAAAACAGAAACTGGGCACGGCAGAACTTCCCACGGCTGAAGTCACCTATAATGGCAGTGTGGCATACCCGGTGGGTCCCTTAGAAAAGGGGCTAGCGGATATTGTTGGAAAAGTTCTTTCATTGTCAAGGCTTCACATCGGGATTGGGGGCGGAGCTGGAGCGCTACGCATAACGCGTGAAGCAAATTTGTACGCTCAATTTAGAACCGCCTTCGGAATTAATGTAGCGCTCTTTCCCATGATGATTAACCAGATGAATTCACTTGAGGAGACTGCAAAGCGAACTGCCGCTACAGTGTTTAAGATCTATGCGGAATTCATCGCCTTGGGGGAAAATCTTGCAGCTGGAATGAAAGAATTACAGAAAATTGAGGATGTAGCAGAGCGGAAGCGACGATTCAGATTGCGTGAATTGATCATGCTGCAAAAAATCGTAACGTGCTATGAGGGGCCAGAACTAATGAGGTTGGCCATATCATTTTATGGCGGGCACGGGATCATGGAAGATTTCACCTCGCTCCCGCGCTTCCATCGTGATGCTTTAATAATGGAATTGTGGGAAGGTCCCCGAAACGTCCTGCTTACTCAAATACATCGTGATTTTTCGAGGGTACGTGATTGGTATTTACCAGACGAGTTTGTCCGAGACATTCTTGATGGAACGGATCCTGATATAGTAGAGCCAGTTGCTGCAGAATTTCTCCGTATCATGTCCCACGAGAGTCTTCTAAAAAACGATGCGGAAACGCTTGCAATTTGTCGAGCTTGGGAGGACTTTTCAAACAAGCTTTTCGAAGTCTATCAGGAACAAGCGCTTGCCGAACTCAATTATAAAGGGACCCCCCTGAAATTTTCGCGTTTACTGAGAGAATTCAAAAAGAGAGAAAAATAACATGAATTAAAACATCGAATAGAAGAAGTGATGAAAGATATGACAACTCTTGTAGAAACCAAATTAGGGAAAGTAAAAGGATATACGAGTAATGGTTTGCAAATATTTAAGGGCATTCCATATGCCGCGCCACCCGTAGGGGCATTGCGGTTTAGTCCGCCAGCCCCGAGAGAGCCGTGGGATGAGGTGCGGGATGCGCTGGAATTTGGACCGTATGCGTCGCAGGGGTATTCAGTGTTACAGGACCTGTTGGGTAAAGCAAAGCCTCAGAGTGAAGCGGATTGTTTAACATTGAATGTGTGGACACCTGCGTTGGATGCAGGAAAGCGTCCGGTGATGGTATGGATACATGGGGGGGCGTTTATTACGGGAGGTTCGGCGATGCCGCTGTATGCTGGAGCGGCGTTGGCCAGCAATGGGAATGTAGTGGTGGTGACGCTCAATTATCGGTTGGGAGCCTTCGGCTTTTTATATATTCCGGGGAAAACTGCTAATGTTGGGTTATTTGATCAAATAGCTGCACTGAAATGGATAAAAAATAACATTGAAGCTTTTGGTGGGGATCCGAATAATGTCACGATTTTTGGTGAATCAGCTGGGGGGATGAGTATAGTATGTTTGCTCGCCATGCCCGCTGCCAAGGGACTTTTTCATCATGCGATAGTGCAGAGTGGGCCAATATCGTTCGATCCGAGACCTGGTAAGAAATATACGGATCAATTAATGGCAGGGCTGGGGATTGAGGCGGGTGATATAGATGCGTTGCGTGAAGTTCCCGTGAGAAAAATTCTTAAAATACAAACTAAGCTAACTTTCAGCATAAAACTTACTGAATTTCTTCAATTTTCGCCAAGGATTGATGGCAACACTTTACCTGACCCATTAAAGGCAATACGTGCCGGATCGGCGAGCGAGATAGACTTAATTGTTGGAACGAATCAAGACGAAATAAAGCTCTACAGCATTATAGATCCTGAAGCGAGTAAGTTCAAAGGGGAGGAGTTATATGAAACTGCAAGTAAGTTAATGAAATTTTTTGGGCATGATGAAGCCAGAACCAAACAGTTAATTCACGCATATGAAGAGGCGAGGGAAGGGCGATATTCAACAGCGCCGAATGAGATAATGTATGCTATGGGCACTGATCTCGTATTTCGTGTTCCAGCTACTCGTTTGGCAGAGGTACAGCGCATCCATCAACCCAATACGTACAATTACTTATTTACTTGGCCGTCACCAGCGTTCAAAGGCCGTTTGGGGTCTTGTCATGCGGTTGAAATAGCCTTTGTGTTTGGTACCCTTAATACTCAATTCATGGATGAGATGTGTGGGAAGGGCCCCGAGGCGAATGAACTTAGTGAAAAAATGATGGATACTTGGCTTACGTTTGCGCGAACTGGGAATCCAAACCACAAAGGGATTCCAAAATGGCCACCATATGATGCGGAGAAAAGATCAACGATGCTGATGGGTAAGGAGTTTAAGGTGGAAAATGCGGTTTTTGAGAAAGAGCGGAAAGCTTGGGATGGCATTATTTAGAACGTGACTAATTGGCGATTTTTACCAATAACGTTTAAAATCTTTGATGGCATAGTTCTGTTGGAGATCTAGAAATGGTCGAGATCCAAATCAAGTATGGGGATTCCGAGATACCTTATGAGATTCCCGAGAAGAATTTGTGGGAAATTGTCAAAACAAAGAATGAGCCAGTGGGAGTGAGCGATGAACCAAGAGAGATTGAAAGGGCGATTCGGAATCCAATCGGGTCTCCAAGGCTCGCAGAAATAGTGAAAGCTGGTGCAACGGTTGTTATCACTCAAGACGATCATACTCGAGGAACTCCAGGGTACTTGATGATTCCGCCTCTCTTAAACACGTTAAATGCAGCAGAAATTTCGGATGAGAATATTACTTTAATTTTTGCGTGTGGCACGCATCGAGCCGTGAAACGAGAAGAGCAGAAAAAGCTAGTGGGGGAAGAAGTCCTCGAACGAATCAAGTGCGTGAGCCATGATTGTGATGCGCCTGATTTGGTGAAGATGGGCACAACATCTCGAAAGACGGAAGTAAAAATTAATAAAATTGCTGCTCATGCGGACTGTATCATCACTACTGGTAAGGTTGGGTATCATTATTATGCGGGTTTTACGGGAGGAAGGAAGGGCATTCTTCCAGGCATCAGCGGTCGGTCGACCATCAATCAAAACCACGCATTTCTCATAGATGATGAAGCTGTAACGGGAAAATTGCTCGACAATCCCATTCATGAAGACATGGTGGAGGGGGCTAAAATGACGAAAGCCAGATTTATGCTAAACATCGTGCAGAATACGAAGAAGAAACTACTCCGTGCCTTTGCCGGGGACCTCTATTCAGCCCATCCGGAAGCCGCCCAATATAATGATTCACTCTATCGCGTGAAAGTGAAAGGATTAGCCGATATCGTGTTAGTTGGTGCTGGGTATCCGAAAGATATTGACCTCTATCAAGCTTACAAAGCAATTGACAATGCCCAGATGATTGTGCGTCCCGGTGGCGTCATCGTGGCAGCCTTAGAGTGTCGCGAGGGACACGGGCACCAAGTGTTTCATGGTTGGGCAAGAAAATACCGAACGTATGAGGAATTAGAAGCTCAAGTTAAATCGAATTTCGTAATGGGTGGTCATAAAGCCTATTATATTGCCAAAGTGCTGCAAAAAGCTAAAATCATCCTGGTTTCAAAGATGACCCCAAAAGAAGTCAAAGATATCTTTCAGTTAGAGCCAGTAAGATCCGTTGATGATGGGATGGAAATGGCGCATGCTGAAGTTGGGCGAGATGCGAAAGTTACTTTCATACCCAATGGGACAATCACCCTCCCTGCCTTGTGATTATTAATTAAGATTGCCTGAGAATTTTTAACGTGCGCGTTAATAGGGTTGGGGGAACATTCCCGCAAGTTCTAGAATGCCAAAAATGGTTTCAAACGTGCCCAGGGCTAAACCAATAAAGGCAAGAACCCTATAGAGTAACTCTAATTCTTCCTCCTTTGTGGTCGTGTAAAGCGCAAGAACAGCCAGAACGACGGCGGGAGGTCCTACAAATATCCCGAAATGAAAAAACCCAAAAACTCCTAACCCGAAACAAAGGATGGCTAAGAAACTTCGCATTTCCACCGAGAGCAAAAATTATCACCAGTCACTATTTATGAAAAGACCAATTTTAACCTTTTGGCTGTACAGAATCAAAAACAATGTAGTTCTTTCAATGGTACGAATCATATCTTCTGATTATTTTTAATAGAGCATGATATTTTATGAAAGATAAATGGGGATTTATATTCTTTTGTATGTTGATAGACACTAAAATAACCTTCAAAAGACATAAACTAAGTATATTCACGTGATTTTAATGAAGATAATAAGGGAAACGCTATCAATCTGTCCGGAGTGTAAACAGCAGATTAATGCGACTGTATTTGAACAAGATGATACCATCTATTTGAAAAAGACGTGCCCAGAGCACGGTGAATTTGAGGATGTTTTAGCAAATAATTCAAAGTATTATTTGTGGCGACGAAATTATCATCATGATTCGAAGGAGACAGTTCAAGATCCTGAAGTAACTTTTAATAATGGTCCATATTCATCATATGGGGGGAAATTTGACCTCAAAGGCTGTCCATATGACTGCGGCATCTGTGAAAATCATAAATCTGCCACTTGCATTTGTTTAATTGATGTCACTAACCGATGCAACCTCAAATGCCCGATATGTTTCGCAAATGCGAACGTCACCGGCTTTGTCGTCGAACCAACGATGGAGGAGCTCCGCGCAATCATGGAACATTTCCGCGGGACCAAGCCAATGCCGCCAGTAGCCATTCAACTGTCAGGAGGCGAACCGACCGTCCGAGAGGATCTCCCAGACATCATTAAAATGGCTGCGAAACTGGGTTTCACACATCGAATGATCACAACAAATGGGTTAAAATTCACGGATATTGACTATCTCAAGGAAATTATAGATGCAGGCATGAACGCCACGTACATGCAATGGGATTCCGTGACAGACCCAGACGTGTATAAACAAACCCGCGGCAAGGATTTATTAGAGAAGAAAATGAAAATCGTTGAAAACATGCGAGAGCTCGGCTATCGAGATTTAGCATTGGTTCCTACGATAGCGCGTGGAGTGAATGATCAAGAAGTGGGCCCCATTTTAGATTTCGCGGTGCAGAATCAAGATGTGGTTTCATGCATCATTTACCAGCCGATCTCACTTTGTGGGAGAATAACGAGAGAAGAAGTTAGGAGAATGCGATATAATGCTTCCGACCTCTTTGCGGATATTGATAAGCACACGAATAATATCTTCAATGGACGGTTTTATCCCATTCCAACTTTGAGCAACTTCGTGAAATTAGTTACCTGGTTTGAGGGGCAAGAGGCCTTTGAGATGACATCCCATGAAGACTGCGGATTCGCCACAATTGGTGTAGTCGAAGTAGATCCGAAAGATAGAATGAAAAATAAATTGCATTCCATTGATGAATACTTTGATGTTGATAAATTCGTTCAGTCTGCAGATACCGTGTGGGAATTTCTCAAAAAGAACAACCTTGAACATAAGCCAGAGATTTTTAAGAAACTACTAGGGATAACATCTACAGGTGAGAAAATCGGATCGTTCTTAGATGGTATTAGTCATACCTTGCTCCGAAAAGGAATGAAATATGGACTTTACGCAAGTGCCATTCGCAACCTTAAGCTAACCGAATTAATAGCAAATCCTAATAAAATAAGGAATTTTTTTAATACCATTCAAAAACTTGGCAATATCATTCGAGATCCGCGTTGGGATGCAGCTGCAAACTTCCTCCGAGATCAGGCGCTGTTAGTGAGTTGCATGCACTTTCAGGATGCCTATAACATAGATACGGAACGGGTTTCCCGCTGTTTAGTGCATTATGGATACTATGATCGTGAATTAAAGCGAGTCTTTCGGGTGCCTTTCTGCACGATGAACACGATTCATCGAGAGCGGGTCGAACGGAAAAACGCCCAATACCAGGAGCAAAAAATTCCGGTAGAAATCATCACGCCCCAATAATTTCTTTCTATGTTATTTCTTTTAGTTAAATTACAACCGATTTTTATCAGAAAGAACTGCTTTTAACAATAGATTTCATTTTATAATTGAAAAAAATAAGGTATATATAACATTAGAGGATATAACAGGTATAAAGCATTTGAGGAGTTAAATACATGCTTACTAGAAATAAAAAATTGATTGCGAGTTTTTTTCTTATCTTTACAATGTTAGCAGCGATTCCAATGACGTTGCCAGGAAATTTTGTCACGGAAATAGATGAGAACCAAGCGATTCAAAAGTTAGGTCGTTCCACGTATGTCGTAATTCCACTTACCATAAACGTGGTGGAGGGAACTACTCCGATACCTATAAAAGCGGAAATTGAAGCTAATATCAAAAGGATGAATGAAATCTATAATTGTGAGGTGGCTATCTTTGTGTGGGATGGCACGATAAACACAATTCCGGATCCTGAAGGAAATGGTGATGGGGAAATTGACAATGACCGTGAGTCACGGGATAAAGCTAGAGATGCTGCTGAAGAAAAAGCAGGAGGAAAAGGAGCAAGCATTACAATTGCTGGCGGCCTTGGTGATAACAATACAAATGGATGGACAACCGTTGGAAATCCCCATGGGGCGTTAGTGAGGACGGGGACGGATGGAGAAACGTGGGCACATGAAATGCAGCACGCCCTCGGGCAAAGTCACGGACAAGAGAGGCAAGCAGATGAAGATATGGATGGGGATAGTGATGTTGATGCGAATGATAAAGGCTGGGATGCAAATGGAGATGGTAAAGTTACACCGGCTGATAGAGAATATAATCTATGGGGCAGGAAAAGTGATAGGACGGGTAATAAAATAAACCACGATGTAATCTATGGAAATGCCACTGGAATAACAGGAGTTAGAGCGAAAACTAGAGCCGGAATAGTATCAGGACCGCCCCAAGGAGGAGCTAGTAAGGATAATAGGAGCGATACAAAATTACAATCCTCTAATATTAGTTTTATTGTGGCACTTGCGGATATCATTCGCGGGCGTATCATAATGAATTTCTCAAATTGGTTGAAATTCTGGTTGCAGTTAGCCGCCCCTCCTAAAACCATGGACAATATTAGTTACGGTTTTTGCATTGCTTTTAATGATGGCCTGGGCTGTCCCGACCCCGACCCGTACCCTTGGAAGGACGCAAATACAGTGTGTGAAATCTCACTGTTGGGCGGATTTTGGTCGGTCCATTTTGATTGGTGGAATGGATTTGGCTGGGAGCCCATCCCTGGAGAAATGCAGTTTTATGGATCCGATAATTTAACTGATACTATTAATTATGATAATTACACTGGCTCTGGAATGACGGAATCCTTCTTTGATGTCTCACTTACGGCATACTCTGAGGATCCAATCCTCTTGAGTGACCCGCACGTGGTGGATTTAGGATTTCGCTCTTTCGATTTCTGGACCTACACGTGGACGTGGGATCCCCCAAACGAAGTCTATGATAAATCTGATAAAAAGAACGTGACACCCCTCAATTCACCCACCGAGACCATCAAAGCAAATAAACAGCAAGTGAAGGCAGGGGAAAACATAACGGTGAATGGTACCAATTTCACACCTAATGGGACGGTTACGATATACGTGGATGGTCAAAATGTTACTACCGCGAAAGTAAATGCCTCGGGGGCTTTTTCAGTAGATGTTACTATTCCAGCAGGTTTGAACAAAAATAATACAATCATTAGTGTGGTGGATAGCTCGGGCAAGCGAGATGCAGTTTATACTAATGCTTATACGATAATAGCTGAAGTCCCAGCAATTCCAGGATTTGAAATCCTTTTCATAGCAATTGAACTCTTGGCCCTCGTACTGATTTTTCACCAAAAGAAAACGCATCCACTTAAATCCCCATTTAACTTTTTTTTATGATCTTTGTAAAAATTTTTTAAAACTGCTGATTTTTTTGACAGAATACAAAGGGATTTTTTTTAGTTCATAGCTGATTATCAAATTTGATATTGAATATTTTAAGAAAATAAAATATTTTAAAATTTGGAAGGAGAAAAGGGTTTAAATAGGAACGTACTCCTCCCTCTCTTAACCTGCTTCCGAGGTCTATTGGTTGAAAATTTTACTAATTAATCCAACGTTGGCAAGCCCAGTAGTAGGGTTGGATCGGTTTATTAAAGCGCCCCCACTGGGTTTGATGTCCATTGCGGCGACAGTGCCAAACCATGAGGTCGAGATCTTAGATTTAAAATATCGAAAGTTTTTAAACCGGAGCATTAGGAAGAAGATGTCCCGTGCGGATATTGTTGGGATATCCTGTTTGACCCCTTCATATACCGCGACAATGAAACTCTGCAAGATGGCAAAGGAAGAGGGTGTTCCGACCCTTGTAGGTGGGTATCATCCTACGTTAGTGCCAGAATTGGTAGAAAGACCAGAGATTGACTATATCGTTCGCGGTGAGGGGGAGCTTACCTTCCCCACCCTGATTGATGCCATAAATAATGGACATAAAATGGATGATGTTTTGGGCGTCAGTTATAGTAAGAATGGGAGTGTTCATCATAATCCTCCACGCCCACTCATCGATGACCTCGATACCCTGCCCTTTCCACGTCGTGATTTAGTTCGAGGTAATTACTACGCATATTTCGGGGGATCTGTGGATGTGATGGAATCATCCCGGGGTTGCGCACATGATTGTCATTTCTGTTGTGTTATTCAGTTTCATCAACGCAGATTTCGAACAAAATCACCTGAGCGAGTCATCCAAGAATTGCACCAATTGAATAAGCGTCGATACTGGCATATTTTTCAGGATAGTAGCTTTACACTAAACATGAAAAGAGTTGACAAAATCTGTGATTTGATAATTGAGCATGGTCTAGAGAATAAATGGTATAGCGCGCAGGGAAGAGTGGATTCAGTTGTAAAGAATCCAGCTATTGTGGATAAAATGCAAAAAGCAGGATTCAAGATGCTGTTTATAGGTATTGAATCTATATTTCAGAAAAGTCTCGATATAATCGGCAAGAAAAT
>JABXJT010000187.1 GCA_013375455.1 Candidatus Helarchaeota archaeon | reverse complement strand
TTTGGAGCAATAGGGCGAGAGGAAGGATATTCCTTTAAAGGTGAGGAAAGCAGCAGAAAATTTGTAAATAAAGTTAAAAAAGAATTAACTAAGGCAAAAAACAGTCCAACAATTTTACATGGAGTTCATACTCAGGCAATGTTTGAGTGTCTAGTAGCATCCTTAGATAACTGTGTTGTTCTTAAGCAAGAAGATTCGGGTGAGATTTATGCTCGAGCTACACCTTTAGAGGTCCCAGACCTTAGATTATTACTAGACGATGGGGAAGAATTTTTTGTGGAAGTAAAAAACTATTACCAATCTAATCCAATGGCATCTTTTAGTTTTGAGCGACGTTATTTCAATGGGCTCCGACAGTATGCGAGGTTTTTTAACCACGATTTGAAAATAGCTATCTATTGGGCAAAGGGGAATATTTGGACGTTGGTGTCAGAAGCGAACATAAAAGACGATGGAGTTACATATTCAATTTCTATGTGTGAAGCTATAAAGGCGAACGAGATGTCTGTTCTCGGTGATTGCATGGTTGGTACAAAAATACCGTTACGAATGAAAATATTTGTTGATAGGAATAAACCTCATTTCATTAGTGATTATGGGGAAGCACATTTTACTATAAGCAATGTTGAACTTTACTGTGGTGATACCCGTATAGATGACAGTTTTGAAAAGAAACTTGCATATTACTTAATGCTATTTGGAAAATGGCCATTTAATGACCCGACCTGTGAGTCAATCGATAATAAACCCATAGCAATTGAATTTAGATTTCAGCCTCCTGAGACAACCTCTGGACAGGGATTTGAAATTGTAGGCACTCTGAGCACTATGTTTTCCAGATATTATGGTATGATTACAGCACCAGATGGTGATGTGGAAAGAATAAGCCCGAAGCAAGAACCCAGCTCAATGGGAATTATTATTCCAAAGGATTACACGGGTAAATATTTGCCTTTGTGGCGTTTCGTCGTTGAACCAGAGAATGAAGATTGAAGAGACATGGTATGATATATATAATAGCACTTTGGTAAGAAAAAATAAATGCTTAACGATTTTGATCAGGTTAAGTTGCTTTTGAAGGATTCTATTTGCCTTTAGAGTCGATCACAGGTAAGTATGGAAGATAAATATTATCAGGTTATTTTGAAAAAATATCAAAACAAGGAAAGTGACGTTGGCGGATTGTTTCAGGCTATTTTATCAATTGGTGATGAGGTGGGGTTGGAGAAGGCTTTGGGGTATTTGGAGAGATGTGTGATTGAGAAAAGATTGGCGTGGTTGGATGACAGTCTAGATAAAATAGAGAAAACAGGGAATGATGTTGAGGATGGTTATAGGATTTTTTATGAGAAATATTTGGGGATTTCGGTTCCGAAGGATGGGGAGGTGGTTGACAAAACAGATAAGAAAATGGTAATGAGGTGGTGGAACTATTGTCCTGTTTTGGAAGGATGTAAAAAGTTTGGTTTGGATACGAGGGTGGTTTGTAAGAAGGCGTATCATAAACCGGTGCAGGTTTTTCTTTCAAGAATTAATCCGAAATTGAAATTTGATAGGAATTATGATAGTATAAGGCCTTATACATCTTATTGTGAAGAGATTATAACTTTAGAAGAATGATTTTAGAAAGGAGGGGAAATGGAACAGAAAAAGAGGGAATTTGTTCGATTTGGTGTTGAAGAAGTTGCAGTGGAGATTGTGAGTGAGCCGTTTG
>JABXJT010000085.1 GCA_013375455.1 Candidatus Helarchaeota archaeon | reverse complement strand
GCCATTGCCTCTCTATAATAAAGAGGCCGAAGATACTTAAATCTGGGGTCCTGATTAACTTTACAAAATTGTAACCAGACTAGCATATTATTTATCTCTATGCGTTTATGCCCAAAATCAACCCCAATGACCTTTCCATATTCAGGCCCCACAAACCCACCATATTTCTTAATTAATGAGGTTTTACCTACCCCTTCATCCCCAAGCAATATGATTTTAAATTTAATCATCTTTGATTTAACTCAAAATTTTTGTTTGAAGGATGGTCAAATACATTTAACCAATTTTAATAATGAGTTTCTCGACTGAAGGCATGCAAACCTTTTTAACGCCATGAGCTCCAGGCTCATAGTTTGATTTAATAAGATTAGCCTTTTCCAAAATCTTTACTTGCGCACTAATATTGGCTTCAGTTTGACCTAACTTTTCAGCTATTTGACTTACATCCAATTTTTGAACTTTTAGCAGTTTCAAAATTTTCCAACGTGTTGCTGAGGCTAATGCCTTTGCAACTATTGAGACATTAGAATCAGTCACGACAAGTTCCTTGGAGTCTGCCAATTACACGAGGTCTCCATTAAATCAAATAGCTATCTAATTAAATAGCGAATTACTAAAAATTGTGAAAACTCTTTTAAAAAATTAATTAACATGTTGATGTTAGATTTGAAAATTTTCATACCAGCAGAACCCAAACAAATAGAGGACGAAGAAATCCAACACGATTAACCATTCATACATGATAGAATTAGGTACTTTTTTCAAACTTCTTGGCAGATTCTTCTAAATCTAAGAAATCGGGACTTTTAGAACGCCGTTCTCTGACTTTAATGAAGACGGGAAATTTCGTTGCGGCACCCACGACTAGGACTTCCCCAGTGGGTAGGCTTGAGATGAGATTTAATGTTTCTTTGGTAATTTGTTCTGAAGATTTTTTGATATGATCGAGATCATAGGGATTTGTGACTTTCCCAATAATGTGGGTGCCGCACTGACTCAGCACGGTTGTCGAGAGGTGAACGGGGCGTTGGCTCAATACAAGTAGAGAAGCACCAAATTTTCGTCCCTCTCGTGCATATGTTTCAATTATCGTTCGTGAAAGTGCAAATCGTTTTGCGGATTCAGGGCAGAATTGGTGAGCTTCTTCCAAAACAAAGACATATGGTGGAATGAGGTTACGTTTTCTCAAGTTGAATAGTCTTCTAGCAAGGTAAGTTATGATAATTTGTTTCTTTCGTAAATGTGTCGTTCCAGAGAGATCAACAATTAGAGCCTGCCCTGGTATAATTGCTTCATTTAGCTTCGGATTTTCATAGTCTTCGAATAAATGGAGTGCTTCCAGTTCATATAACCAACTTAATAAAACTTCTTTAGTTTTTGTATTGATATTTTCTTTGATTTCTATTTGTGACATCAAATCACGTAAAGAGTAGGCAACATTAGAATTCTTACTTCGAATTTCATTTAATATTTGAGTTAATTCACGGACTTGTATCGGTGACATTTGGGGAAGTATTTCTGCAAATTGATTGGCAGTTAAGAAAGTAGTATTGATAGAGAAGTGAGTACTGCGAACTACTGTAACTAGATTCGAAAAGTCAGCTCCACCATCATTTTTTGAAGAGAAAGAAGTATATTCGCCATGGACATCGACTATTACAGTACCAAGACGACCTAATTCTTTTTTTCGATTCAAGAGCTCTTCAATAAGGACAGAGGCAGTGTAAGATTTACCAGCGCCAGACATGGCAAGTATTGCGATGTGTTTTTGGAAGAGTTTAGTTAGATTGAAGGAGCCTGGGATGTGTTCGTGGTAACATATATTTCCAAGATTAATTCCATTTGAGTCTAATCCAAGCATTTTAGATAGAATCGAGTCATCTACAAGATAAACTTTATCTCCAGGGGACGGGGGAAAACTAACACGAGTTAGATTATTCTGGTGGTAAATTCCGAGAGGCTTTGCGAATGCAATTATGTATTCCCACCGATCTGCTGGAAAAATTGCCGATAAGGGGAGACCTCCACGTTCGTACTCACTCACTGCTTCGGCATGGTCAAAATATCGGTTGGTCTTTATGATGTTTTCAACCATTGCAATGACAATGCCCATCGAATTCAGTTGAATGAATTGACCTTTCTGGATGGGGATGGCTTTTTGGTTAGTTTCTTTTAATACAAAACTAAAATGATTCACGGCTGGTCCATTACTCGTCGCTATGACGGTTCCAATTTCCCGTGGTGCCAACAATACCACCATACATTTATTGAACTACCACTGCCTGAAGGCAGATGGATTCCTCCTTCCTTGACCACTGCCTGCGAGCGCAGGGCTTACATAATCTCCAGAGGCGTGACTTCCCGTGGTTCCCACGGTAGTATCATTTTCGCAAATGATGATCATACTTTTATTCAATCTCCTATATAAAATTGAGAGATAGCTGATAGTATTATTTGGATTATAGGAGTATTTAAACTCCTATAGAATATAGGAGTTTCTTTTTTTAAAATGTGATTAGTTTTCGTCGGAACTTATTCATACCCTTGAATTTTGTCGGAAAAGGAAGATATTCCACACGGGATTAGCTAATTGAGAAATATTTTCGAAAAAAGGCGACTCATATTTTTTTAATGAAAGAATCCATAGCTTAAGAAAAAATATTTGAGAGAATAATGTATTGAAATACTGATTTTATTTTCCCGGAAGAGAAAGGTGGAATAAAAAATATCACGAGTAATTAAACTCTCCTTGATTGGATTGTATGGATTTGTAATGGGATGGTTGATTTATTATCATATCCTCATGTTTGCGGATGATTTAAAAGATTGGGGTAAGATCCTCTTCGTCTTTGTAGGGGAATGGCTAATGGTGGCATGGATTTCCACTAAAAAATTTGTATCCAAATCGAACGCGAGATATTGGATAATCGGGGTTTCAATGTCTATGGGAATCTTTTGGGGATCCTTTATCTTGATTGCCTTGTTTTATTGGATTGGAATACTTCCATTAACGGCCTATCAGCTCGGACTGATATTCACCGTGACGCTGTTCTTCAGTCATTTAATACTTCCAGTGCTCATCGGATTTTATTTCTTCTATTTAAAATCAATTCCTCCCGCAACAACGGAGAACTCAGATTTAACTTCGCTTAACAAATTAAAGGAATACGGGTTTGGTCTCGCGATCTTGGTTGGTTTCCTCCAAGCCATCATTTGGTTCGTGTTTCCGGCTTTTAGCTTATTCGGTTTCGACTTCCTTTTTTAATATTCGACATCGAAAGCAGTGATGGGAGGAAAAAGATGAAAAATTTTTTTAAGGAAAGAATCCATGGCTTAGCGCTTTTAAAGAAGGACTGAATATCATTCAGTGAATAGCAATATTTTTAAACTTGATTCAATCATGTAGTTTTACTAGTCTTCTATAAAAATGAGAGGAAATACATTTCCCTTTAAAAGTATAGAGGATTACCCAACTAACTTATGTATTAAGAGAGGTTTTAAAAATGGGCGCAGTTGATGATGTAAAGGCCAAAGTAGAAGCCAAAGAATTCGATGCCAAAGATTTACCTATCTTCTTAGCAGCTCTTGAAGAGATTGCTCAATCCAATGAAGATTTGATCGATGAACTAGAAGATACCGAAGATGTAACCATCCAATTCAAAGTTCCTGGCGTTGTCGAAGCTTACCTTGAAATCAAGGATGGCAAGCTTACTGCCAAAGAAGGAGCTATCGACGAACCAGACGTCACACTTGAAATGACGGAAGAAGTCGGTAAGAATCTCTTCACTGGAGAGACAGATGCAGCCTCCGCCTATATGGCAGGGGATCTCAGAATTATCGGTGAAATGGCAAAAGCCATGAAACTCCGATCTCTCATCGAGATTGCTGGCGAAGAATTCGGATTCGAAATTTAAATCAATATTAACCCCCTTTTTTTCTTTTTTTAAGTATACGTTGCGCGTTCTATCCCTAAATTACTCGCCCTTAGCAATTACTGCTAAATTTTAATTCATATTGGGTTAATGTATGACTCAATAATTTCTACTAATGGATCAGCGGTAGGAGGAGTAAAGGGAGGAGATGTACTAAAAGTGATGAATGAAAATGGCTTATTGTTTTTGTATTGCTCATGAGGAATTGTAATAAAAGGAATGGGCGGTTCAGTAAATAAAGGATTGATGGTTTTATAAATTCTATGAAATTTTCGGTTTTCTATGTCGTCTATTTTATAACCTGGTAATTCTAAATAACCAGTGGATGGGTTAGAATCTCTAAAAAAATATATCGTCAAATCATCTTTCCATTGAGCGTGCGTTACAAAAGTGATTTTATTTATCCATCGACAAGCAACAGCAAATGCTAAATAATTGGCGCAATTCATTTTTTTAGGGATTTTCTTATCGTACATTCTCTCTTCAATTGGTTTATGTAAAAGTTCACCTAAAAGATAGATCCAGTATAAATTATGCCATCCATAAGATAAATCAGAATGAGCATCAACATGAACTACCTCAAATTGTTCAGTTATTGCGTTGGATTCTATTAATTCTCGCCAAAAGTAGAACGCCTCTTTGTGATTGCTAACCATGCGTCCATCAATAGGGTTCTCAGTTGAAAGACCACACTTATGTTCCAAGAAGTTTTTCACTTCTTTTGTACTCCATGGATGAAAATACCGTGAGTCTAACCTATTCCCATTACAAGTTTGAATTATAATTTTATCAATAAAAAAATCTAAATCTAAGTCTAAAATGCGTATTTAAAGTCACCTATTCTCTTATCCATCGGTTAAAAGCTCAGACAGCTCTTTTTCAATTTTAAGCACGTTTGCTTTTGCAGATATTAATAACTGGCTTTTTCCATAACGTCTCATCCATATATCAAATCGGTCGTCGACAGACATTTCTTGCGTGCCCTTGATTATTTTATCAGCATAACAAACGATTTTTTCTTCGATACTGCCAGGATGAAAAGCATTTAGGGAATGGGTTTCTGCAATTCGTGCTATAACCTCAGGAAGTCCGTGTTCTCGTAGGATTCTGCCTCCCGCAGCTGCATGAGGTATACCTCTTTCCTTAATACGACCAATATCATGTAATAATGCGCCTATTTCTACTGTTTCTAAATCTATAGGATGCCCAGCTGCCTGAATCTGTTTTGCAATCTCCATTGCTTTCTCTGACACGGCTATGGAATGTTGGATGATGTGTTCAGGCAGACCCAGTTCCTCTAATAGAGTTAGAGCTTCTGCTTTCTTCATTCGATTCACAAATCAATTCTCCATCTCATAAAATCTAATAAACTACGACACATAACTTTTTCTAAACTTAAATAATGTAATATTGAGCAATATCGTTATAATACAACTAGACCACATTAACTGGTAGATTTCCTTGAAAGGCTTAGAGAGTCAAAAGGTTTGGACAGCTCCGAAATGTCTCATTTGTCTAGCCACGATTGCCTTCGAAATTTTACAAAAATCGACAGAAGATCCGCAATTGCAAATAACTGGCATGAGAGAAACCTATAAGATTTTAAAAGATTTTTCAATCACAGGCCCACCAACTGATACCGCGAATAAAATTTATCGAATGATTCAAAAATTAACTAATAATGTTGATCCCTTTAAAGATATTAAAATACAGAGCAATAAACTGGCTAAAGAAACTATCACTAGAATTCAAGAACATGTAAAGGCAGCAACAACGCCTCTAGCATGCTTTCAAAGGGCGCTTGCCGCTGCAATTGCCGGTAATCTGATTGATTTTGGAACAGCAGGGCACTCAGTTAATTTAGATGCGGATTTTTTAGAAAAAATTTATCATCAGATTATTGAAGAAGGATTTGCCATCGACCATTCAGATCACTTATTCAATTCGCTACAAAATTCTAAAGAAATTATTTACATCGCCGATAATGCAGGGGAAGTGTATTTTGATTTATTTTTATTAAAACAACTGAAGAGCCAAGGTATAAAAGTCATCCTTGTTGTAAAGGGAGGTCCCATTGCAAACGATGCCACCATGGGTGATGTTAATGATCCCATTTTTGATGAGGCCACTACTAAAATAATAACAACTGGAACAGATGCTTTAGGGGTATCAATGTCTGAAAGCTCTCCAGAATTTCTAGATTACCTACAATCTGCGGATATTATTATTGCAAAAGGGCAAAGCAACTTTGAAACGCTTTATTATTATCAGCAAAAACTTACAAATAAACCAATCTATTTCATTTTCCGCACTAAGTGTTCATCGATCGCGCAATTTTTAGGACAAACTGTAGGAAAAAACGTCGTAATATCAAAAAGAGCTTAAACTTCAGAAAATAAATCCACGTCAAAATCTTCTTTCGAAAATAGAAAGCCTTGTTCACCCTTCCATGCGATGATATAGCAGAAAATTGCTTCGTAGATATCCCAAAAATTATCAAGAGGGCCAAAAATAAAGGAATCTGTTGAAGAATGAATTTTAATCCCATCATAGATGTTCCATTTTTCAAAATCGTCAAGGGGTTTCTTGATTTTAAGAACATCGACGGAGATATCTTCTGTTAGAGGGACCGTAATTTGGGTTTTTTTACCAGAAAAAATGATTTGATGTGGATATAAAGTCAATTGACTTTCTTCTTTTATTAATGAAGTTCTTTTACGCATTTTGTATTTCTCAACAAGCCACCATAGGATCGCAATGCTCCCAAATATAGAAGCCAAGACGATAATCATTATTTGAACCATTAATTTCGTTGTTGGATAATTTGCAAGCGACGGGAGGATTATATAGAAAATATAAGCAATTCCTAATGTTATCAGGATGTCAAGCACGATATAACGTGTTGTTTGCCTATATCTTTCAGACATAAATTTTAATCCTTCCTGGGATACCTTGAATTTAGCTGGAAATTGAAGTTTCATTTTCTTTTTAATGGATTCCCAACGATTTTCGATCTTGCCATAATTATATAGTGCTGATTCAATGATTTTTCGACAATACGTAACCTCTGGGATGTAATCAATGAGTTCTTCCTCTTTTCTTCTCTTACCCGTTATAAAATTAAGATTGCCATTCACTACTCGTCCATTTAGCGTTTTACCTCTTTGATAATTCAACGCTCTTAAATTTGAGAATGCGATTTCCTTCACGTATTCAAATTTCATCCTTTTTATATGAAGATAGATTCTTCTATCAGTGACATAAATAGACAGATCTCTTTGAGACATCGGAGTCTTTCCTAAGAATGCCACCAATGCGACACAACCTGGAATAAGAATACCCAAGAAACTCAAAATATTAATATATTCAAGGAATATGATGAAAACCGGGATATAAATTGCATAAAAAATCCCAATTCCAATAAATAGAAATCTATAGATTTTATCTATTCGCTCTTGAGACCGGTTCCTTACTTTGAATATAAGATTTTCAGTTGGAGAGAAGCGTTTTATGATATTGTCTGGTATGGATTCATCGGCTGATTCTGATTGAATGAAGCTCACCTTTTTCTTATCTTCATCATCCAATTTTGGGAGATTTTTAGTCAATAAATCCGCAATTTCATCGACCTGCGCAATGTGATTAAATTCCATTTGAGATTTTTTATGAAGATCATCGTAGAAATAAATTGAGCCAGTATTCAGTTCTTTACTATCAAAAAAAGTCTTTTTAACCTCAAATCGAGTTATTTCTTTGAACCCCATCTCCGCCCATTCTTCTAAGCGCTCCCACCTGATTTTTCTACTCGTAATCGCATAGATATCTTTCAACGCACTCCATCTATGATAAGCTGCTTGTGCTAAATAAAGAATAATGACCATAAAAAAAGAGTAAAAAATTATAGATTTTATATTAAATTCCTTGAAAAAGATAGAAATCGTGTGCCCTATGATTAACGGAATGAAGGTGGTTATCCAAAGAAATAGATAATGAAAGGAAAAAACTTTTGCCCGCACTGATGTTGGCTGTTTTCCAGTCCACAGTATTTTTTCGCCAGCTTCACCATCAATTTGCATATCTTGGAAAATTTTATTTGGAGGACTCGAGAAAATATTAGCATTGGCATCAAGTTCCTCATCTCGGGAAATTTTAAATTTATTATAACCGAAGAAATATATCAAGAAGCAACTGACGGCTAAAACAACATAAAGACCGAGTAAAATCCATCCGTTTATAAAAGCAGCTAACATTTCAACAATAATGATTGAAATTATACTTATTAACCAGGAGAAAAAACAAGCATGAACAAATTTTCTTTCAAGTATATCTAGAGGACTTTTCTCAGGCTTTGATATTATATCGTTTTTTGGAATTTCCTCCATTAAACTCCTTCTCTCAATTTCTTTTAATTCAATAAATCATGCTTCAAATTATTATAAATCAATAATGATTCAAAAGGTTATGTGTTTCGCGCAATTTGTAGGAGAACTTCTGGGTAAGGATATTATTTTGCTGAATAATTACTTTTCAAAAATATTCTTATATTGTCGTATAAGACATTAAAATCAATTTACCTTGATTGAAAGCCACTTCTTTTAGGGAGTGGATGGATTAGTAATATAGAATCTTTCAGTTTTGATACTTATAATACTTTCAGGTATCTCTCAATGTTATATAGGATAATGGATAAAAGTATGATCATCATTTGTGAAATGATTCTACCGTGGGAACCACGGGAAGTCACGCATCTGGAGATCGTGTAAGACCTGCATTAGCGGGCAGTGGTCAAGGAAGGAGGAATCCACCTGCCTTTAGGCAGTGGTAGTTCAAAACTATAAAGAGGGTTAATTGTGGGAAAAAAATGTATTATTTGTCTCGAAGCGGCGCCTTATGGGTTATATGATTATCATTCGCACTGGGGTCCTAAACCGAAAAAACAGGAACGGAAAGAACTATGGAACGAAGGAAAAATGCAATATTACTGTCGCCCTCATTTCTTAGAGGCGTATAAAGAGATAATTGACCAATTTCAAGGTCGATTTATCTTTTTTAAAGAAATGATATATTTTAGTGATTATATCTACCTAAGTATGGATAGGTTACGGTTCCATCCTGCACATTATTCTGAAGAAAAACTTAATCAAATCTCTCAATTGCTTGATTCAATGGATGTAAAATGTAAAAGGTGTCAAATAAATGAAACCAAAGTGTTGTTAATGGATATCCAAGTGATTGAAAATACGGTAGCACCTCCTCTAATAAAAAAGGAAGACTATCTTGAATTAAATGAATCCTTATGTGTAGAATGTTTCATTGATTTTCTCGCACACTTAATCCAAAAACACCGAAAAGATTTTAGTAGTTTTTCAGTAAATATTCCCTATAACCAGAAAGGAATATACCTTTGGGAGGAGTAATTCTACTCAATTTTTAAGAACCAGAAATAAAAGTATGATTTCAAAAATTAATTTAGGATCAAACTATATTCCTCTTTCAAACCAACTTTTAAGTCGCTTTTTTAAGAGAGATTAAGAAATAATACGGTTTCTGTAACAAAGCATCAATAATATTATAAGTCATAATTTAAAATAATAGATATTATTAAGTGCTGGGTTTTTCATGACTAAGTTTATTTTTATCACTGGCGGAGTCATGAGTGGTATTGGGAAAGGGGTCACTTCCGCCTCGATTGGAAAATTATTCCAATTTCGCAACTTTCGGGTGGCGTTGATAAAAATAGACCCGTATTTGAATATTGATCCCGGAACCTTGAATCCTGTAGAACATGGGGAGGTTTTTATCTGTGAGGAAGTCTGGGATTTTGAACCTGTTGAAGGGCAGGTATACCACATCTCCGAGATCGACCAAGATTTTGGAACTTATGAGCGATTCTTGGATATGAACATTCATCCCTCTGCAAATATCACTAGTGGGCAAGTCTATTTGACCGTCTTGCTTCGCGAACGGGAAGGAATCCATTATTTGGGAAAGACCATCCAAATCATTCCCCACATTACGAACGAAATTAAAAGCCGCATCCGGCAAGTGGAACGCCGGGAGAATCCGGACGTGTTGATAACTGAAATTGGGGGAACTGTTGGTGACATTGAAGCGATGCCTTTCCTGGAGGCCATTCGCCAATTCCGCTTAGAAGAGCCAGAGGAGAATACGGCGTCAGTGCATGTAACGCTCGTCCCGTTTCTAGAGGCTGTAGGCGAATTCAAGAGTAAACCCACCCAGCATAGCGTCAAAGCCCTTCAGGCGGCAGGCCTTCAGCCAAACATCATAATTTGTCGATCTTCGCAGCCGCTCCCGGAAGGTGTTAGGAAAAAAATCAGCTTATACAGTAATATCCCTTATGAAGCCGTGATCTCAAGCCCTGATATTGAAATCATTTATGAATTGCCGCTTTTATATGAAGAACAAGGCCTAGGAGATTTTCTTATAAGACGGCTCCACATGAACGTGCGGGAGCCTCGTTTCCAGGATTGGCAGGGATTGATAGATCGTTTTAAGAATCCGAAAGAAATCGTGAATATTGCTTTACCCGGCAAGTATATTGACATAATGGACAGCTACGTGAGCATAAATGAAAGCCTCAAACATGCCTCGATGAATTGTGGCGCGAAAGTGAATATTAACTGGTTAGATACTGAGGAATTTGAGAAAAATCCAGACCAGATCCCAATGACATTAAAAGGATTTGATGGCATCCTTTTAACCCCAGGATTCGGAATGCGTGGTGTTGAAGGCATGATAATGTCTGCGACATATGCTCTAAAGAATAAGGTTCCCTACCTCGGGATCTGTTTTGGAGCTCAATTATTTTTTATTGCCTTCTGTCGTGACATGCTCGGTTTGACGAAAGCCAATAGCACCGAAGTAGATTCAGAAACGCCGCATCCCGTGGTGGATTTCCTGCCAGAGCAAAAAGCCATCAAGGAAAAGGGAGGGACTATGCGTCTTGGTGGGCACGTTGTTCGAATTAAACGGGATAGTTTACTCTTTGAGGCATATGACAAGGAGGAAATCGTGGAACGATTCCGCCATCGATACCATATCATTCCTGAATATGCGACGCAAGCGGAAGAAAAGGGCTTGGTTATATCAGGCCATGATAAAACTGGTAAAATCATCAATACCATTGAATATGGTAAGGATGGCAATTGGATAGTGGGCGTGCAATTTCACCCCGAGTACAAATCCCACCCCACGCGCCCGAGCCCTATTTATTGTGCCTTCATCAAGAAAGCGCTGGAGTATAGGGCAAAGCAGCACCGCGAAGCCATTTAGTCCGCCGTTCTTACAAGAAATATCCGATGATAAGTATTACGAAACCCGCGATAACCAAAATAAATACTAAGTCGAACCACTCTAATTTCGTTGCAAAACCTCTAAACTTTTTGTGGCAGGTAGTTCGCCGTGGTTATACAACGTCCTCTTCAAATTCAATTCTTTCCCTCTTAAATCCCTTGATTTCATCCATGTTTAAGAAGAGTTGGGTGGATAAAGAGGTTTTTTTTATGTTTTTTAGGTATTTGATCATGCTGCAATAACAATGCGGAAAGGTGTACGAATTAATTTTAAAACCAATTTTATAGAATAATGAAAAGAAAAAGACATTTTATAAAATTGAGATGGAAGTGGAAGAGTGAAAGATGCATTCAATCTACTTTTTTTTATAATATTGTTATTCCCTCCAAGTTACCAACGGTGCGTGGTAGCTGGGAAATCCCCTCCCCCTTTTCAACTTGAATGAATCCACTATACTTTCGTTCCATAGGAGAAAATAAACCAAAGAAAAGAAGTCATTGAAGATAAAAAACTGCTTTTACCCCCTTGAAATTCCAAGAGAAATTAATAATTCAATAAAATCATAAAGATCCATTTCAGCAATGCTTGCAGCCGCTTCATACAACCTAAATTCGACAAATAATTTAATAGCTTCTATTTGTTTGGGATTACATCGCTTTTTAACTAACTCCCAGTCAACGCTTTTTTTTCGTTCTTTACGAGCCGCATCTTCAAACGCTTTAAAATTTTTGGTCCATTCTTGGTGAAGTTCTTCTTCTATTTTTTTTCGCAATTTCATTTGCCTCTCTTAAAATTAAATTGAATTTTTTTCTTAATGGATTGAATGGCTTTTTCTGGATAAAAACCCCGAATTTTTTGTATTAGATGTTCCAAATCCTCCTTATTTTTTATCAAGATAATTTTCTCATCAATTGCCATTGAGATGAAATGGATTCCTCTTTTTATTTCAACTTTTATTCCAGAATATTTGGATTTAATATACCATGGAGAAAAATTATCAGAAATTAAAAGTGGGATACCCCTAAAATTTGCAACAACTAAAGATTCAATTTCACCTCTATGTTCGCCAGGAAATTTTTTCTCTAATTCTTTCAGATATTGGTTCACAATGTCATTTTCTTCATCTGAAAGTTCAATTATTGTTATACAATCCAATTTTAAGAGGTTTTTGATTTTTTCAGTTTCCTTTTTTACTGTAGGTGTAATCCAAACTTTATTAAATATAGCACAAAGTAAATCCAGCCAATTTAGGATAGCTATATTAATTATAAATGAAGAATCTGCAATAATTTCGACCATTATAATCAATTATAACTTCATTAATTTTTAAATTTTCTTTCCTCCAAAATCAATTTTCCTTCATGAACTTTCTAATTGTCTTAGATCGTGAAATATATTCGAATTCTTTCTTGTTTTTGAATGAAGATTACTTTTAAAATCAAAGATATTGAAATTTTAAATCCAATCAGAAGATAAGGAATTTGGTGATTTAGTAAATTCCTAAAAAAGTGGGATAAAGAAATTTGTGAGACTTTTATATAGTGATGCAAGATTCATTCAAGAGAATTTAAATTTCAATACTAAGGCACTGGCCAGGCTGTGTATGGCAATTGTAGTAAAGCGAAATTTGAAAAAGAGAGGGAGGGTTAGATGATTCCCAGCTCACTTGGTTGGGCATAGGGATAGGGGTGACCCATTATAGAGGGAATGATGGGGTAGATGCACATAAAGATTAAACAGATGATAGAAAATATCAACATGTAGAAAATAACAGGCGAATTCCAGAGATCAGGTTTTTTAACTTTCCAGAGGTATAAGCTGATGATAAGGATGGCTATTGAAAACGTTAAGGTTACAAACGGTTGCTGACCCTCGATGGTCCCTACTGCAAGGATGAATGCAAGAAATCCAGCACTAACTCCAAGTGGTATTTTTACGCCTTTCCCTTCGACAAGTGGGGTTTGTGAAGGACAGTAGTACTGGAGAACGATCAGAAAGATGAAAACCAAGTACATGCCCAGATAGAGTAGAAAATGTCCAAGCATTTCATCGTAGAAGTAGATTAAATCATGTTGAATTTGCGCCCAGATGGAGTTGGCCGTATAATGCATCACGTCACCAACTAGCATTACGAAAACCGCGCCCAGGAAAAACCAACGTATATAAGTTAAAGTGGAGGTCTTTGATTCCTTATGAGTTTTGATGTAATGATACAATAAGATAAAAATGGCGAAGGTTAAGGGGATTGTAATGACGAGATCAATTAAATCATTGACATTGATAGCATTAATGATTACATCTGGCGTGAACTGTGGGATCAATTCGAGACAGAAATAAGCAAAACCAAAAATCAGTAATAATAAGGGAACTTTCTTCATCTTCATGCCTCAATAAATTTGTAAAATAGTATTTTCTCCCCTCTTAAAAAGGATTTTTTTATCAAGTCAAATATTTTACGAAAAGGAAATCATAAATAGGGTTTCTAATAATATCACTTCAATGAATATTTACGATTTAGCGCGGAGAACCGTGGGATTTTTAGGGACAATTCGCCGGTATTTTGAGTTTAGAGTAAATAAAATCCCCCCGGCAATAAACTACGATATCACGTACCGATGTCAGTTAAATTGTGAACATTGTTATTTTGCCAAGTCATGGGTAAAGGACCGAAAAGACGATGAATTAGAGCTAACAGATGAACAATGGATAAGGGTATTCAAGAAACATTATTCATTAGGCATCACTAATGCCAGCATAACTGGTGGAGAACCAACCTTGCGAATGCCAGTCGTAGAGGCGGCTTACGATACGTTCAACACGATTCAAGTCGCATCGAACGGGCTCCGGAAGATCCCAGAAAGGTTAAAGTGCGTCATTTGGGTGTCAATTGATGGGACAGAAGAAACGCATAATCGCATCCGTGGGGCAAGATGTTACCAGAAAATAATGCGAAACATCGAGGATGACAAGCGAATCGCCATTTCCATGTCCTTAAGCACGACAAATTATAAAGAAATTCTTCCTACGATTGAAGCTTGCCAAAAAACCAACGTAAAAGGAATTTTTTTCATACTTTACACGGGCCAATTAAGTGATTCCTTATATTTACATGGGAAACAACTGGAGTATACCATCAAGAGCCTCTACCATGCCATTGATGAATATGGGGATTTTATCTTAATTTCACGGCGGATGGTCGAACTCTATAAATCGAAAAAGCATGTTAAGGATTGTTGTTTCCGGACAGGGTTAGTCCAATCGTATTATCCTGATATGAGCCGAAAGTTACCCTGTGTCATGGGGCCCGTCGATTGCCGCACGTGTGGATGTATCGTTCCAGTATACATGTACTGGGTGAAACGCCTAGACATCGAAACCCTACTTAAAGGCGATAAAATGCTTGAGGTCTCGGTTTAGAAACTTTCAATGAAAGAAAACCTTATGGAACTTAAATAAGATCCCTCAGTATAGATATATGAGATGATACTTTTCTTTTTTTGAATGGGAGAATTACGTGGTCTTGATAAGATGATAAGCGAATTTGATAAACTGGTCCAAGCTATTGCCGATAAAATCATCCGGATGGAAAAAAGTCGCAATAAATTGAGCAAAATTCTCCGGCAAGGACGTAAGGAACTGAGTCTGGAAGTGATTCCAGATAAAATGCTCTATCAGGATATCATTGAAAGGGAATTTATTCATGAAGTAAGACCCGCTGACTTGCATGGAATGCAGATTGTTGGGATTGATGGGAGTATCATTTCTAAGTCACTCCACGGGGTTGACCTCATGTTAACCCGCGCCGTGGCGGTCCTTTTTAAAATGCAGAAAGAGAAACCTGTGGTTCAATACTTCCCGAATGTTGCACCAAATCCAAAGTTAGTCTTTAACTTGGATATTTTTTCAGGACTCGAAATTGATATTTTAAATTCCCTAGCACGAATAGAAGAAGAAATCCAATTAGCTATCGAAATGGCGCCTCGCAATCCGGATGTCATCCTCTTGGATGGGTCAATAATCCCACTGATTTTAGATAAACCGCCCAGTTCCTCAGCCCTCAATCAGAAATATGTTGATATTATTGGAAAATATGAAGAGCTCTTTGAAAAGTGTCTTGAACATGATGTCCTTCTCGCGGGAGTAATAAAGGATACTCGTTCAACCCGTTTCATGCACATTCTTGGGAAAGTCCTACCAGTACTAATAAGTAAAATTCCTGAACTCCAAGGAGTACGTGAGATCGATTATCGTCCTATCATTCACCAAACGCTCGATGCAACCTTCCTTTTTCGGTTTCTTGAACCAGGTGAGCGGAGTTTCACGTTTAAATATTCCGAGAGCGCTTCGAAACACGCCATCTTGAAAGATTTTACTAAACGCGATTGGAGTGAAATGATTTTTTCATTCTATTTGAAACCTGTACAGTTCGACCTCCCCACTAAAGTCGAATTTTTGGCACCCCTTAACCCCATCAAGTACGCTAAACGAATTGCCTCAGTCATCCTGCCGATTTCAAATCAGCATGCGGAATATGGCGTCCCATCCGTTCTTATTGAAGCGGATGCACGAGCGCGCCTATTTGAAAATGACCTCGATTACGTATATGATTCGCTCTCACATGCCGTTAGCACGTCCGGCTTTTCCACCCTCTTAATGAAACTTCGGCGTGATAAACGCCCATTTCGATCAAAAAAATAAAAAAGAAAAAGAAGGTTATTTTGCCCGTAACGCTTTCCATTTGCCGATAATGGTGCCAGGAAGTTCTATATTTGCTTGCATCGGGCAGCATCCTGGAAAGAAATGCACGTTGGATGTGACATCCTTCCATTCTTCTGCGCAATCACCAATTACCCAAACATCTTTGTCCGATCCTTCAATATCTGATGGAATTTTGTTATTCTTACCCAGAATGAAGATAACCGGATCATCTTTAAAGACTTTTAGGGTGAATGCAATGCCATCAAGCATTGCGCGTGCTAAGGCTTTACAGACATAACAAGCCGATCCTGCAAGTATCCGAGTATTTGGATAAATCCCTTCTGGTTCACCCGAGGATTTTATGAAATCTCGTTTGACTTTCTCCAGCGGAGTTCCTACGACTTCTATGTCCTTCAAATCAAGTGGCCCTATCCCAGCTGCAGCACCCATACGAATGGTCCGAACATTCATCGGATCGATGCCCATCACGTTAGCACACACAGCATCCGTGGCAACGATATTATCACCAGCGATGATGGTATTCATATCTTGAATTGTCATGTAGTCATGACCTCGCATTGGAATCGGACCTTGTCCTTGTACTGCCCAGATTCCGGTAATAACCGTCAGGCGGGGTGGAAGAGCTTTTGCAATATCAACGAATTTCAACGAAAGTTTGCCATCATGTGCAATGAGTTTATCTTCCCACTTAAAAATACCTTGATAGTTTTTGAATCCGAGCGTCACGGTTTCAAACGTGTGGGTCTTCATTGCAGGAACATTGATGAATGCAACATCATCGCGAGTTAGAATTTCGGGGACATTAATTTTATCCATCGCAAAGGAAGGCTGCTTCATTTTAATTTCAACGCGTTCGGCATCATTGAAATCGAGTGCTTTGCCACCCACAGCTTCAACGGCATTTTTAATGCCGGAAACATCCAACGTGATTTTGGCTTGCCAACGTTCATGATAATCAAAAGCACAGGTTTCGCCCGTGATTACTTCTTTTGCTTTAGCTTTCTCCAATGCTAACTTCGTAATAGCCGCAAGAACTCGCGCATCGGTGTTTGCTGCAGCCTGCAAGTTGATTTTTTCTTCGCCTGTCTTCTTATCTTTCATGACTGACCCGAAATAAGTACATGCATTCGGTTTCAAGACAACTGTCTCACCAGGTTTGATGATCTTATCAATCCCTCCAAGAAGATTGAACATTTCATCTACCATATCGGTAACAACTTTCAATTCTTTATCCGTGTATTTGGATGGAAGCCCTGGAACCTCATCTCTATGGACTATGGCTACTTTTGCCATCTTTTCACCTCAACTATTCTAAATTCCGTTTTATTTCCTTACAAAATTGCGTTACTTACACTATCATCAATAATTATAAAAACCTTATTAGATTAGAAATAAATTTTCAGGAGATTTAACACGTAAAGATAGAAGAGAGGGAAAATAATTCTGCGTTAGTGAAAATAAGGGCTGCGGTGCGAAGTTTAATGGATAGGTCTTCGTGTGAAAAGGGGGAGGGGAGGAGGGAATAATACAATCTTACAAAAAATAGTAAGACCTATCTCTCATCCTTCGCACCCAATTGTTCTATTTCTTTATAAGTCAGGGTTCATATAAATAACTTAGTGTTATAACAGTGTTATGAGACATGGATCTCCTTATGAAGAAAATTGTGAGTTTTACTCAGTTTTGAGTAGATTATTCCCGAGATTTTCAGTGATCAAGTGGTGTAAATAAAAGAATAAAATTAACTCGCACGCAATAGAAGTATAGTGGATGCACTCAAAATTTGTGAAAAGGGGGAGGGGAGGAGGGAATAACAAAATGAAAAACAAAAGTAGATTGAATGCATCTTTCACTCTTCCACGTCGTGCTGTTGTTCAATCTCTGTTCCCTCTTGTTTAAGTAAATTCGCGTTACTTCTTATTAGACTCAATAACAAGTGTATTTGACACCGTTTAAAAAGCTTTTTGTAATTATTACCACATCTACCTTTAAAATGAAAACAATGATTTAGTGAATAAAAATACAAAATGAAAAAATTAAAGGATGAATTAATAATATTTAGTAATTGACAAGCCCTGATTTTCACATTGAAAATTTAAGTTGATAAATTTTTTCAAAAAACAAGTCGAGTGAGCACCTGTAGCATGGAAATAGATGAAATTAATCGGCAGATACTACAGTTATTAGGAGAAGATCCGCGCATTTCAAGCGCTAAAATTTCCGAAATTGTAGGCTTGACACCGCAAGCAGTTGGAGTTCGGATTAAAAAACTACGGGAGGCGGGTATCATTGGTGGTATTAAAATTTTAAAGCCCATCCCCAAGTTGAGCAAAGAAATAAAAAAAATAGAACGTTTCAAAACAAATATTACGGGGCTTGATCAGCACCTTGGGGGAGGTTTCCCTAGTCCTTCGACAAACTTGCTAATTGGGGAGTCAGGGGTGGGCACTTCCGTATTTTCTCTAAAAATGCTTTGGTCCGCTCTCAATGAAGGTATGAAATGTGCGTATTTTGCGATAGAGCGGCCCAGCGAACAAGTCATTCAGCAAATGAGAAGTTTTGGATGGGATGCTAGTCAAAGTGAGAGGGTTAAATTTATTGATGTCTATGACATCATCGAGAGCCATATAAGGGAGTTTGAGTCAGTTTCACACATTAATATCCTGCAGATTTATCGCGAAATGATTGAAAGGCAAAAAGAGCTTATGCCTGACACTGAAATGATGCTGTTTGATAGTTTCACCGAATTAATCAAATTGGCAAAAGGTAGTCCTATTGAATCCGCGTTAATTAACCAGTTGGGCACAAATATCATAAAACATAAGAGCGATGTCATATACTTTTATGTACTGAAACCGCATTTTATATCAAATAACGCGCTGTTAACATTAAAATCATTTTCAGATTGCGTGCTTCAATTCCGAAAAGAACTGAAAAATCAGCAAATTCAGCGATATTTATTGATTGAAAAGATGTTGTTTACAGATCATACCACTTCAGAAATCAAGTTCCATGTGACGAATCAAGGAATTATTTTGAATGACTTCTTATTACAGACACAGGCGCTACAGAATCCCGTTTCTGGGAAGAATGCAGCGCTTTTTCGCCTCGAGGAGCTCGATTATCTCACGCAAGGCTTGACTTATGGGACCGCCTGGCTTCTTGAAATCGATAGTTTATTTCCACTAAATGATCTTGTCAAAATTTATGTTAATTTTTTCATCGACGGTCTTGCCCGGCAAAGAATCTGTCGGTTTGCATTCCCAAAAGTTTCACTCAGCAATTTGATCGATATTTTCAAGCAATCTATCGAAAATAATAAGGTTTTAAAGAAGAATAATATTAGCTTCGAGGATATAATTGCCCGCGAACAACTCACCTTATACGACTTCTTTCAGAAATCCCGGTTACGAGATGAGAAAGTTGATCCAGAGCATTTTGAATCGGTGAGTTGGTCCCACAACCCAGAGAAAAACCTTGCTCAATTAGGAACGTTATTTACGAATCCAGGTAGTAAGAGCACGTATTATGGTCTCATACTCTCTGATTTAATAGAAATTCCTTTAACTGAGAAACAAATTATTTGGTTGTATAATTATTTTCTGGATATCATTCAAAAGCATGGAGATGTATTATTAACCACCATTTTCCCCGCGTTTCATCAACCTAATTTTATAAATAAATTGGAGTACTACTCTGATGGTATTATAAAATTGTGGGTTGATTCTAATAATCCAGGAGGCCAGAATAAATACATTCAAATCATCAAGAATCCCCAAGGGCGTCCCAGCGCATCCCACCTCCTTCAACTAACCATTAAACCACCCTACTTTCAGATTATCTAAATTTATTGTTATTCAATTTCAATCACAATCTTTTTTAAACCAACATCTTATCATACTTAAAAGCGCTTGAAATAAGGGGCAATGCAGGTATGGTTAAATTCCGATTTTTTTCATCGCATACGTTGCTAGCGGTTTGGCTAGGCTGGCTCATTACAGCAGGAGGACGACAGGTCAGTGATATTGTAAAAGATGTAATGCAGCAAGAAATTGGACTGCAAGAATTAATAGATGTCAGCCTTGTTGTAGATTTATCTTTTTGGGTAGGATATATCATTACTGCATTGGTTTTAGGAATATTATCTGATAAAATAGGTAGAAAAAAAATAATTTACTTGTCAATCCTACTCTTCTGCATTCCCACAGCGCTAATAGCAATAGTACCTAGTGAAATTTTTGTCTATATACGCTTTCTTCAAGGATTATCGGTTGGAGGCTTTTTTCCGGTTGCAGTTGCCTTGCTTGGTGAACTATACGATGTAAAATCTCGAGCGAAGGCGGTGAGTCAATTCGTATCAGGTGGAATATTTGGCGCAATAGTAGGATGGTTCGTGGCGGGAATTGCGGATGATTATCTGGGAGCGTGGCAATTTGGATTCCTAATCCTTGTTCCACCAATCATTATGGTAGGTATTATCAATTATTTTTTGGTGGAAGAATCTCCAAAGTTTAAAATTAAACAAACTACTAACGAAACCAAATCGGTTTCGATTCTTAATTCTTTTAAGCAAATATTAAAAAATCGGTTCCTTATCATTGCGCTCTTGTTCTGCGCCCTCGATCTTTTCACGCTCTGGTTAGTGGATGATTGGGTGCCGTATATTATGAAAGATTTTTACAGCATCACCTCAATTGAAGCTGCGCTGTTTCGAGCCACGAGCGCTTTTTCTGGAAGCATAGGAATTCT
>JABXJT010000084.1 GCA_013375455.1 Candidatus Helarchaeota archaeon | reverse complement strand
AAGGGCATTTCCTGTGGGGATGACCGTGATTATTTCCTTTGAGAGGAAATCTATGCTTACGATATCATTATCCCAGGTTTTAAATAAGAAATTATAATTTCCGCTTGGCAAATGTTCGATTTCATAATTATGTGAGATATCCCAGTAAGCTTGTGTGAAAGCAGCGCCTGTTAATCTCCAAACTTCAGCATTCACCCATAAATTATTACCATCCCTTATTATTTCTCCCCAACTTGAAACGTGAAAGCCGCCGCTGCCAAATGTTATTGTAGTACGAACGAAAGTGGTTTGATTACTTGTCCAAACTATTAAACTCACCGTATGAGAGACAATAGGATAACCCCCCAGTGTATCAGAAGCTGCCCCTTCGTTTCCAGCTTCATCAACAGCAGAAATCCGATAATAATATGTCATACGAACTATCACATTAGTATCTAGGTAATAATTAATGGTAGTGTTTGCCACCAAATTTGCAGGTGTGGGGGTAAACTCGTAGGTTGTGTTCCGATACACCTTATAATGATCGAAATCAACTGCAGTGCTGGCCGTCCAGGTGATGTTGAGCTGGTTCCCGGTTGGGATGACCGTGATCGTGACGCCCGTGACTTGTGCTGGCGGTGTTACATCCGTGGGCGTTCCAGCAACCGCGGTGGAATTCGGTCCTTCGTTCGGGACCGGGCCGCCGTCATCCACTGCGGAAATCTCGTAGAGATAGACAAGATTATCTAGTAAAACCGTGTCCGTGTAAGTAGTGGTGGTCCGCGTGGTAAGCAAGGATCCGTTCCGATAGATGCGGTAGTGATTGAAGTCGGCGACCGTGCTGGCGTTCCAGGACAGGGTCAATCGATTCCCAGTCCCCGGATTGGTCACGATCAGCCCCGTGACTTGAGGTGGCGCATCCACATCAACAGGCGTGTTGTTCACTTCATCAGAGATGTGCCCTTCAACATATTCGGGTGATACGCCAGCGATGCGATAATAGTAAGTGACATTATCGGTCAAACCGATATCATAGGTTTCATTAGTATCAACGTTCTTGATGAATCTTTCCGGTGTTGGAATAAATCCAGGTACAATATCCCGATAGATATTGTACGTATCTGCTCCAGAAACATTATTCCAATTAAGATATAACGTATTTCCGGTGGTTATGACCATAACCTTGACATTAACTGGTTTTGGCAAAAATATTTCTCCAGGACCTGCTTTTTGACTGGAAAAAGGTCCTTCAAGGTCCGCAATGTCCTCTGCTGATACCCGATAATAATATTTCTGCAAATAAATTAACCCAGTATCATTATAATATGGTGTTGTAGCATTTGCGATTTTATTTGCAGGTTCAGGGGTGAATCCTCGTGAGGTACTTCGATAAATATTATACCATTTCAAATCAGGTTCAGTATTAGGAGTCCAAGATAAATACAAGGATGTTTTACTTGAACTGACTATAGTTAATCCAGTAACCCTGGCGGGTGGTAAAACATTTGTGGATATTCCGCCTACTTCGGACGAATTGCCCCCCTCATTAGGCACTTCATCATAGGCAGCAACTTTGTAAAAATAGGTTACACCGTCTGTCACACTGATATCTTGATAAGATGAGGTGATACTACCCACTGTTGTAAGCAAGCTGTAAGAACCAGATTCATTTCGTCGATAAATTCTATAGCCGGCAAGGTCTGCTTCTGTATTTGCCGTCCATGAGACGTCAAGTTGTTTTCCAGTTGTTGGATTCGTTACTGTTAAACCAATCACTTTGTTAGGTGCCACGAAATCTTGAGGCGTACCTGATACTTCAGATGAAGCTGTCCCAAAATTTGGCACTTCATCATAGGCCACAATTCGGTAATAATATGTGGTTCCATCGCACAGTCCCGTATCATTATACCAATTATTAGCAACACTAGCTACTAGATTCGCTAGTCCGGGTGTGGAACCAGAAATTGTACTTCGATAGACCCGATATCCCACCACGTACCACCCCGCATCAGTCCAAGAAATATCAAGCCCATTCCCTTCTGGCCTCACCTTTACTGTAACTCCAGTGACTTGAGGTGGCTCAGGGCGGGGGAGATAGTTCCCGACTTCATTGGAATAAGTCCCCTCATTCGGTACTTCATCCAAAGCCGAAATTCGGTAATAGTAATTAGTCCTCTCCAAGCGATTATTATCTGTATACGAATTGGTAACAGACGTGGCTATGAGGTTTATGGGTCCTGGTACGAAGCCTGAAGTAGTACTACGATATATATTATAATGGTCAAAATCCGTGGCAGCGCTTGCAGTCCAACTCAGGGTAATCGAATTGTCAGGATTAACAGAAGTTGCAACCCCCGTAACCTTAGAGGGGGGAGTAGTATCTCGAGGCACCCCACTTACCTCTTGTGAAATAAATCCTTCATTGGGTACTTCATCAACTGCAGAAACCACATAGTAATAGGTAGTTCCATCTATTAAGCCTGAATCCGTATATGAAGCGGGTGTACTATTTGCAATATTGCTATAAGGACCGCCGCTGGTAGTGCTTCGGTATATTCGATATTCTACCAAATCCGAGGCGACACTTGTATCCCAACAAAGAGTTAGAGCATTTCCCACAGCTACAGCAGCGATTGTCACCCCTGTTACTTGGTTGGGGGCGACAATATCTATCGAACACGCACTTATTTCATCGCAATAGCTACCCTCGTTCGGCACCTCATCTACAGCCGAGATGCGATAATAATAAATGATACCATCTGTTAAACCAGAATCCAGATATTGGTAGGTTGCCGGACTGGCAATGAGGGTCGCGCCACTGGGCGTGAAGCCGGACGTGGTGCTGCGGTGAACGTTGTATCTAACGAAATCAGCAGCCGTGCTGGCCGTCCAAGTCAGGTTCAGCTGATTTCCGGTCGCGATTACTGCGATGGAAACTCCTAATACTTTTTCAGGTGCGCATGAATCGTGAGGCGTCCCGCTGGCCTGATCAGAGGGAGTCCCTTCGTTCGGCACTTCATCCAAAGCAGAAATTCGATAGTAATATGTTAGATCATCTGTCAAGCCAGTATCGAGGTAAGTGTTGGTCATGGAAGTTGCAACGAAGTTCCCAAGACTAGGTATGAAGCCAGGGGTCATACTTCGATACACCTTATAATTCGCTAAATCTGGCTCCGTATTCGCCGTCCAAGAAAGAGAAAGGGCGTTTCCCTCGGGAACTACTGAAATAGAAACTCCAGTGACCTTTGCGGGAGGATCCACGGGTGGTGGTCTCCCGTTGGCTTCGTCAGAGGGGGTCCCTTCGTTCGGGACTTCATCAACGGCTGTAATTCTATAATAATAGGTTTGTCCTTCTATCAAGCCAGAATCTAGATAATAATTCGTTGTGGGACACGCAATGAGGTACACTGCTCCAGGCGTAAACCCAGACGTGGTGCTTCGGTAAACTTTATAATTCGCTAGGTCTGGCTCCGTATTTGCTGTCCAAGATAATGAAATAGTATCAGGAGAGACAATGGTTTGCGTGAATCCCCTAACTTTCGCTGGAGGCATTGAATCATGGGGGACTCCATATAACTCATCAGAAGGAGATCCCTCGTTCGGGACTTCATCGATTGCCCTAACTCGGTAATAATAGGGTTGTCCATCCGTTAAGCCCGTGTCTCTATAACTAATTTCAACAGTTTCAACGATAAAGTTCCCTGATCCTGGCGTGAAGCCTGAAAATATCTCCCTATAAATTCTGTAGCCTGCAACATCAGGTTCGCTATTTGTCGTCCATGAAAGATCAAGAGTATCCCCGATTTGAGGATCGGAAATGGAAAGACCCATAACTTTCCAGGGCGGTTCTGAATCGTGCGGTGTGCCACTCTTCTCATCGGAACGAATTCCCTCGTTTGGCACTTCATCGACCGCGGAGATCCGGTAGTAATAGGTCACGTCATCCACGAGAACGAAATCGAGGTACTGGTTGGTCGCAGGGGTGGCAATGAGGGTCGCGCCGCTGGGGATGAAGCCGGAGATCTCGCTCCGATAGACCCAGTACTCCACGAAATCAGTGGCCGCGCTGGCGGTCCAGGTCAGGTTCAAGGCGTTGCCCGCAGCGACCACGGCAACGGAGACTCCGACCACTTTAGCAGGGGGTTCGGAGTCACCAGGCACGCCACTGACCTCCTGGGAATAAGTCCCCTCATTCGGCACTTCATCCAAAGCAGAAATTCGATAGTAATATGTTATATCATCTGTCAAGCCAATATCGAGGTAAGTGTTGGTCATGGAAGTTGCAAGGAAGTTCCCAGGTCCAGGTGTGAAACCACAAGTAGTGCTCCGGTATATCTTATAATACCAAAAATCTGGCGCAATACTTGGATTCCATACAAGTGTGAGGCAATTCCCTATGGATTCCGCTGTGACTGTAAGCCCTGTAACCTGCTCAGGGGGGATATCATCTTGTGAAGGTTCTTGAGAGTCAAAATTTTCAAATAGGTAAACTTTATGATCCTTCGCTCCAGCTACTAAGTATTGCCCGTTTTCAGATAGTGCTACGGCTGCCACTCGTCCAGTAATTGTCGAAAAATTCCAAAGGGGATTAGAATTACTTCTATGGAAGCAATAAATTTTCGAGTTTTGAGTCCCAACTGCGATATATTCACCATTTCCAGATAAAGACACTGCGCGTTCTGCCCAAATTTCTGAATCTAACAAATAATTCCAAACTGGCGTTGAATCAAAATGGTCAAATAAACGAATGGTCTTATCTCTGCCTCCCCCTGCAACATATTGCCCATCATTCGATATCGAAACTGAGAATGCCTCATGTCCCGTAGTATATGACCATAGAGGTGTTGAAGATGAGCTTTCCCACGAATAGATCCGCCGATCTTTACTTGATGCGGTTATATATCGCCCGTCAGGGGTCATATCTACCGACCAAACATCCGATCCACATTCATAACTCCAGAGGGGTACGGGACTAGTTGTATGGAAGAAATAGACGTAGTCATGATAGAAGCCATCACTAGCAACTAAATAATTTCCATCCGCAGAGATTGCGACTGATTCCCAATTTCCTGAAACTGCATTAAAAGACCACAGTGGTACTGAACTATCTTTATGCCAAAAATGTAGTTCATTCGCTAATCGATCGCCTGCTGCGAAATATTGTCCATCGGCTGATATCGCTATAGATGCAAAATTCCCCGTCCCCGTGAATTTCCATAAAGGTGTAGAACTATCTCGTTGCCATAAAAATACGTCCCCAGGATGGTCTAGAACACCTCCCGCTGAAACTATATAATTCCCATCATCAGAAATGTCTACTGCTGTAACTACATCGCCTGTATCGAACGACCATATAGGCGTTGATGAATCCTTATCACACAAATGGACGCTGTTCCCCGTTCCCGCGACGATACTTTGACCGTCCGGAGTCATCTCGACAGCATAAACTATATTTCCGGTATCATAACTCCAAAGAGGTTGCTTATCATTCGGATCGGGTGGTGGAGGTTCTTCAGATAATTCTTCAAAGTAAAAATAATCAAAGTCCGAACTAAAAGTTCCGGACCAGTGACTCTGAGCCCAGATACCCATTCGGATGTAAGATGTATCAGTATAACAATTCCCAAAATCGCTCCAAGTGTTTCCATCCAAAGATCCAAAGCAATAATACAACGAGCCCATTTTTTTTAACCGCAAATAGGGCATGTTATTTCCGCGCCCCCCTCCACACATATTATCAGGTACCGTTCCCTCTTTGATTCTGAGCAAATTCATCTCCCCTGCACTATCCACAGAATTAGCAAATATCATCCAATAATTAAAATCCTTATACAAGATTATTCCATTTGCAAACTCGTTCGCTGTCGGCTCATTAACATGTATCTCAATCTGCCAATTCCCCTCTGGTAACGTTTGGTACATGTACGGAACATCCGTTATTTCCCACTGCCAGCTGGTTAGTACCTTAGGACTGGTTATCCTTAAATATCCTGAATTTGCATTTAAACTCCAACTTGAAATATTTTGCGAGTCAGATTGCCAATTCCATTTTGAATCCAAAACACTAGAATTAAAATTCTCTCTTATATCTATAGTTAAATCATTAAAACCGCTCGAGCTTAGTCTTTCTTGTGAAACACACCCAAATTCTTTCTTTAAATTTATCAGGCTGAAAACTAGTAATGCAATCAATATGACAAATAAAATCATGACCAAAGTCCTGAAATTTCTTCTATGATCGCAAATCCCCATGCTTCCCCTATACTTTGAAGTCTTGATATTTATTTTACTATACGTATGGTATATATATCCTCGAATTTTAGCCGACAAAATAAATAATATATAAAGGAAAAAATTAATCCTTTAAATATGAGGGGTAATGAAAATTTTTTCAAATCACTGATTCATTCTTTACGCGCTCATAATTAAAATCATTAATAATAATACATCTATAATTAATTCTCGCTTTCCTATGGGATATGCCAAATCTACGATGTCTTCAAGTTTTTGTAAAACAGTTGTCAGAAAGCCATCTGGTTCATTTGCCTTCAACTCTTGCATGAGGGTAACCAATTGTTCCAGTATCTCATCTTCAGGATTTTGCGCCAATAAATGTTCGAAAAGCGAGAACTGCTCCTCAATTGGAAGGGTTCTCATATTCATTACATAATGTATCTTATTTTCATTTGAAAACAAGTTTTCTATAGATGGAAATGTTTTAAGAATGGTGGTAAAAATTTTGAAGAGAGAAAAAAGTTGAAATCTATCAAGACCTCTTACGTAATCAAAAAATGATGTTTGCGGAAGATCGTTGGGATCTTCAGTAAGTTGGGGAGTGATGGCCGGATATTCACCGTAATCAGGTGTAATATACTCGTCTTGTGATGATTCATTAGTCTCAGGCCCTGAAAAAGGAGATATATTGAAAACTCTCTGAATAAGCGCTTGAATTCTTTGTTCCTTTTTATTTGATTTTACAATTTGAAAATAGATCACTAAACCTACTGTAAAGGCACTAATTGCAATAATAAGAGGAGGAATAAAGTTAAGAGTTAAATTAAGATATCTAACTAAAGCGAATGATCCAATTCCTATACATAGGATTAGTGAAATATACAATGCAATTGTCCCTAGATTTTTGCGAATAAACTTCAACCAATCCTTAGTAGGCATTCAGATCCCCATTATATTCCCCATTTATTTTTACATGATATATTTACTTTGTGATCTTTTTAGTATATTACCTAGACATTTCAAATTTTTTGAATCTCAATCAATAAAAAAAAGCGATGCTGGTGTAAACCCGCACACTAACTCCTAGCATCATTGGTGGGAGGTTTCCGTTACCTTAGCCAGGCTCTCTCATGACGGGTAATATCCCAGCATCACACTCACCTGTCACCGTGGGGGTTGACTCCCACTCATCAAAGGGATGACCCATCCATCTCGTGAAAGAGCCCATCGTCACGGTATTTCGGTGAGGGGGGTGTTTCCTGAGAAACACGGTTGTTTTCCCTTGCTTGCACAAGCTGTCATCGTTACATTTAGTCTCAAGTTGTCCTCGTAAGGGAAAGAACATCGACCCGCAAAAAGAAATAGGACTTTGTGGTATTAAAATTTTTGTGAATTAACTTAGTAAATGATAAAGATGAAATAAAAAGTATCGTCTTCCTCTGTTTTGTAGTGGTTAATGGGATTACAGAGCATTTCTAATTCTTCTACATCGATCTCGTCGAAGATCTTATCATTCCAAATCACAAAAATTCCTCTGCATCTTTGATCATTTATGATGCATTACGATATTAAAAACTAGAAGAATATCTAGGTATAGCATAGGATGTTCTTCAACGTCAAAATGATGAAAATCTAATTCGATTGGTGATTATATACTTTTATTCTTTCGTTTCTTCTTCTGGTTCTGTCTTTTTCTTTTTCGATTTTTTTGCTTTTTTCTTTCTACCCTTCTTCTTGGCTTTCTTTTTAGCGGCTTTTTTGGATTCTTCTTTAGGTTTTACCTGTGGAAGTGGACCTTCGATGAGGTCTTCTGGTTGAACGTATTCTCCCTCAGGTACTTCTGGGCGAACGACCTTCCCCTCAACTTCTTCTGCAACTTTCGCTTCAGCTAATCCTTTCGGTACTTCCTTTGGCTTTTCCGCGGGTGGTTCTTTCGGCTCTTCTTCGGGTGGTTTCTCAAGTTTCTCCACGGGTTTCTCCTCAGGGATTGTCACGGGCTCTTCTTCGGGTTTTTCCTCTGAGATTTCTTCAGGTTCTTCCTCAGGTGCCTCCTCAGGTTTTTCTTCGGCTTCAGCTTCCGGTTCTTTTTCCTTCAATTGGTCCAAAATTTTCTTTCGATCCCCAGTAGGTGCAAAGGAAATCAAAGCCCTCGACTGAAAGTTGCTTGCTTCTATATTGAAATCTTCTAGTCTTGCTATTTCACCCCGTTCCAGAAGTACATGTCGTGAAAGTAGCCAGAATATCAATGCAAGGGCCTTTCTACCCCGATTATTTGCAGGAACGCATAAATCGATATTGCCTAAATTGTTATCAGTGTCACAAAAACTAACTACTGGAATTTTGGCAATTTTCGCTTCCTTCAATGCTTGCCTGTCAGCTCTTGGGTCCGCGATGACAAGTAAGTCGCATTCAAGAAAACTTCTCGCGTTTGGATTCGTAAGAGTGCCCGGGATAAATCTACCTGGAATTGCGTGTCCACCAATAATCTGGGCGAATTGTTGAATCGGATTGTGCCCATAGCGACGTGCAGAAACAATGACAATTTTTTCCGGATCAAATCTCGCAATCATTTTCGCAGCAATTCGCATCCGCGCATCGGTTTGCCTGATATCTATGACATACAACCCGGCTCGAGTGATTCGATAGATGAACGGCACCATATCCTGCGTTTTAATCTGGGTTCCAATGTGGATTCCTGCTGCTAAGTATTGATCCCTTGGGATTAAGAGAGCATCTTCTTTTTCTTCAGTCATACTTTAACTCCTAGCTGAAACAAGGCACGCTAAACCATACACCTTAAATCCAGAAATTACATCAATATTTACAAATCTAGATTTAAATATTTCTTTTTGAAAAAGAGAAAGGTTCATCAAGGCGCCTCTCAATTATTGGCTTTTCAGGAAGAATGACTTATTTGATCAAAAGTTACAATTTTTAAATCTTGCGGAATTTTAGTAAGACTGCTTTTTCGTGCACCAATTAGATATTTCACGTTTTTCTCAGAGGCAATATCCACTAATCTTTGAGTAATCACGCCATCAAAAACTATGGCCAAAATATCTTTCTTATATCCAGCTAATTTATCAGTTAATTCTCGAACGCTTATCGTTTCTGTTAATTTTGCATCGAGATCATAAATATTCGCTTGGAGAGTCTCTTTTAATTGGGTAATGCCTTTCGCTAAGGGCGCTGGTATGTCTGTTATTTCCTTTTTGCCTTTTTTTGGCTTGGAAGATGGCGCCTGTTGATACTTCTTCTGTTTTTTTTGCTTTTTATTCTTATCCCGCTTCTTGGCTGGTTCTTTCAACACCTTTGCGACTGGTGTCTTGTTTTTGAGGATTCTAATAATTTCTTTTCTCGTTAAATCTTCTACTTCTTTGCCAGCAGGCGCACGGAGGACATATTTGATTTTCGCCACTTGAAGAAGTTCTTTTAGGATCAAATCTCCTCCCCGATCTCCATCCAGGAAAACCGTGCATTCCTTCTTTTTAGATAGTTCAACGATGCTCTTTGGAATGTTAGTGCCTTCAACAGCAATTGTATTTCCTATCCCGCACCGTAATAAGTTTAAAATATCCGCACGTCCTTCTACAATTATGATTTTATCTGAATTCTCTATTTCAGGACCTGCTGGGAGATTTTCGGGACCCCATTTTTGAATTTCTCCAACTTTTATTGATTGAAGCACCTCATGAGTGATTTCTTGAGTCTCTGGAATGACGTCCTCCTCCCAATGCTTCAAAATACTTGCTGCCCGAGTGATAATCTGTCTCCGTTTTACCTCTCGAACATCCTCTATTTGTTCTAAAACTACATGAGCCGTGCAAGGCCCAACGCGATCCACTGTTTCCAAGGCGGATGCCAATATCGAGGTCTCCACTCGGTTTAAACTGGATGGGATCAGAATCTTTCCATGGGATTTGCCACCCTCGGACTCAACGGTGACTTGGATCCGTCCAATTCGCCCAGTTTTTTGGAGATCTCGAAGGTCTAATTCTTCTCCGAGTAACCCTTCTGTTTGCCCAAATATTGCTCCCACAACATCTGGCTTCTCAACAATCCCTTCAACTTCAATTTTTCCATGAATGATGTATTTCGTCGTACTAATGGAATGTGACATGTAATCATCACCTTTTCTCCTTTATTTATTTCAATCAATCAAAAAAAGCAGGCTAGATCAACGATCCACTAGTTCTCTAACTACTTCTACATCTCTACCTATTTCAACTGGACTTCCTTTCCTACGTTAATAGGTAACCCTTCTTCTATTAAATTCAAGTAAGGAATGAAACGAGTTAAATTAATGATTCGTAATCTGGTAAGCTTTTAATTGATTGATTTCATAAAATGTGATAATTCTAATTATTACATTTTTTTATTACTTGATGAAAACAAGCCGATGCTAATTTTTAAAGATTATCTATTTTACTGAGCTAACTCAGTAGAGGCGAAGAAACAAGAGGAAAATTCAGGAGGAATGCAAGGGTTTAAAATGCAGAGGGTGGGATTCGAACCCACGGAAACAGGTCCAAACGACTCGTCGTTTCAATCTCCTTCGAGACTGGATCTTAAGTCCAGCGCCGTTTGGCTGATAAACTGACCCACGTTCCAGTTTCCGTTTACCAGGCTTGGCTACCTCTGCAAAAATTATATTTTTGGGGCGCTAATCTGTGACGGAATCTGTTAGATGCCGGGGGTGGGCGTTCCGAACTCCTGGCAAACAGGAGCTTTTCGAACCCACGATCTCCGGATTTCACAGGCCGTTACATCGCATTAACAGTTTTACCTTATGAGTCCGGCGCTGTGGTCATTCCATCATGATGGTTACAATTGTAACCAGGCTTTGCCAGCACGGGCTCCGCGCTCCGCGCTTTGAGCGACCCCGGCTTGCGTCTGCTCGGCTAATCTTCTTCCCGAAGATTTTTAATATCCAATGGGCACACTACTTTTTATTCTTTTGCTATAGATGAATAAAGATTAAATATTCTTAAATATTGTAGTACTCAATCACTTGAATCGCCCTGCCTCCGTAGCTCAGCTGGTAGAGCGACAGACTTGTAATCTGTTGGTCGCGTGTTCAAGTCACGCCGGGGGCTTATCTATTATTTTCTTCGCCTTTTTTTTTTGCCCAATAACCTCGTGGCGGTTTTGAAATGTTCCATTGACGACATCTTTTAGTAATTAATCGCCCTGAAACACCATATTCCTCTGCGATTTGAGATGAAGGTTTTTCCCACACAATTTTTTCAAGTTTTTCCTTTGTAATATTAAATTTTTTTTCCCATCAAATTCCTTTAATGAATTTCTCATTCGTCTTGCTTTTTCATCTTTAGTACAAAAATACCGTCTTTTTCTTTGGATGGAGTGTTTATAGTTGTTCATCATTGCGTTGAATAAATTTACTCCCAAACACATATAGTAACAGATTCCTCGATTTTTTTGGATTAAAACTTTATTATTTAATTGAAATTTTTTCTTTATTTTTTCCAAGAACTGCTTACTACCTGAGCTAATTCTCGTTGTTTTTTGTTGCCCATCCCCATCATAATATCCAAGTAAAAATGCGAGTTCTAATTCATAAGAATTTAAATCGGGGTATTCAATTATTTTGGATTTTCTAGGAACCAAGCCGTGTTTTAATAAATCTAAGGTTAATTTTTTATTGCCAAACTTGATGTAAACCGTGTTATCATAATAGTATTTTTTAATCCCTTCTGCATTTAAAGATTTTAGGAACCTATCGATTACGAATTCTTCCCTTTTATGGATTTTGAAGCTTAATTTGCGATTATTTTTAGAATAAATATGCATACAGCCATCAGCATACAAAAAGCCAAGCCAGTATGCCTTCTCTTTGTTATTAATATTTTCGAAGTAATTTTCGTCTATTAGCACACTAGATTTTTCACTGGGGAAATTAAAAAGAAAAGACGGTGAGATTGATAAGTGATTTTAAAACAAATTAATTAATCCGCCTCTTTTTATTAAAAGAAAGGAATATAGCCGTAAATACTTTTTAGATAAAAACGTGGGCGGGATGGGAATCCCGAAGCCCTCCGATCTGGAGGGCTTTTTCGAACCCACGATCTCTGGGTCCCAAACCCAGAATCATACCAGGCTAGACTACCCGCCCAAACTAGAACAGTGGGGCTGAGGGGACTCGAACCCCTGAAAAATACCCGAAACGCCTTCAAAAGGCGTTCCCTGGGTCTCACTAGCAGGCCCGCTCCAAAAGCTCGTCATCCTTTCGTCAGCAGACCCTATTCTAAAGTCCTTCTGGAGCCCAGCATCATAGCCTCTAGATTACAGCCCCGAGCTGAGTTTATGGTAATATATCTACAAGAATATTTGAAGTTTTTTAAATAAGCTCCTCAATTAACTTCTATTAGGATCACTAATGAAACGGTTAGAGAAAAGGATAGAAAAGAAAAGGTGGATTAGATTTGTAGGTATGCGATCCACTCTGCCGTGTTCGGGATGAGAACGGGTGTTACCTCACAGCTATGACCGAACCAAAGTTCAGCTTTACGGCCTTCCCGTAGACTCTCGTACTACAGTACCAACCGCAACGTATGTGAGCTTTTACAGTACCCACCGAACTCATCGGAGAGTATAAGTCGGCGTGAATCTCAACTCAAATCTAATCCAATTCAAAGAAAGTGATTTAGTTTTAAAAAAGTTTTGCAAGGGTTAAAATGGGGCTGGGCGAAGTTTTAGAGAGATGGGAAGGGTAAAATCAAACCAAATCCTGTTTAAAGGAAAAAAGTGAAGCACTCCCGATTCCAATCGCAATGGCATTAATTGATTAGTTTAAATAGTTTTATTTTGCTACTCTTTATAGTTAGGCGAAAGTAAATATTATTGCCAAAATTTTTTAATACAAAGTCTAGTTAATTCTCTTAACCTAGAATAAATTGGACAAATTATTCAGAATTTGACCGAACGAATTCCTATATATTTAATCTTTGATGAGGAATCGTTTGAACTTTATGAACAGATCAAAGTAATCGATGTGAAAAGAAAAATGCAGATGTATAATGAATGGTCTTGGATATTTCAGATAATTTTTCTGGCGTTCTTCTTCATAATCTTCTTTTATAATCAGCGCTTACAACTGTGGATGATGCAGAAACAGATAGAACGTGCCATGTATGAATTAGAACGAATGAATAATGAAGGTAAAGAAGTTCTCCTAAAGCTGGTAAACGAACGGGGAAAGCCAAAGGAAGATCCTCGACCAATGCTTAATGCGCTTCTAGACTTCTTCACGATAATGCCTGTCCAATTAGATCCCGCGGGCGTGATTAATCGTCTTGAGCACGTACTAGATATCCGAAAATCGAGATGGGAGGGGCACGTGACCCAGCTCGCCCCTGCAGCCTCCCGAGATGAAGCCGCGAACATTGAAGGGACCATTGAAGCAGCCAGCGGCATCAACATGATCTATAAAATCGTGCGGCACTTCCTCTTGCTCGGAAAGAAAACGAAGAGCCTCATTCTAATCATGCAGCTCCAAATGCAACTTCCCCTGATCATGTTACTCGCGAAATCATTCTCTAAAGCCTTGAAGGCTTTTAATGAAGGAGTCCCGATTGGTGATGGGATAGGTCCATTTGTTACTTCCGCTCTCGTTCGAGAATATACTAAGAAAACTCCACCAAAAATAACAAAGGAATATGTAAAAGATATAACATTGTTTGAGCTTGATATCGAAGGTCGCCACGCCTTTGTCATCAGGGCGACAGGTCCTGGAGCGCGCATTGGAAAACCTGGCGAGGCCATTAAAAAGGTGTTAGATGAAAAGAAAGGCGAGATTGCGCGCCTCATTATGATTGATGCTGGTTTGAAACTGGAAGGTGAAAAGACGGGAACCGTCATTATAGGTGTAGGAGCCGTATTAGGGGGTCCTGGCGTTGAAAAGTACAAGATAGAAGAGTCCGCCGGCGTGAAATATGATCTTCCCATGGATGGCGTTGTTATCGAAGAGAGTCAGGAGGATGCCTTGGGTCCGATGAAAAAAGATCTCGTGAACGCCGTCCCGAAGGCAATTGAAAAGATCAAAATTGCAATTACCACGCGCACTTCCGAGGGTGACAACATCGTCATTGCGGGAGTTGGAAATTGCTGCGGGATAGGTGATTAGGAGGTTAATACATGTCTGAAGCGAAACTAAGTACTACTGGTAAAATTTTAAAATATCTTGCTTATATTTTGATGATAATAGGGATGGGTTTATTAATGCTAGGGATTTCTTCTTTCTTCTTTGGCGTTACACCTCCTTTGGATCCGGTGTACATGATCCTAATTGGGGTAATGCTCCTCTTCGCTGGCTTTCCTATGCTTGCCATGGCGCAACAAGGTATGATCAAGCCGGAATTTGATACCATCTCCCTCATAAAGTGCAGTACCACACCTGAGTGTAAATTCACCCGGGCTAAAAAATATGAAAGAGGGGAATATATCTTTCAAGATCTCGAGAAAAAATGTGAGAAATGTGATAGCCCCCTTTATATCGCAGCCATCTTTGAAGTAGAAAAAAAACAACCAAAAAGGAAACTTGAAGAAAGGAAAGAAGAAGCTGAAACGGAAGAGGGAAAACCATTCTTAAAGGAAGATGAGACGAAAAACAAGAAATCTTAGTCTGAAATCCATATTTTTTATACTTTTTTTATTTTTAAAACGGGGATTAAATGTTACATGTAGTAGGAGTCGCAGGTACTTTTGGCCCGCTCCATATAGGTCATGAAGTTCTGTTACGCAAGGCATTTGAGGTAGGGGAAAAAGTTCTAGTTGCCCTTACCACTGAGGCAATGTTACAACGAAAGGAATTGAAAGAGAAAATCCCCCCTTATGACACTCGAAAAGAACATCTTGAGCGCTTTCTGAAAGCTGAAGGATTCGAAGGACGTTATGAGATAATACCTTTGGACGACCCATATGGCGTTGCAATTACACTCGAAGAACAAGAGGGCATTGTTACAAGCGAAGACACTCGTAAAGGTGCAGAAAAAATCAATAAAATTCGAAAAGAGAGAGGAATGAAACCACTTAAAATTTTTACCATAAAATTGGTGTCTGCACGAGATGGAAAACCTATATCATCTACCCGCATGCGTAAAAGTGAGATAGATTCAGAGGGGAATCTCAAGGATTAACAATTAATTAAAGTTTATCGAAGAATGGCTGGACCGAAGTAGTCTGGTTTTGTAATCCCATCTCTAATGGTGAGATACCGAGTGCTATGGCGAGTAATTGTGTATAGAATACGACTGGAATGTTGAAATTCGTTCCTCGTGCTTTATTAATTTCCTGCTGTCCTACATCGAATTGAAAATGACAAAACGCACAAGGGGTTGTTAAGACTTCTGCACCCGCATCTAACATGTTTTGAACTTTCTCTGCAGAGAAATCTAACGCAACGTCTTTAAATTGTGCCCGGACACCGCCTCCTGCACCGCAACACATGTTGCGATCTTTGTACATGACCGATTCGGCTCCTATAGCTTCCATTAAATCATCCAAGACTCTTGGTCTTTCCGAGGAACCTTGTCCGCGTACCTTGCTCGGTTTTAAGAAATGACATCCGTAATGGATCGCAATTTTTAATCCAGTAAGTGGTTTAACTACCGCATCACGAATGGTATCAAAACCAATTTCATCTCGCAAAATTTCAATCGTATGCTTTACCTTTACAGTTCCTTGGTATTCATCGCCTGTCGCTTCTTTAAGGATTTTATTTACTCGCTCTTTTAATTCAGGATTCTCATGAAGCAAATGGTTAGTTTCCTGCAAGGAGCCATAACAACCGTTACATGTCATCGTTATCCAATTTCCTTGCCGCTCTGCAATGAGTAGATTTCGGGCTGCAACGGTTGCCCACGTTTCGAGGTCAAAACTTCCAAAGACACCCGGCGCAGGACAACAGCTCGCCCCCTTCAATTCAACTAATTCATATCCTAAGAGTTTAAAAACTTCTATTGTTGCGTATTCAATACCAGGATACCGGTTGGGCGTTAAACAACCCAAGAAATAGGCATATTGCTTTTTCTCACTCTCAGTCGCCATTATTTTTGCGCCTCCTGTGCCTTCTTCCATTGCTTTTCCCACACTTCTTTAAAGCCCGTCTTTTCACAGATTATGTTGACCTCTTTTAGCCCCTCGGGATAAGAATGGACGGTCGGGGGCAACTCCCCTAACCCCAGCTTCTTCCGGAGCTCTTTAGTAGGGTCATTTACAGGCACTGCGTGGCCAAACTTGAATAATAAGGAACATACAAAAAGATGATTTTTCTTGGCATAACCTTCTCGAAACGCCACATTTCGAATGACCCGAACGGCATCGGTTGTTGATATTGCGCGTGGGCACCGCTCCTGGCAAGTATAACAGGTTGTACAACACCATAAATCATCCGAATCGAGAACTTCTTCTTTTAATCCTAATGCCGCCTTCTGAAAAAGAGTTTTAATTCGCCAAGCAGTCCGACGCCCTGAGGGACAACCACCAACACATGTCCCACATTGAATACACGTCCTTATCTTATCGACGTCAGGAAGGATTTTCCCAGTCTCTACAATATCATCTTGAAACTCTGTATCTTGCACCCGCACTACTTTTTCTTTATCAAGTGCCATATTCCATCACTAACAAAACATTTACAAAACACTAACAAACCATTCCAAACTCGTTTTTTATATTTTTGGATAATCCTTACTGCAAAAATAATTATCATTTCTAACTAAAAAGGTTCAAATATAGTGAAAAGTTCCCAATTTTTACGAAATTTTAAAATCGAAATATTAATGGTTACTCGTGTTTAAATGAAAAAAAGAAAAACATTTAATTTTTTATGATTTTAGCATCGTCGCCTTCTCTTTTTTCCAGCCTTCTTCTTTCCAGCACCTCTTTTCTTCTTACCAGCTCTCTTCTTTCCTCTCGGCATACGTGAATCAACTCCTTATATGGTGCAATTTTTTAACTGATTTTAGGCATTTATATAGATTTCGGTCATTAATTCAGAAAAGAAGATACACGCCCCACATGGTAAAGCCAACTAAAATGGGATTAAGCAGATTGTCTGAGAGGGGCAAAGGTTTGGGGGTATAATAATCGATTAAGAAGAAGACTGGGAGTGCTATGGCATTGATTACAAGACCAATGATTATTCCCCTCTCAACGGTTCCTATATAACTGATATAAGCGGGGGCGGATGCGATCGCAATGAACCCAATGAATCCAAAGACGAATGCAGCTACTATTCCTGCAATGGTACCCTCCCAAGTTTTCTTGGAGACTCCTGGTCTTATTTCGTGCTTCCCTTTGGTTACACCCACGATGGTTGCCGTTGCATCACCCAACGCACTAACAGCGATTACAGCCATCGCGACCGGCGGTGGAAATACTAAAACCACAAACAACATTCCAGTAATTAAGTAAACATGAGGACCAAAGGTATCCTTTTCTTTTTCTCTGTATAGATTTGATAGTATTCTGGCCGGAAAATACCGAGGGGCTTTAAGACGGATTAAATCGAGAAGGACAACAAACTCGAAGACTACCGTGATGCCAAACATCGTAATGAGGTGTCCCCCATCAACTATTTGATTAATTGCAACCAGTCCAGTATCACTACCCAATACAACACCTGAATACCCCCAAAAATCGTATGGGGCTGTTATAAGCCAGGTGTATAAGGAATTTACCACTAACCGCCCCACAATCAAATAAACTGCGAGGACTCCGATAATTAAGATATGGAACGCTTTCCTTGATAATTCTTTATCCAGCTTGTGAATCTTTTGTTTCGGAGGAGGGGCTTTCGAAAATTTCTCAGTTTTCCATTCATAAACAACAAAAAGAGCAATGAAAACAAAGATAAAACCCAAGAAATAAATCGCAAAAGTAGCTGTGGGCGTTGGATACAGCAAGTACATGCTTAAGGTACATCTTTCTTCAACAGTACCACTTGCTAATGTAACCGTCACTCCCGGAATAATATACATTAGCGCCATCGCGATACAAAGCACTGCTGTCAATGCACCATTATAAACTCCCTCCCGTAATTCTGTCAAGTTTTCCTTATCCGTTTCCTTCTGCCTCTTATGATTGACGTCCCGGGTGATAAGGAAGCAATAGAATGCAAAGAATAAGAATACTATTCCAACGATTACGTTATCTAATCCGAAAATCGGCATGCTATTAATTCCTTTGCTGGATAAAAATTTTTAATAGATAAACTAATAATTCCTAAAAATATCAAATAGATAAAAATTGATATATATTTATTTATCTACTCAATTTCTAATTGATCAATAGAAAGATTAAGTGGAAAAACATGCTAACCATCCCAGAGGCTGACTTTCTTGCTCTGACTCTCAGTTCTGTATTCGTGATAATCTTATTAATTGCTTTTACGGGTGCTCTTTTTCTGGAAAAACATCGATCAAAACTTGCAATACTTTCCGGCGTGATGGCTGCTCTTTTATTAGGGGTCATGGTGTTCGCACTGGCAACTCCTTTCATCTTTCCTCCATAGAAAAATCCTTTTAAAGAAATTAGTTTTAGATTAAGACACCTGAATTTTCAAGCAACAACTCATTATTTTTGAGGAATGAATCCTATGAAATTGAATGATGTAGAGATAGAGGACACTTACGCTGAAGCGTTTACGATGTGGTGTTCGCGCGTTTTGATCACGGCAATTGATGAAGAGTGGGCACTTACTGCTGCTCGCACTTTCACGGGTTTTGCGGTTTCCACCATTGCTTGTGATTGTGAGGCCGCCATTGAGAAAGTAGTACCAGCTGATCAAACTCCCGATAAACGCCCAGGCGTTTCTTGCATTTTATTCGCAAAAAGAAAAGGTTTAAGTGCAGCGCTCATGAATCGGGTCGGACAATGCATTCTCACATGCCCCACGACTGCTCTATTCGATTGGCTGAACGAAGAACCTTCAACTTATAAAGATAAAAAGACAGGGGAACAAAAACCCGCAATCTTCCCAACTGGAAAGAACATGCGTTATTTTGGGGATGGTTGGGAAAAATCAGGAACCGTCGATGACCGAAAGGTCTGGCAAATTCCGGTAATGGAAGGTCTTTTCACGATTGAAGAAAGCATCAAAGCTAAAAAAGCAGTTGGTGGCGGAAACTTCTTCATTCTTGGCGATACATTGGAAAATACATTAAAAGCAGCAATGGATGCAGTGAAAGCAATCAATTCCATTGATGGTGTAATCACTAGCTTTCCTGGTGGCGTCTGCCGAAGTGGCTCTAAAACGGGCTCTTTGAAATATTCTAAGTTCATGCACGCCTCTACGAACCATCGCTACTGCCCTACTCTCAAAGATGAAATTTCAGACTCTGAAGTTTCAGCAGATGCAAATTGCGTGCTCGAAATCGTTTTAAATGGCATTTCTTTAGAGAAAGTGAAAGAAGCAACTGCCGCAGGAATTAAAGCTGCGGTACAAGTACCAGGTATTAAAAAAATCACGGCTGGAAATTATGGCGGAACGCTTGGAAAACATGAAGTTGTCCTTAAAGAGGTACTTGGGCTCTAATCCTCTTTTTTTTAAAAATGTTGAGATCTACATTTTATAAACTTCAATAAAACGTTCAGAACTATTAATCTCTATTAATTTTATCTAATAAGCAAAATTGTTCTCGTAGATGCACTCTTGCCTTTCAAAATCAATTATTCTACTTAGAGGCTTTAGTATCTCCTCACCTGTTTCATGCTTTGAGAGGTTTCCAATGTTATACCAGACTTTTACTCGTTTGATTTGTCGCCAGACCTCTTCAAATTTCAATTGCGACCCCTCTATTTGGAATCAACTAATCATTCTTTTTAAGAAAGTTCATATTTAAGTGTTTTTTTCTTTTTTGTCAATCCCCGACAAAAAAGATCGTGAGTTTCTCAATCCAAATTGTGCGATTCTTAACAAGAGATAATAAAATGACTAGAAAATGAATTTCACAGTTATGGGGGAAAGAATGAAATTACTCAGCATATAATGTTATGAGTTTCGAAGTGAGCATTTCAAAGACTTTTTCCACGTTTTCTCCCGTTTTTGCTGAGGTTTCTAAAAAATCTAAACCAAACTCAACCGCCCTCTTCTCCCCTTTTCCCTCACCAATAACTCGATCTTTATGTAAATCTTTCTTATTACCAATGAGAATACCATATTGATTCCCGATTGTTTTACTAATATCTTCATGCCAATAAGTTAGTCCTTCAAAGGTTGCTTCGTTTGTGATGTCATAGAGTAATAGGAATGCACTCGTTCCTTCATAAAAAACTTTTCTTATATGCTGAAATTTAATATGCCCAGCTATATCCCATATATTTAGATCAACTAAAGCTCTTTCCTTGTCAATTTTTATTGGAACTTGCTTAATGGAAACTTGAACCCCGACCGTTGGAATATACAATTCATTGAATTTTTTCTCGGTATATTTCAGCATTAAACTGGTTTTCCCCACCGTGGGATCCCCTATGACCACGACTTTCCACTTATAGGCTACTTTCATGCTAATTCCACCATTAACTTGCCGACTTCAATTTTTTCTCCTTTTCTGCTAAAGAACTGTATTTTCTTTAATTTTAAATTTCTTTGCTTTTTAAACATAATCCGCAAAAGTAATCTTTTCCGACAAAAATCACCACATGGAAACATTTAAATCCCGCTGAGAGGCAAGT
>JABXJT010000083.1 GCA_013375455.1 Candidatus Helarchaeota archaeon | reverse complement strand
GCTTGTACTCTCCGTGGAAACAACTTCGGTCGAGGCCCACGCCTTAGTACCCATCCCAAGTGTTTCAGGTAGGGCACGTGATCTCTTTGGATTTTTCATTAAATTAGAGGTTATGAAGATGTTAAAAAGGAGGATTAAAGAAAAGAAAAGTGTATATTTAAAAAATTTTTTTTTCATTTTAAAAATCCCTCGCAATAAACCATATGTTAATCCTATTCCTCTTCATTTTATGCAATCCTCGCCCTCATTGGTTGAAACCCTTCCTATCCAATGATTATCTTATTCAAGTAAATTTGCTGTATGGGCAGATCTAAAATCAATTATTTTTATAAATTGGTCTAATTATAGATAAACATCATATAGCCGAAAATAATTATGATATATCTAATATATTTCATTATCCCTTTTAACTATAGGTGGAAACTTTGCCGAAGAATGGAGGTGAGGAACGAGAGACCATTATCCTTTATAAGGCGAAGACAGTACCGAAACAAAAAACTTATAGGTTACGGCATTCTGTTTGTGAGGATGAAGTAAAGGGGTTTATAAAGGCGCTAGAAGAAAAATTCAGGGAGAGTTCTGTTCAAATCATAGAAGAGCAAGAGAATAATTATAAAATTTTGGTCGAGGGAAAGAGCCTCGAAGACCCCTCTTGCAATATTAATATCAATTTACAAGAGAAGGGGGAAAATAGCACGAAAATTGAACTTGACTTGGACTTCAAGCCCTATTATAAAAAGGTTTTTAAGGCGGGACTGGTTGGCATTCTCGCAGTATTTACAATATTGACGGTGAGTGTAGGCGCGATGGACGTGCAAAATCTACTCTCACTGGGATATCTGCTGGGAGGGGTGGGATTGTTTGCCGTGACGTTCATCGTGTTGGGATTTTTTGTATGGAATAAGAGTCTCGCATTCAATGTCTCCGCACTTGAGAGGTTATATTGGCGGTTGGACAATCTCGAACGAGATGTTATTGACCAAGCACTTGAACAGTTTAGAAAAGAACAATTAAAAGAAATTCCAACGGAAAAGGTGGATACTTGCCATCAATGTGGCACTCCAATTGAGACTCCAACAGAAAAAGGAGAGTTATACTGTATAACTTGCCAAAAATTGTTACAAACCTGTTCCGTGTGCCTATTGAACATTAATTATAAGGAATCAATACTAACATGCCCGCATTGCAACTCACCGGCACATCGCGATCACCTACGTGAATGGCTGAAGATAAAAAATACGTGTCCATACTGCAAGCAGGAAATTAGCGAAGAGGAGTTAAAGGAGGAGAATTAGAGGAGGGTGATTATAATTTCAAAGGTAGAGAGGGTAGCTGATAGGCTCGAAAAGAGCATGAAATATTGGATGCTTTTATTTATCATTCCGGTCTTAATATTCTTCTTGCTCTATTTTTTCATTCCACATGCTGAGGCAAATCCGTTCATTAGTGCAGCGCTGGCTGTCTCGTTTGCCGGCGCCATTGTAACATTAATGCAGGAAGCCAAAATTGGAGCGCTCCTCATCAATGGGGGCTTCATCGCATTTGTCATCCAATATTTTACCATCCTCTCAATTTTCATTGGAGATCCCGTTGCCATCCTCCTACTCTGGTTCTTTGCCATTCTGCTCGAAGCAATTATTTTTCTATTAAACATAAGTTATTTGGGATCAAGAGAGAAAATTTCTGAAGATACTCATCAAAATTTGAATAACCTTGGTTCAACGGTCTTGCTCCTTGACGTCCTGACCATTATTGTCTATAGCTCTTATTTTTGGTGGTTTGGGAATCTTGTTTCGAGCTTCGGACTTGGATTAATAATTCTAGGAGCAATTTTACCAATTTTCAGGAATTTAATTCCCTCGAAGAAACTTGTCATTCTTCTGACCGTGAATGTATTCAATTTGGGCTTAGCATTGTTGATCTATGGGGGCATTTATTTTATTAGTATGAATTACTTGATGAGTTTTTTCCTTACCTGCGCCATTGGCTTCTTGATACATCTTTGTTTAAATGCAATCGTCTCTTCCGCGACTGAAATCATCTCGACCACCGTGTGGAACAAAATTTTCATCTTAGATTTTCTGTGCGTTTCAATTTTCGGAATTTCTTTCTTCAACTTTCTATTGTTTGATATGTTAATTTGGACCGTAATTGTAATTCTGTGGATTCTCTCTATATCGTTTGCGACCATGTATTTTGCATTTAAAGGAGAATTGATTTCAGAGGAATTATATAGTACTTCGCGGCTCATTGCGGGGTTTGGGATCAGTCTCGATTTAGCTACGCTTTTTGCAGTACTGGTATTGAATGTAGCAACTCCACTCCTAGCGGGAGGCACGTTTGGTGTCGCCGTCGGATTCTTGATGATTATTTTCAACATCCCCTTAAAGAAGAAGTTTTTGTACTACATCAACTCAATAAACTTAATCTGGGGATTTGGGATCATAATTGCCACGCCAATATATTTAAGGTATCTAGATTTGGTTAATGCGATATTTGGGGCGCTGCTAGTCATAACTGCGCTATTGATAGGTATTCTCCTCCTAGGATTAGGACGGAAATTCCTTGAGAAGAGAGATTATTACCAGCTAAACCTGATAAACTGGATGATTCTATCTTTTACAGTCGGATTCCTCCTTGGTTGGAATATTCCCATCATCGAGATTGGGATTTTTGTTGGATTACTAGTTGGGACATTTCTTTTCTCAGTAAGCTTGGTGTGGGCAAAGGCAGGCGAACTCATAACGAAAGAGCAATTATATCGATTCAGCCTTTACATTTCAGCTCTGATTAACTTGCAACTCGCGATAGTGTTTTCATTATTTACATTACGATATCCCAATGGATGGATGGGATTTTCAGCATGCTTTTTAATCTTTTTTGGCCTCTTGATGATTCCTCTCTTAGCTATTGTAGCGGGAAAGCGGTTTATCATCTTAAATCAAGCATCTGTTTCTTTTGGTATCATTTTAGCACTTATTTGGGTTAACATCGCTGGGGAACCAGTACTAAGCTCATTTCTCGCCATTTGGATAGGGTTGATAGTATTTCAACTTATTATTCCAGTCAGTTTTGGCTTGAAGGTCGGAACTGTCCAACAGCTTTACCGCTTTACTTTAGTGACGTACCTGTTTTTCACAATAATTTCTACTAGTGTCTTAAGTTTAGTATTAATTTCAATCGAAATCACGACATTAGTTTTCTTATTAGTTATATTAGTGACATTGATGCTTTTTCCCGCTTATTATTTCGGGTTTAAAGGCGATCTTTTCCCCGAGAGATCGTACTTTGCTTTATCAAGCGTTAATTTTAGTCTTATCGTCGCTTTTATTTGCTTCTTTTTATGGAGTCTCCCCTGGTTTGACGTATATTATCAGTATACATTCGTCTTTTTTACGTTTTTCTTACTTCTAATCCCGGATTTATACATTGTTTATAGAGCGCAATTTCTGGATGAACAACGTTATCGCAAAGTACTCGAGTTTGTTGGACATTTATTAGTAGCAAATCTTGCGCTCATTCTTGCAGGAATTCCAATTTTAGTTGCGAGTGATTGGGTGCTCGCAGTAGGGATATTTTTCACGGTTTTTCCTCTTTTTTCAGCACCCATTCATCTATATTACAAAAGAAATGTACCTTTCATGGTTGTTTTCTGTTTATTCTTTGTTGGATTGTTTATCTTCCTTTACAACCTAATTATTCTTGTCGTTATCGACCTTATTGCCACGGTCTTCTTAGTTTTATCAATCGATCTGTTTTTAGGTCTCATAATGCTTTCCCTGTATAAACAGTATGAGTTAATTTCGCGACGAAGCGCAAGTTTGGGTATATTCCTGGATTCTATTGCTTTAAGTTTTACCGTTAGCTTTCTCGTTGGAGTCTTGCTTCAAGCTTTTTTACCGCTAGCGATCATAGTCGCAATTTATTTGTTCCTACTTCTGAGTCGGATTGTCTTTAAGCATGGTGATATTGAGGAATTCCTGACTGAGACACAAAAAAGTCGCATTTTAGAAATCTCTCTCTGGTCCTGTGTCATTGCGAATTCAGTGTTCCTTTACTTCCTTTTGAATACCTTAAATCCTACCTATTATACGACACCGGAATATCAAGCATTCAACATCACCTTCGTGGTGTTCGTATCTATTGGAATGGCGTGCATCTTCTCTGAGGCCTTTAGGAAGTTAGTAGTTAAAATCATTACAGATAAAAGATTTCTGACAGTATCTTGCGCTGCTTTCGGAATTTTCATATCTTCTATCATTACAATTTATGCAAATAATCTGTTTTTAGGAGTAGCACTTGCAATTTTGATAATCTTAATTGGCTGGAAAGCCATTTATTCCAGTGAATATTTTGGAAATTACTTCATCATTGGGGTTCCTGTTGTTTTGGGTGTAATCATTTATAAAAGTATTTTTGATTTCATTAGCCCTTATGCGACTTTCCAATATTTTGATTCGCTCTATATTCTGTTCGATTGCCTTGCAATTGTAACGTGCCTTTATTTTTTCCTGTCTCTCACTTTGTGGAAGTTCAAATCAAACTTAAAATTCGGGTTAATTGGTGCAACAACCTTTTTTATTTTATTAACTTTAATTTACAACGCGTATTATTTGGCTAACCCAATGATATTAACTTTCTCAGCTTTTTTCCTATCAGTACTACCTTGGTTGGTTAGTGGGTTTTTAATAAGTAACCTATGGCTATATCTCTACTTTAAAAAGCAAGGTTGGGCTATTTTTTCCATTTTTTTTGTGGGAATCTTCCTACTCTTTACTCTAATTGGGTTTAATGCGCTCTTTCTGACGCAAGAGATTTACATTCGCGTCATGGTAAGTTGCTTCACCTCTGCAGGGCTTTCCTTTTTCATATTTTCAATGTTCATGAAAAGATTCTCCCTTTTACAGGAAAACCAGGTTGTTATTCTTTTGGGCATTTCTGTGATCTCAGGCTCATTAGCAGTCTGGAGTGGCTTGTTCTTCTATCAGGGGGTAGAATTAGTAATTAGTATTGGTTTAGCTATAGATTTCGGAGTCTTTTTTTACTACCTGTGTTTGGCTTGTTATTTTTGGGAATTATCGAAACGGATTTGGGAAAAGGGATGGCAGGCTTGGATTGCAATTCCAGTCGTAAATGCATTTTTGGTTTATCTTAGCTTTCAACCTCTTGGAATGGAGTTCCAGGTATTTGGAGCTTGTCTTGCAATCTCTCTTTTCACGATTTTACTACTACCCATTGTTTTTTATCGATGGCGCGAGAATTTCCGATTATCTTGGTTTATTGTCTGGGCAGAGTTGATTCCATTATCGTATGTTACGGCGTTCTTCTTTTGGTTTCAGGAAATTTTTGTTGCAACTATTTTTACAATGGTTATAATCACATTTACCTTTGCAATTGTGGTCTATTTCTTAAAAATATGGAAAGTATCCGCTTTGCTTTGGGCAGGGTTGAGCATTGGAAATGGGGTTGCATTTTTCTTGACGGGTTATGGTCGGAATTTTTTATCATTAATTAGCATCTCCTTACTCATCGTGGGGTTCCAATTAACCTTAATAACAACATTTCCAAACATCCCTAAAAAAATTGGGCGAATATCTTGGCCCTTAGTATCAGTTGGAATTACCTTCCTTGCTATTTTCTTTGCTCTAGTGAATAATTTTGATCAGGTTATTACTGTTTTATTTGCTGGACTTATCTTTTTATTCAGTCTGTATCCACTCGTGCTGTTTGAGGTTGAAAGAAGGTGGGTAAATCGAATAATTGGATTTGGTGCTTGTTTTCTCATCCCAATATTTATGTATTTCTTGTTGTTCAACTCATTTTTTATGTTTGACGCTACTGCGAGGAGCTTGATTTCGGCTGCGATATCCTCAATCATCTTAGGGTTTGAACTTCTCGTGTTGAATAAATTTCAAGTATTGAAACGTAACTGGTGGATCTATTCGTGGATGTATGTGAGTGCATCCATCGCATTGTTATTCTCTTGGTTTGGCGTGTATGTCTTTTTTATTACAGATAATATTTTTAATTTCTTGTTAACCGCTCTCATATTCGAACTCCTCATCATTCCATCATCCACTAAATTTTGGAAGGTCCTTTGGCAAGCGATCACGATAACATCCTCAATTCTACTGGGATTTCTTGTTTCATTTGTTGTTTTAACTCCTGCTGGAGAATTTCCAGTACTTCAATCCGAGTATATTACGCTCTATCCTATCTTTTTGATCCCCTTAGTTTGTTATTTTACCTCCACTCTCATTTTGCTCAAAGTAACCAAATATACGAAAACACGCATAGGGATTGCTACGTGGAGTGGATTTTCAGTTGTTTCAGCCTTTCTAATATTATGGGGGTTGAGAATTCTTCACATCCCTGAATTCCCCGTACCATTTGATGAATTTTTGGCAGCTTTATTCATCGCTATGCTGGTAGGGATGGCTTTGTGCAGCAGACTTGAAACTTTTGGAGTCGATAAGAAATATTTATTCATTTTTACTATTATATCGTTTGTTTCAGCCACATTACTTGTATATCAACTGGCGGGCTTAATTATTGGATTTGATATTGTTGCAAGGATTCTCCTATCTTTAACTATCGGTCTTTATTTATTCCTGTTTTATTCACGGAGCTACGAAAAATTATTTGATTATTTGCTCTTTAGTGCGAATGGATGTCTTTCACTCTTTATTTTTACTATAGGAACAATTTACGTCAGCATTTACCTAGGCCTTGCATTAGGGTTGATTATTTTCGCCATTCTCCTAAGTTTTCAAAAAGAGTACTTCCGCCGTTCTCCTAGGTTTTCAGAACAACACCTAAAAAGTATTCAAGAAATCATTCTCTCCGTTGGTTTGTTCTTCTTCCTTTTCTGGATGTTACTCATAGTGATCGAACCTTGGGCATTATACATCTCGGGTTTTGTTTATTTCTTTTATGTTTTCATTCGCAGCATGACTAAAGGATGGTGGTTAATTGCTAACATTTTATATGTGGCATTGATCGTTGTTCCAACTGCTGTAGGAGTGTGGATGCTTTCAGATACTTATCTCAAATTGGATCTCTCATACAGCACGCTCTATATATCATGTACTATCCTTGCCTTAGGTTTGATTCTCCCAGCTCTTCGAAAAGTACCTAAGAAAATCGTTGCGGGGCTATGGGTGGCGTTGGGATGTTCGCTATCAATACTATTCTATGGCCCCCTCAGTTCCATCCTATCAGGAGTCGTTACTTGGATTTTATTGATAGGATTTTTCACGCTATTTATTATGTCCCTGCCCCTTTTTGATCACTCTTCTGATTGGTTGTGGATAGGCGGGACTGCGTTAAGCATTGCTGGGACGGCCCTTTTATTCAATTATATCTATCTTTTCACCGCCGATATGGTTCTTACGGTGTCATACGCCCTCCTGATCGAATTATCCATTTCTCTAATCATCACCTTTAGTCGCAAGAAATGGACCTTCTCTTGGATTGTCTGGTATTCAATGGCCATCAACATCGGATTTCTTGTCGGGTATTACACCTTTTTGGTTGTAGGGGAATTTGGCGTGATACAATTTATGAATGCATTGATCGTGACTGGGATCCTATTAAGTATCCCATCATTTTCATCAAAATTTAGCGTGAATGAAAGGTTTATCTCATACATGATTTTTACCGTAGCGATAACATTAGGGCTTTCTTATTACAGTTCTTACTTGTTTGTTGGACCTGAATTATTTATCTATGTTGTTGCTTTCGGAGCTTTTCTCTTTTCAGGGCTTATATTAATCTTCTACAGCAGTCTAAAGAATGTGATTCAATCCCAAACATTGCTAGATCGCTTTTATAATTCGTTCTTCTGGATGATACTCGGAATTTTTAACATATCAACGTGCATTCTGTTCTTCTGGTGCTTCTTCATTCTCCTCGCAATTGAAAGTTTATGGTTGAGCCTGATCATAACCATTACTATTGGTTATGCCTTATTCTTGCTTTCTAAGAGGTTTCGGGATTTTCTTGGCCCATATCTCTCTTATGCCTATGTAATTTTTCCATTATTTATCTTAGGATTTTTCTTCTTCGGTCTAATGTACATGGCTCCGGGACTGGACATAATGTTAATCTCCTATTTCACTTTTCTGCTGGCTTTTGGTTTTTATTGGGGATTTAAAAAAAGTGATTTGATTAAATGGCGAATTCCTGAATTTCTTTGGGCTATCTCGCCCCTTCCTCTAACAATTTTCATTGCTAACCTGAACATTTTATATACAGGCGATCATCTGCTATCAATTTCACTTGGATTCCTAATTTATTCGGTGCTTTTATTACCATTGTTTATAGTATCCATTGAGAATGAGCAATATACAGATGTGCTTTGGAGCTTTTTCACGGTTTCACTTACCCTTACCCTCTATTGTTGGATGTTACGGTTTGCAGTGGTGCTTCCCGATGATGCCATTTTGTATGCCGCAGTTGCGTTAACTGTTGGATTAAATTTGGCATTGGGGCGAGCATTCTGGCAAAAACACAAAAAACTCATAAGAATACTCTATGTTGCATTAACATTTGCAGTCTTCTTTACCATTTATTATTCATTAGTCAACTTAGTGGCAGTTGCTGCTTGGCCAGACGCGTTTTTCTTAGGTTTGTTTGCTTGGGGGAATTTAATTGCTCTATCTGCAGCTTTTCCTGAAATGAATTGGGGAATGTATAAATACATTTGGATAATGATTTCAACCTGCTTTGCATTTATCGGGTTCTATTGGATAGGGATCGAGTTCGCTGCACTGTTACCAGGTATCATGATAGGTCTAATGATTTTTTCCGTGTTATGGATTAAACCACCACTTTCCCCCGTCGAGTTTGACCTTAGAAAGTATATGTTTTCAATAATGACATTAGCATTGAATGTTGGTTTGGGCTGGCTCCTCATCGAAGTGCTTAAAGTCGATTGGCTTATCGGAGTTTTTGTACCTGTCCTCGTTGGGATCCTAATCATTTTCGTCTTATCGCTCAAAGATGTGATTCCCAAGCGATATTGGAAGAATATTTACATTTTCATCCCCATAATTGGCGGATTTCTCAGCATGTATACATTTTGGGTCTATGGCGTGATTCGATATCAATCGGATCCAGACATCTATCTAAATACTATCGTTCCGATCCTGATTGGTTTAGTGCTTATCGTTCCGCTTGTGGTCGAATATGAGCCTTTTCGATTATTAACGAAAAATACCAAGATCTTAATGGTCTGTATCGCGGCAACGATGGCTATTTTCACTTTTATCGCTACCGGGTATATTCATCCCTTCATCAGGGACCAAACAATGCTTAAAGTTCTATTTGCAGCGGTTGCCGTCATCGTCTTTATTTATCCGATTTTTCCGAGAGCGTATCAGTGGACCGATTATACCCTCCTCTACCTCGCAGCTCTTGGGGCTGTCGGTGGTTCTATCAGCTACTTTTTCTTCGCGCCTGACGCCGACTTTATGATGCGAATCTGGTTTATTATCCTCATTTCCATCGCAGCCGGGTGTTTCGGGAGCTTCAAACTCGTAAAAAGAAAAGAGGCACAAAACCCAAGTTATGCCTACTTGCGTCTAGGGCTCCTAGTTGGAGGATTCATCGATACATTGGTCCTGATTATTTTGATGTTCATCGTGCATATTGCTTAATTCATAAATTCTTTTCTAAGTATTGAATCCACGATTCCTTATGACTTCTGAATACCAATGCCCACTCTTTTTTATATAGCGTTTTAAATTGTGTTCTCTATCAATGTAAATTAATCCATATCGTTCTTCATATCCTTGGGCCCATTCTAAATTATCCATCAGACTCCACGCGTAATATCCTTCAACTTTAACGCCATCATCCATCGCTCGCTTTACTTCTCGGAGATGGGCTTTTAGATAATCAATTCGCCATTCGTCCTTTTCATCATTCAAACGTTCATCGCCAAAGCTGCACCCATTTTCTGTTATGTAGATTATTGGAGAATTATAATCGCGATCAATTCGAACTAATATTTCGTGAAGTGCTTCCGGCACGACTTTCGCATTATTAGCCCACTCCCGTGATCGCTCTCCCTTGTATTCATCATAGTTGAGCGGAAACCGCTTTTGTCCCATCTTGATATAGGAGGGACCGTAGAAATTTACCCCAATGAAGTCTGATTTGCTATCCTTAATTAAAGCCATTTCTTCATCCGTTATGGTTGGCGCATTAACTGCCTCTTGAAGATAGTTAAATAAATCATCGGGATATTCGCCTTTCAACGCTAAGCCCAAATGCCACTCGTTTAAGAAAGCATCACATCTTTCTGCAGCCTCTTTATCTTCCTTGGAATCGGTTAGGGGATAGCAGGGTGCTAAATTTAAGGTGATCCCAATTTTTCCTTCTGGAATCAGGTCGCGGCAAGCCTTGATGGCGTCTGCATGAGCTTTGAACATGCTATGTAAATTGTTTAAACATTTCGCAAAAAGTTTCTTGTCTTGTTTGATTGACGGCTTTGGATTTGTAAATTCTTGAATTGAAAATGGAATGAGGAATTGATCGACCCATGGCTCGTTGAAAGTTATCCACCGTGTTACCCGATCTCCAAATCGCTCAAAACAAATTTCTGCAAACTGCTTGAATGCAGCAATCGTTTCGATATTTTGCCACCCTTTGGTGTAAAGCGCACTTGGCATATCAAAATGGTGCAGAGTCGCAAGAGGTTCAATATCATTCGATAGCAATTCATTAATCAAGTTATTGTAGAACTCAATTCCCTTCTCGTTAATTTGCCCGCTCCCCTTTGGAAAAATTCGTGCCCAAGCGATCGAGAAGCGGTAGCTTTGGAGCCCCAATTCCTTTATCAATTGCACGTCGGCTTTGTATCGATGGTAGTGATCACAGGCAATATTCGGATCTGCGTCAAAATTCGCTAATTGAAAGATGCGATCGAAGAAAACTTCGCCTCTTCCATCTTCATTCAGCGCACCTTCTATTTGATAGGCTGATGTTGCGGCGCCAAATATGAAAGCCTCAGGAAACTTGACGTCCATTTCAACACCTAACGACGTGTCGATATCAAATATTCTGAAATCCCATCGCCTTCTTTACCCTCACAAGTAAATACCGCAACTTGTTCGAAAATCTCGGTGATCCCTTTTTCAGAGGGGAGAGGTAGATGCACCGAAAAGATGGTTTTGGAGACAACTGTTATTTCTTTTCCATTTTCATCGGTCAGATTAAACGTCGAAGAGACTGGAGTTTTCCCATCATCCTTAGTTTTTGTACTGACTTCAACTTTTACGATTTTAATAGTTTCATCCTTTGTAGAAAGAGCGCCGAATTGAGGATTTTTCCCTAAAACGTCTGATCTAACAAAATTAACCGATTTATCTTCAAATTGAGCATCGACCCAATTCCAGGCATCTATATTGACCCAATCTCTAGTCCCCCAGCTATGGTCACGGTGGCTAAAGCATTCAATGTTTCGGGTTTCACCTTTTTTCTTCAAAACCAACGTACCCGTTGCGATCATGGCTTGTTCATAATGTTGTTGGGCAGCTACATCGAGCATCTCAAGACCATACTTTTCAATTTCAGCCACGGGGTCTTCAGGAGCCGAATTAAATACGGGAAACCGTGCATCAAAGGTGACGTCCAAAGCAAATTTTCTATCTTCATACTTGACGCGCCATTGTTTCATCGGTTTAATGCAATAATATTTCAATTTCTTATCAAATTCCCAATTATCCGGCATTTTTTCAACCGGAATTACGGTGAAATAATTAGTCGCCTTGCCATCAATTACTAATAAAACTAGGATTAACGCTCTCTTCTTATCCATTTCAAACGATAATCTCGTGATGAAGAAGACATTATTCGGACGATCAATGAAGTTAAAGTACCAACTTTCATTATGATGTGGGGGGTAGGATTCAACAACGTGCATGTATTCATCTTGATCCGTTAATTCAACTCTGCCTTCGAGATATTTCGAGAAATTATCATTAATTTTTATGCCTTTTGCTTCTAAGTACGCTATAATTTTGTCCTTCATATTCATACGCTCCAAATTTTGATTAAATTTCTGAATTCACTAATTTTACATTAACGAAAAGAGAGGAAATTTTTATGTTTTTTGGCAGCTCAACCTGAACCTGCGCAGGTTTTGGTTTAATTTCGACTTTTAACGAGTTTTCTTCTAATTGGGCATTAATTTGAACAGTTTTATGTATTAATAACATATTATGATAAAAGGGATCAAGGTGCAATAAGATGTATTTTTCTCAAAAAATCGGCACTTAGAGCACATTTAAAGGATTATAAAAATTTCAGAATGCTTGATGTGCAAATTTGGCGGCAAAATGCTGAAACTGAGGAATATGATTTTTATAAAACCTATTATCCTGACAATTTAAAAAAGTGGTTGGACACTGATGACGTACTTTGAAATATATGGAAGCATCGTGCTCTTCTTAGGAATTTGTGTTTTCATTTTATTCTTATTCCGGATTGATTCGCTTTACATATTCACGTTTGTTGTTATTTCATTCATTTACTTGTCCGTGTCCGTTTGGGAAATGACAGTGTTCTGGGAATGCGCCGAAACGCAATTATCCTTACCATATGTGGCAACTTTATGGTTCGTGACGCTTGCTTCACTGTGTGTGGCGTTTTGGGTATTTTACATCATTCTACAAAAGCGATTCACTGGCACTATTGACACGTGGAAAACGATAAAACTAGGATTTCTTATTTGGGCGACAAATGGCACGATGGGCGCACTGGAGGATTGGAATTGCTGGTGGGTTGATAAGTGGCTGCACGGACATCACGCAACGCGAAGCTTATTTGAATTATTTAAAATATGGTTTCGTGTAGAAGCAGATGTGGCAATTGGATTGATTATATGTACTATTTATTTAATTGGCGCATTTATATTAACAAAGGTGAAATAATTGAATGAAAAAATACTCTTTTCAAATCTTAGAGAAGCAGCATATTGTTGGAATTGTAAATACGCTCCAAAATTTTGATTAAATTCCTGAATTCACTAATTTTCCATTAACGAAAAGAGAGGAAATTTTTATGTTTTTTGGCAGCTCAACCTGAACCTGCGCAGGTTTTGGTTTAATTTCGACTTTTAACGAGTTTTCTTCTAATTGGGCATTAATTTGAACAGTTTTTTCCTTATCGAGGATTTTATAGGAGGCTTTACCGGCCTTATCTGGATATATCCTTAACATTAGCCAATCATCCGTCATTTCATCAGTGCATTGAACCTCAGGACCGAGGGGAAGTATGATTCCTGCCCGAACAAAAAGGGGAATGGTGTCAATATCAGAGGTTAGAGTTATCCATTTGGGACCATTCAACTGTTCGCCAGTCCAGTAGTTAAACCAAGTGCCCTCAGGTAAGTATAACCGCCTAGTGTTGTTTTGGGTGAGTATGGGGGCGATTAACAGGTTTTGTCCGCAAAGAAATTGGTCTTCTATGTTAAAAACATTTGGATCATCTTGAAATTCGATTACCAGATGGCGTAGCAGGGGAAGTCCTTGTCGCGCTGCAACTTTTGACTCAGAATAAAGATAGGGGATCAATTGGTAGCGGAAGTTGAGATAATTCCGCACTATATCTTGGGATTTCGGTTCATAATTCCAAGGTTCCCGATATCGGGGCCCCTCTCCATGATAACGAATATGAGATTGGAAAATCGATAGTTGAGTCCAGCGAATATAAAGGTCATCGGTGGGAGTTCCAACAAACCCTCCAGTATCTTGACTCCAAAACGTGAAGCCACAAAGACCTAGACTGAGGCCCCCGCGTAATGAGCAGAGCATGTTTTCAAAGTTGGACGAGTTATCACCAGACCAATGGACTGGATAACGTTGGGAGCCAGCATAAGCACTTCGAGCCCAAATTATCCCTTCGCCAAATGTTTTCTCAGTAATTTCAAAGGCAGCCTTATTATATAGCAAGGGGAAAAGGTTATGCATTTGTCGTCCAGAATATTTCTGGAATTTAGTAGGGGGTTCAATTCCTTCTCCAAAATCTGCCTTAATAACAGATGCACCCAAGTCGAATAAATTCTTTAATTTCTCTTGATACCAAGTAACCGCCTCAGGATTCGAAAAGTCAATGGCATGAGCGGGAGAACTGAGGAGGAAAATAAAAGGACCTTTGTTTTTGCCTAAAATCTTCTTTTTCTTAGCCTCTTTATACACGTCGAGTTCGTCAATGACATAAGGTACCTGCCATAATGAAACGCGAAATCCCATTTCTCGCAAGGTTTCGAACATTTCGCGGGGCTCAGGAAAGTTTTTCTTTCCAAATTGCCAATTACACATCCAATCTTTTTCAAACCAAGCAGTATCGATGTGTATTATATCGCATGGGAATTTCATCTCCCGCAACTTTTTCGCAACTTCCATAACCTCCTCCTGAGTTTTGTAGGTGATGCGGGACATCCACACCCCAAAGGAAAATTTCGGTGGAATCGCCGCTTTTCCGGTCAATTCAGTATAATTATTCAGAATTTCTTTGAATGAACCGTAAAAGAAGAAATAATCAATGAGATTCCCCTCAATTGCTATTTGAGTCTTGCAATATTCTCGCGATCCTACCCAAAAAGTAATGGGCTTGCTTTCGTTAATAAAAATACCGTATTTCCGAGTGCTTATGAAAAATGGTATGTTTTTATAGGCACGTCCAGCGGTATTACCGAATCCTTCAAAGTGCCACAATCCAATGGTTTGTCCGACCTTATTCAAAGGCCCGAATTGCTCCCCTAGACCGTAGATCGCCTCGCCTGGATAGAGGACGAACGATTCAACTCCAAACCAGTGTATATATTTTTTATCTTTAATGAATCCGAGTGGATATGCATCCAAGGCATTGGGAAATTCATCCTTCGTCTTTCCTCCCGATTCCGTGATCAAATGTCCTTGACTATCCAAAATCTCAATATGGAATTGCCTTTTATAGATATTCAACTGGAGTTTAGTAGTAGAAATCACAAATTTTTCCTCGGTTTCTTCAAATTGAACTTGTAACTGTAGATCTCGAATGTCTTTTGCGATCATTGGGGTTTGATTTTCAGGCACCGCAAGCCCTTCACATAAACGAAGCCGATAGACCTCTTCTCGGAGGAAATCTAACTGGAGGGTGCATTCGGTAAATTTAGTTTTGTCATTTATACCATATTCACTAAAATCGGTGATCGATTCTATTGATAGTTTGAGATAATGAGAAAGTTTGAAAATATTGTAAGCCTTCGCAAAGAAAATGAAAGAATTATTTTGGCGTTTTCTGAATTCAAGACGAAAAATAAATTTTGACTTCTTCCGACGCAACTTGGAGAGGGCATTGAACATCGTCGATATGGGGGTCCCTTGCACATCTAAAGGATGATCAGTATAACCGAAGAATACATTTGGTTGTAAATCACTCAATTTATTTTTAAGAAAGGGATATCTCAACCGATTTTTAAGATAGACCCATAAAATCTTCTTAATACTAATATTTGCCATAAAGCTTTCCTCACGAGATGATTACTGGATATTATTCCGCTTTTCGATAATAAATCCATTGACTATCTGAAACTTTCAAATAGGAGGAGTTATAAATTGGTAAGAGATAAATTTTGATAAAACTCACAGATAAAGGGATTGCAATTGACTGAAAGAAGGAAAATTTTACTTGTGGGGTTAGACCAAGCTGGAAAGACGTCCATCCTCAACATTCTACATAATAAGTATACTATGATGGATAATATCAAGCCTACGGCAGGAATTGAACGAGATGAAATTCAAATTCTAGGCATTCCAATCCTTTGTTGGGATCTGGGAGGTCAGCTAAAATTCCGGGAAGGCTATATCAAGGATGTCAAGATTTTTGCGGAAACGGATTCTTTATTTTATGTTGTTGACGCGCTTAATCCAGATAGATATGAAGAATCCCTTCAATACTATACAGATATCCTTGAAAATTTCAAGAAACTTGATCTGAAAACCAAAGTCGTCCTATGCATCCACAAGATCGATCCAAACATCCGAAATAACCCACATACCCTTGAAATTATTGACCACGTGAAACAAATATTCGAGGCAAGATCAAGCGGCTTGGAAGTAACTACATTCATTACATCAATTTATGATAGGAAATCTATTGTTGATGCCTTTTCGAAAAATTTTCAAGAACTCATTGTAACCTTGAAACCCTTCAGAAAATTGCTTGAATCCCTTCGGAGTCAACTCAACTTAGACGGGCTTATCCTTTTCGATAATCAACTTTATATTCTGAGTGAAGCCTATAGAAATCATGAAATGGAGGAAACCTGTCTGAACATGACATATAATAGCGTCTATTATATGTCTCAAACGAATCCTCAAATGGCAGACAAGTCCGCAAACTTTGCAAAGAATTTTGAGTTTATTCTGAACCTTAGAAATAAAGAAAAACGATTTAATTTCATGGAAGTTAAATTTAAAGAATGGGAGATATTTTTACTTACAGTGAGCGATGAGAAGCTCGATACAGGTGCAATTCAGTCCAAATTTAATTCAATGGTAGCACAAATAGAAATATAGAGCTATTAATTTTTAAAAGGATTAGAAATGAGTACGGACTTCATTAAGGCGATTATCTATTCGCAATTTGAACATAAGGCTGGACCGACAGCCATCGTGTGGGATCCCTCCGAGATACCTTTTAAAATAAGGGATTTAATTAGTTTAAAAACCATTCAAATTCTTGCCGGCGAGGGCGGAAAAGTTCCCGAATCATTAGCAATTATTCCGTTCCCGTCCATTAATTCCAAGGGTTTAGTAAAATTTTTAGAAATTATGGATATGAAAAGTCGTGGCGGCGCTATTGATAGCTCGATTACGCTGCTCTTTGACGAGGTAGACGATGTCATTTTCTATAAATACATTAAGAATTTTGAAAGCCTTTTTACGGATTTAGCGAAAAAAATCATCAAAATAGAAGAAAAAAAGCCAGATACGAAAAAAATTACCAAGGAAATTCTTAAGTTTAAGAGAAGAATACAAGAGACTTTAACAGAATTACGGAGTACTGAAATTCCTGATGAAGAAACTGCTGCGTTCCCTACAGTTAAGGAAGAAGCTCCAGAATTAACAAGGTATAGATACAAGTTAATTGTTTGTGGGGACCCCTCGGTTGGGAAAACATCAACCATTCTAAGATTCACGGATAATGCATTTAAAAGAACGTACATCCCCACCATAGGGGTCAATTTAAGTGAGAAATTCCTTGAATACGAAGATGCCAGCATCAAATTTGTCATATGGGATATCGCAGGCCAAAGTAAATTTGAGAAAATGCGAAGCTATTTCTACAAAGGGGCTGACGGGTTGCTCTTAGTGTTTGATTTGACTGCCCCCGAATCTTTTAAAAACATTCCCCATTGGTATGAAGATATCAAAGATTACCTAAAGACAAATCTGCGAGGTCTGATTTTAGGGAACAAGAACGATCTGATCGATCAAAGGGAAGTACAGAAAGATCAGATAGAAAAATTGACAAAGAAATTACGTCTCGACTATTATGAGACTTCTGCATTAACAGGAGAAAATGTTAACGAATCTTTTACAAAAATGGCGGAATTACTGTACAAAAAAGCGAAACCACCGGTTGTCAAGAAAAAGAAGGCGCCAGGTGTCAAAAAGAAGCGAGCAAAAACTCCTAGAAAAAAGAAAAAAACAGCTACCAGCAAGAAAAAAACCCCCTCTACCAAGAAAAAAAGAAAAAGAACTACAAAGAAGAGAAAAAGGACTGCCTCTAATAAGAAACCAACTTAAAAAATAGCATAAAAATACATAAAAATTGTTTTCGGTTTCTAAAATAAACATTTATTAAGCCATTCAACCAAACCTTTTTCACCGTACCTAAAAACAAGAGGGACTGGATGAAATGGCTGTAGAAATACCAAAAGGTTTGAAAATAACGTTCATTGCCAGTGTTATCGTTGCCATGGTGTTCGGCATCATCTACACATTCTTCTATGGATGGTATGCGAATCTCATTAACTGGCCCTTTGAAACAGACTTGGTTTTAGGACCATCCCTGGGCGTAACCTTATGGGCGATTGCCGCAGGATGCAGGAGAGCCGCGCAACAGACAGAATACCAGCAAGTGAGAGTCTGGATGAGTTTTGGGATCGCTTGGCTGCTATTCAGCGTTATTCTCGATGTGTGGGCCGTGATCGCTCTATCGGTAATGACAGTTGAGTCTATAGGACACTTGGTAATGAGCATTTCAATAATGGTTGCATTGCTGGTCTTGTACATCTATTACGCTGCCAAGTTGGAAAGAGAATACAGAAAATCCTAAATTTCTTCCCTTTTTTTTCTTCACTTTCAAAAATCTTAAAGAGATGATTAATAATAGATGATAATTGGTACTTACTACAAATTAAATCCAGCATGGTAGAGGAGAATGGTAGAATTCTGGCAGATGCTTGGACTTGCAACAACATTCATTTTAGTTGCTTGTGCGTTTTTTCTTTTTCTACTGTTTTTTAATAAGTTATTACGGGTAAGAAAGACAACGCGAGAAGTTTTACCTTTTATAGGATTGAACATCCTTGCCATATTTCTAAGTTTTTCTTTTTTCATCATCGCTTGGTTCGATTATTATAGGTGGGAGTATAGCATCACCTTAATTGAGTTATATAAAGTTCATAACTTGTTAAACCTAGCTAGTTTTGCAGCTGTAACATTTTTTTGGGAATATGCCTTGAAAAAGACGAAATATGTGATAACTCTCTACATGTTAGTGGGCATGGTATTATACACGATATTAAGTATATTTCTGGGGATATTTGGAAGCATGGAAGAATCTAGTTTGTACATGTTAATTTTTGGAATGCCATTATTCGTCCTTTGTGCTCCTATATGGTATCTCGTGTTCATAAGGCCGACTTCTGGCTTTTTAAGGCGTCGAATGCTCATTTCATTTGTTGGATTTTTTTTAATTGGAATTGGTCTTCTGGGGAGAAACGATACTGTCATAGAATCGTTGGGATTCTATATTCATTCAGCAAGTTCAATATTAATGATTATTGGGTTATCCCTTATTGGATATGGGTTTGCGGCTTTTTCGACCTTTACCGATCTTAGGTGGAAGGAAAAATTAAGCGAAATTTTTGTGATTTCCAACAATGGAGTCTGTCTGTTTGCTTATTCTTTTGAGAAAAACCTTCCCTTAGACGATTCTGATTTGATTGCAGTGGGATTTTCTGGTATTCAAATGTTACTTTCCGAGATGGTGAAAACCAGTGAAAGTTTGCACCTCATTGACTATCAAAACGTGAAGATCATGCTTGAACAGGGAGTTGATGCCATGTTTGTCCTCATCATTAAGGAGGAAAGTACTTTCCTTGATTATAAACTAAAAGTTTTCGCCGAGGAATTCCAAACCTTTTTCAAGGAGATATTACAACACTGGGACGGAGATATTGATGTCTTCAAGCCTACTTGGACGTTAATTCAGAGAGTCTTTGAAGTATCGACTTAAGAACTTTATAGAAAAATATTTAAAATCGTGTAATTATCTCATGACATATCAAGATTTTTGCATTTCCTGAAAAAGCAAGGGAACGGATTAATTGGACAGAACTAAGAAAATAATATTAATAGGGCTAGATTCTGCAGGAAAAACATCTATCCTTAGATTCTTAAATCAAAAATATAATTTATTAGATGATATCAAACCCACGACTGGAATTGATAGAGAAATTATAAAGATCTTGGGAATTCCAGTAATGGCATGGGATTTTGGAGGGCAAGAAAAATATAGAAACGAGTATTTAAATGATATTAGATTATTTGGCGCGACTGATTCATTGTTCTTTGTAGTTGATATGCATGATCCAGCAAGATTTGAATTAGCTCTTCAATACTATATATCCGTCCTAATTATTTTTGAAAGCCTCGGAATTAATCCTAAAGTTATTCTTTGTCTCCATAAAATCGATCCAAACATCCGTAACGATCCAAAAACGCAGGAACTTATTGGGAAAGCGAAGGATTTGTTCCTTACCCATTCAAGATCCTTTGAGATAACGGTTTTTAATACATCTATTTATGATGCAAAATCAATCATACGTGCTTTTTCAGATACCCTACAACAATTATTAACAATTATACAACCATTTAAGCAGATTCTCGAATCCATTGTTGTTCAGCTCAAGCTAGAGGGAGCGATTCTTTTCGATGAAAACCTAATGATCCTTGGGGAATTTTATAGTAATGAAGTCTGTGAGGAATTATGTCTAAATCTGGTGTACAATAGCGTATATCAAATGCGAATCAATGAACAACGACTTGAAGATGAACATTTTTCCAAAAATTTTGAATATATTTTAAATTTAAAAAATAAAGAAGAGAGATTTAAATTTTTAGACATAAAATTCAGGGATTGGAATTTATACCTGCTAATTATCGGTACAGAAAAATTTGATGCGAATATAATGAATACAATTTTTACAATCTTTAATTCATTAGTCCATATTTTTGATGATCAAATTGAAAAATCAACGTGATCGATTTCTGAGGAAATTTTAAAAATCAGAAATTATAACAAATTTTTTTCTCTTCTTTTTACTCTAGAAATTGATTTAACTGAAGCGCGGTATCTTTTCGAACTGATTTATGTCGATTAATATCAGTTATCCCTCTCTCGAAATCTTTTTAATATCAGCGTCTTATCTAATTTTTTTCAGTGATTACCTAAAGACAATAAAGAAGTCAGTTTAAATATTGTTTGAAGGGATAATAAATCATTATTTTGCCTACTCTCCCTCTCCCTCCTTTTTTTGAAAATTTGTTTTTTATAAAAATTATAAGATAGTTTACCACCTATCTATTATTCTATCTTAAAGCGGAAGTAGAAATGATGGAATCAGGAGAAAAGAGATCATTCGAGCTTAAAATAAAGTTGTTTAAGACAATAAAAAAATAAGAATTTGGGATTCATTCTTTTTATGGCGTTTTTCAAGAAAATATCCAGAAATGAAAA
>JABXJT010000082.1 GCA_013375455.1 Candidatus Helarchaeota archaeon | reverse complement strand
TAATTATAGAGTTCCTCATAGGACTTTAATATCTCTTTTTCGAGAAATTGTGGAGGAGTGTTGTCACTTGGATATCCCCAATCGAAGAAAAACCTTGAGTGGGTTTCAGGTAAAGGATGGCTATAAGCGGCAAGCCCTATACTAATTGGTAAGAAATCTGCACCCCCAGTCCTCATCCAGACATTTAACGCAGCCCAGCCTGTCTCAATTCCATCATAGCAAAACTTCCATGCATTTGAACCGCCCATATAAGGAATGCCCCAGTCCCAACTGATACCCAGTCCTACACGATCAGGTTTCTTTCCTTTTAGGATGCGTTCAATTCGCTCTCTAGGAGTTATTTGATCGTTAGGTAGAATTTTAACGATTTCTTTTGGGTTTTTTGGAAAAACTTCCCATCCTGGTTGAATCATTTCACGAAGCTGTTTATATCCCTTATAGGTCTTCTTTACGGGAGTTAATCTACGTTTTGGTGGATCAATGCGAATTTTATTCTTTTGGCGATTAGCCCAATCTGCGACATAATTGTCCAGCAATTCCCAGATAAATCCTCCGAACACTGAACGATAGTGAGCACCCGTAATTCGTCCCAATATTGCATTTTTTGCGCTTTGGACATCATCAAACAACCTTCTATCGAGGAGAGTCAAAAGGAGGTCAAACGCTATTTTTGGAATCCTAATCAATTTTCCGCTTCGAACCTGCCTTGCAAGGTTAAGTACTCGATCGCTCGTGCTCAAGCGAATCAAAATATCAAAGATTTTATTCGCAAAGCCATACTGAAACGCTTGCTCCATTCTAGCTCCATGAATTGAATGTTCCATCAGTCCCGTGGGCGCTCTTGGCTCATAGCCGATGCCCGTGCGGTGTTTTTTTCGTTTCATTTACTTCAACTGGATTAAGGAGAGTAATTATTCAACTTAATCAAGTCTGATTAAAAATCTATTCACTAAATTTTTGTTCCATTTCAACTCTTCGTTTTGCCATGAGGTCCCGACATTCTTTTTCTTCCCTAGGATACGTGAAAAGTGGAATTATCCAGAGAAGGCCTCCAATTATCCCAAAGGTTACAAGAATTGTGACATGAAAAGGTAATATTAAGAAGCCTGTAATTGAAAATACAAGGAGAAGATTCCCAACTATACCTCCAATGCTTACCATAACACCATGCAACGAATTTGCAGAAGCTCGTGCTTCCGGCACGCAAACCTCAGAATAGATGGCGAACTGATTCCCAACGGACAATGAGGTAAATAAAAAACCCAAGAAACCCAAGCTTAGAATCAAGGTTGCTGATAAGATAATCTCCCAAGTGGTTGCACCAAATAAAGGTATTAAATAGAATCCAAAAAAGCATGTAAAACCTACTATGATTCCTACTATTGAAAAAATCACGCGGCCTCGCAATTTGCCAGCTTTATAATATTTATCGCCCCATTTGCCACCCCAAATGTTTCCTGGGATCGCGCCAAATCCAGCAATAAGAAAGATCATCATTGCAATTAAACGACGGAAGTCAATGTCTGCTATTATGGTTAATTGAGAGAATGTAAAGTAATCCAGTGACCAAATGCCAAGTGTAGTCGTGGTAACGCCAGTAATTAGGACAGCAATTAATAGAATTCCAACGGATTTCGTTTTAAATAATTTTTTCAGAGAAGAAAGAGTTATTTTATAATCATATTTAACTTCTTTTTCTAAATCTTGTAACTCTGGTTCATATTTTCCTCTACGTGGTATTATTCCATTTCTTGTATATCCCTCCACTGCTAAAAGCGATAATATAAAGCCTAATCCATATGCAATACGCCATCCAATATCTGGAATATTACCCAATAAAGTTCCAAAAAGCAAGCCACCTCCTGCACCAAGTATTAAACCTACACTGATCGTCCCGAATTTCGCACCTCTTTCTTTAGGGGGGTAAAAGTCACCGATCATTGCATAAGCTATTGGGAGATAAGATCCCCTAAAGACTGCACTAAGAACATGTAAGATTGAAAATTGGAGAAAATTCTGGGAAAAGACAATCAAACCGAAGCAAATCACCCAGCCTATTTGAAAAATTATAAAAAATTTTTTAATAGAATATTTTTCCGATAATTTTTCTCCAAAATAACCAAAGAATAGAATGCTTACTATTAAAACCAGTAGATCAATCGCCATTAGCCATGCGATTGAGGGTCTATTAGTACCAAGTGAAACCATCATTGGATTAAGGTTGGCAGGTAAAATACCCCTACAGATGAATAGAGCAGAGTAAATTAAGAACAAATATAAGAAAGATAATCTTCTTTTGCGTTCATATTCGTCATCCAATTTAATCGCCTCAAAATTATGATGTCATTGTATTACCGTAATCTGAGTAATAAAGCTAATGTTTTAAGTACAAAATGAATTATTCAAACAAGCACCTAATACGAAGAAGTTGAGCATAACATGAGCTTCATTCCTGATTACAAATCACTACGTAAGCACGAAGTGCCTGATTGGTTTCATGATGCGAAATTTGGGATCTTCATCCATTGGAGCCTCTCCTCCGTGCCTGCCTTTGCTGTCGCGGATAAAGGAGATATAAAAGAAACAATTAAGACGGAGGGTTTTAGTGGACATTTCAAGAACAACCCATATGCTGAATGGTATTTAAATAGTCTCCGAATTAAAGGGAGCCCCACTCAAAAGTACCATAAAGAAACCTATGGTGAAGGTTTCTCTTATGATGAGTTCGTACCAATGTTTAATGAAGCAATCAAGAAATGGGATCCCAACAAAATGGCAGATGTATTCAAAAAGGCTGGGGCACGATATGTAGTGCTCGTGACAAAACACCATGATGGTTTTTTACTGTGGCCAAGTAAATACCCAAATCCCCATAAGAAAAATTACTTCGCCTCGAGAGATATTGTAGGTGAACTTACGACAGCAGTAAAAAGTAAGGGGCTGAAGATGGGTTTTTATTATTCAGGTGCGCTGGATTGGACATTTAACGAAAAACCCATCAAAGATATGATATCTTTTGTTACAAATGGCTCCTTGGATCCTGAATACGCTGAATATGTGGATAAACACTGGTATGAGTTAATTGATAACTATGATCCTATTATCCTTTGGAATGATATTGGGTATCCACCGGCTGGCAAAGATCGGGAATTAATAGCATATTTTTACAACAGGTCTCCTGAAGGGCTTATTAATGATAGATGGTTTAAATATAGTAAAACGATTAGAGAAGTTCTCAAATTTCGGCAGATTAAGGATGCAATAAAGGGGATGGCGAAACAGGCAATGGCTGAAGGCGGAGGTGGGTCAGGATTGAAACCTCCTCATTGTGATTATCGGACTCCAGAATATGCACAATTCAGTAAGATTAAGAAGTTTAAGTGGGAATCTACTCGAGGTATTGGTAATTCCTTTGGTTATAATGAAATGGAACCCGAAAGCAACTACTTAACACTCGAGGAATTAGTTCACATGTTTGTAGATATTGTCAGTAAAAATGGCAACCTATTATTAAATGTCGGACCGATGGCCGATGGAACAATACCCGAAATCCAAAGGCAACTTTTATTGGGTTTCGGTGAATGGTTAGAAATTAATGGAGAGGGCCTCTATGGGACACGTCCCTGGAATAGAGCTGAAAGTCAAACAACAGAGGGGCAAGAAGTTCGCTACACGCAGAAAGGAAATGCGCTCTATGCAATCTTATTGGGGATCCCAAACACAAATTCAATTACAATCAAAAACTTAAATGTTGAGCCAGAGGCAAAGATAAATTTATTGGGGCAACCGAATATCATTCACTGGCAAAACGATGGAGAGGACCTCATACTCAATCTCCCAGAGAATTTGCCAGATGCACCGGCTCACACGTTTAAGATTACCCCAAAACCTGCAATAGAATTATTTTAACGGTAATATTCAATAAAAAATTCTTTAAATTTTACATGTTGATTAATAATTTCCCCCTTTTCAGAAATTGCTTTCATGTATAGAAAGTATGAATTCCTATCATCAGCGAATCTCAGTTTCTTGAAAGCTTTCGGCTCATATTGGTGAGTAGTAATCTGCGTACAACTAATTTCTGGGAGTTCGATCAGAATTTTACGCAGAATATAAGCGATGAATTTCCTCTTTTCATCTGAATCCATTTTTTCATGAAAAGCAAGTGATGAGAGAAGGGCTGCATATATTTCTTCAAACAAGCCTCCCTTAATTTCATAGGCAATTTTTTCGACTCTACAACATACAGTGGCGTATAATTCGCCATTCCGCTCCAATAATAACCACTGATGTCCCCAAGGAGCCCCAAATCTAGTTGCTAAAGAATCAAACTCTCTCAAAGTATGCTGAAATCCTTTTTTTGTATAAATGGTTGAAAGGGGAATTCGATCAGAATATGAATTAATTAGAGCAATAGCACGCTCAAGATCTTCAGATTTTCCGATTCTTATTATGCCCTCAGGATCGCCCAGGTTTGGAATGTGGGAAAATAAAGTAGCGATTTTTCCTACAATTATACCTAATTGTAAACGTGCGGCCTTTACTCCTTGTTCCTCCATCAATTTCAGGAGATGCTTAGTTTTTGCAAACTTAACAAAGTCAAAATGCTCCTTTAGTAGTTTATCACCATATCGGCCTTTCTGAGGGAGGGCAGTAATTAAGTCAATATTTCTTTCTTTTGCCTGTTCAATCAATTGATTTAACATTCGTTTGGCAATCCCTTGACGTCTGTATTCAGGACTAACTGTCATGAGTCCCAGATTAAGCATCTCAAGAGTCTGTTTGTTTCCTATTCGGACTAGGTCCCAATGACCGAATAGAGTCCCAATTAATTTTTTACCTGTAAAGGTGCCAAAGGCAAAATCTTTGGAGATTTCTTTCGCGACATTGGCGTCAAAATAGTATTTTGTATACCCTTCATCCCATATTAAGGTCCCATCTTTCCCATATTCTTGATAATATATGTTCCTTAAATGGTCAGCAATTTGTTTAAACGGATACGGTTCCTTTAACTTTCGTATTTTTAATTCCATTTGGAAACAGTCCCTTATTGCACCAAAAATTCCAGAAATATGTTTTTTCCTCTTTGCAATATTAAATGTTTATCTTTAAGAATCATTGTTACATGAAAAATGAGCCCAAAACCCATAAAATAACATTAAGCAAATTCTATGTTAGGTATGTGTGAGTTGATTAAATTTGAAAAATCTCAAATTGAAATTAGAGGAAGCTGTTGGAAAAAGCAAAATCATTGAAGATAAAAATCAGATTAAAAAATACTCTAATGATTTTCATTATCCTTTAATAGAAGGAAAGATTCCCGAATTTGTTGTTAAACCTGAAACTTTAGATGAAGTTCAAAAAATTGTTCACACTGCTAATGAATTAGAAATACCAATCATTCCAAAAAGCTCAAAATCAAGCCGATATGGTGGAACAATTCCTGAAAATGGTGGATTAATTGTCGATTTACAAAAAATGAATCAAATTCTTTCTGTAGACCCTCTTAATATGCATGTTGTTATCGAAGCTGGCGTAACTTTTAAACAATTACAAACTGAACTTGATAAAGTCGATTTGAGAATAATTCCAACCATTTTTTCAAATTCTGATTCAGTAATATCTTCCTATTTAGGCCGATACCCGACCTATGCCATGCCAAAGTTTGAGTATACTGACTTGGTTATCAATTTAGAAGTTGTTTTGGGAAATGGTGAAATATTTCGGACCGGGTCGATGGCTTCAGCTAAAAGTCCACCTGTTTATCCGTATGGCTCTTCTCTAGATTTTTTCAGACTTTTTCACGGGGCAAGAGGTAGTTTGGGAATTATTACAAAAGCTTCAATTCGTGTCAAGCCCAAACCTAAAATCCAAGAAATAAAATCAATTCCATTTCAAAATCATAAAGATTTTATCAATTTCGTTTATGAAGTGGAACGAAAAGAAATTGGGACCGAATGTCTAATTCTAAATAAATATAATGCTCTAAATTATCTTAAGATTGAAAAGAAAGATACTGATTTTCCAAATTGGATATTTCTGATCTGTTTGGAAGGGCCTCAGAGATTTCCTGAGGATAAAATCACGTATGAAGAAGAAGCATTGAATGAAATCATCAATACACATTCAATATCAATGAAAAAAAATGAATTAATTTCCCAATTAGAAGGATTATATTTAAAAAAGTTTAATTGTTTGGGTGATGGGGAGCATCAATCTTATGATCTACCATTATATTTAACTTTGAATAAATTTCCAAACGTTTTTTCAGCGATTCAAAGCGCACTAAAGCAATTTGATGCTTTTAAGATTGATTTAGGCGTATCTATCATTCCCGTGGAACGAAATCGAGTGGCATATGTGGAATTTGATCTCTATGCCGAACTCAAAGAAAATAAACACGTTATTGAATTCCGGAAATTATTTAGTGATTTAGGGGAATTAGCAATAAAATCCGGAGCTTTTATTGATATTCCATTTGGTCCATTGAAGGAGATACTTTATTCCAAAATGGATGGTTATTCAACCCTAATAAATCAGGTTAAGAACATTTTTGATCCGAATAAAATTATGAACCCGGGGAAAATTGAATGGGAGGTTCCATAAAATGAGTGGAACACTCAAGGATTATTATAAAATCATCTATAATTGTGCCAAATGTGCAATGTGTAGGACGATATCGCCATGGGAGATGCAGAGTAAAAAATATAAGGATATTTGCCCGAGCGGAGTGCGATTTCTTTTCGAAGCTTATTTTGCGCCCGGTAAAATGGAAATAACACGCTCTCTTTTGGACGAACAAATCCAATATTCTGATCGATTGATGCACATCATTTTTGCTTGTCCCTTATGTGGCGGATGTCAGGCACAATGTGAAGAAGTTAACATCATTAATCCACTAGATGTTTTGCAAAAATTGAGAAGAAAAGTCGTAAATGAAAGGGGTCCCTTACCTGTTCACGCCAAATTTGCACAGCACGTTGCAGAAACTCACAATCCATATAATGAATCGCATGAAAAACGATTAGACTGGCTTCCAAAAAACGTAAAAATAAATGAGAATTCAAAAATTGCTTATTTCGTGGGATGTACATCTTCTTACAGAAGAAATGAAATTGCAAGGGCAACAATTAATATTTTAGAGGCATTGAAGGTTGATTTTAACATTTTTCATCCAGATGAATGGTGCTGTGGCAGTCCGTTATTTATGACTGGTCAAGTGGACGAAGGCATTAAATTAATGAAGCATAATCTTGAAGTTCTTGAAAAAAATAAGGTTGAAACCCTAATTACCTCATGCGCAGGTTGCTATAGAACGTTTAAAGAAGTTTATCCAGAATATTCTGATGAATATAATTTTAAAGTACTCCATTTTACTGAATTTTTGGCAAATTATTTTAAACAAGGTGATGTAAAATTAAAAAAATTCCCAAAAATCGTTACTTATCATGATCCTTGCCATTTAGGACGCCATTCTAAAGTATATGATGCTCCACGAGAGATTCTAAAAAAGATACCTGGGTTAAAATTAGTTGAAATGGAGCGTATTAAAGAAAATGCATGGTGTTGTGGCGCGGGAGGGGGCGTTTCGTCTGCGTATAAGGACTTTGCATATTGGACCGCATCCAAAAGAATGGAAGAAGCGAAATCTAGTGGCGCAGATGTTTTAACTACCGCCTGTCCATTTTGTATGACAAATTTTCTTGAAGCCTCAAAAGCATTGGATATACCATTAGAAGTTATTCCCCTCGTTAAAATACTTGAGGAGGTAATAGAATAATGGCGAAACAGAAACTTTTAGAAAAACACGCTGAAATCCATTCTGAATTGGAAAAAATTGTTGGAAAAGAATATATTTCTGACGATCCAAGCATATTAGTGGTGCATTCACGTGATCAATCTCCGTTTGCAAATTTGAAACCGGTTACACCTGCATTTGTAGTATTACCAGAAAATACCCAACAGATTCAAAAATTGATGAAAATTTCAAACGAGTATAAAATACCAGTCGTAATTCAAAATACTGGAGTAAATGTCGGGGGTTGCTGTGTCCCCTCTGAAAAAGGTTCAATTTTAATGCATTTGCGCCGATTAAGTCAAATTATTGAAATTGATGACCTTAACATGTCGGCGACAGTTCAACCCTATGTAAGTTATGCCGAATTACAGGCAGAAACAATGAAAAGCGGATTATGGCTTCCATCTCCAGCAGCCCCATCCACCGTTGGAATAATTTCGAATATGCTTTATTGTGGAATGACATGGTGCATGGTTAAATACGGATATGAAAGAAGATCAATCATTTCAATGACGTGGGTGACTCCTAAAGGTGAAATTATAAAGACTGGTTCATCTGCCATTGAAAATTTGGGTAATTTTTGGTGGGCTGGACCCGGACCAGATTTGAAAGGAGTATTAATAGGTGCTGTTGGTGAACTAGGAATTTGCACGGAAATGACGGTCAAGTTATATCCTTGGGTTGGGGGTCCCAAGTTAGAAAAAAACGAATTACCTGAAAATACCAGATTTTTTGTTATATCATATAGTTCTGGAAAAAAGATGTTGAAAGCATTACAGGAACTTAGTCGAGCAGATATTGCCATTGTGGTCACGAATATGCCCATGGCATGGTCACTTTTGGCAATGGGAAAATCTCGCGAAAAATCGAAAGAGTTATGGGAAAATAGAAAACAGTTTGAAAGTTTCCTTAAATACATTGTTTTTGTTTGTGTTCAAGGAATTACATCTCCCAAGCAACTTGAATATGCTGAAAATGTGGTTAGACAAATTGTCAAGGAAACTAGAGGAATGGTATTAGATCCTGGAATGCTTTCCAAAATGGATACAGGTTTGCCTGAAATGAAGCCTGAAGATTTGAATATTGAATTTTTTAGAGCAAAAATTTCTCCTCGCATAATGAGATTTAAGGGAGGATTTATGCCTGCATTTTTCCCCCAAGAACCGATTGATAAAGCGCTTAAAGCTGAAAAATTGATGGAAAAGACGCTGAAAGAATTTCCTATTTATCCCCAAGATCTTTTTAGTAGTTGCGTGGTACCGGTGGATATGGGGCATTTTGGTTTACACGAATTAGATATTTTTTATGACCAAAATTCTCCCGAAGAACTAAAAGCGGGCTTGGAATTTGCAGGAAAAATACAAAAACTTGCCCAATCACAAGAAAACACTTGGCCTCCTCACAATGAGTGGAAATCGTATCATTGGGACGTCGTGAAAGATATCCCAGATTTTTCTATTCACAAATCTATCACGAAAAAAATAAAAGATCTCTTTGATCCGAATCGCATCATGAATCCGGGGAAATGGTTCAAAGAATAATAAAAAAGAAATTAGATTGAGGGTTTTTTCATTTTAACGCCTATCTTAGATAGCTTTACTTTCGTATGTTTGGCTCTGAGTTTGGCTACTTCAGGGCGGATTATTCGATTTGCAATCCACCATTCTTCTTCTTTGATTAATTTCATATCATAGTATTTATCAAGCTCAAACGGTTCTCCGAACTCGATTATGAGTTTAAACGGAATGGTAAAAGGACTTGGGATAATTGGATCTGGAGGGCCATGTTCTTGAGGGAATTCCTTTAAAATCGGGCATATTTTATGAAATCCAACCGTAGCTACAGGAACAATTGGTACTTCGTATTTTAATGCAATCCTGACTACACCCGGGAAGAATTTATGAATGATTTGACGCTGCTGAAATAATCCTGATTTTCCTTCAGGAAACATACAAACTAATCCAGGATACTGACTGCCTTTCTTATGTAAATAAGGATTAATGTATTGCCACCGGAGCCCTCCACGTAGCCACAATGGAATACCTCCCGCAATCCAATAACGTCCCCACATAGAGTTGATATAGTGGTATTTATCCATTATTAAAACATGAATTTCTCGGGTTGGATGACAACAGTGGCTAATTGCCACGATATCAAGATCAGATCCCCCGCTATGATTGGGAGCGATAATTGCTGCTCCTTTTGGAATATTTTCCAGCCCAATCACTTGTAATCGGTGATAAAATTTAAAATACTGGCGAAAGAGGAATTTTCTAATTTTCAAAAAGGTTGAGTATTTCACTTAATCCTTTCCTTGATTCGTTTAGATTTTAAAAGAGATTAAGGTAAAAGGCTGAAAATCCAACAAAAATTAAATTCAATTCATCTCTTTTTTTATCTTCTATTTTACTTTGATTCCGCGACCTCGTAGATAATCCTTGACTTCTTTCACAGAATATTGGTCGTAGTGGAAGATACTGGCAGCAAGAGCGGCAGCAGCCTTCCCTTCAGTGAGTGCTTCCAACATGTGGTATGGATGCCCGCAGCCTCCTGAGGCGATCACCGGTATCTTGGCATTCTCAGCGATTGCTCGGGTCAGAGGGATATCAAACCCATCCTTGGTGCCGTCCGCATCTTTACTTGTGAAAAGGATTTCACTCACACCCATCTCAGCCATTTGGATACTCCAATCAACCAAATCTATGCCTGTTTCTTTCGTCCCCCCGTAGATAACAACATTACCCCAGAATTTGCTATCCGCGGTTTCGATAATGTATTTACCAGCTTCTTTTTTCTCAATGGGGCTCCGCAAGGCATCAATCGCAATAACTATCTTTTCACCGCCGAATTTCTTCACTGCCTCTTTCACGAACGCAGGGTCCTTCACGGCAGCAGTATTAATACTAATTTTATCCGCACCAGCTGATAGGAGTGTTTCAATATTTTTGATACTTTTTATGCCTCCACCGACAGCAAAAGGTGCCGTGGAGAGCCGTTTTTTAGTCCGTTTGACAACATCTAAAAAGGTATCACGGCCTTCAAGGGAGGCGGAAATATCTAGGAGGACGATAAGATCTGCGCCATCTTTCTCATATTTTGCGGCATATTCTGGAGGATCTCCCACTTCTCGTATATTTACAAATTTAATCCCTTTCACGAGACGCCCATCTTTAGTGTCCAAGCACGGTACAATTTTCTTGTATTCACCCATAATTTATACTTCCTTAAAGTTGGGACTGACATCTTCACTTAAAATTCGGGATACATCCCAATAGGTAAATGGTGCATTTTTACTTGAGGCCCCATTTACGATTTCAAAAATAAAATAGGTGCAACCGAGATCGATGTATTTCTGGATTTTTTGGATTATCTCTTCTTTCGTTCCACCCATTATATTTTCTCGAAGGAATTTCATGGGGACTTGTTCAGTTAAACCGGATAATTTATTCACATCGAATTTGACAATGTTCTCACGATCGTATTTCAGCAAGCTCATCTCATCAGGATTGAATCCCGTGGCTTCACGATATAATTGTTCAAAGTCATCTTTCCAGTAACCCAATTCTTTAAGAACATTGGGTTGCAATACCACGCTCATTTTACTCATGTTAAAATATTCAGAGAGTTTGGCTTCATCATCATTCATGAAGATGCGGTGAAACACGCCAAAAGTAAATTTATCCAAGTCCCGTCCTTCTTTTTTAAGGGTTTCAACAATCTCATTTTTACCATTCTCATATACTTTAAAAAACGTCCCCATAGGCATCCATCCATCCGCTACTTCACCAGTCACCCTCCGGCTATAGGGGGCATTCCCAGCAACCCATACTGGGATTTCCGAAACGGGTTTTGGAAGGAGCACGGCTTTTTTTGTCTGGTAATACTTGCCCTTGTAAGTGACTCGCCTCCCTTTTTTCCAAAATAATTTCATGAGGTCGATAGATTCTTTCATCTTGCTGACAGCGTGATCGTAGGGAATATTATAGGCCATTAAATTCATTCCTTCACCAGCTCCAATTCCCAAAATGAATTTTCCACCTGTAATGTGATTAATTGTCGTGGCCATTTGGGCGAGGGCTGCTGGATGGAGCCTATGAGGATCTGTAACGCTAGAGCCCAAGGTCTTATCCGTCAATTCTGCAAATGATCCAAACATGGGCCACAAGCACAGAAAATCGTCTATTGCAGCGCCAGGAATCCCACTTAAGTGATCTGGCAACCAAATCGAATCCCAATTCTCTTTATCGGCTGTCATGAGTTTTTTCTTGATAAAATCATAAGCATGCGAATAAAATAATTCGATTCCGAACTGTACCATACCGAACTACCTCTTGCTATTTATTTCACGTTACAATTAAAGGTAGATAAAGGGCTTTTAAAGTCTAATTACACAAAAAAAGTATAAAAAAATATATAGCTAGCAACGGGAGTAAATATTCTATTTCTTTAAAGGGAAAAAATGTGGATTATGGGTTATTTATTGTTAGATTTTCATACAATTCTTGCATAAATGGGACATCTGCTTGAGGGATGCGATCTTTATCGAACATACCTCCCGACCAATGGTAGTTAAAATCGAGATGGTAGTTGGAAAAATAGGCAATCCCAATCCAATGAATTAATCCTATAACTTGCGGGTTGGTCAGATAGAAATCAGTTCGTTCATCGAAAAGGTTACCATATTCGGTGATTAAAATAGGTTTATTGAGAGAATCAGAAGAAAGATAATCGCTTTCCTCTAAATAGTTTGCAGTTACCATTTCTAAATGGACAAAAGGCGGAACTCGAAGCATAGAGAGGATTGGACTGGCATAGCCGAGTATACGGGTAGGATCAATCAGTTCTTGAAGATCGCGAAAGTCTTTGAGATATTTTGACAATAGATCTTCACTCCAAGGTTCATTGGCAGCGCTCCAGAAGAAGATAGAGGGGCGATTGATATCGCGATAGACCATTTCTAAAAACATGGATTTCGCAGTTCCACGAGTCATTGCTTCCAGCAGAGTTACATCATTAAACCAATAGACAGGGACCTCTTCCCAGAATGCTAAACCAAGCCGATCGCCATACAAATAGTAAAGCCGATCTAGGGTGTAATGACATCGAATAATATTAGTGCTGATGTTTTTTAGCAGCAGCAAATCATCCCTTATTCTGTCAGCTGTTACCGTTCGACCCATCCCAGGAGCTTCTTGATGGATATTATTCCCTGCCAGAAAAGTCGGGGCCCCATTTAGGAGAAGTTGCGTGCCATTCACCTTAATTTCGCGGAATCCAATCTGCGAGAGGAAGCGATCAAAAAAGGGGGTATTATTCCCAGAGATCGATAAATTGACTTCTAACATATACAGGGAAGGTTGTTTATTGGTCCAAAAAGAAACATTATCAAGGCTTAAAGTAAATCGATAGATAGCGTAATCGGTCGATTCTACGCCTGTACTGAGAATATTTCGCTGGAGGGCACCACTGATAATGTCTGGTTGGACTTCAATCGACTTATTAACGTAATACCAGTAAGTATTATTAAACATGGTTGATTGGTTAGGGAAAGCCAGAGGAGAAATACTAAGATTAAGAGAGGCAGGTCCAGAATGATTGACCAATGCGTTGTTTGGGATATTTACGCAGACATCAATGTTTAAATCAACTGATCCGTTGTGAGGCGGATCTGATTTTGGGATCAGTTGGGTAACTTGTATGTCAGCTCGAACAACAGAACAACGAGGTGTCACCTCGATGTACACATCTTCAACTAACCCGGCGTAATTAAACCAATCCGCAAATCCGGGCACAAGCTTTGTGAAGAATTTAGTACTCCACCCACCAGTGTCAATACGAACGGCAAGTAGATGGGAATTCCCACCTAGAGTTTGAAGTATGGAAGTTACATCAAAACAAAATGAATTAAACCCCCCCTCGTGATATCCAACATATTCCCCATCTAACCATACATCAGTAATATAATTAGCTGCTAAGAATTTCAGAAAGACTGTAACATTATTTGCAACGAGATGCGCCTCTGAAATTCCCAAATCCGTCAAAGAGAAGTTACGACGATAATAACAAATGCCTTGTGCATCTCGATAGCTTACGATAGGATGGTCCATTCTATTGAAAGCAGAGGGAACCGTGATATTATCCCAACTAGAATCATCACAGTCGGTAGATTCCCACCCGGTTGCCATCTGTGCGAGAATCTTAGCCGAACGTGGCTTTAGCGACAGATCAGAACCGGACCAGATGCCTGAATTTTGAAAATCAAATTTCCACTCACCATTAAGCGAATAAAAGTTTCTAGTCCCATTCTCACTAAAATCGGGTTGAAAATCAAAAGCGGGGTACATTATATTATTCTGAAAGGGAACATAGGTACTGTTCACATATTGGAGCTTTGTCACTGCAGGAAGATCTACGTCAGGAGCGCTTACAATACTTGGTACAAGAAAGACTGAAAAGATGCTGAAGAGCAGTAATGAAATGATTCCTAAGGATCTTCTTTTTACTTTTTTCATAGGAAAATGTTTCTTAGTGAGAAATTCAAGAAAGAGGTGTATGTTTAAGGTTTTAATAGAATAGAAAGTCAGTGGTATCAAACAGATAACAGCGATTATAATTAAGGGGTATACTGCTTGAAGCCCATATCCAATATTAGTTTGGATCACAAACCCAATTAACGCAATAGAAAGAATAATGAACGTAGGAAAGATGAGAACTCCGAATTTTTTAATATTGGTTAGTGGCTCTGTTACTTTTTTCTTAAGAATGAAAAGATACGCCGCCCATCCCACTACAAACCCTCCGAATAGGTAGTATAGGAATTTAAATCCTTCAACATACTGATGTAGGATGAAGGTATTATTCCAGAATACGAAGTTTCTTGAAAATACGGTCAGGAGAGATGTAAGAGTGTAGATCCCTATTGCTAGGCTTACCAGTAGTGTTATAAATACTAATTTTGGGTGTCCCTTAGGCTTAGATTCCTTTTCTTTAAAAAAGCTGGGGACTTTTAATAGTAAAATAGCTAATGCAAGTGTATAGAGCGCTAAAACTGCGAGATACATCCAGAAATGTGATTGCCCAGCTGAAAACCAAATATAATCGAGCCGTACGCGCATATTAACGGACACCAACGTTGTTAAAAAAAACACAAAAAAGATACTTATGAGCGTAGTGAGAAAAAGATTTATGGGATTATGCAGGATCCTTCGAGATCTTAAGCCTAGAACCAACATTACCCCTAGATAAAGCGTGAATCCTGTAATGATACCAATAAGTAGGGAGACGTAGTCGAGGTCAGCCCCAAATAGATTTTTAATCTCATTGTTTATTGTCCCCCACTGCATTTCACTCGTTAGGATTAACAATAAACCCGTTAAAGAAAACCATAGAGAAATGAGATAAGGGAATTGCGAGATCTTAATAGAAATTTGCCAGTTACGACTTTCTGCTTTAAAAAGATTTTTTGAAGGCATTAAGCTCACTAGTGATAATTATAACTTTTAATTTGCTAGTTTTAATTAACATAGTAATCACTCTTATTTACCATGCTTTTAACCTACAGCACCTATTCGAGTTCTACCGTTCCAGGGGATTTAATGGACACATTATATACAACTCTTTTAACACATAAAAAAGAGTTAGAATTAGATCAGTATACGTTCCAATTTGACGTAGATACTGAAGCGGAAGATCCTACTGGTTGGTAATCAATATATTTTAAATAGAGTAAGAAAATTGAGTAATAATAATCAATCGTAAAAGTGGATAAATATGAGTAATAGAATTTATGTATTTGGCGTTGGAATGACCAAATTCGGTAAATATCTGGAGAAAAGCATTAAAAATTTGACAGGTGAAGCGCTCGAATCTGTCCAAAAGGACTGTGATGTAAGTTTTGATGATATCGAGGCTGCATGGTTTTCAAATTCCGGTTGGGGAATGACTGATAATCAACATTGTATTCGAGGTCAAGTGGCGCTTAGTGCCAACGGCATTGATAAAATACCCATGATGAATGTAGAAAATGCTTGTGCCGGTGGGAGCTCCGCTTTCCACGGAGCGTGGGCTGAAATAAAAGCGGGTCTTTATGACTGTGTGCTGGCTATAGGCGTTGAAAAAGTATATCACGAAGATCGTAAAAGAATGATGGAGGGCTTTATATCAGGAACGGACGTGGAAGTAACAACTAAATTAATTGAGCAAATGAAAAAATGGGCTAAAAAACGAAAAGAAAAAATGGCTAAAAAACAAGGTTCTGAAGTAAAGAAAGAGAAAAAAGGTGGTCACTCGGCGTTTATGGATCTTTATGCAATGGCAGCCCGTACCCATATGAAAAAGTATGGAACTACACAACGACAATTAGCTGTCGTTGCAGCTAAAAACCACAATAATTCAACACTAAATCCACTTGCCCAATACACGTTTCCTATGACCGTGGAGCAGGTAATGGAAGATTATGAAGTTGCTTATCCTCTGACCCGGTCGATGTGCGCCCCCGTCGGAGACGGCGCCGCGGCTGCAATTCTTTGCTCTGAAAAGTTTTTAAAGCAGCATCCAACCACGAGAGCTGTCTTAATACGAGCATCGGTCTTAAGATCCGGGTCATGGAAAAAAGACACTATAGCTGATCGGGCTGCCACAGCTGCGTATGAAATGGCCGGTCTTGGTCCGAAAGATGTAAATGTTGCAGAAGTCCATGATGCTACGGCGTTTGGGGAAATTCATCAGATTGAACAGATGGGATTCTGTCCAGTAGGACAAGGTGGGCCATTTACAGAAAGTGGGGCTACCGCACTTGACGGAAAAGTTCCAGTGAACACGAGTGGAGGATTGCTTTCCCGTGGGCACCCAATAGGTGCTTCAGGCTTGGCACAAATCTATGAATTGGTGACTCAACTACGTGGAGAAGCCGGCGAAAGGCAGGTTAAAGCAAAAATTGCTTTGGCCGAAAATGGTGGTGGAAATATCGGGTTTGGCGAGGCTGCCCTCTGCGTGCATATTTTAGAAAAGTCATAATTGATAATTTCATCTAGTTATACTAATTGAAAATTTATCTATAAATAAATAACAAATATGCGGAGTAATTTTTACGCTAAGGTTGTTAAATAAAGTAGCTTTAATAACGGGCGGCGCATCGGGTATCGGTCGCGGGATTGCAAAAAAATTTGCCCAAGAAGGCGCAGATATTATTATTTTCGATGTTTTTTTACGATCTCCAGATAAAATTGAAGAAACTAAAGCTGAGCTCGAATCGGAAATCAAATCATTTGGACGAGAGGCATTAATTTTAGAAGTGGATGTGTCAAATAGTACTCAAGTTGAAGAAATGGTAAATAAATCAATTGAGAAATTCAATAAAATCGATATCCTCGTCAATAATGCGGGGATAGCACCACCCCATTCATTAGGGGCTATTATTTATACGAAGGAAGAAGTCTGGAAACGTATAATTGATGTGAATCTTAACGGAGTATTTTATTGCTCTAAGTACGTGGCTAAAAAAATGATTAGACAAAGAGATAAATCGAATCCAGATAAAATCCGTGGGAAAATAATCAACATGTCATCTGTCGAAGGTAGAGTAGGTCATGCTGGATTAGGTGCTTATTCAGTATCAAAATTTGGGATCCGGGCCATCACAATGACTTTAGCAAAAGAATTGGCTCATAGAAAAATATTGGTGAACGCCATTTGCCCTGGATCCGTGAAAACCCCCTTATTGGGACCACTTGCGGATGCCCTTGTTGGCGAAATTGGTACTGTACTTGGGGCTAAACCACTTCTCGATCGGGCTGCCACGCCAGAAGATGTTGCCAACCTGGCCCTTTTCCTTGCTTCAGAGGAATCAAATTACATTACGGGGCAATCAATCAATGTGTGTGGTGGAATGCAATTTTATTAAATAGTTATAGAATTCGAATGGAGATTAGATATAGATGATTTATTTAGAGGAAACCTTTAATCTCGTGCCAGCCAGTCCGGAAGGCCTGGATGTATTTGTAGAGTTCGCGCAGGAGCGATTGATGCCTGTGTGTCAGCGTCTAGAACTGCGTTTGGTAGCGGCTTGGTACAGTAATGTTGAATTGTTCAGTAAAGTGACACATGTACTGGAATTCGATGATATAGAAGCACTAAAGGCTTTCCGTATTAAAGCTAGCCAAGATCTAGCGTGGGGAGAGTATGCAGCGCGTTTGGAGGAGTTAGCTCCAGAGCGACACTCCCGACTATTGGAACCGTTGGAGACCGTGCCACCAAAAATTTTACACAAGGCGATCGCTAGAAGCCAGAGAAAACCGCTTGGAGTCTATAGTCTAGCGGTGCTCGAGGTGGCTCCTGGTAAAATGGCAGGATTCATTGCTGGCCTAAAGGATTGGGTCAAGACTTTACCAATAATTGCTAGCTGGCGTCCTATTGCAGGTAAACCAAATGAAGTGATTGATGTATGGAAAGGAGCGCTATTGCAGTCTGGTTACAAGCCAGCTGATGACTTTTCCAAGCAATTCTTTCGCCAGGTTCGGGAAATAGCGCCACGGGAGTATCTGAGAACGGTATATACGCTACCGTACTCGCAGCTGCGTTAGAAATTCATGTAAAAAAATCTCTGAAAACAATTAAATTAAAAATAAAATACATAATAATTTAAAAAAACCATAAAAAAGTGGTTAAATATGTCTAAGATTAAAAGTGCTTATCAAAAAATAGAGAATGTAGTTGGATTAGATTATATTACCGATAAAGATTTCATGAAAGCCGCATATTCACGAAACGTCGACCCCGCTTTCCCGGATCGATGGGCCGATATGATAGTACGACCTAAATCCACTGAGGAAGTCTCTGATATAATAAAAATTGCTAATGATTATAAAATTCATATGGTTCCAAGGGGAGGTGGAGCTGATCTGGTTGGCGGATCCGTCACTCAAGGAGGGATCCTGTTCGATCTCACCCGTATGAACCAGATCTTGGAAATTAATGAAACCGATTTTTACTGTGTAGTTGAATGTGGAATCACGTGGGGTGCGTTAGTTTCAGAATTACACAAAAAAGGGCTGACCACGGGAGTGTTAGGTCCTGGAAGTGGTTACTCAGCAACTATCGGCGGCGGTCTTTCAAATAGTACCGCAGGATTTGGATCTACAAAATACGGTTTGGTGCCTGAAATATGTATAGGTGTCGAAGTGGTCCTACCCAATCCGCAGGGAACAATTATAAGAACAGGAGCGGCAGCTAACAAATATGCACAACCATTTTGCAGATATGGAGTTGCACCAGACTTTACAGGCCTTTTCATGGGAGACGTGGGAACCATGGGTATTAAGACGAAAGCCTTTTTGAAATTAGCTCCCGATCCTCCATTGAAAACACGACGAGATTATATGCTTTATAAAGACGATTATAATAAAGCTACCGAATTAATTCATAAATGTCAGAAAGAAGTTAAGGATGGAATAACTGATTTGATGGTGGTTCCATCAATAGTAATTGACCTTAAAGGACTTATGGCAAAAGAAAGGCCTCCTAAAAAGTCAGAAATCACTGGTCCTGTTTTTCAAGTTGGATTAGAAGCATTTGATCAGCGAATATTAGAGGTTTATATTGAAAAAGTTGATGAAATCATGAAAAATGATTCCAGACCATTTGAAATGCAAGAAATAGATTTAGCCGAGCCATTAGCTAAAGATTATAAATTTAATTTAAAATATGCCTTTAATTATTTTAATCAATATATTAGTCCCGCCCCACCTACAGTCGCATGTACAACGTGTCATAAAATTCCAATTACACGTATAGCAGAAGCTAAAAGATTATCCGACGAATTTGCTGAAAAAACTAAACAACAATATGGAACTGAACTGTCAGGGGCATTTGCTACTGTCATATTTACTCTGCCGAACGGGCACTGCGTAATCGTAGGAGGCTTGCTTGGTGAAAACGTGGATGAAAAACGGCAAAAAGCAATGAATGCATGGCATGCACGGATAAGACATCAAGTAAGGTATGGTGGAGTTCATTATTGGCTTGGAGAAGCAATTTCACAGTCAATAGTTGAAGCAGATGCGTATACGCCTGAATTTATCCAATTTTTCAAAGATATAAAGAAAACAGTTGATCCAAATTTTCTGTTAAGCCCAAACAAATTCCATATGTATAATTATGAGGATGACATTACCAAATATATTGTTAAAGATGAATAAAAGAGAACGGTGAAAATGACAGAAACTGAAGTTAAATTTGAACCAAAAAAGAAATATAAATATTTAAAAAAAGTTAAAAAATTTATATTACAGTGTATAGCCTGTGGCGATTGTAGAGAGGCAACTGATTACACTTCTGACCCTCCAAAATCGGGTGTTTGTGTCGCAAAAGAACATACTACAGGTTTTGAACCTTTCTTTGGAAGAGGGAAAATGCAAATAGCTCGATCTATTTGGCAAGGTAAATTGGAATTAAGTAAAGATCTGGCAGAGGTTCTGTACCAATGTCCCACTTGCAACGCATGCTCGACGACTTGTGCTTATGAAATGGATAATACTGCGGTTTATGAAGCGTTAAGAGCAGAATTAGTAAAGGCTGAGATGGGATTAATGGAGCATATATCGATGAATCGAGCGTTGGTTGAAAAGTTAAATCCATATCAGCGAGATAATAAACAAAAAAGTGAGTGGTTAGAAAAATTAGATTTCAAAGTAAAGGATGCCAGTTCTGAGAAAGCAGATGTTCTCTACTTTGTTGGATGTACAGCAGCTCTTACCCCAGAAATCCAAAATGTGGCAATTAAAACTGCAAAAGTCTTAAAAAAACTGGGGATCGATTTTTCGGTTTTTGGGGAAAGTGAAATCTGCTGTGGATCTGTTGCGATGCGTACGGGTGACCGAAACGCCTATGATTCTGTTCTTGAGAAGAATCTTGAATTATTTCAGAATAGCGGAGTGAAGACAATTATCACGAGTTGCGCAGGCTGTTATCGAACTCTTATGAAAGATTATGGTAAAAAATTGAAGAAATTAGGCATTGATGTTCTACATACTATTCAATTTATCGCCGAAAAAAATCCTAAGTTGAAGAATTTAGGGATTACTGTTACATATCACGATCCATGTCATACTGGAAGAGGAGTGGATGAACCTCTTTACGAGGAACCGAGAAAGCTTTTGGCACAAATTGCAAATATAAAAGAAATGGAAACAATTAAAGAAAACGCAAAATGCTGTGGCGCGGGAGGCGGCGTTAAAAAAGCCTTTCCCGAGTTAGCTTTAGAAATCTCAAAGAGTCGAATAGAAGAAGCGGAGGAAACTGGAGCGGAGTACCTCGTAAGTATTTGTCCTTTCTGTCATAGAAACTTGTCTGACGCGATTAAAGCTGTAGGGTCTAAAATTAAGATGATCGATCTCTTGGAAT
>JABXJT010000186.1 GCA_013375455.1 Candidatus Helarchaeota archaeon | reverse complement strand
GTCGGTGTCGGTCGACAGCCTGGAGCGGATGAATCGACAGATGGCCGAGTCGGTGGAGGCATTTCGCACCTCGCTCAAGAAGCCGGCGACGAAGGAGGAAGGCGAGATCTTGGTGGCCACCGCCGACGGGAAAGGCATTCCCATGCGCAGGCCGTCCGACCAGCGACCTGCCGGGGCACGTCGCAAGAAGGGCGAAAAGGCAAACCAGAAGCAGATGGCCACGATCGGCTGCGTGTACACGGTCGATCCCAAGATCCGTACGGCAGAGGAAGTCGTCGAGGCCTTGTTTCGTGAGCGTCCACGGCAGGCCGAACGGAAGATGACCGAGCCGGTCGCTCAACAGAAACGGGTCTGGTCGAGCTTGAGTTACCATCAGGGGCATACGCACGTAGAGGCCGAGCCGACCGTGTTTGGATGGATGGCCGGCGAGGTCGCCTCCCGGCGACGCCCGGGACAACTGCTGGCCTGTGTGATGGACGGCCAACGTTCGCTCTGGGCGGCACGCAAGAAGTCCCTGCCGGGCGAAGACATCGTGGAAGTGTTGGACCTTCTGCACGTCACGAGCCGGCTCTGGGATGCGGCCTATTTGTTTCACGCCGAAGGCAGCGACCAGGCGGCCGACTTCGTGCGCGACCGCGTTCTCCGGGTCCTCCGTGGCGAAGCAGGCTACGTGATCGGGGGCCTGCGTCAAATGGGCACCAAACACCGACTGCCGGCCTCCAAGCGAAGGAAGCTGTCCACGATCTGCAACTACTTCAAGCGTAACCAAAAGCGGATGCGTTACAACCAATATCTGGCCAAGGGCTTGCCGATCGCCAGCGGCGTGATCGAAGGGGCGTGCCGCCACGTGATCAAGGACCGGATGGAGCGCGCCGGCATGCGTTGGACCGTCGCCGGCGCCCAAGCGATGCTCGACCTACGCAGCACCTACATCAACGACCAATGGAACCCGTTTCAAGCCCACCGCATCCACCGCGAACGCCAACGCCTCTACCCCCAACGTGAAGTCCTCAAACACCTTACGTGGTCTCTCGCAACCTAGCGGAGAACCGGTTACACCCAAATCAAACGGGCGTAACCGGCGTTCCGCGATGCTGTAAGGTGTTGCGTTTGTGCGTGTTGCGACGAATTGGCGATGACAGAAACGGCCTCCTTGGGGTAAACATGGTGCTTTGTGAAACAATGTTTCCCCTTGCAAGGAGGCCGAGAGATGATGATCGCACAGGAAGCGGCGTTTGGCAACCTCAAGAACCTGACCGAAATGGTCGAGGGATTGGAGGCGTTTGTTCGTCAGGCGGCCGAAGAGGGCACCGCCGCGCATGAGGTGGAGTTGGGGGTGTGGAAGCGACTCCTGCTGATCGGAAGGCAGGCGATGGGGCAGTTCTTCGAGATGCAGGGGGACGGGGACGTGGGCGACTCGATCCAGATGCCGGACGGGCGAGAGTGGCTGCGTTTGGACGAGCCGCACCGACGCGGGTATCAGTCGATCTTCGGCCCGTTCGAGCTGGAGCGGATCGTGTACGGCACGCGCGAGGGACAAAGAATCGAGTTCGTGCCGCTGGATGCGCGGCTGGAACTGCCCGAGAGCGAGTTCTCCTACGTCTTGCAGGATTGGGCTCAGTCGCTGGACGTGGATCACGCCTTTGCCCGCACGGCCCAAACGCTGCAGAAGATCTTTGGGCTGTCGGTGTCGGTCGACAGCCTGGAGCGGATGAATCGACAGATGGCCGAGTCGGTGGAGGCATTTCGCACCTCGCTCA
>JABXJT010000081.1 GCA_013375455.1 Candidatus Helarchaeota archaeon | reverse complement strand
ACTTTATTTTAAAAATGGTTACACAGGATATCAAGTACATCATCCCATTTTAAAGAATTATATAGTTCCAGATGGTATTATTCATAATTTCGATCAGAGACCATTAAATCAATTAGGAAAATCCATTTATTTAGAAAAAGATCAAAAAATAGATATGTTTGTGGATTTTAAATCGAGTTTTCATAGTATGGCAGAAAAAGATTGGCGTATATATACTAAATTGGCTAAAGAATTTCATATTTTTCTTCTTAACGGACGAAGTAAGCCTTATGAGGCGGATGGTTGTAAAATTATTTTTCATTCTCGAAACGAACTAATTTCTATACTAAGGGAAAAAATTACTTCCACAAATAAATTAAAAATTCAATTTCTGATTACAAATATCAAGCTCATCGCACAAGGGAAGATTGAGGTTGTTAAGTCGTTAATTAATAAAACACAAAAAAGAATTTATGATTTTTCGTAAATTGGTTGATTAATTTTTCGTAAAAAGACTTTTGGGACCTGAAGATAAGTAATTATTGGAGCATTTTTTTTAATGCTAATTACAATTAACCCCCTAATAAGAAATCAAAATTACGGGAGAAAGTACAGTTTGTCAAAAGGAACAAATGAAATCATTAAAAATGAATTTGAAGATGCAAAATTGCGGTCGGAAAAGTTATCAGGTCTTTCTACAGATGTTCAATTGGAATTATATGGATTATACAAACAAGCACTTTTCGGTGATGTCACGGGCGACCGTCCCGGACGGATGAAAGTTAGAGCACGTGCTAAATATGATGCTTGGACATCCCGCAAGGGGATGCCAAAAGAGACCGCGATGCAAGAGTATGTAAAACTTATAAACAAACTTGAAAACTCGTTAAAAAAGTAATTTATGATTGTTTGAGAACTTGCCTGACCTTCTTTTTTTGGAGGGAACGCTGAGTTTAATCTTGTTGAATCCGCCCTTGAATTTTAAGAGGACTTTGTTAATATGTTGTAATCCTCAAAAACATAGATTAACGGGTCAGTATGTTGCTTAATAAATGATAAAACGAATTGTCTTAATGTTTCTTGTACCGATTTTGCTTTTTTCAAGGTTTTAACTCGAAAACTCTCTTCGAGAACTGTTTTGTCTAGTTCAGAATACACATAGAGATTTCCATCAGTCATTTTAAGAATTTTGAATAGTTCCACTGCATTTTGAATTCCTACTTCAAAAGTTGTATTAGAACATCTATTTTCAATGATCCACCGCATGGCTTCGAGATATGGTTTATTTCGAACTTGATTTACGGTATCTAGGTAATCTTGAGGGCCAAATCCATCTTGACACGCTGCAAATATTACAATGGAACCCCCTTCCTTTACTGCGTGACTTGCTGAATCGTATCCTTTACCTGCTTGGTAGAAATTTACTGATGGTTTAGTAATTATTACTAAATCTGCCTTTTCAGAAATTCTAACGTCTCTAATAGCACGGAGCTTTTGGACCGCATTGTTATGGATTGCAATGACGTCCCCTGCAAAAAGATTGATAATTTTCCCCATATGAGTTATTGCATCTATCACGAAACTCGGGTGATCTCTTTTTAAAATTTCAACTATATTTCTAATATCTTGAATACATACATTGCCTTCAATATTGGCCATTCTGCATTCAGTTTTGAATCCAGTATTGAGATCAAATATCCGTGAGTGATTATGTCTGATGGTTTCTCGTGCTGCACTACCGGGCACGAAGAATTTTACAGATCCTGCAACCCCTGCAAAATAATGGTATTCAGAATCAGAAAGGGCAATTCTTAAACAAGCGGATAGAACTCTTTTATCTATTTTAATTGGTGTTTTATATTCAGATAATCCAAGATCTTGATGCATTTCAACATTATCACAGTCGTGAAGCCATATTCGATCTTTCCACACCTCTAATTGATCTTTTAATATTCTCTCGCGTATAATCTCATTATTAGGAGGTGAATGTGATCCCGTGGCAATGAAAAGATACACATCATATTCATTAACACCGTATGAAACCAATTTCTCTAAAACTAAGGGGAGTAGGATGGGTGTATGGAGATTGGGACGAGTATGATCATCCACCATCAAGACGACTTTTTCACCGCTTTTATAATGTCTTAACACCAACTCGTGAAGCGATAACGAGTTTAAAGGTGAATCAAGTACCTTGTTTAAAATTGCTGAGATATCCTCCAGCTCCTCAGCTTTAGGAACTCTCAGATATTTACAATTCACCTCAATGGGGATAAAGTGGTTAATTTTCTCATTATTATAATAAATCGGCGTGTTATGGTACTCGATAGAACTCACCGCTTGCGTCTCTATGACATAAGAAATAAAAAAGAGCTATTTTAAGATTTTGACGATAGAAAGGTTTTTTTCACAAGTTAGATATTACAAACTATGAATCTCAAAATTCTATTCGTCATTTTCCCCGCTTTTATTATAATAAGCGGAGTGCTTATGTTTGGACTGCTAGTTATAGGTTGGGATACCCTAATAGTCATTATTTACGGTATTATTGCCACGGCGGTAGGAGTGGTATTGGTTAAAAGCGGACTACATAGTTCTCAAAACCATTTTAAAAATATGTCGCTTAATACGGTGACAACCGAGCGAGTTATATTTGAGTTCGAGGACGGGCTGAAGACAGTAGGCAAGTTTTATCGCTCAATTTCGCAAACGATAAGCACCTCGGAAGGGCGACGATATCCCGACCCGCGACCCGCAGTGGTATTCTTCCACGGCTTCAGGAGTAAAAAAGAATCAAGTGAAAGATTGCTCATCCCCCTCGCTTCATACGGTTACATCGGATTTTCGTTTGATCAACGGGGGCATGGAGAGGCGGGTAGTAGTAAAGGTGATCGGTTCCAAATATTTAACGACGCAAGGGCCGTTATAGATAGAGTATGCGCTGCAAATGACGTCCGGGGAGGTGGGCTGTGTTGCATTGGCATCTCTCTAGGTGGTACTTCGGTTCTGACCAAATGTTATGAGGATAAACGGGTAGCAATGGTCGTAGGAATGAGTACGTTCCACTCAATCGATGCATTTGGCAAAGTAAGATTCCATCCATTCTCAGTTGGAAAGTTTTTCCGATGGATAATGACTAAAACCACGAAAAAAGACAAAAAAACTGAACCCCGCGATTATCTGAAAAGTGATCCTGAATATAACAAGAATCGCGTTTTTCTCATTCATGGTCGCAAAGATGTTTTATTTCCACCCGAAATGACCTTTGAATTGAATAAGCAACAAGCAGGCATCCCTGAGGAGCACGCCCTACTATTAGAAAATGCAGGCCATGGATTAGATGATCAGGAATTGCTCGTTCTGGCAACACTCATTAAATGGATGAGCGAGAATGAAGCAACGGCCTTGTAATTCGAGAATTTCATTGATTTATCATGTTTTACGTCTCTTACTATCTAGAAGTAGGAGGCCACCTGCGAAACTGAGGATACCTTCAATTGGAATTACTAAATGGAGAAAAAATACCCAAGGTGAATATATAATAAAGATGGGATTTGAAGTAAAGTGATAAATTAACCCGGAAATAAGCAAAATTAATCCTACTATCATCAATAATATACCGGCTAACCGGACATTACCCAACCCTATTATACCTCCCAGAATCAGTACGATGACATAAACAATATTTAATTCCCATGCTATTTGCTTGTAAGAATAAATCATAATTTCAGTTAAAATGAAAGATGCTGAAAAAAAAGCAATCAATGATCCTACAATTCTTTCGCGATCTGTCCATTTTTTTCCTTTTTTTCTTTCGTTTTCCACGTGATTACCATTCTGAAAAGTGCTTTTCTTTCGATAAGTCCCTTTTCAGGGGTTTCCCTAGGAGCAACGTATAATACCTAAGCATTGCAGCTTGTTCTGCCCCAGTGACATTCTGCAGTGCGTCAATGAGGGAATTTCCCTTGGCGAAAACCCCATGCGTTCTCACAACAACAATGGGATAGTTCTTCAGGACCTTGGGCACTTCCTTCGCTGCATCCGTGGGGCCCGCTGGGTTCTTAACATCGATTATTGGAATTTTTTTATACAGATAGCAGCCTTCCGCATCTAGGCAGGTTATTTCATCCTCAACCAACGATAAGATCACGCAGAAGGGGTTATGCGCGTGGATTACAGCCATGGCATCTGTGTTTAAATAGATTTGACGGTGCACTTCGGTCTCAGTGCTGCTGAGCATTATCCCAGAATCCTGCTTACCTATATCCGTCTCGATAATATCCTCCGGCTCTAAAAATCCCAGCATCGCGCCACGCCGCTTAATGAGAATCTTACCACCGCTCCGCATGGAAATATTGCCCGAATGGGAAGTATTATACCCACGTTCATACAAGACTCTCCCCACAATCTGGAACTCTCTGTAAGTCGCTTCATCAATAACCATACAATTTCCTCACAGGGACTTTTTAATAATATCATAAATATCGCCATAGTTTTTTAAAACAACGACATCTGCCATTACTTTTAATTTCTCAATATTTTCCAAATCAATTTTTCTGTGTTTTAAGACAAACGTTTTTCCGCTTGGGAGCACTGTGGTGGTATCTGCCCGTTCTTGATCGGTGGGAAACAGATATACTCTCTGTCCTCCCTTTAAAGCTTGGGCAACTCCGTTAGAAACCAGGGAGTCAGCAATCCCGTAAGCAATTTTAGCAACAGTGTTCCCACTCACAGGTGAAATGACAATGTAATCATAGTAGCCAGTTTGCATTTTCCCCACTACAAAAGGACTATTTGGGCCTTTCTCAACTTTAACGTCTTTGATGTTATTTTTTAATTTATCTAACATTTTATAAAATTTTAACACGAATTCTCCATTTTTCGAGAGGATAACAGTGATTTTTATGGGGAAATCCTTTTGAATTTTAATGATTAGGTCAGTAATTTCCTTGATATAATCACCAGAACCTGTAATTCCCCAAATTAATTTCTTTTTCATTGAATCCCCAAGTTATTTTTCATAAAATTTTTTTAGTCATTTTAATCAATTTATTCACTGATTTATGGACGGACTTCACCCCTTCTGAATCTTCCTTCGCACCAAGAGCGCCCTTATCTTTAGACCAGACAGCTCCTCCTAGGTTGGCACCAAAAAAACCTCCACTGACTGCAATGATCCCATTTAAAACATAAAAATCAAGAATGGTATGGATGGTAGATTCTTGCCCTCCCACGCGATCACCTCCAACTGCGACGGCAATACCCAATTTGTTTTGAAAGACTTTAGGGTTTGCAGCTACTATAGCCCGTGTTCTATCTAAAATGGTCTTTAATTGACCTGAAATGTTACCTTGGTAGACGGGACTACCCATAATATATGCATCGGCTTTGATCAATTTCGGATATAACTCGTTCATGTCGTCTTTATGAACACAACCTTTTTTCTCCCTGATGCAATAATCGCAATGAATACAAAAATTAATTTTTTTACCCTTCGCTGAAAAGTAATCCGTTTCAATTCCTTCAAATTTAGTTTCAGCGTGATTTAGGGCATCCCTCACGATATAATCCGTAGAACCCTCTCTCGGAGATCCGCAAATGCCTAATAGATGGATTTTTTTCGAACTCATTCCACTCACGACGCTTCGGTTTTTCCCACAATTATTACAGCTAACTTTTTGAAATATAGAATTTTCCAATAGCTAACCGGAATTTAGTAATTTAATAAAATCTAGATTAGAATTTAATGATATTAAATAAGGAGGAATATAAAAATGAGTGAAGAAAAAACGATCACCTCATTACTAACGGAAAAACGAGTCTTTAATCCTCCTAAAGAGATCTCTGATAAAGCCTGGGTCAAGAACATGGACCAATATCGGGAAATGTGGAAAGAATCGATAGAAAATCCCGAAAAATTTTGGGGAAAGCTTGTTGATACTCTTGATTGGGCAAAAAAACCTACAAAAATCTGGGATGGTTCGAAATTCCCACCGGTTGCGCAATGGTTTGTAGATGGCAAATTAAATGCAGCCTACAACGCCATCGACAGGCACATTAAAGCAGGAAAAGGTGAGAAAGTTGCAATCTATTGGGAAGGCGATTCACCTGATGAATCTAGAGTGCTAACTTACAATGATCTACTAGAGGAACTCTGTAAATTTGGCAATGTATTGCTGAAATATGGTTTGAAGAAGGGAGATCGCGTTGCGATATGGTTACCTATGATCCCTGAATTGGTGATTGCCATGTTAGCATGTGCACGATTCGGGATCATTCATAGCGTGGTATTTGCAGGTTTTTCAGCTGAATCAGTGAAGGACCGAATTATTGATTCAGGGGCTCGGATATTAATAACGTCTGATGGGACTTTCAGAGCTGGTAAGAAAATTTCCTTAAAGGAGAATGTCCATGATCTTTTGGAGGAAACGCCCACCATTGAACGAGTAATTGTAGTGAAACGTACTGGAATCGATATTCCTATGAAAAATGGGCGCGATTCTTGGTGGCATGAGGAAATAAAAGACCAACCAACCGAATGTGTCTACGAAGAGATGAATGCCGAGGATCCGTTATTTATCCTGTATACAAGCGGCACTACTGGAAAACCAAAAGGCGTGGTTCATACCACGGCCGGCTATTTGATGTATGCATCTTACTCACATAAAATTATCTTTGATATCCATGATAACGACGTATTTTACTGTTCAGCAGATATAGGTTGGATTACAGGTCATACCTACATCGTCTATGGCCCTTTATTGAACGGTGCAACACAAATCATGTTTGAAGGGGTCCCTAGTTATCCCTCATTTGAAAGATTTTGGCAAATAATTGAAAAATACAAGGTCAGTATTTTTTATACGGCACCTACTGCTATTAGGCTCCTCATGAAAGAAGGAGATGAACTCCCAAATAAACATGATTTAAGCAGCTTACGAATTCTAGGATCTGTTGGAGAACCAATTAATCCAGAAGCTTGGATGTGGTATCATAAAGTAATCGGAAAGGAAAAGTGCCCAATTGTAGATACTTGGTGGCAAACTGAAACAGGCGGTGCATTAATAACCCCCTTGCCTGGTGCAACTCCCTTAAAGCCTGGGGCTGCATCCTTCCCATTCTTTGGTGTAAAAGCTGAAGTACTTCGAGAAGATGGTACAAATGCGGACCCGAATGAGGGCGGATATCTAGTTATTAAGTCGGCATGGCCCGGAATGTTACGTGGAGTTTGGCAAAATCCAGAGCGATTCCAAAAAACTTACTGGTCTAAATTTCCTGGGATATATTATAGTGATGATGGAGCACGGATTGATGATGATGGTTACATCTGGATTCTCGGAAGGCTAGATGACGTGATAAAAGTTTCGGGCCATAGAATTGGGACAATGGAAGTAGAAAGCGCCTTAGTCAGTCATCCAGCTGTAGCGGAGGCAGCCGTCGTCCCGGTGGAACATAAAATCAAAGGACATGCCATTTTTGCATATGTTATTTTGAAGAAAGATGTTGAGCCTACTGAAGAGTTGAAAAAGGAACTTAAATTACATGTCAGAAAGGAAATTGGACCAATTGCAGCTCCTGAAGGAATCGAATTTGCCCTTGCCCTCCCGAAGACGAGAAGCGGAAAGATAATGCGGCGAATTCTCAAGGCCATTGTAAATGAAACAGATGTTGGGAACATCACAACACTTGCAAATCCTGATGTCGTCAAAGAGCTTTGGACTGCCCATAAAGAAACAAAAGTTAAAGCACCCCCCTAATTTCTTTTTTTTTCGGTTAAAAATATATAGAAAAAAAATTACTCTACCTCAAGAACTTAATTAAGTCGATGTGGGTTTTCCTTTGAAATTAGAATACATGGATATTGTTTGTTTTCTAATACTTTGTGCCCTCATTAGTCTTGTAGTGATAGGACTTCTAAAATAGAACATCTTCTGGGAAAAAACCTGCAATTGATTTGGGGTTTAAATTGAAGCGCGAATGGCATCATTCAACTCTCTAAATATTTTAATATCATATGGCTTCAAGAGTTCCTGACCGGCTTCTTCATTTGTCCCTATTAATCTGAGAGAAAAGGTAATTGATTTATTTTCTTTTAAAAATTTTATAAGCCCTTTTGCAATTTCATCACAGCGCGTTATTCCTCCAATAATATTGATTAGAATAACTTGAACTTGTTCATTACTTGCAATTATTTTGAGTGCTTGATACATGCGTTCTGCATTGGCACCCCCTCCAACATCTAGAAAGTTAGCTGCCTTTGCACCATGGGAATGAATCGTATCAATCGTGCCCATTACAAGCCCAGCTCCATTACATATAACCCCAATATTCCCATCTAGTTCGACATATGACATGCCCAACTCACGGGCCTTCAATTCTAACGGATTTAAATAATAATTCAAGTTCTTTTTGTATTCCTCGTGACGGAATAACGCATTATCATCTAAATTCATCCGAGCGTCAGCACAGATTAGCTCCTGATCTGTAGTTTCGATTAAAGGATTAATTTCAAACAGTTCTGCATCATAATCCAGAACAATCTGTAGGAATCCAGTTACTAAAGATTTTAATTGATTTCTTATTTTCTCATCTAATTCAAGAGCTTCTACCAACTCTTCACTCAGCTCTTCCACGTTCTTTGGAAATGAGGTGAATTGCTGAATGCTCACCTTCTCTGTTGATTCGTGCGAGACTTGCTCGATATCAACTCCACCTGCTTCACTAAAGATAAAATTCACAACTTTAGCATCACGATTAACCAAAAAGCCACAATAGTATTCTTTCATGATCGGAAGTTTCTGTTCATATAGCAAAGTTTCAGGTACAAAACCTTTAATCTCCAAATTTTTTAGCTCGGAAATAATTTGTTTAGCTTCTTCGGGCGTCTCAGCAAATCGGATTCCCCCTAATTTTCCCCTACCACCAATAGGTACCTGCGATTTTATTACTATTGGGTAAATTGAAGTTTTTTCTAAATCTTCTTCATTGAATTGCTTTGGAAGAGGTAAATTTTGTTGTTTAATAAGCTCTTTTACCTCATACTCCAGTAATCGTACCATTCTTTAGCCTCTCCCTCTCTTTTTGAGCAATTCTTCAATTTCGGTGGGATTTTTTGCGACATTTACTCCTGCAGCTTCTAAGACTTTCACTTTATGTTGTGCGGTGCCCTCCCCACTTGAAGTTATTAAGGCACCTGCATGTCCAAATCGTTTACCTTTTAGATTAATCGTCCTCCCAGCAATGAACCCAAGAACGGGTTTAGAAACGTTGGTTTTAATGTATTCAGCAGCAGCCTCTTCTTGACCGCCTCCAATTTCACCAATTAAGATGATACTTTTGGTTTGATCATCCTTCTCAAATTTTTCTAGAACATCGATCATAGTAGGACCAATTATTGGGTCTCCACCAATCCCAATTGCGGTTGATATCCCCATTCCCGCTTTTTTCACGCTTATTGCAATTTCATAAGATAAGGTTCCACTTCTTGAAATAATCCCAATATTTCCCGGGGGGAAAAAGTCGGCAGGCATTATTCCAACCTTGCATTTATATTTTGGAGATATTATACCCGGGCAATTTGGGCCTATTATATAAATTCCTGTTTCCTTCGCGCGATTAACTATTTCCAATGAATCTATGATTGGAATTCCTTCTGTTATAATAACCATTAAAGGAATATTGTGATTGATAGCTTCAAGGGAAGCGTCTCTACAAAACCTTGCAGGAACGAATAGGATGGTTGCGTTTATTTCGGGATGTTTTTCAATTGCGTCTTGCACTGTATTATAAATTGGAATGTTAAAAAGTTGAGTTCCACCTTTTCCAGGGGTTACTCCTGCCTTAATTTTACTTCCGTAATTGATCATTGCTTGAGTATGAAATCTACCCTGTCTGCCAGTAATACCTTGCACTAATACCTGAGTATTTTCATTTAATAGAAGCATATTTAATTCTCAATTGAAAGAACTTTAAACCATCTTTTTTGGGTCGAGTAATTCGTCTAAGTCTCCTTCAATTTTCAAGCCCATTTCTAATATTACTTCTTTTATCGTTTTATTGGTTTTATTCGCAATTTGTGCAATTTCTGAAGCCTTATCGTAGCCTATCTGGGGAACTAGATTAGTAATGATCATCAAACTCCGTTTCAATTGGGCATCAAGTCGGTCAGTGTTCGCTTGTATTCCCTTCAAGCAGTGCTCTACAAATGAATTAATTCCACTGGAAAGAAGTTCAATTGATTCAAGTAAATTAACAATCATCACAGGTTTTGTGACATTAAGATCAAGAACGCTACCATAGCTCTCTGCACTTGAAATGACTGTATCGTTTCCGATTACTTGAAGGCAAACTTGTATGAGAGCCTCTGATTGTGTTGGATTTACCTTTCCAGGCATGATTGAAGATCCTGGTTCGTTTTGAGGGAGTTTTAATTCACCCAATCCAGCTCGCGGACCGCTTCCCATCCATCGAATGTCATTTGCCATCTTCAAAAGTGTGAGGGCCAAAAGGCGAAGTACTCCACTAGCATGCACGATTACATTGTGTGAAGCGATCCCTTCAGCCTTCACGGGGTTGAGATTAAAAGGTAATCCAGTAAGGTCATTTAGGTAAGAGAGTGCTAAGTTACCAAATTTTTCATCTGCATTAATCCCTGTTCCGAGTGCAGTTCCACTAATTGGGATGAGTAATAATTCTTCGCGTACATCTTCTAAACGGTCTCTATTTATCACGGTTTGTCGTAAATAAACTTCAAATTCGGTGGCTAAAGGAATTGGTACTGCATCTTGTAAATGTGTTCGACCCACTTTGACTATTCCATTAAATTCATCAATTTTTTGCTCGAGAGCTTCACTTAAGTTGTTTAAAGCAGGGAATAAATGGACGTGAATTTGAGTCAAGGCAGAGAGATGCATCGCGGTCGGAATGATGTCATTAGACGACTGTGACTTATTTATATGGTCGTTTGGATGGATGGGTGCTTTGCTCCCAAGCGGGGACCCCAGTAGCTCATTTGCTCTATTTGCAAGAACTTCATTCACGTTCATGTTTATTTGGGTTCCAGACCCTGTTTGGAAAATATCAATCGGAAACTGGTCGAGAAATTTCCTTTCTACGAGAATTTCTTCAATTGTTTGAAACACTGCATGGGCCCTTTCTTTACCAAAATGACCTAACTCAAGGTTTGCCATTAAACAGGCTTTTTTAACTGTTACAAGTGCTAAAATAAATGATAATGGAAACTTTTTTCCGCTAATTTGGAAATCTGTAATTGCACGTTGAGTGGTTGCCCCCCAATAGGCGTTTGCTGGGACTTCCATTTCACCTAAGAAGTCCTTTTCTTTCCTTGTTTCATCCTTCAACTTCATCCCACATTTTATTGGTTAAAATTACTATTTCTGAATTAATTTCCTTAAAACGGCGTGTAAAATTCCACCATTTCGAGAATATTCCAATTCAATCGGAGTATCCAATCTTACAGTAACTTTGAATTTTTTTTCGGTGCCTGTTGTAATTGTTATTTTCTAGTAATATTTATCTTATTTCTATTAGAAAAAATAAAAGAAGTAACTGAAAATAGGCTACTCTATAAAAAAATTGAGGCATTCGTGAAAATGAGAGTCGTTATACTTGGTGGGAACATCGCTGGAAGTAATGCGGCAGACGTTATTAAGAAAGAGAATCCTGAGGTTGATGTTGAAATATATACGGAGGAATCATATTTTAATTATACGAGGATCAAATTACCCGCCTTTCTTTGTGGAATGGTGAAAGAAGATGATTTAATAACTTGTTCCGCAAAATGGTATGATGATAGAAATGTGAAATACAAAAAAAATCATCGAGCAACTAAAATTCTCCCGAAGAAAAAAATAGTTCAGTTTGAGAATGGAGAACAAACGAATTATGATAAATTGCTATTATGCATCGGCAGTAAAAGCAACATTCTAAGTATTGATGGCGTTGATACTGATGGTCTGTTTACCTTGAAAACGTTAGATGATGCCCTTAAAATTAAAGATCATACTAAGGATAAGGACTCAGCCATCGTGATAGGTGGAGGCCTTCTAGGTCTAGAAATCGCAAAGAGCCTAAATGATTTAAATCTGAAGGTCACTGTTTTGGAATTTTTCCCGCGGTTATTGCCACGGCAATTGGATATCGAAGGGGCCGAGATGCTACGACAAATTTTGAGCGATTTTAATATCGACGTCGCGTTGAATGCCAGCACAAGGGAAATCACCATTGAGGGGCAATTGATGGTCAGAGTCGCCGATGGACGTGAATTTCAAGCAGATATGGTGGTTATGGCAGTGGGGGTAAATCCAAATATCGAACTAGCAAAGCAATCTGGAATTAAGGTGAATAGAGGAATAATAGTTGATGAATACATGCAAACTAACGTAAAATATATCTATGCAGCTGGTGATTGTGCAGAATTCAATGAGAGAGTTTGGGGAATCATTCCCGTGGCCTTTGAGCAGTCAAAAATTGCGGCTCTCAATATTTTGGGAAAGAAGGTTAAATATAGTGAAATAGTCCCATCGAATACTTTAAAAATAGTTGGAGTTGATTTGACCTCCATCGGGCGAGTAACTCCGGAAAAAAACTTACCCGAAGAAATTAAATTCATTGATCCGGATAAGCGCATTTATAAAAAGATCGTCCTTGAAGAAGGGCGAATCGTTGGGGCCATTCTCTTGGGGGATCGAAGCAATCAATCAACAATTATGAAATTGATAAAAACTAAAACTGATATCACGAAATTTAAGGAAAGAATTTTGGATATGGATTTTGATTTACAAAAATATTTGTAAAAAAATTCAGAAAAGGCAATTATTACAAACATTTTTATGTTAAAATTTATAATGCCCTAAAATATTAAGTTTAAGCAAAACCTTTGATTATGTAGGAGTAAATAAGATGGAGCCTAAAACCGTTTCGGGTAATATTCAAAAACACGATGTTATGCTTTATACAATCTCCACTTGTATTTGGTGTGTCCGGCTGAAAAATAAATTAAAGAACCGAGATATCCAATATAAATATATAGATATTGATTTAATCCCCCATAAAGAAAAGGAACGCATAAAACGACAATTAAGAGAAGTTAAGTCAAGGTTAGCATTCCCAATGATGTTTGTAGATGACAGTTTCATTCCAAACATGGAAACTGATCAAAAAATTGAAGAATTGGTACGAGATGGTAATGATGTCTGAGATTGAAAAAACTCGTAAATACGTGCAAATGGTCGCGGATCACCGAGGTTGGATATTACAACCAGAAGAGGACCATTTGAATGGACTAATTGAAGGTCTGGCAACAAATTTAGAGCGGTTTGGATATCGTTCTTGTCCTTGCCGATTAGCTAGTGGAGAAAAAGAAAAAGATAGAGATCTTATTTGCCCTTGTGATTATGCTCCACCTGATATCCAAGAGTTCGGTCATTGTTATTGTGCTCTATTTTTCTCAAAACGATATCTCGACAAAGGCGGAAAGACTAGGAAAATACCAGAGAGACGACCCGAAGATAAAATGTATTAACCATCCATCAACTTTTTTTGAGCGCTATTAATTTTCAAGCAGAAAAACCGCAATTATTACATCAATATTTTTCATTGTAATGATTTTAAATTAAACTTAGTCTAATCTGATTAAGGAGGAATTGATATGATTTCAGATGTCACATCAGAGGAAAAAGAGAAGGCTTTCCTTTTCTGTAATGAAGCAATAGTACGAGCTGCTTTGGAATCTGATGTAAAAGTCGTGGCTTTCTATCCCGGGTCACCAGTATCAGAGGTTCTTGATACCTTTTTTAAAATTGCAGATAAATTTGGAATTAAGATGGAAATCGCGACCAATGAGAAAGTTGCACTCGAAATCGTAGCGGGAGCCTCAATGGGGGGGCAGAGATCGCTAACTGCCCTAAAAAGTGTCGGTCTAAATGTAGCTTCGGATGCATTTTTCAGTCTAGGCTATACAGGAATTAATAAAGGTTGTGTACTTGTGGTTGCCGATGACCCCTTTTGCCATTCTTCTCAAACTGAGGAAGATGGTCGCTTTTTTGCACCGAATGCGTACATTCCGATGTTAGAACCGACTGATCCCGTCGAAGCTAAAGCTATGGTGAAGGAGGCGTTCACCCTTTCAGAAAAATATAGGACCCTGGTCTTAATCAGAACCACGACCCGAATAAACCACCAATCCACTATCGTTCCATTAGGACCCTTGAATCGCACGCCATTTAAATCGGGTAGTTTCCGGACTTTTAACAAAAATTACGCCACCGTGGGATCAGCTGCCAGGAAATTAAAATTAGAATTACTTGATAAAATTAAAAAAATTAGACCAGAGTTCGAAAACTCTCCATTTAACTCCCTACAACAGGGATCAACTGAAATGGGCATCATTGTTTCAGGTGTTTCTTACAATTACGTGATGGAGGTTTCTGAGAAATTACAAATCAATCCGTCGATTTTGAAATTGGGAACTACCTATCCGCTCCCTGAAAAACTGATTAAGAACTTCATTAAAAATCTGAACAAGGTTATTGTCGTAGAGGAATTATCGCCATACCTGGAATTACGAGTTAAGGCTCTTGCAAAGGACGTGAATCCAGATTTGGTGATTTTCGGCAAAGAAAGTGGGCATTTTAGTGAAGCATTTGAGTATAACGTGCCGATCGTTTTGAAGGCAATTAAAGATGCATTTGAAATTAAAACCGAGATCGATTATGAGAAGACTTTAAAAACTAGAAATGAATTAAAATCGATTCTTCCGATTCGAATTCCTGTTTTTTGTCCTGGGTGTCCTCACCGCGCCACCTTTTGGGCGTTCCAGAAGGCACTCGCCGGAAAGGAGGGAAAAATAGCAGTAATGAACGATATTGGGTGCTATTCAATGCTCCTCCTCAACAGTAAAATCTACTATAAAACTCACGCGGATGACCTATTATTATGTATGGGAGCTTGTTTAGGGACAGCGAGTGGCGTATCCTTGGCAGCTGAAGAAAAGGTGATTTCCCTCATTGGAGATAGCACGTTCTTCCATGCAGGATTACCTGGAATGGTCAATATCTGTAATAACAATGAAGATGTAATTGTTCTAATCCTTGACAACTCCGTCACTGCAATGACAGGACAACAACCGAATCCAGGAACGGGATATGGTCCTGGTGGGGCACCGAAAACAAAAATCGATATCGAAAAAGTCGTAAGAGGCATCGGGTTCAAAAATGTAGTGGTTGTTAATTGTTTTGACACGAAAAATGCAATTCCCCCACTTAAGAAAGCATTGAATGAACCAGGGCCCACTGTCATCATTTCTAGAGGCCCATGTGCGCTTTGGAATGATCGAAATAAACGCAGGCGCGGAGAAAAAATACAACCATATACTGTAACTCGAGAAATTTGCCGAAAATGTCATACGTGTATGAAAGATTTTTATTGTCCTGCAATCTCAATGGAATCCGAGGTTACGGAATATACAGATGAAAAGGAGAAGACATGGATAGGCTATTCTTCACATATTTCAGTTGAACTTTGTGATGGATGTGGGGTCTGTTCGATTATTTGTCCCTTTACCAATCATAAAGCTCGCTCTGAAAAAGATGTAATCAAACCCTATTATGATAAGAAGGAGATTCGCTATGATTTGTAATAAAAAAGAGATGAAGGAGGAATGGTATGACTTATAATCTTATGACATGCGGTGTAGGAGGGCAGGGGTTGATGCTCGTATCGAATGTACTCGGCTTGTCTTGCGCTGAAGTCGGGTTAAATATAAGAACCGCGGAAGTTCATGGTTTAGCCCAGCGGTCTGGCTCGATTTACACGCATATCCGGATAGGTGAAAAAATATATTCATCACTCATTCCCTATGGAGAAGCAGATGTCCTCCTTGGCATGGAAGCGATAGAAATCCTTCGTAACATTGAATATTTAAAACCAAATGGTACAATAATTCTTAATGATTACATTTGGCATCCAGTCCAAAGCACGTTTGACCGCGTTCAAAATCCAAGTCAATTATATATCACTATCGAAAGCATTATTTCCCAATTAGAGAAAGTCACCAAAAATATTCATGTTATAAAAGCTCTCGATTTGGCAAATCAGGCTGGAAATCCACTCACTTCCAATATAGTTCTTTTAGGTGCCGCCGTAAAAACTGACAAGTTTCCTGTAAGCTTAAAGCAATTAAAACTAGATATACCTCAGGTCGTTCCGAAAAAAGCAGTTGAGGCGAATTTAAAAGCAATTAACTTAGGATATGATGCAATAAAATAATGAAATTTATAGAACCTCTCACGGTGTGAGTAATATAATTTATTAAGATGTGAATTATTAAAAGAACCTTACGCTTGAAGAAAAATATATCAATCCAGCGCATCAATATGTATGTAAGATAAAGTTGATCGCATCTAGTCCTTCGGAAATTTGATAAAAGCAAAAAATTAAGATAGAAAAAGGAGCTGATAATATGGCAAAGTGGAGATGCACCGTTTGTGGATGGATCTGTGAAGGGGATTTACCCGAATGTCCTCCGGAAGAATGCCCTGAATGCTTTGCACCGCGAGATGCATTTGAACAAATAGATTAGCATGAATTTTGTGATTTGATGTCAGACCAAAAAATGTCCAAAGTAAAAATCGAAATATATACGTCACCAACATGCCCTTACTGTCCAGCGGCTTTGAGAATGCTACAAAAGGCAGTAGGAATCTATAAAGAGGCAATCGAAGTCACAGAAGTTAGTGTCTCCTCGCCCGATGGACAAGAACTTGCTGCACTTTACAATGTCCAAGCAACTCCTACAATCGTCATCAATGGCACGGTTAAATTTCGAGGGCCACCTCCGAGTGAAAGTCATCTATTCGAGGAAATTGAACAATACTTGGACAAGGAGATCGTTAAAAAGACAAGTAAAAGAAGGAAAGCACGAAGAAAAGAAATAGATATGATGTACGGTTAAATTTTCTATAAATTGTTTTTAATTACAAATAATCCTTAATTATAATCATTCCTGATTAAGTGAAACACCGAATCCTTTCCCTTTTTCTAGCATAAAACTCTTTAAATCTTCCAAATTGTTAAAGCCATTCATCTCTTCTTGAGATATAAATAATTCTAGATTGGATCCAGTTTCAATGTAGGCAGAAGGAAACTTTGCATCAGGCAGGGTATAACGTTCCTGAAATTCATCTCGATGTAAAAAAACGGCAGGAATATTAAGTCGGTTAATAAAATGCTTCCACTCTTTTTTCTTACCAAAGTTTTTAATACTGTAAGTTATACCGCACAAATTACAGGGATATGTTGAGGGTTTAAAGGTTTTATGAAAGAAATCCTTAACTAGACTAAAAAAATCACCATCTGCATTATACACAAATACGATTTTTTGGCTTGAATCCGCCATTTAATTCACCTCTTTATTTTTGATTATGACCTGATACTTATTCGGTGAGTAAAGTAAAAATATCCACGAGTTTGGGCTTGATTTTCTCTTTTCTTGTGAATAACTTTAGAATATGGTAGCAACTGGAACAATAGGTCGTCAGTAGTTCGCCCTTAAAATCATTAACTCGAATTCGGGCTATTTTTTCAATGGTTTTCTCAATATGCATAATGCCCATACCACCACCACAGCACCAATGTTTCTCATTTTTCATTATTTTATAGCCACTGTCAATTAAAATTTGTTCAACCTTGGGAATTACTTGATCGAAACCCCGGTACAGTAATTGACATAGATGCTGAATGCTCAGCGTTACCCTTCGCTTCTTCTTCAAGGGTTCTAAATAATCAGTGATATACACGACTTCAGGTTTAATTCCTGTACAAAAATGATTAAATAATTCAAAGCACGCTGGGCAGAGACATACGACTTTTTTATAGCCAGAATTAAAAGTTGCCACATTCTTTTCCATTAAGGCCTCCAACATCTCAGTTTCCCCGGAATCAACAAGCGGAATTCCACAACAGGCTTCTTGATCTAGCACGGTAAAATCAATTTCTTTTGATAAGAGGTATTTGATCGCATTGAGCGTGTATCGTGGGATTTTTATGGTACTTAGGCAGCCCATATAAAAGAGAGTATCACTATCTTTTGGAACTTCCTCAGGGATCTTGAATCGATATTTTGATTGATTGAAAGGCGTGTCATATTTTCTGTAGGATTCGAGCATCCCTTCAGTACTTCGTGACACGAATCTTGCATTGTGTAATTTCCTCTTGAGATAATATCGGCTATTTGATGTCTTGCAAGCATTGCAATGAACGCAATTAAATACCTCTAGAAACTTCTTGCGGTCCGGCTTAAATAGAAATTGAACAAGATATAATAAGGCAGCTAAATCTGGCTCCATGAAATGATCGGGATCAACTTCCTTGGTCGGACACAACGTCCGGGCTTTCGGTTTCTTATAATTCTTGAAATCAATGTCCATTTCTATTTCTGGTTGCGGATCCATTACTTTTTACTCCCAAATCAGTAACAAATATTAAATTGAGTATTTCACTTTTAGCAAAAGACAAATCTAAAAGATCTCTTATAAATTCACAAATGTTGAAATAAGATAAATTTATAGGTAATTATTTGGTGAAACAGGAAATGGATGTAATTGTATATACGAAACGTGATTGTGAAAGATGTGAGGCGCTTAAATCGTTTTTAAACCAAAATAAATTACCATTTGCAGAGAGAGACATTGATACCGATGAAGTTGTACAAGAACTTATCGAATCCTCTTATGTAATAGAAAGTTTTTGTGATGAGGATAAATGTATTGTAATTACACCCATTATAAAGATAGGTGGGAACTGGATGTACAAGGAATTCTTTGATGAGGAGGGGGTTTTCAAAGAAGCGGAAGCTAAGATGATTTTTAAATTGAAAAAGTAATATTATTTGTTAAATAGCTATTTTATAGTTTTTTATTTTAAGGCAATTTTTAACAATATTTTTAATTGAAAAATCTGGTAAAATTAGATTAATTATTAGATTAAAAAGGAAGCTAGAAATATGGCAAGTGTTAAAGGAACTCAAACAGAAAAAAATATTTTAACCGCATTTGCAGGCGAATCACAAGCAAGAAATAAATATACATTTTTTGCATCTGTTGCGAGGAAAGAAGGGTATCGCCAGATTCATAATATCTTTCTTGAAACGGCGGCTAATGAAAAAGAACATGCGGAGCGACTTTTTAAGTTTTTAGAAGGGGGAACCGCTGAAATTAAAGCAGAGTTTCCAGCGGGGGTCATTGGGAATACCGTGGAAAATCTTAAGGAAGCAGCCGCTGGCGAAAACTATGAATGGACAGAAATGTATCCAGGATTCGCGGATGTGGCAGATAAAGAAGGATTTCCTGAAGTAGCAGGAGCAATGAGAAGTATTGCAGTCGCTGAAAAACAGCATGAAAAAAGATATAATGAACTCCGTGAGAATATAGAGAAAGGTCGAGTCTTCAAGCGGGATAAACCAGTGAAATGGAGATGTAGCAATTGTGGTTACATTCATGAGGGAACTGAAGCGCCAGAAGTGTGTCCTGCCTGTAATCATAAGCAAGAATACTTTGAACTCTTAGGGGAAAATTGGTAAAAAAATTCTAATCCAGTTAATGCCCAATTCTTCCCATTTTTTTTAATTTCAAATTAAATAACCTCCTACTATTTTATAAATGCATTAAAGAAATTTAAAATTGTAAATATGTAAATATAAGGAAAGGGATTCTAATGGAACTTCAAGAGATATTAATGAAAATAGAAAATTTGGATGAGATCGAAGAAAAATTTGTAACTATACTCAAAGAATTAATTTCAATCGATACATCGGTTCCTCCAGGTAGAAATTATGATACTTTTATTGAAATCCTTATCCCATATTTGAAGAAGCTTGGGTTTTCAATCGAGAAAGTAGTAGTTCCAAAAGAATTAGTAAAAGAAATACCATTGCCCCTCGAGGGTGAAAGAGTAAATCTAGTCGCATATAAGGATAATGGGAAAGAGAAGGACATAAATTTCTATGCGCATATGGATGTAGTTCCAGTTGAAAGGGAGAATTGGAAATATAATCCTTTTACCGTTACCGTTAGAAAAAGCGGGAAAATATACGGTCGTGGTACGGCAGATATGAAAGGAGCCATACCTTGCCTAATTCTTGCATTACAAATGATAGATAAGTTGAATTTAGAACCTAAGTATAATGTTAAAGTGTTAATTTGCACTGATGAGGAACTTGGCATTCATCCTGGTGTTAAGTATTTAGCAGAAAATAATTATATAAAGAAAGATAGCGAAGTATTTTGTATGGAAGGTGTGCAAGAAAACTTCATGCCTATAGGTGCTGCAGGTGCTGTAGATATTAAAGTAGAGACTTTTGGGAATAGTTGTCATTCTGGGGTAAATTTCCTTGGCATTAATGCAATTGAAGAATCCATACCGATCTTAAGTGAATTAATGAAGTTAAAAGCGACTGTTCAATCAAGACAAAGTAAAGATGTTTTGGGAATACCTAGACCTGATGATCCTACTAGAAATATGATGTCCCCGATGTTCAATATTGACATTATTCATGGTGGATATAAATCAAATATCGTCCCAGATAAATGTACATTTATCATCAACCGAAGATATATTCCTGATGAACATTATGATGACGTAATAAAAGAAATTTTGGATATAATAGAAAAATCAAAGATTCAAACTGCCTTAAAAGATATTAAGATTGACATTAGTAATCTTTATCCCCCTTTAAAAGCCGATCCAAATTCTGATATTGTTAAAAAAATGAGTAAAATCATAAGTATTGTTCATAAGATTCCGCAGGAAAAAATCCGAAATTTAGGAATGGCCGGCTCAACGGATATGGGGTTTGTAAATCAGGTTTCTAAGAATATCATTATTAGGGGGGTTGGAAACATTTCATCTAATGCTCATGGCGCCAATGAATCCATTAGAATGAAGGATGTTAAAGCTTTTATAAAAGAAATAATTCTCTATTTAATTTCATGATATTAGCAGAACTGACACTGATTCAATCCCGTGATTTCATTCAATCTATGCCCGCGGTTCATCGGTGAAACTTGCGTTCTAACTCGTTCTTGGAAAACATAATGATGGAGGGCCGATTATGAGCACAGACATAAGGATTTTTTGTTTGTTGAAGTTGGCGATAAAGGTCTTCCATTTGAGAAAGTGTGAGTCTAGTCCCCGCTTTAATCGCTGCTTTACAGCCATATAATT
>JABXJT010000185.1 GCA_013375455.1 Candidatus Helarchaeota archaeon | reverse complement strand
ACACTCCCGTGTATGAAACCGCGCATTGCCTTTCACGATGTTGCACGGAACACCGACACGCGAACTGTGAAGGTTGCCCTGATTCCACCAAGGGTCTTCGTAATTGTTTACCGTTGAGAAAACTGGTCTTGGTCGATTTGGGGAAGTCGGTGTAGGCTGAACCGCGTCATGGACGCGGAGATACGAAAGCTGATCCAGGAGAACCGGCGTCTGCGGGCGCGGGTAAGCGAATTGCAGGGGATTGTCCGCGCCTTGCAGGAGCAGGTTCAGGTTCTCTCGGCTGCGCTGGAGGAGGCGCGGCGTGCCGGCAAACGACAGGCGGCCCCGTTCCGCAAGGGGAAGATCGTCCAGAAGCCGAAAAAGCCGGGCCGGAAGCCGGGGAAGGACTATGGGAAACACGCCCGCCGGGTTGCCCCGGAGGATGCCCCGATCGACGAGACACACGAGGCCCCGTTGCCGCCGGAGTGCCCGAGGTGTGGCTCGCCGCGTCTGGAAGAAGACGAACCGGCGGCCGAACAGTTCCAGACCGAGATCGTCTGCCGGACGGTACGCCGGCAATTCACGATCCATCGAGGCCATTGCCGCGATTGTGGCGCGTCGGTCAGGGGCCGGCATCCGCTGCAAACCTCGGCGGCCACGGGCGCGGCGGGCGAGCAGCTCGGCCCCAAGGCCCACGCCTTGATGAGCGTTCTCAACAAACGGCTGGGACTCTCGCACGGCAAGATCGCCTGGATGTTCGGGAGGGTCTTCCGGCTGAAGATCGACCGCTCGACGTCGGCCCGCTCCGGCGTACGGACGGCGCGGCGTCTGGCGGCGGCCTGCGAGCAGATCGGTGAAGACGTGCGGGCTGCGGAGGAAGTCACTCCCGACGAAACCGGCTGGCGAGTGGGTGGAGGCAAGGCTTGGCTGCACGCCTTCGCAACCGCCCGGACAACGTGCTACGAAATCGACCCGACCCGCAGCGGCGACGTGGCCGAGCGGTTGCTGGGGCTTGATTGGAGCGGGCGGTTGGTGCATGACGGCTGGAGCGTGTACGACCGGTTCTTCTGCGCGATTCACCAACAGTGCAACGCGCACCTGCTGAACCGCTGCAAGGAATTGTTGGAACTGGCCCGACGCGGGGCGGCGCGCCTTCCCTTGGCAGTCAAGCGGCTGCTGCAAACGGGCTTGGCCGCCCGGGATCGCTTCGGCGAAGGGGAAATCTCGCCCCACGGCCTGCGGGTGATCGCGGGCCGGCTCACCGCCCAACTGGAGCGCGTCGTGGACGGGCGTTTCACCCACCACGGCAACCGGCGGCTGGCACGTTTTCTCAAGAACCATTTGGGTCAAGTGTTCGCGTACTTGCGTCATCCGGACATGGCCGCCACGAACTATCGGGGCGAACAAGCCATCCGGCCGGCGGTGGTCAATCGCAAGGTCTGGGGGGGCAACCGCACATGGCTCGGCGCCTGGGCACAATCGGTGATCATGTCCGTGATCGGCACGTGTATCCTGCGGAACATCGAACCATTGGCCCTCCTCGCCGAAGCCCTCACTTCCCCAACCCCTGTGCTCCTCGCCCAACCTCCGCCATGAGGCGGTAAACAATCACCTGCGAGGTTAGGTAATCAGCCGGCTTGGGTGATGGTGCTTCTGTGCTGCCGTTCCTCGAATGCAACCGCGCGTGAGGTTTTCCTTTTGCTGGCCCGGCAGCATCCAATCCCGTCCGATCTCGGGATTCAGGGGGTGGTGTCTTCTGGTGGCTTAAGGACGGGCGGCTCCGTAAGAG
>JABXJT010000080.1 GCA_013375455.1 Candidatus Helarchaeota archaeon | reverse complement strand
ATGGCCTTGCTATTGAGAGACGTTATCACTGCCTTATTGACGGCGTCGCTGTTGATGTCAACTTCCGTTGCGATCGCTTCAAGGATCTCTCTTGCCCTTAAAGCGGCTTTCTTGTAACCGGCAGCGATGGTCGTCGGATGGATCCGAGCTTCGAGAAGTTCTTCAGACTTTTTGAGCAATTCGCCGGCGAGAACTACTGCGCTTGTCGTCCCATCGCCGACCTCCTGGTCCTGGGTTTTCGCGATTTCTACCATCATTTTGGCCGCTGGGTGCTGCACTTCGATTTCATCAAGAATGGTTGCACCATCGTTTGTGATGGTAACGTCTCCGAGACTGTCAACTAGCATTTTGTCCATTCCACGTGGGCCGAGCGTCGTGCGCACGGCTTCTGCGATAATCTTTGATGCTGCGATGTTGTTCTTCTGAGCGTCCTTTCCACGTGAACGCTCCGTTCCTTCTTTCAAAATTATGACTGGCGTTCCGCTTAATTGCGCCATTTTTTTCTTTCACCTATTTTTCTTTTCTTCACTTACAAAATTTGCTAATTTTATTGTATTAGTTTTTTTTATGTTCATTAATTCAACTGATTTGAAAAATGTCAGCGACTTTTTGTTCTCGTAAGCCCGAGTGCTCACGCTCGCTGACCTCTTTTTGTCGAAAAAATGATTATGAAAAAGTAAGGAAAATTCCTATTTATATATACCTGAATGTTCCTCATTTAATGAGGTTTTTTTGACACGTTCCTGTTGATCTTTACACATATTGATGAACAATTTCGATATATTCTTGTCTAGCTCAATAGTATCCCAATTGAGATAAAAGATTAAATTATGTGTCCATTCTCGCCCCGCAATACTCGCAATACTGGGGCCCTTCGTTATTCAGGTGCCCGCACTGGGGGCAGGTGACCGCGCGTTCGCGCATCTCCTGCTGGATGTCCCGCGCTATGGGGCGGATCAAGGACGACCTCCGGAGACAGTTGCAGCCCACCATCGAGCCAGACCTGCAACGGTTCGACGAGGAATGCACTGAGACTCTCCACAGGAAAGTTCGCAAGATCCTCTACCCCTTCCCGCCCCGCGAGCCGTGGACGGTCGCAAAACACTGGACTGACGCCATCCAAGAATTGCTGACCTGCTTCACGTGGGATCAGGCTGATGACGTTGTCACCATCATCCTCAACGGGTTGCTGGACCTCCGCGACTACCAAGATGGAGATGCTGTGGATGCCGCCATCGCAGAGGGGCTGGGGAAGGGGGCGTGGTACCGGGACACGTAAAAAACTGATGTCTTCTCATCCAAATAAAACCCGGTTTAAATTTGCTAATTAAGGTTGGGTTAGTTTAAAAATTATAATGATAAAGATTTCCTCTATTGAGAAAGGTTAGGGGTGGATATATTTCTTACAGATGTTAGAAATCCCTTCAAGGACTTGTTCAAAATCGTTTTTAGTCCCTTTTTTTAATAGAGCTGAAATATCTGCACAAAAAGGTGATAGCAAGCGTTTTTTCAGGTGAGAGGGAGTTGGTTCATAGGGTCGTGTCGTATGTCTTGCTATATTTTCAAAGTGACCAAGAACCCTTTTAATATAGGTATCTTTTACCATATAATTACCCCGTGTCATAGAGTTCTATAAGAGTTGAGTTTGAATTTAATAAAATTAGTTGATAATTCTTTTTATCATTCAAATTCGATTTAACCTCTACATTTAAATCTTTTAAGAAGTTGAGTACTATTTCATTGTACTTTTGAGTGGAAATCTCGCCACAAATGTTCAAACAACCTGCGCCCCCTCCAATAATAGTTAGATCATCCAATTCAATCAATAAACTGGGTTTATTCGTAACTTTCAAAACCCGTATAAATTGACGAAGAGTCGGAATGAAGTCAGATTTTTCAACTTCAAAAAATACATCGTCTCCATCTAATTCAAAATTTTCAAAGATCTTGGAAATGAGATCGAGTTCTTCACGCGATGCTTCAAAGGAAATGCTGATTTTTTGGGGATCCAAGAGCTCAGCAACTTTTTTAAAGAAAGGTAGGATGAGCTCCTCATGAATGTCAAGTGACATATTGCTGTCGATATATAGCCAGGGCTCCTTTCCATTTTTCAGAATCCATTTCAAGATCGCATCTTGAGTCGCCAATGATAACGCTCCTTTTGAATATCCATATTTTGAGGCAATTATCGTGCGAAATTCTTTATCTAATTCGTCTGGGAGGTTAATCCTCAAGTTAGTCATACATTAATGATAAGGACAATGATGTATTTAAAGACATCAATGTCTTTTTTGTAGAGAAATTAGTGAATTCGTGGTGGATTAAAATTATTTACAGGAAAGAAGAGAATATTTATGAGTACCATGTCGATTGCTGAGGAAAAAGGTTCAGGACTTTCGATCCTTAAAATAATTGTGGGAATTATTTGGGTAGCAATAAACGTCATCATTTTCGTCTTGGCACCCATTTTTATTGTAAGCATCATTTTATCTTTCGGAATTCCTCTCAATATGCCGATCGTATACATAGTTTACACGTTAGGCTTCATTGCGGTTGGATTTTCGGGATTGATGTCGTGGTTCAAGTATGGCACGAGGGAGCGCGCAATTACGGCACTCTGTTATACAGGCGTGGTCATTGGATTTCTCCTAATCGTGCTGACCCATCTGGGCGGTGGCTTTGCGGAAATACGAATTGATTTAACGGGGGTCACCCTTCGAGCAGACATAGCTCTCTTCTCTTACATCATCCTAGCAACCATGGTCATCTATGGGGTCATTTATTCCGTCGAACTTCTAGCGGTTTTAAAAGAAAGGGAGAGAAAAATTTATACGTATCTTAAGGCGGGCAGTGCTGTTTGTATCTTTTTCTTCTTGATAACTGCCTCGTTCTTCATGATCCTTACGCTCTCTGCCACGCAGATAGGGGGAAGTATAGGGGAATATCCTGCAATAAGTTACAATAATAACGGAACCTTCTTTTTTTATGATGATGATACGTTGGATTTCACGTATAACATTTCAATTTCAAATGGAGGCTCCTTTAAGATACAAGATATTACGTTTGAAATGTATTTGTACCTCAATGATACCACGAGTATTATTTTAACGCCCGGGATTTTGTTGGGATCGGGAATTAAGACCATTGAGTCGTTGGAAGCTGGTCAACTCTTTCAGGACAATATAACAATAGGAATGGATCCATCATATCTCGTATCATTCATACTCACTAATAATACCATTAAAACTCTAACATTCATCTCTGCAAATGTAGTCGGGTTGCTGCCCGTTGCGATTAATACCACCAATTATTGGATATCCACTTCGATTTTGTACCCTCAAACTTAAAACTACTTTTTTTTCGAGCGGATAAATTGTTTATCTTGATTGATGAAGTAGTACCATGTGTTGCGGGACATAAGACATTTATCTTTTCTGCCCAATTTTTTAAGGAGTTTGATACGTAATTGGCGCGCTTCGATGTTATTGGGGTCTGCTTGAATCAAGACATCCAAGACCTGAAGTCCAAGTTGTGTTTGCCCTTGGTTGAGGAGTTCTGTGACCCGGTTCAAGATTTTTTCGGGGTCGCCAATAAGCCCAAATAGTTCATTTATGACTTCCTTTTCGGGGCGGGGTAGGAGGTGCGCGGGGTTGTGATCGAAATATCCGTGCAACCATCTGTACGCGTTATAAACGAAAAATTCCGTCTTGGAGTAGAACGGGTTAAGATATTTATTTTTTTGGAGGTGTTCTGGGATTTTAACGGCGTGGATCATCTCTGTAATGTGCATATCCTGATTGATATACTCCACGACCTGATCGTATAAAGAACGGATGACCTCGATGTTCGCATTTAGGGCCTCCATTGCCGCCTTTCCCTTATACGTTACGGAGGCCCCGTTGCAGAAAATATATTCCGGTTCCTTAGCGCGCACTTCTTCTAACGCTGTTGCCCAATCTAGTGTGAACCTCGTGGGTTTCCAGGGGTTCCCTATATTTGGGAAAACGCCGAGCATCAGGTCGCCAATAAACGCGGCGTTGAGTTCCGGGACATAGACCCAACAGGCATCATCGGTCTCAGCGCGAGCCGTGTGAAGTTCGAAGGTCTTGCCACCGAGTGAAAGGGTCATCTCACCCAAGAAAGTCTTCGTTGGATAGACGTGCTTCCTAGTATCTATAATTTCCGGGATGTTGAATTGTTGTGCTGAGATCCGGGCTCGATGAGGGGTTTGCACCTTGTAGCGATCCAGCCGATCGGGGAGATATTGACTGGCGATGACTTCAGGCTGATCCGCCATAAATGCCGGAGCCCCGCCCACGTGATCCAGGTGTCCATGAGTATAAATGATGTATTTAATGGTCCCCTTAATTTTTTCGACCACTTTTTTCGCAGCGCCTACCGTGAGTAAGGTATCAATCACCACGACTCCATCATCTGTCTCAACCCAAGCGCAACCGGCTATTGGCTGGCTAGCGGTAAACACGCCCTCCAAGGGATTACTGAAAGTCACGTCCCTCGTTACCAATATGTTCATTGGGCTGATATCTTTCGTTTCTTTCGATTCTTGCTTCTTGGAAAATTCTAACATGATTCTTTTCCCTTCTTTAACATATATTAAATATCACTTATCACTAAGGGAGTAAAACCTTTTTGAATGGGGATGGATCACTAGGCATAGCTAACATGAAGGAAGGAAAGAGAATGGCGAAGAGTGATAAAAGGGACCAATATAATGCACTGAAAGATCATGATGGGCAGAAATATACGGGGATGAAAGTAGGGGGGAAGCATCGTTGGAAGTATGATGATGGGGTATGGAATGAGACGAAAGTTACCCCAGAAAAGTGGAAATTTGAATTTGCGTGTGATAAAAATAGAATGCATCAAGCGCCACCAGGGACGGGGGCTCTTAAAGGAACGGAATATCATTGGTATATAATCGCAGACCAGAAAGTAGTGAAATTGGATGAAAATACCTATAAAACGGTAATGAACGGGTCGAAGTTCAAGATAGGCTACAAGAAACCGCATTGGCGGACCTGGAGCTACAATTATGATCACGAATCCTATGAGGACAAGCTCATTCAGATATTACAAGAGGTCATTGATAGGCTGAAAGCCAAGAAAAAAAGTAGAGAATTGACCAATTATTTTTAAAATTATAAATCGTGCAAGCATTACACAGCCGATAGCATCAAAAGTAGGTTTGATCTTTTTTTATTTGATAGGTGAGTGATGCTAGTGCAGCATGAAATAACCGAACCTTCAGATTTATTGGATGAGAAAGGGCATTTAGTCCAGAAAGGGTGGGCCCGGCAATTACTCTTGAAGTATGACAGGAAAAAGGTGAAGGGTTTGTTCTCATCCTTCAGAATTAAGGAATGGGATTGTTATGAGGTAATGAACCCGGATTTTGGCATTAGTCTGATAATTGCCGATGTCGGGTATTTTGCCATGGCGACGGTGTCGTTGCAGGATTACAAAAAGAAGAAGAATTATAATGGGGCCAGCTTTAAGCTCCTGAGCAGGGGGTCTTTGAACTTGCCACCCTCAGCGGATGCGGGCGATGCACGTTTTTTTGGTGGGCACGTTAATTCTAAGAATCGAATGTCGTTCGTGCGAGATGGGGACAACATCATTTTAAAATTTGATTATCCGAGATTTCCCGAGTTTGGAAAGAAAGGGGCAAAAGGAGAACTCACGTTTTACAAGGATCCCAAGCACGATACGATGGTAAATGTCATCCCTTTTAAAAGTCCGAGGCATTTCGTCTATGTTCAGAAGGCGAATTGCATGCCCGTGAATGGGATTGTCACGTTCGGGGATGAGGTATACGAATTCTCTCACAAGAAGGGGCATTACGGTTGTATCGATTGGACGAGGAGTGTCTTTCCTTATCGAGTCAAATGGCATTGGGGCTCTGCTTCAGGGATTTATGATGGAAAACCATTCGGGTTCAATCTCGATGCGGGACTTCAAGGGTTTGGGGATGAGACCATCGCTACGAAGAACATGATTTTTTATGGTGGGAAAGGTCATAAAATAGAATTTGTAACTTTTCATGTTCCAGAAAACATTATGAATCCTTGGAAATTCACGAGCAGTGATGGGCGGTTTGAGATGATTTTAGAGCCGGTGATGTACAATCGACAGAATATGAATTTCGGAATTTTGAAAACCGGTGGGTTCAACGTGTATGGGTACTATACAGGGGACATCATACTTGATAATGGGGAGAAACTGCATATCGACAAGCTATTCGGGTTTGCCGAGGAATATGGACATCGTTGGTAGAAAGAATAAGGAAATATGTGTATATATTTTTATATACCCTAACTTTTATAGATATATACAGAAAAATATACTGAAGCGATAAATTTGATTTCAATAAAGGTTCCTGAGGAATTAAAGGAAAAAATGAAGAAGTATCCCCACATAAATTGGTCAGAAATAGCCAGAAGTGCTATCGTGCGGAGAATTGAACTTGAAGAACAAATATCCAATACAGAAATCGATCAAAAATTGTTAAATAAAGCTATTGATATTCAGGATCGCATTCGTAATAAAACAAAAAGGACAAAGGATTGGTCTTCAACAGAGGAAATTAGAAAATGGCGAGAGGAAAGAAAGTAGAGATAATAAAAACGATTGTAATAGATGCATCTGTTGTTTCTCGGTGGTATCTCGATGAAGAGTGGACAGATTTTGCAATAGATTTAAGATCTGATTATCAAGGTGGGAAATTGAGATTGATAGCTCCATATCTGCTTTATTATGAGGTTGGGAATGCGCTCCGGTTTTCGAAAGATTTAACACAAGCTGATATCATAGATGCACTCAAAGCTCTGTTGAAAACACAGATAAATATTATATTTTTTGACGAGGACCTGATTGGTAAAATTACTGAAATTGCTTTTTTGAATAATATTACTGTCTATGACAGTTCCTATTGTGCAATTGCAGAGGAATATGGATATAAATTCATTACAGGAGATGAGAGCTTAAAGAAAAAAGTAAATAAGCCCTATTTCTTTTCACTAAAAGATTATGAATTTAACAAAATTTAAGGGATTATTTTGCGCAATCAAGAAGTGGTCGATATTTTATATGAAATTGCGGACATCTTGGAGATACAGGGGGAGATCCAATGGAAATTTTTGGCATATAGGCGGGCAGCGCGAACGCTTGAAAACCTTAGTGAGAACATTGCCGATGTATTGGGAAAGCAGAAGTTGCCAGGAATAGGGAAAGCCCTAGAAGAGAAGATTAGAGAACTGATTACGACTGGAAAGTTAGAATATTTTGAGAAAATTAAGAAAGCGGTTCCTCCGATTGTTATAGAAATGACGCGCATTCCCGACGTGGGTCCTAAAACGGCAAAATTGATTCATGACGCGTTAAAAATTAAATCACTCAAGGATTTAGAAAAAGCAACGCGATCCCATCGAATTCAACGGGTAAAAGGGATTGGACCCAAGATGGAAAAGGCGATATTGAAGGGACTTTCGGATTTAAAGAAACCGCAGCGGCATTTATTGGGAGTCATACTTCCGGTTGCAAATCAAATATATGAGACTTTAAAAAATTTGAAAGAGGTCAAGCAGGTAAGTCTTGGGGGTTCAATTCGAAGGAGAAGGGAAACAATTCGAGATATAGACATATTAGTCACGTCTGATAAGCCAGAGAAAGTGATGCAAGTTTTCACGACAATGGAATTGGTCAAAAAAGTCGTGTTAAAAGGGCCAACAAAGTCCACGGTGAATATAAAAAGAGATATACAGGTGGACCTTCGAGTGGTGGAGGATGAAAGTTATGGCGCAGCGTTGCAATATTTCACCGGATCAAAAGAGCATAATGTTATGCTCCGGACGATGGTTTCGCAAATGGGGTACAAGTTGAATGAATATGGGGTGTTCTTAAAAGATACAGATGAAAAAGTGGCAGGAAAGACGGAAGAAGAAATTTACAAGCTTTTTGGAATGACCTGGATTCCCCCCGAACTTCGCGAGGATCGAGGTGAAATCGAAGCGGCACAAACAAATTCGTTACCTACTTTGGTCGAATTAGCCGATATCAAAGGGGATTTACACCTCCATACTGAGGCAAGCGATGGAAAAAACACTCTTGAAGAGATTGTGAAAGCAGCCAAACGGAGAAGCTATGAATATATAGCGATAGCCGATCATGTGGGCTCATTGAAGATGGCGAATGCGATTGATGAACCTAACCTCTTAAAACAAATTTCTCAGATTCGTAAACTTGATGCGCAGGAAAAAAACATCCGCATTTTTGCGGGTGCAGAGGTAAATATCAATCTAGATGGGAGCCTCGACTTATCCGAGGATGTTCTGAGCCAATTGGATGTGGTCATCTGTTCAGCACATTCAAAGTTAAGAATGCCGCGAAAAGAAATGACGGAACGGGTTATAAATGCCTTACATAATGAATATACAATGATCTTAGGCCATCCAACGAATCGTCTCCTAAATAAGCGCCCTCCGTCAGATATTGACCTGATAAAGGTCTTTGATGCGGCAAAAGATCAAGGAAAAATCCTTGAAATTAATGCCTATCCAGCTCGATTGGATTTAAATGATGTTAATAGCCGTACAGCAAATCAACGTGGCGTTTTGCTAACCATTGGGACCGATGCCCACTCAATAACTCAACTGAAGTTCATAGAGCTGGGCGTTTCCGTGGCGCGCCGAGCGTGGCTGGAAAAGAAAGATCTTCTGAACACGCTATCATTGAAAGAATTTCAAAAGAAACTAAAAATTGAATAGAAGTAATCATGAGGCTTCGGTCAAAAATGGTAAAGATCCTAATCGGTTGTGCAGGTTGGTCATATAAAGATTGGTTAGGGGAATTTTACCCAAAGAACTTGAAACCTGGACGATTCTTATCATATTATGCGAATTATTTTGATTACACGGAAGTTAATTCGACGTTCTACAATCTTCCAAATGAAAATGTCGTCCGAAAGTGGTTGAATGACGTGCCAGATGACTTTCGATTTACAATCAAAATCTGGCGAAACATCACGCATAAGAAAGCGGATGTGGATGGGGCGGTTAGGGTCTTTCTTGCACGGATGAGAGTGCTTGAACCTAAAATTAGAGGTTATTTACTTCAGTTTCCTCCACAATTCAAGCAAACTGAAAGGAACTTTCACCACTTAACACGGATCTTAGAGAAACTCACAACAGAAAAATCGATTTTTGTGGAATTCCGTGATAATACGTGGTTTAACCCGAACCTATTGTCCCAGTTTATTGATGGTGAGAAGGTGGTACTAGTCACGAATTATAAGGAGGGGATTCGGCCGATTTATTTAGACAATCAAAGCGTATATTTTATCAGGCTCATTGGTGATAGGGAATTAACGAAGTTTAATCGAATCCAAAGAGATCAGGATGAAATACTTGAAGAGGTTAAACGAAAATTAGACAGTTGGGAACGACAACCCGGAATTCGTGAGGTATTGGTAACATTTAATAACCATTTTAGAGGCTTTTCACCTAAAGATGCGAATGAATTTCGAGAAGCCAGAGGAATATCTTACCAGGATTTTAAAAAACAGCTAACGAAAGAGCGTAAAAAGCAACATTCATTAATGGATTTCGTATAATAATTGTGTTGATGGAAAATGAGTAGTTCCTTTCCTCAATTTGAGAAATATTGCGAAGAATGTAAGAAGTATTTTGTCACCAAAAAAGTAGAAATAGAAAAGTGTCCCTTTTGTGGGTCATTTTTGAAAGCGATATTAATTTGTAAGACGTGTAAGCGGCGTTATTCTGTATATGTAATCGAGTCAGATGCGAAATGTTTGACCTGTCAAGTACCATTAAAGTTGAAATATCGTAGTTAGTTTATTTGAGATTCTGGAGCTATAGGAAGAGGAAGGGGAGGATTACCGCAAACGCAAGGACGGCATAGAAAACGCAGAAGTAGCCAAACTGGATTCTCTGAGCTAATTTAAGTAAAGCTTCGATTGTTAAATAGCCAATTGCGAAGCTTATCGCTGTTAGAGCGACGATAGTGAGCGGATCTAAAAAGTTGAAGACCGATCCTTCTTCAGTAAGGAAGTCCAATGCTATCGCAGCGAGAGATGCTGGAATAGACATCAAAAAACTAAGCTTTAAGGCACTATTTTGTTCATAGTTTTCCAGAAGATTAGCAGAGACCGTGACTCCCGAGCGGGAAATCCCTGGTAGAATCGCCGTACCTTGGATTAAACCTGAAATTGTGCTATGTTTGTTAATAGTCTTTTCAGGTACATCCTCAACAGTGTTCTTGCCATATTTTTTTCTAGTTGCAAGTAAAATAATTCCCGTAATCAATAAGCATCCTACAACAATTAAAGTACCAACATCACCTTGAACAGCAGCAAAGGTTTCCTTAACCAGAAGATAGAGAGGGACCGCGACAACAGCAGTTCCAATGGTTGCATAGATAATCCAATTTCGCATTTTTTTATCGGTTTCAGTTACATCGGGAGGTGGATTCGGATAAGCGGATTTGATAATTTTAATTATTTCTTTTCTAAATTTTACAATCACTGCAAGCGTGGTTCCTAGGTGTAGGAATATCGCCAGACTAAGTGCATTCTCCCAGGGAATCCCAAAAAAATTTGTGGCGAAAACCACCGTCTGCCCTTCAGACGATATCGGTAACCATTCAAAGAAACCTTGAAGAATTGCAAGGAAATAATATCCAAACATCGAAATTTCACACATTCAAGCTTTTAATATCCTTTACAAGAAATTAATAAAAAGGCTTTCTATTGAGTTTATTGATTCCTCTAGATAGGTGACGAACAATTAGAAGGAATGAAAATATCCTCATACGAGGAAAACCGCGGAGCGGAAAGAGCACACTCATCCAGAAATCAGTGAATTTGTTTAAACAAAAAGGGAAGACAATCGGAGGAATTATTACCCCTGAGATCAAGGAAGGACGAAGACGGGTCGGATTTGAAATTGTAGATATGGCGAGCGGTAAGAGAGGGGTTTTATCTCACGTAAATCAAAGGGAAGGACCACGGATTTCTAAGTATCGAGTTAATTTGAAAGATCTCAATGATATTGGAGTTAGCGCGATAAAACTAGCCTTAGAAAAAAACGCAGATTTCATCATTATCGACGAGATTGGGAAAATGGAATTAGTTTCCAATGAATTTCAGGACATAGTTTGGGAGGCATTAGATCTTAAAAAAGTACTAGGTACAATTGGACAAATCTCTCACCCCTTTGTAACCAAAATTTATCAACGGAATGATTTGAGAATAATTACTTTGACACCCCAAAATAGAGATGCGATATTTGAAGAATTAAAGTCACAATTCTTAGAGTAAAGAGTAGAGATAAGATTTTTTGTTTTTTTACTCAAGATTATTAGCATCACTAATAATACTCTTTTCTAAATCATCTAATAATATTTTTTGGAGTTCCGGTGGTAATCTCACCAATTCTAAGAGGATTTCTTTCTTTTCATCATCTGACATTGGAAGGTTTAAAACCCGTTCTGATAATTCATCTGTGATGACTATGATTTCACTCTCTAATAAATTCATTAGATCTGATGCGTCTAGCTTTTCGAAATGTTCGATGGGTATGTTCTGGGCAACAATACTTCTGATTTTTTCGTTTAAAGATAATTCCTTGAATTTTTTTGGTATGGGAAAATAATCTTCGGGTTTACTTTTTCGTCTGTATGTATAAATAGCGATAGAACTCACTGCAATAGCTCCTATTATAATGATAATTAGTATAATCATAAAGGGATCAAATCCAGGTGGTACATCCCCTGAAGAAATTGCCACTGTAACGTTTTTACAATTGGAAAGGGAGCTATTGCCCAAAATGTTGCCAGCTACGATCACATAATAATATGTTCCATTGATAGATATTCTATCTGTATAATTACTAGTTATAACAGTAGCTATCGGTGTCAGACCAATCACCGAAGTAATGAATGACGTGTTTCTATAGATATAGTAAGTTATTGCTCCCATTACATCGCTCCAATTAAGCTCTATAAACCCAACAGTGTCAATATTTGGCAAGATGGATTCTAGCACCGGTGGATTTAATGAGGGAATTGCTACCGTGACATTTTCACAATTGGAAATCGAGCTATTCCCGGAGATGTTGCCGGCTACGATCACGTAATAATAGGTTCCATTGATGAGTATCGTGTCCGTATAATTGCTCGTGGAAACCGTGGCTATTGCTGTCAGCCCGGCTACAGATGTGATGGTTGATGTATTTCTATACACGTAATAAGTTGTCGCGCCAACCACATCGCTCCAATTTAATGCAATTATTCCATCGTTACTAGGATTTGGGAAAATTGGCTCAAGTACCGGTGGGTTAGGAATAGCAGTTGGAATTGCTACCGTAACATTTTCACAATTGGAAATTGAGCTGTTTCCTGCAGCATTGCCAGCAACAATAACATAATAATACGTCCCATTAAGGAATAGGGTGTCTGTGTAATTGCTCATTGAAACCATAGCGATCGGTGTCAATCCGACCACTGTTGTGATGGTTGAATCATTTCTGTATACGTAGTATTGTGTAGCTCCGCCTACATTGCTCCAATTTAAATGAATGATCCCATCAGAATCAGGATTGGGGAAAATCGTATCTAAAGAGGTAGTATTTGGCATGCTTATTACATTTATGATGCCACTTTTGTAAAATACATCCCTGTCATCGCCACAATTGGAAAAATTAGTATAATCCTGCCAGACTACGTGAATCCTTTCAGATTTATCTATTACCACGTGGGGATAATAAGATCCAGAAGTCGATTCAGTAGAAACTACGGTCGTAATACTCCTTGCCTGTATTGTACTATTCCACAACTTGTGAAAAATATCATAATCAGTCCCACACCCGGAAATATTCGTTCCATCACTCCAAACAACATGAACATTTCTTCGACCATCTGCATAAAGTGATGGATGAATAGATGTCACAGAGCTATCAGCAGAAACGATTTTAGTATCACTCCAAGCTTGCGTAGAATTATTCCAAACCTTGTAAAAAATATCTCTATCGGTCCCACAACCAAGAAAATTTGTATAATCAGTCCATGCTACATGAACATTTCCTAAATTATCTATTTTTAATTGGGTATCATATGAAGTAGCTGTACTTTCGGTAGAGATGACCGTAGTATTGCTCCAACTTCGCGCAGTGTTATTCCAAACCTTGTAAAAAATATCATCATCAGTACCACACCCAGTAAAATTAGAAGAATCTTCCCAAGTTAGGTAAATAAAACTTTTGTTATCAATATCCAGTGATGGGGCCTCACTTTGACCTGTACTTTCGGTTGATATAACTGAAATATTGCTCCATTTATCTGAGGTTTTATTCCAAAATCTATAGAAAATATCCTTATCAATCCCCGCACCATCAATATTGGCGGGATCGTCCCACACCACGTGTAGGTTTCCGCCCGTATCTGAAACCAAATCAGTTCTTCTGGACCAAGATGAGCCTTCGGTGGATAAAACCGTAACATTACTCCAAGCCTCCGTGGAACTGTTCCACGCTTTATAAAAAATATCATAATCTGTGCCACAGCCCGAATAATTTGTTCTATCTTCCCATACGACATGAATATTATCAAACCTATCCACTGTTAATGAAGGATCATTAGATATATCGGTGCTTTCTATTGAAAGTACTTCAGTGATGCTCCAGTTTTGAGTGGTGGCATTCCAATATTTGTAAAAAATATCCATGTCATCCCCACACCCTGAATAATTAGACATATCGCCCCAAACCACGTGCAAATTCCCATTTGAATCAAGGGCTACCCGTGGATCGTAGGAAGATGATACACTATTAGTTGATATAACTGTCGTATTAGTAAAAGTCATTGAAATTCCAAATGGAGTTGAAATATAAAATGATACGTTTGAGGGAATTGATTGAGTCATCCCCGAAGTATCATTTGCCCACGCAAATAATGTATAAACGCCATCGGAAAGGTACTCAACGGCGCCCGGACTCCAGATAGTCTTATTTACAATCCATATTGAGCCATTATGTATTTGATACCATAACATATCGAGGTCAGGCGCATTACAGGACAAATTGATCTGAATGGTATTCGTGGTATAGAGGAAATAGAGGGGCGAGTCGATTTTAGCCGTAGGGGACGCATTAACCGTGAAAAAAATCGTGGCAGCTGTATTCTGCACGTTCCCATGAGTATCATTCGCCCAAGCGTATAAAATATATTGTCCATCCCATGAAGTACGTTCGGTGACTCCAGTATAGGTTAGATTTGTCGTATCCAGCCAATCTCCGAGTGTAACATTAAAAAATCTATACCAGATCGTATCTAAATCACTATCATCGCTCGTTAGATTAATTAGAATTGGTACTTCATAGTAGGTTTGGTTGCCTGGAGATTGGATTGTAACATTCGGTGGTACAGTATCAATTCCGAATGCGACTGTAGTGAGAGATTCATATCCTTTTGTATCATTTGCCCACGCAAAGAGAGTATAAGGACCATCTGGTAATACATGCTCCGCTCCTTCCGACCACGTTAGATTCGACGTTATCCAATCTGACCCATTTCGTATCCGATACCACATTGTATCTAAATCCGAATCGGGCGAAGAAAGATTGACCTGAATGGTATTGGTAGTGTAAGTTTGGTTTAAGGGTGATTCAACTATCAAGGTTGGGAATGCTTCTCCTGCGAAATACGTTGAACCCGTCTCATCTATGTAACCATCTATGAAGGAATAGCGTGCTTCGATACGATACCAGTTACTGCCAATCATCTCAGGACAACTACTAAAGTTGAAAATGATACTATTTCCCACGATATACGCAAAATTATCATCCTCATAAGTACTAGTGACCCAAGCCGCTCCATTCCAATATAAGTTCGGCAATTTCCAGATGGTAGATTGAGTCACCCCCGACATTTTCAAGAATAGAACTCGATATTCGGCAGAAGAATTATCATAGTTCTTATCGATCAATACATTATAGGTATAAAACAAACTACTCGTTGGACCGGAAGCAGGAGTTCCTACATATGTCACATTTATCACGCTCATTGCAGCATTCTCATCAACCGTGGTGATATCCACTGGATCATGAGTAGCAGGAGTGCCGTTCAGCCAAGTCACATCCCCTGATGGATCAGTCCAAATGAGGGCCTTGCTATTGATTTCTTTAACATTTGCAATTGTATTTTTAGATGTTATGTATTTAATTGAAGCAAAAAGCGGTAAAATTAATAAAAAAATGAGAAATATTGAGAGTATTATTCTATTTCTTTTCATTTTATATACCTCTTCATATTATTGATATTTATTATCACTCCTTCATTTATATCAAATAAATTCGATTATTTTTGTTTGTACTTGATTTTTCAGTCATAATATTTTGTAATCTTATCGCATTTTCTATTTCTTCATCTGATAGATCATAAAATGTCTTTATTGGAGTAATTTTTTCAAGTTTAATGCCGTATACTACCGTCTGGTTGATTTTATGAGCGAATATTACATCAAATTTTATTAGATTATTTAAATGGTAAAAAATCACATTTGGTTGCAAATTTAGACCAGCTCTTAGTGATTCAAAATCAACCAGGGGATTTTCTAAGCATTTTTTAAATATTCGGAAAGAATTTTCGTTTTTCAAAGCTAAAAATGGAACAGCAGCAGTTCTATCGAAAGTGGATGGGAAAAATGTAACATATTTCAAAAATTTAATACGAAAAGTGTAATTAAAATTCTCTAACATATTTAAATGCCAATTAAGAATGTGAGGCGTGATAGAAAGGTTATCTCTAATTTCTCTTATGTGAGCGCCAATGTGTGCAACTATGTATTCATACACTCTCTTTCTTGTTTGATTTTGAAGAATTTGGTCTTTCGTAAGGCGGGAACCTACGACAATGTATTTCTTTAAGTATAATTTATTTATTGCATTGCTTATTTCAATTTTAGAGTAATTTAATACGCGTTTTGCCTTGTAATAGAGTGATCCATATTTAATCTTTTGAACTTCTTTTGACATTTCTTCTGCAATGTTTAAGACTGCCTTCTCTACCTCATCTAATTTATATATTACATCTAATTCCCCATAGCTTTTCATTATACTCAATGATATATTATAGTTATAAAAATTAAATAAATTGGGTCCAGTTATTACTATTTAGAGAAGAAGGTAGATAAATATTTAAAATTAATACGTGGTATCTCGTTATCTAGAATTGTAGAATGTTTGAGTTATATTAAGAGAGTTAGCCATCGGTTCTACAATTACATTGATTTGCTTTTAATTTCCTATTATCAGTTCTATTATATCGCCTTTATCTTAAAAGAGATAAGGAGATTCGATTATTTAAAGGATTTGAATAAATAGACTTCTGGATAGTCTAGAAGATTTCTCGGCTTTTTTCCTATATTATAAAGTAGTGTTAATCGTGAATTAGGTTAGTATGACCTTCCGGGCAGGTGCCATAGGTGCAGTCATAAAATCCATCGTCCCATTCCTCGCGAGTGTCATAATGGCGATTGCAGTAGATTTTATCACATTTAGGACAGTAGGCATCGATCCCTTCTTCGAAAATGATAGAGTTCTTTTTAAGATGGATATGAATTTGTGCAATGTTCTCCTGTTCGAGCCACGCAAAGATTTTTTTAGCAGTTGAAATATGAAGACCGCCGCCATGGATAATTCCAATGCAACAAAAGTTTTCTTTCTTTGAAGATTTAGAAACTCCAAGCATAAAAGAAACAGCAATTTCTCCACAGACAGAGCAGGGTAGATGGTATTCGGTATCACTCTCTTTGATCACCCTTTGAGTGGGTGGTTTCAATTTTTCTTCTGGTTTTAATTGCTCTAACTCGGTATTGATGGTATCCCAGCATTCTGCAAAGATTTCTTGTAAGCGCGAATCGATTATGTTACCTAATCGTCCCAAGATCCCTAATTCGCTGGAACACTGCGCACATCGGCTTTTAGCATTTGCTAAAAAGGCGTCAGTAGTTGTAATGTATTTATCCTTCCCTTCTGAGGCGGCCCGTAACATCTCCCAAGCAGAAATAATATTATAATAGACTTCCTTCGCGTCTGTAATCCAGGCTCTGTCAGATGTTTCTGCATCGCCTTTTAAAAAGGCAATTATCCTATCCTTAATATCTTCCAGCTTTTGTATAGAATCTCTAATTCTCCAAATCCGTTTCGCTCTAAGTTTGTCCCCATTACTTTTCTTCGTTTTTTTTTTCATTCGTCCATGGGGATGGAAAAAATCATGGTATATAAACTAGAGTAGTTCAGTAAAGAGCGGGCAGAGGGGAATATTTTTCTCATCGCACCGAAAATCGAGGCCAGCCCGATAATAGACGGGGCATCCACCACTACATGAAGTTATATATTGACAATTGATACAGGAATCAGATCGTTTAACCGCCTCTATTATGGTTTTGGGATTGAATCGGCTCCATATTTTATGTAAACTATTCATTTTGAAATTCCCCAACCGAAAATCAGGGTTACGAAGAAAAAGGATACAAGGGTACACGTCACCATTTGCATCCACCACGCAATTCGATTTAGCGTAAAGTGCACAGAGAAGCGAAGGGGGTGCGCTAAATAAATGACTTACTTTGGGAATTATGCTGCGTTCAAAATAAAGATTTACTCGAATAGGAGAATTTAAACTGTAAGCGTTTAGAGTTTGATATAAATGAAGCCATTCGATATTGGATAGCTGCAAATCCACCCGATCTTCTCCGCGTCCCAAGGGAGAAAAATAGAGGATGAAAAATGTTGATGCGCCTAGTTTAACTAATGATTGCATCCAAGGCAGATATTTATCCAAATTCAATTTAGTGACGCACGTGATGACTCCCACATTTAAGTTCATCTGTAAGGCAGTTTTTAGGGCAGAAACTGCTTTCTCGTAACTCCCATCGCTTTTGCAAAAGGAATCGTGAAAGCTTTTTGGTCCGTGCAAGGTGATTCCTAAAAAAGTGTTAAATTTTTGGACCCATTCAAAATCTTTTTGCTCGAGCCGGGTGGCATTCGTTGCGATGCTGAGGGTATAATTTAAATCATAAGCGTGACTGAAAATTTCCTCTAAATCATCTCGTAGGAAGGGCTCACCTCCGAACACGTGAAAATTCTGCGCACCCTTCTCCGCGCATTCGGTAAGAAGGTTCAAAATTTGTTCCGTGGAGAGATCTTCCATTAAGTTCCTCGGATTGACGTAACAATGCGGACAATGTTGATTACATTTATCTGTGATGCAGAGGTCAAGGCTATACACGAATCATTCCCAGAAAATGATTATTCAAAAACTAGTCTTAATAACCACATGATAGCTATTCCACCAAGAAAAATCAGAGTAACAGCAGCGGTTTTGCTAATGGAGTATTCTTTTTGTAACTCAGGAATTAGATCAGTAGCAGCAATGTAGAAAAATCCACCAGCAGCAAAAGCAAGCAAGAAAGGTGTGATTGTTGTAATGGAAGAAAAAACGAAAAATCCAATAAAGCCACCTGCTATGGCAACTATTGCCATTAAGAAATTTAAATACAAGGCTTTTCTTTTTGAAAACCCACCATATACCAACACGCCAAAATCGCCAATTTCTTGGGGAATTTCATGGAAAATGACTGCCATGGTCGTTGCAAATCCTAAGGGAATGGAAACCAAAAATGATGCAGCAATGATCAAACCATCAATGAAATTGTGAACTCCATCTCCAATGAGGCTTAACCACGTGAAGGCATGATATTCACACACGTGCTCTTGCTCCACGTTATGGCAATGATGGATGACGAGGACTTTTTCAATCAGAAAAAATAAAAGAAATCCTAATATGACAACCAAATAAATACTTAAATCTCCAATTGCTTCAACTGCTTCTGGTAATAAATGAAGGAATCCGCCACCTAACAATCCTCCAGCAGATAATGCAACCAGAAAGATAACGATTTGTTGGAGAAATTTCTCGTTAACTCCAATTGTTATGATCCCGATTAACGAGATCCCACTCACTACAGCCGTGGCTAAAAAAATCCACCCTAATTCGTACATTTTCTATCACTTGTCGAACTGATCCTTCAGTCTGACATCTTATCCCTTTTTTCAATAAAAAATGTATTGATATAATAGACAGCACTTTTATTTTACGATTCTCTCAAGAGAGATTATTTAAATAAATTTAATAGGGATGATTTACGTTTTATTAGTAATTAATAAAAGTTTATTACTTAAATTGGAGAAGTAGGGGAATTGACTCAATGAATTCTCAAAATAATGAAAAAAAACCGCCTATTTCACATAAATAATTGTTTTTACTATACCTTATTGCTGGTATCACTTTAAAGTTTATTTTAGGTATTTTTCTAGACAATTTTATTTTAGAAATGATCATCACTTTGATAGTGGTTTTGCCAATATATTCTTATTTTTATTACAAATATTTCCATACGCCTTTCCGGTTTGGGTTATCAGAAAAGAGGGAAGGTACTCACTGTCCGCATCATTCTGAGGAGCAAATAGTGACACAGTGTAAATCCTGTAATATTCCTATTTGCATACGCTGTCAGGCTTTTAAAATAGAAATGAAAAAACAATATGATCATTCACTTCGACTGAACAAAAAAGTCTTTGATGAAGTTACCTGTTTAGATTGTATTTTCAAAGATCTTGAGATTACCAGCAAATTTCTCTATATCGCGAGTCCAGTTTGTCTTAGTTTAGGATTGGTGCTGATTTTAGCATCATTTTATTTTCAAGGTACTTGGTGGTTTTTTCTTCTCTTTTTTGGAGTAATACTTTTAATTCTTGGAATTGTTTCAACAATTGGTCTCTTTTTTTATATTCCAGAGACTAAAAGAGTTGAGAAACAGTTTCGGGCAACGCTCCAATATACAACTTGATATCATTCTGCCTCAAACATTTATTTTTTATTTAAAGTATATCTCATATTTTTTACTAAAGACGGGGAAGCAATCGGAGTCAGACGTTTGTTTTTCACCAGCGGATTCTTTCGTCTCTTGGAGTCCATGAAAAGCAGTATGTTCTCAAACATGCGCTCTAATAACTCACGGTAGGCCTTCCGATCGTAGGGGCGATCAGTTCGGTCAAGCAGCTGCGCAACGAGAACCCGCTCTTGGGGACGTTTCGACTTGGCATTGGTGATGAGGTACTGCACCATTTGGCCAGGTTGGAGTTCCATACCTAGGCGCTTGCATTGCCAAGCCGCAATGGCTTGCCGAGAATGGTTTTTATACTCTTCAGGTCGGCGGGACACCCGCATAGTAATGAGTAGGTCGGTGGGGTCCACATCCCATTGCATCACGCCGTCAATGTAACGCCGCAAGATTGTACGCGCTTTCGGTAATGACTTCTGAAATTGCACCCAATTGTTTGCCTTCGCCAAGCACCCAAGAATTTCGTCCTGTGCCTTTTTTATTAAGAGGGGCGTGTCGTGCCGGCGCAACTCCAAGCCGCGCACCTTGATTTTCCCATTGCGAAAGACCCCATAATAATGAGTCAGAGCACCAACGGTCGGAAATGCTTTCGTGGGGAGAAATACGACCCACTTATAGATACCCTTGTGTTGCATCTCAATATCGGTAGCCGCCGTGACAGCCTCGCAGAATTTTTCATAGGTCTCGTCCAACGGTGAACCCTTTAACCAAAGGGAATCAACGATCCCGTGAATTATTTCAAGGTTGAACTCTTCTGCGATGTGAGCAGCTTCTAATAATATTTTTCGTGCCCATGCGGTTACTGACTCGTGCGCCTCAATGCGTCCAAAGCGCGCATTTCTATAGCCTGTATAGCCGAAGCAGGTTACTAAGATCCATTTAAGCGCTTTTTCTATGCTAGAGTACCGAGCCTTGTCGGGCCCGTGCTTGGCGAGCTTCTTGTAAGCGCTTCGCTTGGTAAGAACGAGTTCCAGCGCTTGGGGAACAAGACCGAGCCGTTTATCGCAGACATTATAACCTAACCCGGGAACCCTGTGGGGGGAGTCTTGACAGGAACACAGCACGGTTTCTGGGGATATATTGCGGGTAAGCATAATCGTTGGATACATCGACGAGAAATCGCATTCTGCTACATCCTCGTAGAATCCGACAATGGGGGAGTAGATAAAGCCGCCTCGGTCGCTGGCAAGGATTTTTTGCCCCGATTTGAAATATTCGGCGGTGTTCGTCTTACTTTGTGGAATCAAGATATCCATCTGGTGCGCTTTGTAGAATTGCATGGAGGTCATCGCCTGTCCGATGGTGATCCGGGAAACTTTCTGGAGAGGCGAGAGTGTCACCCGAGCAACTTCGATCATTCCGGGAAGTCCTTGAAAAGTGAAGGCGTGGGAGCCACTTCCCGCATCAATGTGAAGCCGACCATATAGGTAAAATTGTCGAGAAGGGCGATAGTAGAT
>JABXJT010000079.1 GCA_013375455.1 Candidatus Helarchaeota archaeon | reverse complement strand
CAAAGGAGCTTGCTCGATTAGAAAAGAAGTGGGCGCTCCTCATAGGGCAAATTTAAAAAAGAAAATTAGTTTTTTTTTGAAATTTTGAAAAAGGAGAAACATAAAGCTACATAAATTTTAATGCAATTTACATAAAAAATTCTACTCCTAAGATTATAAACTAGATAGGTGAAGTGATGCAAGTCGAACAGGTTGTAATTCCCATCCTCATTAAGGAATTCACTGAAATTTATGAGACCACGATCGAAGAAGAATTGATCGAACAAGCTGATTATAGAAAATTTCGGTTCAATCTGGCAATAATAATATTAGATCTATATGATCAAATAGGAAAATTGCCCTATAGTCGCATTCTAAATTAACTTTCTTTTTATTTCTCCTCATAAAATCGAGAATCATTTATTTTGTGAACAATGCATCTGTTAGACATTTATACGGGTTCATTACATATCCTATTGTGATGGAGAATTCTGAAGATAAATGGGATATTCTTTCTAAATTGGATCGCGAGCTGAACGACTCGTGGAATGAATTAAAACGGATTCGGGAGGCTTATCAACAAGGAGAGCTAGGTTTAGAACGATACACCCGAGAGAAAAAAGAGATAGAAACGAGAATCAATGAGCTCTCGCAACGAATTCAATACATTTGTAAAGCAAGGGACCAACTTCCGACTACAGAAGAGCGAATCATAAAAGAAGCCGAATTGCTGATGAATGAATTCCAGGTTGAATTGATAAATGAAAGTATATACCACATACGAATTTACCTCACGGTTTCTGTTCGCCACACTTGGGTAATTGAGGTAAATTTTAGTGACCCGAAAGTTCCTTTATTTAAAATTCCAACAGAGTTACCTCTAGTGATTGGAGATCCCTATAAAGAACTAAAAACTTTAAAAAATTGGCGTGGGGCGTCCAATCAACATCTCGTGAGCATCATTCGGGAGTTAGAACAAAAGATATTAAATCAAGAACTAGCGAAATCCTTGCCTGAATTGGAGCTCGAGCGAGGCCGTGTCATGTCTCAAGCGAAGGAATTGGAAGAAGACGGTGAATATAGCAGAGCAATGGTTTTTTACAATTACGCAGCAGATATTTCAGAACGGATCGGGAATGAAGCAATAGCAATAATGTGCAGATTGAAAGCGAAAAAAATGCTTAGTATGGTTAGAGAAAAAAAATCTCGTTAATTAGAAAGACTATTCATGAATAGGCACTCATTCCTAGGAATCTCCATTTTCTGAGCAGGATTATCTGTTATTTGAACGGAAACTCCCTTGATCAAGACAGCAGGGATCCCTTCATCTGATTCTCCTAATAATAATTGCGCAGCACTTACTAAATCATCTGCTAGTGCGCGAAATGTGATTTGTAACTCCCTACCATAAAGATCTTTCCTTCCCCGAAAATCTTCCACGGATTCCATGCCAGCGACCGCCATCGCGACTCCGATCGTGCCACGCCGCAAGGGTTGGACGCGACTATCCCCCATAATTACAGCAATTTTCTTATGGAATTTTTCTTCCAAGAATGTTCTTATTAATTGGACTGATTTCTGTGGGTCTTTTGGATAATGCGTGACAAATCCTAAAGGTGCATTGGAGAGATCTACCCCCGCATTCGCGATCAAAGTGTGATTTTTGATTGTTAAAAGAACTCCCTGCACGCCCCCTAAAATCTCATCAGCTTCTTGAAGAACAACTTCAACAACATGCGGATCCATTTGATACTTTTCAGCTAACTTTCTTGCCTTTTCCGAGGGGTTAACACTTTTCAATTCAAGGGTATGACCTTCTGCCACGGCAACTGGGGTTTCTGCGATTACTAAAACATCTCCATCATCAATAGTAATCCCTAGTTCTTGAATAACTTCATATAGGATATTTGCCACAGAATCTCCTTTTTGTATGATCGGGGTCCGTAGCGGACTCAAAATAATTTTCTTCAACAAGCATCCTCTCGTGTTTAAATTATAGATTAGACTCGTTAATGGCACAAGATGCCTGAGAAAATTGTAAGGTTTCTATCTATTAACTCTTTTTAATTCCCTAAAAATAATGAATATATATGCATTAGAAAGCGGGATTGGTGAGGTCGTTTCGCAGCGCTTCGGTCATTCTTATGACATCCCGGGTTCCACCCACATCATGGGTTCTAATGATATGAGCACCATTGTAGACCGCAATCGCAGTAGCGGCCAGGCTCCCCATTAATCGATCTGCGGGTTTTGGTATCTGAAGAATATCGCCAATGAAAGATTTTCTCGAAATCCCAACTAAAATCGGCTTTTGCAATTCGCGTAATTTTTGTAACTGATTAATTATTCGTAAATTATATTGGTAAGTTTTGGAACTGACCCATCTACCAATTCCTGGATCAACGATGAGTCTGTCTGAATTTATCCCATTTTCAGTCGCATGAGACATGGACTTCGATAGCGCCTCCATTATTTGATTCATTGTTAGACGGTCGCCAGGATCCTTCTCAGTGGCCATAAGAATGAGCGGACAATCATATTCTTTTAACACTTCAACCATTTTCGGGTTCGTCCGCAACCCACTCACGTCATTTATGATATGACATCCTCGTTTTAGCGCCTCCCGTGCTACTTCAGTATATTGAGTATCAACGGATATCGGAATATTTACCTCATCTAAAAGAGCCTTCAAGACAGGTAGTACTCGCTCCTTTTCAGTTTTAACAGAGATGGGGTCGACTCCAGGCGCCGTTGATCTTCCCCCTATATCTAAAATATCACATCCCTGGTTTATCATCTCTTGGGCTTTGGTTATGATTTCGTTCTTCTTGATAGAGACTGACCCATTATAGAATGATTCCGGACTTAAGTTGATAATTCCCATTATGCAAACTGGAAGGGTGTCGCCGACTTGAATACCCGCAATGTTCGCTTTAATTTGCACGCAATCTACCTAATTTCTTAAATTAATAAAAATAGTGCTTTAGCTCAAAGCTTTCTTTTCTTACTATTTAACTTAGAAAGAGAATTTTCAATGAACACGTTCTTTTTACCAAACACAACCTTGGGGAATTGATCGCCTTCTATGATCCTGCATGGAAAAACAGGGAACGCTTCTTTTTTCTTTGGAACGCGTTAAATCCTCTGTGAGTTTCAATAAACTACTCTTTCTTCGGGACATATTCACTACAAATAATCTTCATTTTTACATATTAATTTTTTTCAGGTAAAAGATGGAGAATACAAACAAATTTTCTTTATGTTTACTTCACGCAAGAAATATTAAAAACGAAATGATTTCTCTAAGTACAATTTTATGAACGTTGCCTTTAGATATTGCTCATTTTTTATTTGTTGCTGCACGTCTCTCATGCATTGCCCCGAAAATTGGCAAACATCCTGTTTACCTTGACATGCATCGCAAAAGGGCTCGCCTTCTATATAGCTCGGTCGCGTGCAACCGACTACTTTGTCCAGTTCCGTGTAAAATATTATGTTTTCCATCTCAATACCTCGGGTGGAAATATTCTTAACTCCGTTCTTCCCCTTTCACAAAATATAAAAAAAAGGTGGAGAATATGCACATATTTTGTAATAGACATTATTGGATAAGATAAAATAAGAGAACCCAGTTGGATTGTGAAAAAAATTTAATTTCCATGTGATATGGTTTTCCTACAAGAAGTTTTTGAAAAAATTATTTCAAATATCATTCGTACTCTTTCTTTGGTTCAATCCAGATTTTCTTCAGGAGGTCTTTAGGATATTTTATAGCAGGCTTTCCCATATATAGTGCATTTGGTTTTAATTTTTTATTGGGCTTCACATAGGTAGCGATGCCAAGTAGGCTATTTTCACCGACTTCGGCCCCAACGTCAAGATGTGAGACTCCACCTAGAACGACCTTATCCCCAATTTTAATCCCTTTAAGAACAAGTTTCCCATCAATTATATTATGGGTATGAACTCTTGATAACGCAGAAATAATGACATAATCTCCAAGGTCGAGATATTCCGGATCGACTAGACCCTCTTTGATGACGCAGTTCTTCCCGATTTTATTCCCTAAATACATCAAAACAAACACATCCAATATCGCAAAGGGAGTAGAATGTATTACAGATAGACAGAATTTTTTCACCAGATATTTAAACTTCCACTCAGATGCTTCAGCTGAATCCAATTCATATTCTCCTTCTGGTACGGAGGGGGTGACGATTTTTTTCGTGATAAAGATAATTGGTAACACAAAGAAAACTATTCCCATTAAAATGAAGAATGGAATGAGAACGAGAGCTAGAAATACCCCCAAAAATCCCCCTAACTGGAAATATAGAAGTTGAAAGAGCGTAAAATAATATAATAATCCAATTCCGGCGACTGCCAATAATCCTACAATGACCATTAACATTTTATAAATATTAAATTTCCAGGAATTAATTTTTATAGGTCTTAATTTCTCTTCATCTATATCTCGTTTATTATACAAGTCAACTAAGTCATGAATTTCCTGAACTTCTTCAGGAGTAAGATCTGAATAATTTCCAACGCGGCTCATTGGAACTCCTTTAAAGATCCCATTACCCCTTGTTCTTTGCCCGCGCAAGGCACCACATCCGTGCTTAATTATAGTATTATCGCCCAAGGTTGCCCCAACAGCTCCCGCTACTGGCTCAATAATGCAATTGTTTCCAATAATTGTTTTATTGAAAGTTAGCTTAATATGGTCATACAGATGCCCTGCGATAACGGCTCTACGTCCCAAGATGAAATTATCCCCAATCTCTATAAACGGATCATCAATGACCATTCCATACAATTTCACGTTCTTCCCTATTTTAATTCCAAAGGATCGGAGCATGAGTACTTTCAAAGTATTGATTTTAACTAAACCAAATAGTAGTAGCGCGAAACTTTTTATTGTCCGCCGATACATCCAGCCTCGAATATCTTTGACGGAAAGATCCAAGTCAAAAGATCCTTCATGAGGTGGAAAAGCTCTATTACAAAATTTCATAGCAATAATTGTAACAAGTAAGGAGATAAACAATAGGAGAAAGAAAAACCCTATCCCTATTGGAATCAATAAGAAAAACCAGGGAAATGTAAGTAGAATTGGGAAATTTACAATAATCAGATAACCAATAACCACTGGGATAAACAAGGATATGTAAATAACCGCAAATTGGACTATCCCAAATTTCCCAAAACTAGTGTCCAAGATCTTTATTTCATCAACGGAATCATCGCTATTATCTTGAGATATTTAAATTCCACCCACTAATGTGTTTATTATATAATTGTAAAATATATTCCGCTTAAGTTTAAGGATATCTTTACATACACAATAATTCTACTTAAAAAGTCTCTTAAATTATTTTACTTCTATTAAACGCCAAATACTTTCTCATATTCAAATGATTTCTTTTAAAAAAGATGGAGAACAATCTCATTTTGATCACAAGACTAAATTATATTAGTAAGTGGGAGTACTTTGAGTAAATCTAACAGGGTGTTTTGAATGACTGAAGAAAATGAAGAAATTCAACCTTTCACGTTTAATTTAGCTTTCTTTATTACGTTATATTTTATAATGACCTGGTTTGGTTTGTTTCCTTCAGTGCTCGTTGGGTATTGGTTTTTTATTACCTTCCCGTTCTCATTTACTCCTCTTTATTTAGTGTCATTAATTCCATTATTTTTTGTTTTATATGGCATTGCACTCCTTAGTTCGTTAATCTCTACAAAAATCGGAATTTGGTTTGTCCATAAGCGAATCGCCTATCCAAAACTTGGTTCATTCCGTTTATTAATGGACGAACCGCAAACTCGTGCTTGGGTATTGAAAGGAAATTTAAAGAACTTCGGTAGGTGGCTCTATTATTTTTTTCATTTAGAGTTTTTACGTGCCTTCTGGATGCGTCGGATGGGCGTGAAAATCGGTAAGAATGTGAGATTGGGTAAACGCATTGTAGATGAAGAATTTATTGAAATTGGTGATAATACTTTTATGTCCCGTGATTTCATAACGGGCGGACACATGATGGATAATCAGTATATTACAATTTTTAAATCGATAATTGGAAAGAATTGTATTTTTAAGAGCCATTCTGGGGTGGTGGGTGGTAAAGTCGGTGATAACTCGATCATTGAAAACATAACAGGGGTAATGAAAGGACAAATTTGCCGCGGTAATGCCATTTATTTAGATGTTCCATGTAAAAAAGTGGGAGATAATGATTTATCTCAAGAGGAGATTGAGGAATTAAAACAAAATATCATTGACCGTGACAAAATTAATTGGATAAAACAAAAAAATGCCCCCATTAAAATAAATGAGGCCAAATTATTCATAATGAAAATACTAACTGTTATAGGGGGTTGTCTTTTTGCCTTTCTCCCTCCGTATCTTTACTCCTTATTCTTTCAAGCGTTTTATTCTCCAGCTAATCAACTGTTAAATATCGCTTTATTAACCCTTGTCCCATTTATTTTTTTTATTACAATAGGCTTTTTTATTATCGGAACTACTCTCTTCATCAAGGGATTTATAGTTCATTATGATAGGAAAGCAGAAATCTCTGAGGGGTATTACGAATTGGACGATCCCCGTGCGAAATATTTTAAAATCAAATATTTTCTCCGCCTGTTTGGAATAAGACTCTTTCATGGGACGCCTTTTAGCATTGCCGATACTTTTGCAATGCGCTTCTGGGGGAAGGTGAAATTTGGTGAATTTATAGACATGGAAGATGCCATTGTCGATCCACAATACCTTGAAGTTGGTGACCATTCTATAATCGCCACCCTCACTCGGGTTCACACGCACGACATCATTAATGGAAAACTATATATCAAAACAGTGAAAATCGGGAAAAATGTCATGGTCGGCGGTATATCTCACCTCAGACCTGGCGTAGAGATTGTGGATGGATCAGTTATTGCAGCAGGTGCTTGGTTTAGAAAGAATCGGAAATGCAAACGACCTGCATTATGGATCGGCAAACCCGCCTTCGAGCTTCCTCTCTCAATGGTAACCAAATCCGCTCGTTTAGATGGAAAATATGTAGATTAGCTCAAAAACTATTGAATTTCCGGCTCATATTTTATCGTTCATTCCCTATTTCTATTGAAATAGTTAGACGATCAGACGGAGTAAAGTCTAAATATATAGATTAAATTTAAAACAGTATAATTCCCGTGAAAAGATCTAGGATTTTGAGTTGATGAATAGCATGGTTACGTTAAAGCAAGCTTATAAGGGTGCAAAAAAGGGGGTGCTTGCTGCAATCCTGATATTTTTACTTTTCATTCCTATAATTTGTTTGTTTCAACTCAATTTTCCTTTTAATAATTCTTCTAACAACGGAGTTCACGAATATCCCTCCCAACCTCTTAAAGACCCACCCACCAATAACACCCTATTTTGCATTCATGGCTACGGCCTAAATGCTAAAATGCATTACACGTCTATTTACAACGATCCATACATTCAAACCTATTATAATTCCGTTATAGCAATAGATTACTACGGATTGGAGCCCTCTACTCCCTGGGCTTATTCTCTCGGTAAAGGGTTTGACCTAGATACTCCCATCGAAGAGATTGCACTGGCAGTCAAAGATTTTCTCTTAGATCCTAATAATTCTGCCTTATTCACGGAAAATATTGATGTAATCGGTTATAGCCTGGGCGGATTAGTCGTGCGTTATATGATAATACAGTATTATGAAACTGAAATCAAGGCAGCTAATTTTACCTTTGACGATGTCGTATTAATTGCCACGCCAAATCACGGAACCTATCACTTTGATGGCATTAATAATCTTTACATGTTGATATTTACCATGTTAGGCGTTCTTTTTTGTCTTGTTCTCATATTTTCCGGCGAAAAAAGAAAAATGCTACGGCTTATCTCCCTTCTCATCTGTTTCGTGGCAGCCATTTTCATCGGAATGGTTTTAGGTCAACTCTTCATTACGGTCCAGATATCAGAGGCTCAACGGCAGTCTAAGTTTCATCAAAGTTTGGATATAGGGGACGAAACCCCTTATTCGGTTGATGATACACCACCTCATAATGACATCAACTGGAGCACTTTTCGAGGCGATGGTGATGGAGGATTTTTCTGGGAGCGCCTTCTTTATTTCTTTGCATTTCGAGCGGAGCCGACTGATGGCATGATAAACGTGGATAGCGTCCCATTGGGCGATGGTGCCATTAACTATGGCCCCTATCCTCGAAATCACGATGAAATGGTAAGGTTTAATACCTCAATTGCCGAAGATAAGGCATACTTTAGTGATTTATATTCGGTTTTAACAGGAGAACTTTATCCTGGTTAATAAGAAAAAATGATGGGATGTAAATGACAGAGGAGACAAACACTGATAAATATGAAATAAAAAAAGATATGAGCGAATTCTATAAAAAACAAGAGAAAGAATGGGAAACAGACGTATATAAAACTTATTGTAATCGTAAGTATCATCTGATGAAAAAATATATCTTTGGTAAGGTTCTGGATGTGGGTTGCGGGGTAGGATACTTTTACCAATGGCATCCTGACAAAGAGAACATGACGAATTTTGATTTTGTGGATCGTGGGCTTCCCAATTTCTGCGCTGGTGATATAGCGGATTTACCCTTCGAGGATAAAACGTTTGATACCGTCATTTGTTCAGATGTCGTGGAACACCTAGAGCACCACATTCACTTGAAAGCTATCGATGAATTATTTCGCGTTGCTAAGAAACGGGTCATTATCTCAAGTTGCTTCGGCAGTTGGTATACCCGTAAAGTCACAGATTTCATTCGGAGCCTAATTGGCGTCAAAGAACATGATATGTGGAATCATTGGCGAGAATATGATGAGAAAGAATTTACTGCATTGATGGAAAAATACGGAAAAATTATTGACACCTTTGATATCAGTTTACCGTTTTTTTCAATGTTTATCAGCAGATTCGCATTATATCGGAAAATGCTCTGGACAAAAATGTATATTGTAGATAAATAGAATAATTGACATTGGAACTTTTACTAGTCCAATAAAAAATAAGTGATTTAAATGTTGGAGGATTTTGATGAAATCGAACCCTTTACATTTAGTTTATCATATTTTATTGTATTATACTTTGTAATGATGTGGGCTGGCTTATTTCCCTCAGTTTTAGCTGGTTATTGGTATTTTATTACCTTTCCGTTTTCATTTAACCTTCTCTATATAATATTATTGATTCCATTATTTTTTGCTTTGTATGGGATTGCATTACTCAGCTCGCTAATCTCTACAAAAGCTGGAATTTGGCTTGTCCATAAGCGAGTTACCTATCCAGAACCTGGAATATACCGTTTATCGATGGATGAGCCGCAAGCCCGTGCTTATATAACGAAAGGAAATATAAAAAATTTCGCTAGGTGGCTCTTTTACTTTTTTCGAGTATCTTTTCTACGTGCTTTCTGGCTACGTCGAATGGGTGTCAAAGTTGGAAAGAATGTAAGAATGGGCTATCACGTCGAAGATGAAGATTTCATCGAAATTGGTGATAATACCTTTATGTCACGGGCAACGGTACTAACAGGACATCAATTGGACCAAGTTTCGCTAATACTATGTAAAATGATCGTTGGAAAAAACTGTATTTTTTCATTTCCTTCGGGTTCTGGAGGTGGTTTCATTGGGGATAATTCTATTTTTAGACCTATGACAAGTGGGATGAAAGGTATCATCTGTCGTGGTAATGCGATTTATTATGGGGTTCCATGCAAAAAAGTTGGTGAATATTCTGACCTATCACCCAGTGAGATCGAAGAAATAAAGCAGCACTCTCTGAAAATGGATAAAATTGATTTTATTAAAGAAAAAAACCGGCCTATTAAAATAAATGAAGCGAAAATGGTTGTATTCAAAGTATTAATTATAATAGGAGGCATTTTTTTTGCAGCGCTACTTTTGTTGCCCTACATTTTGTTCTTTAGAGCCTTCTATTCTCCTGGAAATCATTTAATAAATATTGCATTACTAACCCTTGCCCCGATTTTCTTTTTAATTGTAATGGGGGCTTTTCTTGCAGGAATTGCTGTCACTGTAAAACTTCTTTTGGTATATTATGATAGGAAAGGAGAAATCCCAGAAGGCTATTACGAATTAGATGATCCTCGGGCGAAAATCTTCAAAATCAAATATATGCTTCGAATTTTTGGATTAAGGGTTTTTCGTAGAACTCCATTAAAAATTGCAGACGTCTTTGCCTTACACCTCTGGGGAAATGTGACTTTGGGTAAAAATGTAATATTGCAGGATTCAATTGTGGATCCCCAATATTTAGAAGTGGGGGATCATAGTGTACTCGGTGTACGTTCTAGGATTCATACGCATGACATTGTTAATGGGAAACTTTACATTAAGAAAGTAAAAATTGGAAAGAATGTAATTATTGGTGGTTATGTGCATATAAAACCTGGAGTTGAAATTGCTGATGGGTCGGTTGCAGGAGTAGCTGCCTGGTTTAGAAAAAATCGAAAATGCAAGCGCCCTGCACTATGGCTCGGCAAACCTGCCTTTGAACTTCCTCTCGATATCATTAAAAAGGGGCGTAACGCAAAAGATAGATATATTGATTAATACTGAAAGCCACGCATTCTTGTAAAAATCATAAGAATGCCAAGTTCATTAGCATAATTGGAATAATTAATATTAAAACATTTTATGGATCTATAAAAACGAGTGATTCAAATGTCGGAGGATATTGATGAAATCAAACCATTCACTGTTAATTTAAAATATTTTATTGCAAACGGTAAATCTAACGAATCTTACGCGAAAACAGAAGCGCGCTTTGAAAATATTAGGTACTTCTGAACCCAAAGATAAATCTGATCGAAAATTGGTAACGATGTGGGATCAGAAAAAAACGACTATAGCTTCCTTGGAGTTAATCTTATCTGTATTCATGCAGCAGCCGACAGAAATTAATGTAAAATGAAGCTGGATTAGTGCCGAAAGCATCGAACACCCGTGAAAACTATGGGAAGCCCTAATTCATTAGCTCCATTGATTACATCCTGATCCCGAATTGATCCGCCTGGCTCAATTATTGCCACTATCCCTGCCTTTGCAGCGGCATCTATCGAGTCCCGAAAAGGGAAAAATGCATCAGACGCCAGTACAGAACGGCGTGCTTCTTCTCCAGCTTTCTTAATTGCCAATTCAACGGCATCAATACGACTCATCTGGCCAGCACCAACTCCCGTGGTATGTTTATCCTTTGCTAACAGGATTGCATTCGATTTCACGTGTTTTAATACCTTCCAGGCAAATAAAAGAGAATCGAGCTGCTCAGGAGCGGGACGTTTTTCAGTTACATATTGCAAATCAGCTATTTTTATTTCCTTTATGTCCCTATATTGAACTAGAATGCCTCCAACCACCTTTTTCCAATCCCATGAAGGCTTGGGTTTTGAAAGCAACCCGGTAATTAGTATCCGCAAGTTCTCTTTAGTTTTTAAAGTATCAATTGCTGCATTTTCAAATTCAGGTGCTATTACCACTTCCACGAATGTTTTTACAATTTCCTCGGCAGTATTTTTTGTGACTTTTTGATTAAATGCAACAATACTACCGAAAGCAGAAAGCGGATCAGTGGCATGCGCCAATTTATAAGCATCCTGTGTATTTTTACCGAGAGCAAACCCACAGGGATTCGTATGTTTGATAATGGCTGCCGCCGGTTCACTAAAATCCTTAACGAGCTCTAGTGCTGCATTTATATCATAAATATTATTATAAGAAAGCTGCTTGCCGTGAATTTGCTTTGCATTTGCAACACTGGGTTCAGCAATATCTAATTCTGTGTAAAAGGCGGCTTCTTGATGAGGATTTTCCCCATATCGTAAATCCTGAATTTTTCTAAACGTTAAATTAAGCAGAGCTGGGAACTTTTGAGAAGTATCGAGAAATTGATTTGATAAATAATTGTAAATATAATTATCATATTCCATCGTATGTTGAAAAGCTTCGACAGCAAGCTTCTGTCGCGTTTCCAGAAAAATTTGCTGGTCATTTTCCTTTAATTCAGTAATAATTGACGGGTAATTTTCTGGATTCACTACGATTGCCACGCCGACAAAATTCTTCGCAGATGACCTGATGAGCGTCGGTCCGCCAATATCAATTTGTTCAACTGCCTCTTCTAAAGTGACTTCAGGTTTCTGAATTGTTTCTCGAAATGGGTATAGATTAACCACGACCATATCAATGGGTATTATATTATGTTTCTTTAATTCTTGTAAATGTTCCTCCTTATCCCGTCGTGCGAGGATGGCCCCGTGAATCTTGGGGTGTAACGTTTTTACCCGACCATCCATCATTTCTGGAAATTGGGTAACTTCGGAAACTTTTGTTAACGATATACCATTTTTTTGTAATAATTTAAATGTCCCCCCAGTTGAAATCATTTCCACGTCCATTGATTGTAACTTTTTTGCGAATTCAACCAATCCTGTTTTGTTGGATACGCTCAATAAGGCTCGCTTTATTCGCAGCATCTTAAAGCCTCTCAAAACTTTTTATTAAAGAAAAACTAACTGATAGTTTTAAAAATCTAAAATTTATTAGTGAAATAATCAATGCTTCTGCATTTAAAGTCTTATCTTTTTCAGTCGGATGAATTGAATGAGTCGAACTCTAGAGTTATCAAAAGAAGAGATTCGGAAATCTATCTTGGAACTTCGAAATGAACAACCACAAGATTTAGTCCAGCAAAAAAGCGACCGAATCATTTCAAACTTAATGAACATAGAGGAGTATAAGACTGCAAAATGTGTCATGCTCTACAGTGGAAAGGAGAAAGAGGTTCAGACCGAAAAGCTCATCCGATCTGCTTTAAAAACCAAACGCGTCATTTTACCCATAACAAACACGAAACAGGGAATTCTCGAAATCTCCGAACTAAAAAATTATGATTTAGAACTAGAAAAGGCCGCATTTAATATTTTAGAGCCAAAAAGGGAGTTTTACCGCCCCCGAATGATTAATTTAATCGATTTATTCGTTGTGCCAGGAGTTGCGTTCGATATTTACGGTAATCGACTCGGTTATGGATTTGGTTATTACGATAAATTATTGAAGCGCACAAATAGACTCATCACCGTCATTGGACTCGCCTTCGAATTTCAAGTACAGGATGTCATACCAAACTCACAGTATGATATTCCTGTCCATTTCATCGTCACAGAAGAAAAAATCATTAAACGCAAACTAACAACTAAATAATAAATGTATAGGAATTTTAATATGAATGATTTAGATGAAAGGCGTCAAGAAAAGGAAAGTTCTGAATCCTTCCCTAATATTATTAGGTATTTTATCATACTTGCTTGTCTTCTTCTTTATATTTTAATCCAGTCACCGTTATTCACTCAATATTATGCTCTTGATCTCCAAATTTTTCGACTATGTAATGATATTATCGGAAATCTACTGCTCGCTTTTGCAATCATTCTAATCGTTAAACCAACTCAGAAAAAATTTATTTGTGCCATGATCCTGGGCTTAATTTCCGTGGGAATGGACGCCTTATTGGAAATGGTTATAAATCCATTATTTGGATGGTATAAACCTGGTGGTGGAGCGGGGACAATAGTCCCGACATTAGGGGATTATAATATTCCTTACGAAATGCTCATAGGGTTTTTTGCAATGGGAATTGTAGTAGCTACCTTTACTGAATTTCCAAGAGTGTTCCGAACTTCATGGATCAGAAAAGTTCCGGGTATTAAACACATTTTCTCTGAAGGCTTATTTAAAAATCCCAAATATGATCGGCTCTTTGTTTATCTATCAAGCATTTTACTTGCTTTATTCGGAGCATTCGGCGATTTAGGAACTATGTCATATGAAGCAAAACCGCTAGAATATGGTCCTTTATTGGCGTTCGAACCGGGGTGGACAATTTGGCATACCTTCCTAATATGGCAAATTTCACTTCTAATCGGAATTACGCTTTACTTCTACATTTTAGATAAGTTTCATAACCGAAAATTTTCAATCTTTCCCGCGCCGATTGAAAAATAGTATATTTTATTCCGTGGAATCATCAACTGTATAAATCGTGTCGCAGAATGGGTCTCCTGCGGCCACTGTCTTTGATATCTCTAGGTGCGTCTTCCCATCAGTTGCCGTAAAAAAATACTCGCGATCAATTGCCATCACGGCTTCACACAGCTCTCGTGCCGTATTTTCTAATCCAAAGGGACATTTGGTTCCTTGGATGTGAAACTTTTCATCAGAAACTGAAACGACTTTCACAAATGCTGGATCCCAATTTTTTGTAAATAATTTTGCTACAGTTGATAACCTATTATCCTGTATTTTTTTCTTTGCTTTAAGACCAAGTACGGTTCCCTGGCGCCCTAATACATCCTCAACAATTGGAAGGACATCTTTCCCAAATTTTTCATAAATTTCTTTGATTAACAAGCCTTGGGCTTCAATCGGGTTGCTTGGAAGTTTCTTTGAATTCTCACGACTCATACGGCAAAACCTCAAAAATTTTACATAATTAAATAGTCTTTAGCGAATCAAAAAGAGCAGTTATCAGAAACTGAGCAGCTGAACAAGTACAATTAGGAGAATAATCAAAATAATTATGCCAATGACATCCATATTCTCTTCAAGGTCCATTAAATATCCCTTCTTTTAAATTGATGCAAGTTACAGTTTGTAGGTTTCAAAAAGATTTTATATCTATTTTATATATTTAGTTCGTTATCAATTTAAAAATGCATTTTGTATTTTAAAAAGTTTGTATTTGGGGATAAAATTGGCAGAGCAAGAGAAAAAGAGAAAAATAATTCTATGGATCGGTGCTGGATTGTTAATATTAACAGCGGGATTTGCCATTTTAGTTCTAACTGGCGTTATCACTCCAGTTATTTTCCCTCCAACTGGCGAACCCTTAGATGTGAGTCCTTTAAGCTCAGCTTTAGTCGTATTCCTGATGTTGATTATCATTCTCTATGTTGGCACCAGAGTCTTAGATTTTGGATTAAAATATCCTAAAAATGAAACTGAATAAAAAGCTAAATGATGGTCCTGAATCAATGATTGACCAAAAGAGATTTACAGAACTTTTATTCAAAAACTTGGGGTTAATCAGCTTCATTATTGGAATAAGTTTCCTAATATTTGGGGCAATCAATTTTAATGTTTTACCACGCCATTACACTTCCCAGTCAGGTAGCCCCGGATTCGATGGACAAGTTAACGTTCTTGTAAATGGTATCCTCTGGTTAGCACTTTGCCTCATTTTGATGCTAATAGGGATTGAATTCCACTTCAGCGGTAAAAAAGTAATGAACATTCAATCATCAGGGGATGGCTTAATCACCATTCGGTTTTGTTTAATAGCTGGATTTCTTGCCTGTGGCACTTTTACATACATCGTATTAATTCTCACCAACGTGGTGCGCCCAATCCAGTTCTTCCCGCACCTTTTATTCGTTGGTGAAGTAACTTTAATGGATTTTTCAATCGCTTTTAACACGATACTCTTCATCTTACTCATTTCGATTCTTTATCGCGTGGCTTATAAACTCATTAAGTACGGATTTAAAATTGGAGAGGTTAAATGAAAAGGGTTATTAAATTTGCAGCGGTAGTTTTACTCATTCTTTCGTTTGTTTATGCCTTTCTTGTTGTGGATATCTCTCCTGATGTTAATTCTTACCGCACTTCGTATTTAGGCACCCCAACGACGATGCTTCGTGACCAGAAGGCGCATCTGAGTAATAGCACGGACAACATCTTCTGGTTCGTTCATATAACTGACGTGCACATTGGCGCCTACACTCTTACGGGCAATAACCGGCAATATTTTCGAGATTTCTTTGAGAACATGCAATACGTGAACCCATCTTTCATCATCGATACCGGCGACTTGACAAATGGAAAAATCCCGCTTCCGGTTGAACAAGACGTGAACCAGTGGCGAGATCGCTATAATGTACTTGCCGCGGCGGGTGTGATCAACGCCAGCTACTATTTTGACCTCCCAGGAAACCATGATAGTTATGGCGATGATACTTTCTCCTATTTTCTCAATTGGAGCGTCCAGAAAAATTACTATTATACCTGGAATCGAACTTTCTTATTTGGTAATTACACCTTTATTGGATTAAACTCAGCCCAATCCGAAGGATATCGTTGGCCCCCTGGCACCTCTGGTGATCTGAACCAAACCGAATTAGACTGGTTCGAACAAGAACTAAATACAACACTTTCATCCAATATGACATTCGTCTTCGCGCATCATCCCGAGAACGATGTGGGCAATCATACAACCTCAGGAAATAGTTCCTTTCTGGAACTCTTGGAGGATTATAACGTATCTGCATATATCTTTGGACACGGCCACGATAATATCGAGCGCAATCAAGGCGGAACCATTTGTATAGAAACGGGATCCTTAGGACAATCATTCGATGAGAATGTATACCGCATTTTCGCTATAGATAATGACGGGATATCTGCTAAATCTCAACAAGTCAATACCTGGCCGGCAGTATTAATTACTTGCCCAATAGATTGGGAATTAACCTTGCAAGCATTTGACATTCCAAATGATTCCAAAACCGTTCCGATTCGTGCGCTAGTTTTTGATAAAAATCCTGTTTCCTCGGTTCAATATAGCATTGATGGCGGTAGTTGGAATTCAATGAATTATACCGGAAAGCCGAAATTATGGAATGCTTCTTTTGATGCATCAGTTCTCACCGATACAAAACACACCCTTAGAGTTCGCGCTACCAGTGCCTCGGGCGATGCAACTGACTCAATCACCTTTCGAGTAGGACAATATGATGGCTCTGAAAAAATCAATGGGGGGCTACCTGATTTCACGCGCGTGAAAAATTGTGAACCTTGGATTCTTGATCTCTCAATGTATGAATGGGACAGGCTAGATATGCCCACGCAATTGACTTGGTCCGTGAGTGGAGTTGATCCAACTCTATGTTTAATAAACGTAACCGATGTAGCCAATGATATCGTGACATTTAGGCCGGTACGAGATGCCGTGGGGACTGTTAATGTCATATTTACTTTGAATAATACTCGTGGGCAGGAAGTCTCAGGATATGTCACCATAACTTTGGTGGATCGTATGGATCCAGACAAGTTTCAACTCTATTTAGGTATCATTCTGGCAGTTGGGATCGCGGGTGCAGTAATTGTTAATTTCCTTCTAACAAAACGAACTCAGGAACCCGTAAAAAGTCCTAAAAAATGAAGTTGGGTCATATAAAGAAGTCTTCAAATATTTTCTTCATTTTTGCAGATGAATCAATAATTGGCTGGAGGATGAACTTCTCGATGGCTTGCTCCGCACTGATCGTGAAGCGAATGGCATTCATCTTAAAATTGCTAATTTGGAGGGGCTCGAATATATAGAAGCCGGAATGGAGCTCAACGATGATGCGATCAAGGACATCAGCGATTTTTTCACTGAAATTAGTCGTCATAAAGGGAATGACCAAATTTTGAGTGAGATCTTGAGTAATTTCTCTGAGGTTCTCAGAATGATAGTATTCTCCAACAATAAATCCGTTACTTTCCAAGAGAATGATTGCCTCCGACTTGGTGTCTGAGGCGAATTGTTTTAATTGTTCTTGCAAATCCTCAGTTTGACCTGATAACAACCGCATTCCATACGAGAATGCGTTGATCAGACTATACATGTTGAAGATAGTCGTGGCAAAAAATTTAATATTAAAATCTTCTCCGATGGTTTCAAATTGTTCTCGGAGTGTCTTATTCATTTCTGGTGAAAGATGTAAGTCAATTTTATGCAAACAAATTATTATTTTAGGAAATTGGCTTGCCTCGCGGAGAATTTCCAGAATGTCCCTAAAATAATCTAAGGCTTCATCGAAATTTTTAGAATCATTAATATCAATAACATAATATAAAAGATTTGTATCATAGAAAGCCTCTTTTCGTTTTAAATACCCTTCTCGAAAAGATGTCTGCCCTCCTAAGTCCCACTCCACTAAATTATGCCCTAAAACCCGCATCTCACTACGTTCTATTCCTTTGGTGGGTAAGATCTCGCCATGATACTCTCTTTTTAAATTTAATAGGATTGAGGTCTTACCAGAATTTGCTAATCCCGCGAATACAATTTTAAATCGCCTGACTCTCGCCATTTCTTCGCTCCATCCATTTTTTAGTCTTTGCTTCTTAATGTAATCAAAATGATGATCTTTTCGATATTTATATCATCCCAAAAAATATAAAAAATAGAATTATACCAATGCAACAGAAAGGTGAGAATTTTGATGGGGATTCTACAGATTATCCAGATTTTAATTCCTTGATCGCTTCAGAAACAGCCCATTCTTCATGAACTATTCGGTAAATCGAGCGAACTACATTCGTAGGATTATTTGCTTGGAATATGTTTCTCCCAATCGCGACACCAGCTCCTCCTGCTTCAATTGAGTCCTTTATTGTCTGAAGGAGCTCTTCAATTGTCCCTTTTTTCGGCCCTCCTGCAATTATAACAGGTGCCCCGCATCCTCCAGTTACCTCTTTAAATGACTCAATCGAGCCTGTATAATTTGTCTTCACTATATCGACCCCAAGCTCTGCCGCAACGCGAGCCACGATTTTGACGAACTTCACGTCATGTTCATCATCTATCTTTTTGCCTCTCGGGTACATCATGGCTAGCAACGGCATTCCCCACTCCCTGCATTTTCGGGAGACATCTCCAAGCGTGCGAAGCATTTCGGCCTCATTTTCATCACCGACATTGATGTGGACAGAACAAGCGTCAGCGCCGATGCGAATGGCATCCTCTACAGTCGTGACTAATATTTTACTATTTGGAGAAGGTCCCAAGGACGTGCTTGCAGATAGATGAATGATGAGCCCCACGTCTTTACCTGATTTCCGGTGTCCATACATTGGGAGCCCAAGATGTCCTAAGACCGCATCTGCACCACCTTCCGCCACTAAATCGACCATCGCTTTCAAGTTCTCTAATCCCTTGATAGGCCCCACGCTCATGCCATGATCCATGGGCACGATGATCGTGCGTTTGTCAGTCCTATTAATGATGCGTTCTAACCGAATGGCTTTCCCTATTAAACTCATTGTTATTCAACTCTAAAAATCTATGAATTCAGGATACTTAAAACGTGATATCTTCAGGTTTGATGATGTTTTGATTTTTAATATGGATGATGGGAAGATATGTGATACCACCACGTGTTTCCACTTTATCTCCAAAGCTGATCGTATCCTGGAGATTATTATAGATGATAAAATTTTCTATAATTGGTTCGTCTTGGCAATAAAAATAAATTATGTGAGAAAATCCCGGGAGTCCTCCAACAATTAAGAAATAATAATGTTTTTTCTTGAGTTTAATATGATCTATCGTGTGGAATGGAGTATTTATTATCAAATGAACTAAATCTTTTAAGGATTCCAATTCAATTAAGCCCACTTTTTCTTCTTCATTATTATCTTCACTCATTCAATTATCTCCATAGTTCTTTTATGGATTTGTTTATAAGTAAGTATCTGAGCTTGATAAAAATTTCGTCACCATTCCGAATTTAATCATATTTTTACTCGGTGCAAACGTATTTTCAAGTGTTATATCCCCATTTCCATAAATTTTATAAAGTATTTGATGATTAGATTTAGATCGAGGCATTTGTGACTGATCTAAGACTCGAATTAAATTAGATTTAACTTGTTTGTACGTAATCATATTATAAATAGATGATTAAAACTAATTCTATACTCATTAGATTAATTAAAAAGTCCATAACTTTTTATATCAAACATTTCTATTACAAACTAAATAGGGGTTATGAAAATTGGTAGAATGGGATAAGAACACTATTTTAGTCTTGATTTGTGCGACCGTGGTGCTAATCGGCTCGTTGGTGGGGTGGTGGTCAATTAGAGAAACGATAATGGGCATTTCGGTCAGTGCGGGCTTTAATCCATTTTTTGGAATGAGAGTTGTAGGAACGCTGCTTATCTCACCCACTGTATTAACCATTTTAGCTGGATTAATTGCGTTGATAGGTGGAAGTCTAATTTTTCCTGCAATTAAAAAGCCAGCCCTGGGTATAATTGGTGGAATTTTGGCAATCGCTGGTCCAATTCTATTCATTGCTGCCTTTTATATAGATGGTATTGGAACTGGTTATCCACTTACCCCACTTAATCTCTTTGATTCAGCTCAAATTAGTTCACTCTATATTACAAGCTTTCTCGGCGTTGGCTGGTTCATGTGTGTCATCGGAGGAATCGTGGGGATCGTTGGGTCGACAAAAGTCGAAAAACCTTTATAGAATCCGATTTCACAATTTTCAGTTTGTAAAACTAATATTTTTAAAGCAGAATTAATTTTGTAAGTATGAAATTTACACCATTTAATGAGGGATTACTCAGAACTAGAGTGTTACGAGGCGAATTGCATTGGCTGAGGAAAAAAAGAAAATTACAATGACAGACGATGAAGTTGAAATGTATACGGAGATTCTTAAAGAAGGAACTCCGTTCGATCGTTTCGTTTCAAGAGGCGATGTCCGAGATACCATTGATATTAAGTCGCCTAGAGCGGAAGTGGAGCGAGTGGTTCGAAGAGCCCTACGATCCACGATCTCAGATGGCACTCCGCGGCTTGTTCCCATTGTTGGCATTGCAGGCACCGGAAAGACGCATTTTTACTGGGTTTTAAAGGATTTAGAAGAAGTTGAAGGGGATAAATGGGTTTGTGTATATGTGCCTTCGCCACCCACCCCTATTCGCACTCTATTACACATATATACCTGTCTGGCTGACGAAGTAAATGAATTACTTGATAGGGTTAGCTCACAAATCATCGAAACTTATGGGAGAAAGGGCAAGTTATTTGGTCCGTCCTTAAAAGAGGTAATAAATCACGCAATAAAATACTATCCAGGGGTCGCCGTAGATGTGGTTCGTGCACTTATCATTTATGGTATGGCCAAGGATCAGGGGCTAAAAGCCGCTGCAGAACGTTGGTTGTTGGGAGAAAATTTTACGGAAGAAGAATTAGAAAAATTGAAATTAAATTCGGTGCTTGAGGCTGATGATGTCTGCCTTGCAACCCTAAAGATTTTCGCGCAAAACATGAATAAAGTCATAATATTATACTTCGATGAATTGGAGATTCCATTCAGAACTTTTGGTTCCGACGCAGAAATGCGGCTATTGGAAACCATTAAACGACTTTATAATGAGCTTCCAAACATCCTTATAATCACTGCATGTCTTGAAGAGGTTTGGATCCGCGTTTTGAATGAAATTGCAGATCCTGCACTGAAATCTCGAATGGAAAAGGAAGCTAATTTGAAACCATTCGAAGTCAAGGACATTGAAGAATTCTACATTTCGGCCATGCAAAACTTCTGGGAAAACGAGAAAAACGTCCCATTGCCAGCAAATCCCTTGTTCCCATTAAATGATGAAATTTTCGAGAAAGTTCATAGGAAATCAAAAGGAAATCCAAGGGAATCCATCAAAATTATTAGAGATTACATGGATATGGTAGTTTTTGGCGAAGGTTTACCGAAAATTGTCATTCCTGAAATTACTCCTGCGGTTACAAGGGCATTATCTATATTAGATGAGATAAAGCCGGCTAGAACTTCTGTTCAAATGACCATTGGTCCCGACGAATACGTCATTAACGTGAATCCAAGCTCCGTGGCAGGAGCCGCCATCGATTCCATTTCAACCATCTCCCGTCAACTAGACAAATCCCTGGAAATAGCCTTAGAACCAGAATTCAAGGGGAAGGGTGGTAAATCAAAGAAACTCGCGGGTATCATTGTGGAAAAGGAAACCAATCAAAAGTATGGTATAGAAGTGCCATCGGTGAAGACCTTTGATAGGAGCGGTGGCGTAGCTGCATATTACGCCGCCAATCGCATTATAGATGCAATAACAATGGGCGCTATTAATAAGGGCATTCTAATAGTGCCGAAGGGGACCGCTGGCAAAAAATATACTTCCATCACTCAAGCAGCGAGTGACAAGCTCACCATTATTGAATTGGTACAGGCCGAAGCAGAATTACTAATCAAGGGTGCAAAAAAGAATCCTTCCGTCAAAGGTCGCGAAATTGCACATGCCGTATATCCCACCATTAGCCTTGAAGCCCCTGAAGTTCCCGCTGAGGAAGTAGCTTCCATAACTGAACCAACAGCAGCTCCCTCTAAAGTAGCAAAAAAATGCCCCTTTTGCCGAAATGACCTATCGCCTGATAACCTGAAATTGCTACATGAAGGATTTAATGCGATTTGCTCGAAATGTCATAAAATTATTAGGGCAGACCAAGTCTAAAGATTGGATCGCTGTTGAACTTCTAGAGAACTCCTCTTATATCTCCTAATTTTTCCAAAATATAAGATTAAGAAAACGCTTCCAAAAATCGAAAAAATCATGAGTTCACGGTAAGGTGTTGGGAGGTAAATTAACATTGCAAGTCCTATTCCTCCTCCGATGCCGGTCGTGATTCGAGTTGTATTTGAATTATCCCGGTTAGTTATCGTTTGCTTACTCCAACTCACGATCACGGGTAACCCAAAAGTTAGAGATATCAGAATAGTAATCCAAGTGGGAAGCAAGCTGAGGTTAATTAAATAAGCAAATAATACATTGCTAATGG
>JABXJT010000184.1 GCA_013375455.1 Candidatus Helarchaeota archaeon | reverse complement strand
TCATTAAAATCGCGAAAATAACCACCATGATATCCTACTATCAACGTCCCATCCTCTTTATACTTTTCAAATTTCATGATGCGTCCGTATTCGCCGATGAATCCTCCCTTTATCATTTTTCTTGGGAAGCCTGAGCATATACTCAAACCAATATCTAATTTCACTTTACGGAAAAACTCGAAGATCGGTTTAAATCCTCTGATAACCAGGCTCCGTTTTTTTAGAGACCACCTCACGATTCGATTTTTAAAAGGAAGGATTCCGAGAAGGTTCAACAAGAATTTTATTGTTCCAAAACTGGATTTTACTCCATAATGAGCAGTGATGGTATCATTTGTAAAAGTACTTTCAAAAGCTGGTACTCTATCAGGTTCCTCGTGATTAAGTGCCTTTAATACTCGTGTTGGTGCGTCCATTTAAATTATGACTCCATTAATATTTTAACCTAGATATTCCATTTCGCCCTGTAATCGAATATCTTGTGATGAGCTTCCAATAAGTATCTTAAATAATCCCTTCTCTGCGTTCCAGATGCCATTTTGCTCATCATAAAAGGATAGATCCCTCTTTTCCAATTCAAATTCAACCGTTTTTTTCTCACCAGGTTCTAGTTGTACCTTCTTAAACCCTTTCAGTTCCTTAAGAGGTCTTTCTACGCTAGCTTCGACATCCTGAATATAAAGCTGAACGATTTCAGCACCAGCTCGTTCGCCAGTGTTTTTAATATCAAGCGTGATTATTACCTTGTCTTCAGCGGAAATTTGCTGTTTATTGGTTTTAAGATTTTCATATTCAAAGGTTGTGTAGGATAAACCATGTCCAAAGGGGAATAGTGGCTCAATCCCGTTTGTATCAAAATGGCGGTACCCTACAAAGATTCCTTCATCGTAATACACTTTCTCATCGCCTGGAAAAGTTCTTGGTGATTTATGGGCCGGTGAATCGGAAAGTTTCTTGGGGAACGTTAAGGGGAGTTTTCCAGATGGATTTACATCTCCGAAAAGAATATCTGCAAGAGCAGTTCCCCCATCACATCCAGCATACCAGGCTTCAATAATCACAGATACTTTCTCGACCCAGCCATCCATGGTAACTGGGCTACCATTTATGAGAATGACAATAGTATTCTCATTTTCTTGAACGGTTTTATTTATTAGCGCAATCTGTTTTTTGGGAAGATCCAGAGTCTTTTTATCTTTTCCCTCTGAGTCCTTGCCAAATCCATGCTTCAAGCCAGCAAAAATAATAGCTACATCCGCTTCCGACGCAGAAGAAATAATTTCAACCTTTCCGTTACATTTCTTTTTCAAGCCTTTCTTCGGGGTGATTTCATAGTAAGATCGAATCATCGAGCTACCTCCCCCAAAAGCATGTTTTTTATTTGCATTGGGTCCCAAAACGGCTAATTTTTCGATCTTTTCAATATCTAGAGGCAATAGATTTTTATTGTTCTTGAGAAGAACGATTCCCTCTTCAGCTATTTGATGAGCTACAGCCTGATGTTCCGGAGTATTTCTGCTACCCGATGGAAGGGTACTTTCATCATCAAAAAGACCGACAAGAAACATCACACGCAGCAGTCTTTTTACATTGTCATTAAGTGTTTCTTCGGTAAACTTCCCTTCTTTCAGTGCTTTTTTCAATCGGCCCTTCCGATACTTGATTACCCATGGCATTTCGAGTGTTAAACCCGCGTTTACGCAATTTTCTGTATTAGTTGAGGTAATCGTTGCCCACCAATCTGAAACGACAAAACCTCTAAACCCCCATTCATCCATCAGTGTTTC